>NZ_CP059724.1:6000000-6600000 GCF_022369515.1 Paenibacillus sp. 19GGS1-52
ACCGCTAATATCCTGCGGATGGCTTCCCCATAGGTCTTGAAGCTGAAAGATATCGGTCAATCCTGCAATTTCATGCTGGGACTCTGCTTCCGTCATCCTGGCATACTGCGCCATATGCTGCAGTTCTTCCAATACCGTGTCCTGGCTGAAATAGAGTAACGGATTCTGCGCCAGATATCCGGCGCTTACTCCTTTGGCGAGCTCTGCCTTGCCTCGCTGTGGCTTCGCAAGGCCGCTGATCACATGCAGCAGTGTGGACTTCCCCGCACCGTTTCCGCCCATGATGGTCAGAAGCTCCCCCCGAAACAGCGATAATGACAGCTTCTTCAGCACCTCCGGTCCATCCTTCTCATACCGGAAGGTAACCTCACGGCAGTTCAGCAGTACCTCTGCTTGTTTGGCAGACGACCGTGATCTTGCGACTCTGGCTGCACCATCGGTGGATTGCCCTGCATTTGCCGCAAATCCAGCAACCTCAGATTCTCCAGCTGCTGTCTCCAATAACTGCCGCTTTTGCAGCCATTGCTTGCCCTCGCGAACGGTCAGCGGAAGAGAACTCAGCTCCGCAGACTCCGCTTCAGGCGAGAGTCGCAGAAACAGGCGGGCTGCCGTAGGCAAATAAGCTAAATGAGACGGAGATAGCTCT
Source organism: Paenibacillus sp. 19GGS1-52 (assembly GCF_022369515.1). Lineage (NCBI taxonomy): Bacteria > Bacillati > Bacillota > Bacilli > Caryophanales > Paenibacillaceae > Paenibacillus > Paenibacillus sp. 19GGS1-52. The sequence goes on from NZ_CP059724.1 coordinate 6,000,647, forward strand.
TTGCCGATCCTCCGCACCATTTCCCGCGGGCTGCCGTAGGCCTTCAAGGCCCCATCTTCCATTAGCAGGACACGGTCAGCTAAGGGCAGCACCTCTTCCAGCCTATGTTCGCTGATGATTATAGTCATCGACATTTCCTCATTCAAACGCTGTAGAATTCCGATGAATTCCCTTGCAGCCACGGGGTCCAGCTGTGAGGTCGGCTCATCCAGCAGCAGCAGCTTGGGCTGAAGCAGCAGGACGGAGGCCAGATTAAGCAGTTGCTTTTGTCCACCAGAAAGCTCGTGCACCGACTTATATAACAAAGGCTCCAACCCGAACAGTCCGGAAATTTCCGCCAGTCTGCTGCGCATTACGGAAGGTGGATAACCCATATTCTCCATGGAAAAAGCCAGCTCATGCCATACGGTATCCATCACTATCTGCGCATCCGGGTTCTGGAACACCATCCCGATCTCTCCGGCTGCTCTTTCCGGTGACAACTCGGCCAGCAGCTGGCCTTTATACTTGAGCGTTCCACTGCCGGTCCCCACGGGTGTAAGCTCCCGCTTCAGGTGACGCAGGAGTGTTGTTTTGCCGCAGCCCGAAGGTCCGCAGAGCACTACAAATTCCCCTTCATTTACCGTGAACGAAAGCTCATGGAGCGAGTCCCTGCTTTCATCGGGGTAACGGAAGGATAACCGCTCCGCCGTGATGATCTCCATAACCATTTCTCCCTTCCTTCCAGCCCTAAGGGCGTCAGCACGAACAGGCAAAAGCTCGCGAACACTGCAGCTTCGTCCCAGCTGAATACCGCGGGCTTCATGCGTGGATAGATCTCCAGCATGGCGTATCCTTGCAGCCAGCCAAGCAGTGTAAACAGACCGCTGACCGTTAGTACAATTAAGATCCAGATATCCTGCCGGTCCAGCTTGTAGATTCCGTAATTGCTGCGTTTATGGAGGCCATAACCGCGGGCTTTCATTGAATCGGCACTTTGCAGCGCCTCCTCCAGCGACCAGGTTAAGAGCACCTTGAGCAGCGTCATACCGTCTTTCATTCTTTTACGCAACTTCCCCGAGTTAACGTTAATGCCTCTAATGCTCTGAATTAAGGTGATCTGGCGCAGACGCCTTTGGAACAACGGTACAAACCGGATAGCCATCAGGCTCAGCAGCGCAGTTCTCGGTGCCGCTGCTGCGAACAAATACATAAATTTATCTGTCGTGACTGTGTAGTTATAAGACATAAATACGATAAAAATCGTCAACAGCACCAGCATCATCATCACTCCATAGAGCACGGCTTCAAGCGTAATCGGCTGATCCAGCAAATAAAACAGGATATTAGCGCCTCTATGCGAGAACAACGGATTCATTACGGCAACGGAACCGGCCATCAGCAGGTAAAAGGGCAGGGCTCGCAGTAAATGCCGCCCCTGCCCCTGCATAAGCAGCAGCCCCAATACTCCAATCATTTCCGTAAGCAAAAACACGGGGTGAAACAGCAGAGCAGCGAACAGCAGCAGCCCTGCATAATATAATAAAGTTACGGCTGGATGCATGGAACGGAAGCCATTGTTCATGGCCCCTTGGCTCCGATATCCTTGCCCATATCAAGCGTGTACAGCCAATCAATCGTATCTCCCGCCTTCACGGTATAGGCCCCTGCGCTTTTGCTCGGGAATTCTCCATTTACCCGGTACATCCAGCCGCTCTCCGCACCATGGTCGAATTCGTACAGATTATCAATGCCTTCGATGTAGGAAAATCCTTTGGCACCGCTAAATTCCATCTGCATTTTATTCGCGCGGGTAACTCGCTTGAGCAGATCCAGCACACTGTCGCCCTCCTCCAACTTCACTGAGGTGGCAGACATAATAATGCCAAACTCCTTATCCCCGACGATGGATAGGGTGGCGGTGCTTGCTGCTGCATTGTCCGCAGGTTTCACCGAAGCTGCGGGTTGAACTGCTGTCGCCGGCTTCGCTGTGGACGGCGGCTTGGCCGTAGCCGTTGGCTGTGCAGCAGCTATAGACGGCGCAGAGACCTGCGCAGATGGAGAGCCTCCATCTGCGTGATCTGCTTCTGGCGAAGCCTTAGAAGCAGAACCAGCATTGCCGGCAGCCGGACTTGGCGTTGCTGCCGGTGTGGTTCCTGCCGGAGCCGCAGCCGACTCCGGGCCGGAAGCAGCCGCAGGCTTGCCGCTCGGCGCGGCAGTCGCTGGCTGTGCTGTGCCTTCGCCTGCGGCTGCGGCTTGCGCAGACGCGTTGGCGCCTGTGGCAGGAGGCGCGGACTGCAGCGCCCCTGTTCCTGCTTCCGGCACCGATGCAGAGCCGGAAGCCTCAGCCTCAGCCCCGCTGCTCTCTAAGTTACCGCTAACGTTCGAAGTCGTTTTTGCACCAGAAGCTTGCGGTTCACCGGAAGAACATCCAGTCACCAAGATTAGAGTTATGGGCAGGACTACCAGAAAAATATTTAGTAAACGTGTAGCTAGTTTGGACATTATTCTGCACACCTCCGTAAAAAGGGAAAAGAACGAGGGCTGGCAATAACCTCCCCCGTTCCATCCCTTCTCTATATACTTTCAATTGGACGTTAAGACAATTATTTAGGGCAATCTGACGGCTACCGCAGCCGCCATCTCTCTAGTGACAGAGGCTGAAGGATTAAAGGCTCCATTGAAACCAGTCATATAGCCCAACTCTGCCACGGAATGTACGGCAATCGAGGCATACGGACTGATTTTGCCTTCGTCTTTAAAGCTCTGTACGTCAGTTGGACCACTAAGTTTAAACGCTCTGGCAATCATCACAGCCATATCCTGGCGGGTGATTGTCCCGTTCGGATTAAAAGCTGTCGCGCTGATCCCGTCAATAATGCCCAGCTCTTTCGCTTTCAGCACATCTCCATAGTACCATGCCCCAGCTTTTACGTCGCTGAATACAGGTGCTGTGGAAGCTGCTGCTGGCGCATTGTGGGTCAATCTCAGCAGCAGTGCTGCAAACTGTGCCCGTGTAATGTTTTCTTTAGGTGCAAACACTAGGCTGCTGCCACTAACACCTTGCATCAGCTTTCTATCATAGACCGCATGTACGGCATCCAGCGCCCAAGCCGAAATTTGCTGTTCGTCATCAAAAATTACGCTTATGGCAGTTGGAACGGAAGAGAGACTGTACAGCTTTGCTTGCCCGTTCAGGAATCGGTCATAGGCCGTCAGAGCCAGAAGCACCTGCTCAGTCGCAAGGCTGTTGCTTATGGCATCCGCTGGAGCATGGGCGTAACCCCCGTCTGCCTTTTTATAAGCTGCCAGGTTGCTAAGAAGCCCACCCTTTGCTTTGACAAACCGGGAATCATTAGGGCCTGCGCCCGCTGCGGACAGAGCAATAATAACCTGAGCTACACTCTCGCTATTCTCCTCACCGGACAGCTTATAGCCGCCGTTCTCCAACTGCTGCTGTGACAGCCAGTTGATCGCTTTGTCGATAGCAACTTTCACTGCCGCCTGCTCTCCATGAGCTGAAAGCGCGGCAACTGCCATAGCGGTTATGTCCACATTATTGACCTCGCCTGCGGTCAACGGGAAACCGCCGTCTGTGTTTTGCTGCTCCAGAATCCACTTGAGCAAGCTTTCCTTATTCCACTGTGCATTGGCAGGTACACTGTAGGCTGCGCTATCCAAGGCAATCAGGGCAAAAATCGGTCCGTTGCTGCCTTGATTAAGCATATTCGCATTGTTGTATATCTTCTCGATCAAATTAAATCCGCCGATATTCAGTGGATCACCGCCACTAGCCGCTACCGCCAAGGCGAGTCGCTCATAATCAGTTACCTTGCGGAATTCGCCTTTGTTCGCGATTAACTGCTCTTTCACTCCATTTAAAAAGCTGGATGGCACCCCATTGCCGGATCGCGCCAGGCCAAGGGCCTGCCAAGCACTAATCTCTCCGGCTGCTGTAATATTCTTCGCCATAGCGGCGATATCGCTCTTCAGCTGTTCCTGCTGCGGTTCCCATTTACTGCGGTCAATGACTGCATACGAAGTGAAATGACTAACCTTGCCTGTGATGACTCCAGTCTTGACATCCAGACTGGATGGAACAGGAATCCATTGATTAGTCGTCTTGTTGAGCCAAGCCACAACCAGATTGCCCGGGAAATTTGTGGTTACCGGGATCGTAATTGCTAAGTCCACGGGCTTGGTGAATTTAGTGCCATCAGGAGTGAATTCGTACAAACCGGATACCAGTTCACTGAGGTTTGAGCTCTGCTCCTGTACTGTGATCTTGACTGGACCCGAGACCGCTCCAGCCGGGATCTGCAATTGCACTTCACGAGTACTATCCGTAAGCGTAGCCGCTGCACCTGCTGTAACCTCCTGTGTGACGGATACTTTATTGGCCGCCAAGTTTGTGCTAAGTACCGCCGCTTGCGCAGCTGTCATTTTGGCGCTCAAATTAGTAACAGCTGTTGTCTCTCCCACTTGATTAAGCGGCAGCGTGTTGTCTACAGTGATGCTTACTGCGGCCCCAGCGCCGGAAGCACCCGTTCCTGCCGAACCATCCGCTGGTTGGCCCAAATCAGCTCCAGCATTAGTGGTATAACGCCAAGCTAACGTATCGCCATTCCCCAGAAAATATGCCCCTGCACTAACATTCTGATATACCCCGTTGACCGAATACATCCAGCCACTTAATGGCCCGCGGTCATATTCTGCCAAGCCGTCAATGGCTTTCACATACAAACTTGATCCGCTGCCATAAGTAGTGACCTTGCTGCCCAATTGGCGGACTAGCAGGCTGTATGGCGTATCTCCAGTGTTCAAAGCGACCTTCGTGCTGGAAAGAATCGTTCCACGTGCACTGTCCCCGATTACGGAGATTGTCGCAGAGGGCGAAGAAACAACCAGTGACTGTGTATAACGAGCCACCTTCGGTGTATGATCTGCCACATAACCAGTAACCGCTATAGTATAAGTATCTGCCGACAGTCCTCCAGCAAAAGAGACCATGCCTTGAGCATTCGTCGTTTCGGTCTTGCCGCCGATGGATACCTGCACGTTAGCTGCTGGTGAAATCACCGGGTCCGAGGTATAAGTAGTCTTATTCCACACCCATTCCTTTTGGGTAACTGTTACTGTAAACGCCTCTCCCCGCAGGGGTTGCGCTGGGGAAACGGCCACAGCATTGACCACTTGTGTTGTGCTTCCTGCATAATAGACAAGCACATGGTCTGATTGCTGCAGCTCAAAAGCATCCATCCCTACACTTGGGTAGATCCATTCACCGTTACGTGAGACTACAAAGCTCCACCATCCATCGTAAGTTCCACTCGCAATTCCATTAATCCCTGATACATAGCTTCCATATGAAGATTTGGTAATATCTATTGGAATATGATTTGATGTTGTAAGCTGCTGTAAAGCTTCAAGTGCATTGGCAGCTTGTAAGGTTCCCGCAGCGATAGGACCTTGGGGTCCTTCGACAGACAGCGAGGCTGTTACATTCTGAGGCACCACCTGCAAGGCTTGCGTATACTTCGCTACTGATGGCAGTTTCCCCGGCGAGGGTAGCTCCCCCGGCTTGTAGTCGGTTATAGTCAGCGTGTAATCACCAGCTGGAACACCGGCTGCAAACTCTGCTACTCCGTAAGTATCTGTAGAAACCGTTTGGGTTCCAATCTGAACCTCCACATCATTAGCCAGTGCCGTTACAGGATCTGATGTAGATGTCTTGCTGTTCCAGACCCATGTTTTCTTAGTCACAGTAACCTTAAAAGGTGTTCCTTCTTTAGGCTGTTCCTGAGAGAATGTAACGGAATTAACTAGTTGAGTATCGCTTCCCCCATAATAAATCAGCACCTTGTCTGAAGCTTTAAGAACAAAGCCACTCATGCCTACATCCGGAGAGATCCACTGGCCGTCACGGGAGACAGCATACATCCAGCCATCCCAACCGCCATAACTTCCAGCCACAACTTTTCCAATCCCCTTGACATAATTGCCTGAAGCGATTACTAACGGGAGACTTTTCTGTACTGCCAGCTTCTGCAAAGCTTCAAATACATTCCCTGCATACGCACTTCCCTGGGCCAATGTACTCTCAGGGCCTTCAATAGTAAGCGGAACATAAACCAATGGGTTCTGTACTGCTGGATTAGAGAAATCGTATAATTTACCGTTGCCACCTTTAGTGAACAGGTTATAGGCAACCAGCGCCTGCAGCCCTTGCTGGGTAGCAAACACGTCAGAGCTGCTGTTCTGACTATGAGCAAAGCTGCCATCTGCGAGGTGGAAGCTTAACAATTTCCCGACGAGCTCTATATTATTCTTGGTGAAATCTGCACCAGCAGGGTCTATTCCAAAAGAAGACAGACCTATGATCGCTTGTGAGACACTCTCGCTGCTAATCCCAAAGCCGCCATTGCCATCCTGTGCAGCGGATAACCAAGCTACTGCCCGTTGTCCCGCTGAATTGGCCGCTGAATTATCTTTATGAGCTGCCAATGCAGTCAAGACCATCGCCGTCATATCGACATCGCTAGCTCCCGTGTTTAAGGTAAAACCGCCATCTGCATTCTGTTTGGACAGAATTTCGGTGAGCAGCTTATCCGCTGTCCATAACGCATCACCAGGAACGGTATACTGACCTGAATCCAAGGCCAGCAGTGCATAGACTGGATTATTGAGCGTCTGACCGCTCATCTTATCATTGTTATAAATCTTCTTAATCAGATTGTAACCCAGCTCAGTATAATGGGCAGGATCGGCACCCATTGCTTTTGCAGCAAGTACAATCCGGGCGTAATCCGTAACATTCGAGAAATTCCCCTGAGCGGTCATCACTTGATTCTCAAGCGAGTGAACATAGCTATCTGGTACTTTATAGCCAGCTTGGGCCAGACCAATAGCTTGCCATTCCGACTCTACTCCACTATTCAAAATAAACTCGGCGGCCGCGTATGTTGCCTCAGTCACACTAGTCACGCCAGTCCCTTCCTGTACAGCGGACTGCTGTGCCTCAGCATAGACCTGTCCAGCCGGAACAAGTGATGTACCTAGAATCGAAATGACGAGCAATAAGGCCAGACCAAGCGTAAACAGCTTGGAGGAGAAAATATTCTTCATAGTTAACCTCTTTCTGTGAATGAATTGGGTATTATAAATTCTTATAACGCAACATAAAAACCGCCCTAAAAGGGCGGTCCGGGAAGAATACATATATTGAGGTCTGCGGTGCATAAAGCTCCAGTGACACTACCAATCTACATATGTTCCACATTCTCACCCCTCGAAGAATAGAAACGTTCACGAAAAAGGCAGGTCTCCTGACTTATGCATCCATCGCATCTCTTCACCTTCCCATCCTAGTTCTAGGACAGTGGCCTATGAAAGAGCTGCTCTGCATTTACAGTGGCGGGACCGCGCCGGATTTGCACCGGACTTCCCTTTTAAGCAGGCTCTTCTGACAGAACCTGCACCTTTTTCAAAATTAATATTTAATTTTAATGTTCAAAAAATAGTTCTAATTCATTGTAAGGTGTTTAGAATATATTCACAAGGATTTATATTATTCAATTCTTATATTTGGAAGAAGTCTACAAGGGACATGACAGAGGCAATCGTAAACTGATGCAGATAAAAACTCCTGAATCCGCGCAGACCTTTACCTCTCGGTAGAAGTCCTGCACAGTTCAGGAGTTTTCGATTTTATTCTGCTGTTACCTCCGGGCTTGCGGTAGCTGAGGGCACAGCACTTGGATCAGCACTTGGACTATTACTTGGATCAGACAAATCAGGGGTTGATGCTGAGCCTGGGTCTGGCTGCAAGGTCAGCGAGTAATTCCCGGCTTTAAGCACACTGCCCTCCACTAATACTATTCCTGGTTCTAGTGTGGCATCAACCTGGAGTGAGACAGCCTGTCCCGTATCGGGCGAAGTCGTCTTCTCGGAGCCACTCACAGCAGTAGCAGAGGCTGAACTGTTGCTGCCTGCAGTATTCGCGGACGTAGCCGCGGCCTTATCTTTTGCTGCTGTATCAACCGTGTTGCCTCCGTTCGTCGCGTTCGCAGCCGCAGCCGCATCATTCGTCGCGGTTCCTCCAGTAGCGGCGTTGTCCTGATCCGCTGTTCCTGGCGTTCCCGAAGCTGGAACCGGACAGGTACTTTTGGTAGAGATCACTTTGTAGGTGTCCGTAATCTTCCCAGCGGAGTTGACCAAACCAATCTCCGTTGGCTTGAACTGGAGACATTCGTCAGCTTTGGCGAAGGTGAACACCAGCACACTGCCTGCCTCCACATCACTATTGCTCTTCAGATACACTGAAGCAGGGGGAAGCTGACTTACGGCCGTTTGAGCGGGAGTTGGCGAAGGGCTTGTCTCCGGCAAGGCGGTGCCTGCCCCCTCTGGACGCAGCATACTAATGATAATAATAGCGATAATCACCACGACTCCCAGAAGGGAGCCGGAGATCAGGAGTTGAAATCGGCTGCGGCTGATCCACCTCGCCAGTGACGAAGCCAGCTGGGAGCGGGCTTCATTATAGACATTTTGCAGGGCAGGGCCTGCCGCGGAAACATAGCTTTTGCGGAAATCACGGTTCTTGAAGGCTTCGCGATCATGCTTCTGGAAATATTTCAGGATCGCCCGCCGATAACCCGGATGAAGCTTCTTATTCGAGATGGAGAACAAAGAATTCCCTTGCGACCAGGCCAGAAACCGATAAACGTCCTCTTTATCCGCTCCGGTTTTGCGATTAACCAGCTTCAGCAGCTCATCATAATCGAGCGGTCCGCCCTCGCGGTCACTGCTGTGGTAGAAAGCCAGCGGAAGCCGATCGAACGGCTCCAGCGTCCGTGCCTCCTGCAGCCAGCGTCTGCCCAACAGCTGCACATCATCCAATTCCTTCGGCGACAGCTTATTGAAAATAGCCTCGTTCGGCTTCTCCTCCCCAAACCAGCGATAAGCGGCTCGCAGCGCATTGGCTTTTTGCTTAGTGATAAGATCAAGCGGCGGCTGCCAAACCATCCCCTCCCGGGGATCGCGTAAAAAAGCAATTTCCAACAACTGCTCCTGCGACATCTCAGAGAGCGACAAGCGGTTTAGCAAGAAGCGGTCCGCCACCGCCGTAAGCTCCTGCAACAGCGATAACACCTCAGTTGAAAGCCCCGTCCCTTTGCGCCGCTCTTTTTCCACTTTATCCACGGTTTCATGAATCGCCGCAACGGCAGCTACCGAATCAGTCTCCCGTTGCAGCTTCTCCAGCAAATAGTCTCTGACCGCGTCCCTGACAAAAGGCTGCAGCAGCACCTCCGGCAGAAACCGCCCCCATTGAACGACAAAGCCCATGATATCAGCGGACTTGGCTGCCGCCGCCAGCCGGGCTTCGATATAAGGCTCCAGCAGCTGTTTACGAAATACGGGCTGCGCCAGCACTCGTTTAAAAAAAGCTTCGCTAAGCTCATCATTGCTCTCGATAACACCGTAAGCAACGCCCAGTACATCCTCACGTCCGGCCGATTGACTATTCAGCATGCCATTGATGAAATAATCAACAACTTTAACCTTATAGGTATGCCCCTTCAGCGTGAAATACTCCTTGAAGATTTCCATAACTGCAGGCACAAGCATGCCTTTTTGGCGGATGAGATCATATTCACGGTCAAAACGCTCCAGAAACATATCATTCAGCCGAACTCTCGTATCTATAGCACCCTCTGTTTGCAGATAAGCGAGCAATCCGCCCAGCACAGCGCTTTTGTTCTCGGTGTAAAGAGCCTCATTACCCTGCTCAATCTCATAAAAAACAGCCAGCTCATTATAGAGCGCAGGGGAAAGCTTACGCTCTCCGCTCTCTCCAGCCAGCATGGAATCGGCAAAACGGGCAAAGTCATCCAATCCGTCCGTCTTCTGTCCTAGCATCTTCCACACCAGATCTGCGTAGGGTTGCCGGGATTCACCGAAATCTGCATTGCCTATCCGGCCTGTGACCAGGTCAAAGGTGAAATCTTTCTCCACACTGCGGTCACCAGGGCGGAGCGAACCCTTTTCCACAAAGGTAAGGTGAATATATTTGCGACTTTTGGGCTCATTGGCATACGTGATCACACCCAGCCTCCGGCGGAATTCATACGGCAGTGCGGCGAATATATGCTCCGTAAGCTCCGCAGCCCGTACCGAAAGCTCCGAGATCGGCACATCGAGCGCCACATATATTTTTTTCTTGCCAGCGACCGAGGTCATAACTGCCTGCAGCAGCGCCTTGAATAATTCTTCTCCAAATCCTAGTGAACGCAGGACCGCTAACGGATCAGAGCGCCGCACTTTGCGCAAGACGGGAATAGACGTAAGCTCTGGCAAAGTACCACCCAGCTCCCCTTCATAACTCCCCGCAAAGTCGGCTTGCAGCCAGTCCGCGTAGCTCAACACGATCTCCTCCGCACGGGAGGCAGGAACTACATAGTTATGTGCGAAAAAAGCGCTGCGCTGACCGGTGAAATCCGTCGCCTGATATTGATTGTTTCCGATAACCGTTTCACCTGACTCCGTATGGAACAGGTGCAGCTCAGCCGGATATAACGCTTCCTGCTTCTCCCCGCGCACAGTCAGCTCGGCTGGCGCATCGTAGAGGCAGAAGGGATGCAGTGTTTTTTTGACAAAATTATTGTCCAGGCTCTCCGACTTCGCTACCGTATCAAATCCTTCTGTCGAACGGTAAACTCCGCGGCGCTCACGGGTATACATCTGTTGAGTGATCTTGGACCCTGAAAAGGTACTCACGGGCCGTCGCTCCCCTCAATATAATGCAACTTGTGCAGCAGCCAGATAAACGGCTCGTCCACACGGATCGGACTGACCACACCTTCAATCTTCTGATTGACGGGATTGCTGCCCAGGGCAGATACGGCAAAGTAACCGGTATTGGAAAAGTACACATCCATCGTATCCTTGAACGGACGATCCACCTTGCTGATAAAGCGGCTGATTTCACCGTCGATATTGCGGACCTCATCCAGATTCAATGTTTTGCGATGAACGTAGTTATTGAACACATTGCTGTTGGATTTGATATAATCGCCATCCTCATCCTTCAGGGAATGCAGCATATCACTCTTGGCCAGCACGATGGCTGTCGGAATATCGGTTTTGCTCTTCTCCTGATAGGCGATGAAATCACCGAACATGGTCAGCACCACATCGCGCGGCTCGTCATATTGCGAGACCCATTCGCCGGGGCGATCACCGATATTAATCCGAATCTTCTCCCGAATGGAGCGGATTTGCAGCGGATCGACCATAAACAGAATACCGGCAGAGTTCTTGATATGCTGTCCGTGCAGCCCCAGATAATCCTGATCCACCATGCCTTCACCAGCCACATCGAAAAAGACCAGCGTCAGCGGCGGCTTCTCCTCATCCTTAAACACAAATTGAAAGATAAACGGCTCCTGCATTCTCTCTTTTTGCGTAGAAGCCAGTAGATCCCCACGCTCGAAGAGCGGTTCTTCATAAAGTGTGCGGAATTTGCGGCTGATCTCTGCATTTAGCGGCATACAGGCTGCGTCAAAATGGCCTGCCGTTGTATTCTGCAGCGTATGGATCAATGAGGTCATATAGACCGATTTCCCTACCTGGGAAGCTCCGATGATCGAAATAATGTTGCTCGGAACCTTGCCCGCGGTCACGGGCAGTTCATTATGGCAGGACGGACACAGCCGTCTGCGCGTCAGCACACCATAGCGGTCAGTCAGACCCGTCAGCACATGATCGGTGTAATGGTGATACTCCTCAGGAATATCAACTGGTTTAAGTATCGCTTCCACATCATCTACCGAATCGAGCCCGAATCGCTCGCGGTATTTATTCAGCGCATCATCCTCGCCGAGCGCGTAATTCTCATCGTCCTCCCGGCTATGCATCGCCCGAAAGACAACATCCGCAGGGTCAAACTTGGTGAAGCAAAACGGACACACAATATCATAATAGAGCGGCCGTGGCTGCGGCTGGTTTTTTTTCATAAAGCGGCTAAAAAAAGACATTTCTTCATCCTCCTTAAGTTCTATGGGCAATTCCTTCTCGATTTACTGCGCCCTCAAACTCGCTTGATAAGCATACATCTAGCTCACTGCGGCACCAGTTCATAATAAAGTCCATACTTGCGGCCGTCAGTGAAAAAGATACGCACAAAGTCCTCTTTGCCGATCTCAATAGGCGGAAGCACATTACGCCCGGCAGCGAAATCCTGCACGAATGGAAAAAGCACACCATCCTCTTTGCCCGCCGGATGACCGCCGCGCTTCTTCACATAGCACAATACATCCCGCGGTACCGGCACCTCCGCCGTAATCGCCATATGTACTGTTTTTTGCTTCCCGAACCAGCCTTTGTTCTGAAGGATGGAATAATAGATCCGCGCCTTGCCTGCGCTGACAACTATACGGTTGGCCGCGTTACTTTGCCGTACCAGAACGGTCTCCCCGTCCTCCGTGAGGCGGATGTATACGGTATACGCGACCAGACCGATTTCCTCCAGCCGGTCACGATACCCATTATTAGCCTTATATTCCTCACGAGTATAGAGCTTCATCCCGGAAGGCGGGACTTCTCCGCTCTCCCGATCCTCTGCGGAAGTCTTATGGATGCAGACCGCCTGCACCCCTTCGGGCCAGCGCCAGCTCAGCGTACAGAAACGTTCTTCCACCCGGGAGGTGACATCCGTAATGACCGGTGTGGATGAATCCACTTCGGCGTACCTCATGATTGTAGGCTCCTTTCAACTGCATTAAAATCCTTTGCTGCCCCTGTTTCTGCGTGGCGTAGGGATGCTGTCCTTCGCTGAAACAGGAACTTCTGTATTCCGTCTGCTTCCACGATACATCCGTCCTTCTCCTACAGGGACAATTCCCGTAAATAAGGAAATAATGGCTGCCAGAACGAGCAGGGCTATTAAGCGTATAAGACCGTTAAGGAAGGAATGACTGCTAAGGCCGAACTCCAGAATCAGACCAGCGAACAGACCCGATACCGCACCGCCTATGCCGAAGCTTTTGGCTAAATGACGGTTATCGAACACAATGCCCAGTCCCAGTCCAAGCGCCGCACCAATCAGCAGCAGTGCTAGTATTCTGACCACTGCATAATAGGGGCTGTCTTTGGTGGCGTCACTGCGATCAGTGAGCAGGGTCCGGTCTCCCAGACGATCATAAATCTGCTGGAACACCGAGCCCAGTCGCCCCGCGTCCGTAACATCATAATATTGTCCGCCTGTTGCGTTGGCGATATCCTGCAACAGCGCAGAGCCTGCCGGGTCCTGCATACCTAGTCCAATCGTATTTACCGCAATGCCGCGATCCACATAAGACTGGAGCTCACGCGTTGTATCGAATTGGCTGGCTCCATCGGAGAGCATAATAACCATGGCGCCCCTGGCAGTTTGAGCGTCACCATTGATAACATTCAACGCTTCGTTAAGCGCACCGCTAATATTCGTACCGCCCTCAGTGGTCTGCAGATTGCCGATTGCAGCCGATACCTTATCGCGGTTGGCCGATTTGGACAGTGAGATCAGCGGCTGAACAACTTGGGTATCGTCACTGAAGGTCAGCACAGCCGCCTGATTATCTTCATCCATCTGCATCACCAGCGACTGCGCCGCCGAGTAACGGCTGTTATTCGGATCGCTCTGCATCATACTGCCGGAGTCATCAATGACCATCACTACATCTTTTACCGGCCTCACGCCGCCAAAGTTCAGCTCATAGACGAACTCCGTGACCGCGCCAACTCCAAACAGCAGCACCACTGTCAGCGGCAGCAGCTTCCACGATAACCCTAAGTAACGCTGCTTCCAGGAGTATCCGTTCAGCGTTGGCGAGATCATCTCTGCCAGCAGGCAGCCCACTCCAACACCCAGCGCTACTATGGCAAAATATATGCCAACAAGCACAATAGATGGCATTTCGCCAAGCCAGCGACCCAGCAGCAGTTCGCCAATGAGAAAGGCGACCCCCGCGCCTAGCAGACTGAAGAGGAGCAGGAGCGGATTGATTTTTCGCTGCATCATTATTCATCCTTTCTTCGGAGGAACATAAGAGAAATATTGCCCAATACAAGGTTTGGAAAATCGTAAATGATGTATGAAATACAGCATTAATATTCCTGACGACACAGCAGCGACGAAATGTTGTACGAAATCCATCTTTCACTCACTGTAGAGTCCCATTTCGCAAGGAATGTTGTATTTTATACATTATAGTATCTATAATAGGCTATTTATGGAAATATTGTTGGAAGAAATACATCATTTCGCTAAAAGTTTCTGTTCAACGTAAGCTATTTACCGGTAATAGTTACATCCCCATCGATCCAAACACTCTAATTTGTTTTCGAGAGCCAGATAATAGAGATGCTAGCCGTTGACGGACTGTACGGACCTTATTACGACTCAGGATGGCAAAAAGAAGCTTGAGCGGACTAAGGTTCCGTTATTCATGGATACAGAGCCCTATTTAGCTGAATGTCAGATCAATAACGGATTCTGTGTCCGCAAGCATATGAAAATGGTAGTGTTTTTAGGAAATAGCGTATCCTGTGTCCGCCTAAACGCTATGCTGGTTTATTTGAACCGAAAACTCCCCATCGCCTGATCTCCGACCGAAGGAAGCATTCACCGCAGCACCGGCAGTTGCTCCTCATCCAAGCCATGCAACCGGTAGCCGTTCTGAGCGTAAGTCTCATAGTAAACTTTTCCATTGCGATAATAGAGCAGGTCCTCCAGATGGAAACCACCCATCAGATTTAGCTTCTCGACCCCGCTTCTGCGCTGCTCATGTACGAACCCGAGTCGGTAGATGCGAGTCGTCTCGTCCACGCCGAAGGCGTACCGCAGGAACTCGGAGGCACTGTCGCCGAAGAAATACTTCTCCTCATGCCGATGCTCCTGCGTGTATTCGAACAATCTGACATTCACAACTGCGCCCTCTTCCAAACTGTGGTACAGCTGCTTGAAGAGCTCTTCCCTGGAGAGCACCTGACGGTTCTCGTAGGCCGCCGCAACATTGGCGCGCCGCAGCAGCTCTTCCTCGAAGGAAAGCGCAAACGGCTCTGCTGTCAGCAGCTCCCGTTGGCAAATATCAATCAGGCGTTCGGTTACAGCCGCCTTGCCTTTCTCAAGCAGCTTGGACATACTGCCCATATACCGCTCGCTAAAAAACACACCCGATCCACGCCGCACTTCGATGTCCTTCATGACCTCTTCAGTCACGGAGCGGTAATATTCCATAATATTCTGACCCGTAGTGGCATCCGTGCGTCCAATGCTGCCCACTGCAACACTTCGCAGCTCTTCTTCCAGCACCTCCATGGCCTGCACCCGGTTTATGCTCTCCGCGTGCAGTTGTTCCAGTGCAGATTCCAGCCGGTGACAGAGTGCAAGCTCGGTTTCAAGGCGCAGCAGCTCGTATCTCTGGCCATACACCATGGAGAATAAATAATGAATGAAATTCCGCACCGTACGTTTGTCGAACAGCGGTACCCGCTGAAAAGACTGGCGCTCTACGCTTTCCGCATAGAGCCCGTCAAGCTCCGTCTGCGCGGAAGCAATGGCCGTGCGCAAGCCTGCCATATGCTGACGCAGGTGATGCAGCACACTTCCGTTCCCGGCCTCATCACGGTCAGCAGTCCATTCAGTCAGCTGATAGAAAGTAACTGCCGGAACGGCTGCTTCCTGTGCCGCCAGAGCCGCACGCCACTCGCGGAGAGGCTCTATCGCTGCTGCTCTTCTATCCGCTTCAGCCGCAAAGTTGTTGCGGAAGTAAACCTCGCCTCCCTCACCGAACAGCTGCTGCTCCGCTTCGCGCAGCGATAGCTGTCTCAGCTCCGCATAGGATGGACGGCCGTGGCTCATCAGCCCGGTCATTTCCGTCAGCCCGGCTTCCTCCGGCAGCAGTGCACTCGCACGCTCCCGCAGACTTTCAGCATCTAAGCCCAGCAGGGCTTGGCGGTCACGCAGGGTCCAAGGACTGCCCTCCCGCAAGCTTCCGTCCAGCCGCCGGAAGGCATGATACAACACCGCCAGCGCAATCTGCAGATTAGGTCTGCGCACCCCGGCGAAGCCTGCAGAGGCATACCCTTGTCTACCCGTACTGCCTCTGATCCCGCTTTTGAAGGTCATATTGTTATAGCCGCCGTGTCCGGTGGCATGGTCGGCAGCGGGTCGGACCCGATTCTTCAACAGACTGATGTGAGCGATGATCTCATAGTTGTCGTTCATCCCGTTGACCGACATCATCCCGCGCTCATTCTTGTCGGAGAGCAGGTAGACCAGATCGAACAGGGCGGAGGGACCGTGGACAACCGGAATCGAAAGCCCATCTTCGGTCACTAAGAGCGGTGCGCTGAGGGTGTAATCTCCCGCTTGCATTCCGTCCAGCTCCCGCAGAAAAGCCAGCCCTACCGAGCTGGAATAGCCAAAATTCTCACCTTGCTCCCGCTCGTTGATCAGGGCAAACAGGTCGGTCTGCACCGATTTAAAGGATTGGCCGAGAATAGCACGAGCCAGCAGCGTAATTTGTGGCAATAACACATTAAGTGGATCATCAACCCGCGTAATGATTGACAGATGAATCACGTCAAAGGATGAATACAAGCGGCCGAAGTCCGCGATGCTATTGCTTAACCGCCGCAGCGTCCGGTTCATCTCGGCCAGATAACGACTGTCTTCATGAAATTCACGGTAGACATCCTGGCGGACCGTACGGGGATCTCGCCCCGCCGATCCAGGCAGCGGCATCGCCATGACCCGGTCTCTTCCTCCCGCCCCATAATCGGCTCGGTCTCCAACAGCAGCATCTTTCCCGCCGCATTCTCCTGACACCGCATGCACTGCCATCACACCACCGGCGTTATCCCATTTCCGTTCACAGCCATCCAGCACTGGGCCGATGGCGGGTGTTACCTTATCGCCTACGAACAGAAACAGGGCCGGATAATGGATACTGCTGCGTCCATCCCCTTGTGCGCGCAGCGCCTCTTCCTGTGCTGCATATTGTTCACCATAAGCCAAAACCACTGATTTGCTCATATGATTATTTCAGCTTTCTGCGGATACTGCCGAGCTTGCCAGTCATGCTCTTGTAGAATCCGTACATTTCGTCCCCGTTGGCATGTTCTACCCGCTCATATTCCAGACTGTCCCGCGCCTCCAGAAATGACACATACAGCCCTTCCAGCTTATACAGCAGTGGAGTTACATCTTCTGCGGCAGTCATTTCACTGGCACGACGCGCCGCCTTGCGCAGCAGCACACTGCGGCTCTTCTCATCCAGCTCGCGGAAATGACGGTATACAGCATGCTCCACGTAGCTGCGTTCTTTCATTAAGTTGGCGAATGGCTCCCAAGCATCTTCCTCTTCATCGCGGTCATAGACGTACAAAGCGCCTTTTTTGATAATGCTGTCGGTATACAAAGCCTCGATGAATTGGTCCATCCATTTGTCCTCATCCAGATATTGATGCAGCAGCACCTCGAGCTCAGCAGCTTTAGCGGCAATTGTGGCATACTTCGCCAGCTCCTCACGGACACGGGTAATCAGCTGCGGCGAACGAATCAGATTTTCTTGGGCCATATCTCTATTGATGCTGCCAAAAATATCCTTAACGCTCTCGCGCTCCAGCCCCTTCTCGCTCAGCTCTTTAAGCGCATCTGCCGCCTTTTTCACTTCACCAAGGTTCGGACGTGCCAACTGCAGTTGTAGATCATAACCGCTCAGCAGCTTCTCCAGATCAAAATCCTTTGTGAACACGACCGAATAGCGGCTGCTGGTGTTCTCGTCGATGCCTTTTTCGATAATGACGCCCAGTTCCATGCCTTGTGCAAAATCAGCCCGGACACGAGCGTTGTAATCACGGACACGAGGATTGATATAGGTATCGCCCCATGATTTCTCTGGAATCGGGGAAGGCAGATAGGTCCAGTTGTTCTTGTCGGTCATGACTAGATGGCGGCCAATCCCTTCCTTGTCAAGGATGGTTCGCTCGTAGTTCTCTTCGAACACCCGCAGCGGCGTATAGACGAAGAGTGGCACCCCATTGCGCGTATTCAGCCAGAAAATCCGGTTCTTCACCTGGCTTTCCTTGATCGTAAATTGCGATTTGCCCAGCGCATTATTCTGATAATTGCGAATCCCCTTCAGGATGCCCGGCGTATTCAGCGGCACTGACACGAAACCCCATGACGGGAAATGCAGACTGCCTGAACTGTTGCTGAGATGAAAAATCGGCACAGCGTCCTCGTCCAATCTACCGGCGATAATCCGCTCCACGAACTTGTCGAGCGGCTCCTCGTTGCCGTATTTCATCACCAGGAAATCTTCCATCGAGCGGGTGATCAGATCGCCAAATTTATCGCTCAAGAACTCGGAAATGGAGCGTACAATGTCGATCTCCTGCTCTTTGACCCAACGTCCGGAATGATTCAGCATATCGCGGGTGAAATCACGAATCAGATCATCCCCGTCCTTCTGATCCATGACCTTCGAGATCGTCGCCGAAATATCCGGCACATTGACAATATTCCAGTAGTAAGTCTTGTTTCCTTTGTGATCGGCCTGCTCCCCACCATTGATAAGCAGATCCCCATTCTTGGCAAAAATCGAGCTGAGTGCACTCAGAATTTCCGTGAAAACGCCGTATATCCGGCTGTTCTCTTCATTCAGCCCCTCATACAGATCCTCATAGAATTGAATCATCTGCTCGGTACGTTCCACATCGGAATGCAGCCAATATTCATTGATCTTTGCTTCTATATAAGCATTCTTCTTCTTCTCTTTGGATACAAAAGCGCTGCGGGCATCGCCCAGCTTCTCGTCCGCACTGTCCTGCGCGGTCTCAATATCACGCGGCAGGCGCAGCAGGCTCTCGCGCAAAGCTTCGATATAAGACTGAATCAGCTTCAGAATACAAAAGCCCTTCTCGGTATAGAGCAGCCGTGAGACATAGAACGGGCCCTGCTCAGGATGCAGGAAGATTCGTTCCAGTTCTTCACCAAAACGACCGACGATTTCACCGGGAAGCTGTTTTTTAGCCTTAATAAATTCTTCACGGGCACGGGACAGGAAATTCTGCTCCAGCTCGGTATCCATGCTGACGACCTGGTTCTTGATGACATTGGCATGGCTCAGACGCTCGCTGTTCTGGTAACCAGGCAGCGGCTCCGGCACACGGGATTCAAAGGTCTTAATCATACTGTCAAGATCGATGCCGAGCTTGCGTGCGAACTTCTCAACATCCTCTTGGCCCGGAGCCTGCTCGAACATTTTATCCATTTTGTCGAACAGCCGAAACGCCAGATAAGTCGTCATTTCCTCAATAGGCAGCACGGCAGAGGAAGCACCGATAATGTTATATTCGTAATTGGCCGGATAAGTCTTGTTCATCTGCGCAATGTTCGTGCGAATATTGCTGATATAGTCGTGGATAGCGAATTCCTCACCCGACTGCTTTTCCTCACTGGCCATAAAGTTTGTAATATTCTCTGCCGTTACATTCATGCAGTAATCATAGGCATTCTCCAGCAGCTTGCCTTCGGTATTGGTTGCAGAGATCAGATGACACAGATTAAATGGCGGCAGCGGTGAATTCACTGTCAGTATATTCCCGTACTGCTGGCGGAACCGCTCACCGCGGCTGTCTACATTCATCCAGTAATCCAGCTCTTTGAGCGCGGCGTAACCGTTCTTGCGAATATATTCACGTGTATGCTCGCTGAGGCTTTTGTTCGCCAGATTCACGTCTGGTGTGAACAGATAACCAAGTGTGTTCACCCGGTCAATACCGGCTGAGCCAAAGTCACGTTCAATAATGCCGCGCACGATATAAGCGATATCTAGAAAAGCCCCACTGCCCGTTCCGCCTGACAGGCCTGTCAGAAGGAAGACCATCAGCTTCTTGCTGGTGCCTACGGACAACGTCTTGATCTTCTTGTCGATGGCTCCAACCACTTGATTAATCTTCGTGAACAGCAGCAGACGTCCAGCCTGACGCACACCGGCAGCACCATTCATGCCATCCGTAATACTAAGCTCAGGTGACAGCCAGTCTGTAATGTAGGGTTCAAGAATACTGCGATTCTGCAGCAGCCCGCCGATTTCTGCATTCGCTAGCAGCACGAATTCATTCTGCGGGTCGAGGCCGATACCTTTATATTTCTTGCCACGGTCCTGTTCATTGGTCTCAAAAGCCAAAAACTCCACATTATCGGGCTTATCCCGTTTTTTCTTGGACAATGGATCTTCAGGCAGCTTAAAGCGGCGGTTAATCTGGTATTTCAAGCGCAGCAGGGCATCAATACCCGTGCCCCCGAGTCCGATGATCAGGATCGGATTATCAATCGTATCCACCCTGATTTTGTCACTGACAATACCCCCACCAAGCGATACATCCAACTGTTGAATATGCTCTCTGACTACCGGTTTCATCCAATCTCCTCCTAAAACTTACTATATTAAATATTCCAACATAATCGTCTTATCAACTGTCGGCAACACTACTGAAATGCGGTCGCCACTCTTAAGCTCCAGGCCGCGCGTCGTATCGGCAGCACGGCCGGATTTCTCTACAGATATGCCCCCGCTACTACGCAGCAGCAGTGTGTCGTTCTTGCCTGGCGTGAAGACCAATTGTTCACTTTCCTTCAGTTCAGGAGCGAGCTGAAGCAACTGGTGGAGATTGAACTTCCCTCTGAACGCCGCCAGCTTCTTATATTGAGGGTACGTTTTCTCGCCCGTATTTCCGTCCCGTACTTCAACTACAATCTGGCCGACGAAGCCGCGTATGGCTTGTTTGCGGAACAACCAGAATGCTATCCCTGCCGCCAACAGCAACACAATGCCGCCGATAATGTAATACAAGGTGTATGAAGCAGCCTCCTTGGCCGGTTCTTCAGTGCTGCCGGTTGACGTTCCCGCTCCGGCTGTTCCCGCTGCCCCACTCTTGGCGCTGATCTTCACTACATCACTCTCACGGTAGAAACTGCTTTCCTCTGCCCGGACCTTCAGCTCATAATTATGGCTGTCTTTGACCTCAAAGGTCCCCTTGAACACAGCGCCGGTGTTATCCAGTGGAATCTCCTCGGAAACTCCCGTATCCGTATCCGTAGCAAGCAGCACCGCCTCCATATCTTGATACAAATTGCTGAGGGTAACCTGAGCACCATTGTTGAACAAGTGGGAGCTGATATCAATTTTATCGCCTTTTTTGTAAGTGGCTGATGGTAAGGCGTCAATTTTGAGCTCTAGATCATAGTTAAATACGAGATTAATATCAATCTTATCCTTAGGCACGCCCTTGATGGACAGCTTCCAATCGCCTTGCTGCGGTGACAACAGCTTGAGCAGGCTATATGTCTTGGACTTGGACAGCAGGACATCGGATGAAGGAATCGCTACCGATTTCCCGGACGGGTCCGTGAGCTTCGCGGTCACAGGCTGTGCCGACATAATGGATATATTGGCTTCCAGAACACTGCCGTTAGGCACGTTCACCGTCACATCCTGATAGCTGCCATTTGCCGTAATAGACTGCACAGGGACTACCTTCAGCTTCAGATGACTGGCAAAAATCTCACTGAGGATCTGCGGCAGATCATCTGGTGAATCCGTTGAGAACGCTTTGCCGCCCGTCTGGTCAGACAGATCGGCCAGGCTCTGCTTGTTCAGCTTGCCGTCGGCATTCAGACCAATGGTATAAATGGGGTACCCATTCTTCTTGGCAGTTTCCACCGCAGTCTTCAGTTCCGCATCAGATTGACTTTGTGTCCGACCTGTCGCATCGTTGAGATCGTTATTGCCGTCCGCAAGCATGACGATGATCGGCTCATGGGCCGGATCGCTTCCGTTCTGAAGCACCTTGACGGCTTCCTCCACACCAACAGCAATATCCGTATAGGCCCCGCGGTCCAACCCGTCAATGAAATCCTTCAGATCCTGCTTATCCCCGGCAGAGCTGATCTGCAGCAGAGCCTTCTCGCGCTGCACCTTATCGGTGTAAGCTACAATGCCTACCTTATCCCCTTTCGCGGATAACATATCTATAAACATTTTCATCGCTTCATTGGCGATCTTGTTCTTGTCGCTCGTGTTCATGGAATTACTGACATCGATCAGCAGCACAGCATCAATATGAGATTGCGCCGTTGTTGCCGCATAGGCCCGCACAGCTCCAAAGGGAGCAGCAGCGAGACACAGAGCCAGCAGTAGTGCCGGAAAAATACGTAATAGGCTAGTCTTGCTTGTTCTGTTGCAAAGATGTTTCTGAAGCATAAATATGGCTCCTCTTATGTTATATTAGGCGCATATGGCTGGATCACCAGGAAAGCTAAATTCTGTAAATAGTATGCCATTATGATATAATTAAACCTTGTAAACTTCAACTTTAAGACTGTCGTATCGGTTACGAAGCTGTAATAGAATCGTCATTCTATGGACCTTCATCACCGACTCGCCGTTCAAGAGAAAGGAATAGCTCCATGATCTCATACGTTATTCTCGGGATTACGTTCCTCTATGCCGTAATTCAGATTTCTATCTATGCCTCACGCCAGCGCAAGCCGCTCACTCGTGATGATATTGATGAGAGGCTCCTGGCCGCTCTAAACGGAGGTGACCCCGGCCGTGAATAAGAAGAAGCCCGTTACGTTTAGCCCTTTCAAGACTCCTCGCTACGCCTATGACTTGCTGCGTATCTGCAAACACTGCGGACGTTATACCGCACTTTCGGAAGAACGGTGCAGCAAATGCGGCAAGTCCTCTTTGGTCCCGGTGGAACAGTATGCTATGTCCAGCAGAGGCCGATCTATGCATACACGGCTCCTACTCCCTCTTCTGCTCACCCTGGCTGCGGTCTATTTCGGCAATAGCATCCGGCAGATGGTGCTGTGCGGTGCCGGAGGTCTTGTACTGATGGGACTGCTGTACTATACGCAGCGAAAGGTCCGGCAGAACGAGAATCTCCATGCTCTTAATCAGCTACTCAGCCGGAACCTTGGCATTATTAAGGAAGGGCTGGAGTTCAATCGTCAGGAGGCCGTTTCCGTGCTCCGCGAGAATGATGTTCTGGCTTATGAGAAGCTGCGCATAATCTCCATTCTGCTGCGCGGCGACCGAATTTCCCGGCAGCGCGTCGCCCTGCTGCATGGCTTCCTGCTGCGCAAGGACATGGACCTGGAGCTCGAGCAGCTCCTGCTGAAGGACTTCGAGCCGCTCCTTGCTGAATATATCGGCGAGATTGCCAAAGTCCGTCCTGACCTGATCAAGGACCGCACGCTGCGCTATGTGAAGACCTACGAGATACAGATTCTCCAGATGGACAAGGGCACGGCTATTCTCGCCGGTGTCGCCGGAGCAGCAGTACGAATGAAGCGATATGTCCTGCTTCATTCCGAGTTTATTGGCAGATACGCCCATGAGCTTCCCAAGGACCGCTTTCTACGTCTGTCCAAGCTGATAGCCGCCAATCCCCATGAGCCTTGGAACGGTCTTGACCTTACTGTAGCAGAGCTTCGCGAAACCCAGTACCGCTGGGACCCAGAATTTCAATAGAATGAATTAGGCAGCTAATAGAGCACACTGACGCAATGTAACGCACCATGACGCACGTTAAATCGCGATATCAGCGTCTTGAAGCCATTATGACAGAGTAAGCTGAAAATTAAGTTAAAACGATAGTTCAAGCTAACCAGCCATTCCAAGATTCGCCGAGTTGAGCTTTTGTAATCAATTATCCGGACACAGAATCCGCTATTTCCTTGAAATACGCTAGTTTCGTAAACTGGCGGACACAGAATCCGCTATTGTGCGAAAATCGAGGCAATTGGGACTCTAATTGCACAATTAACGGAACCGGTGTCCGCTCAAGCTTCCCATCGGTCATTCTGAACCAAATAAGGGATTCTCTGTCCGTCAAATCCACTTTTGGAACGGCACCCAACTGATATTCTCTTATATTTCGAAAAAGAGGCTACCCTATATGACGATCAAACAAATAATAACCCTGCGCAATATTATGATTATTCTGTGTATCTTTATGTTTGTACTGCTCGGAGAGAAGATATTTCTGATCGCTGACAAAATAAAAGCGGTGCAGGCAGGCGATCGCCTGTATGCTGCGGGTGACCTGATTGCCGCGGAGGATCAGTTTCGGCAGGCTGCAGCCAATCTGTCCATTCACTATAAAGAAGAGTCAATCGCCAGCCGACTTACGGAGTTGGCTCCCATAACAACGATCCGCAGCAGCTTGAGCACACTGGTGTTGTCAGCTCGCGCACAGGCAGCGACTAAGGATTTTGCCGGATTCATGAAGAGCTATGACTCCCTGCTCACCCTGAAGACTACATATATGAAGCCCGGAGGTCCCTATGAAGCCTATTATCGCCAGTTATCAGCAGCTTCAGGCATTTCGGATCAGTTCACAGCCTATTTCAAGCAATTCAAGCAGCAATTTCTCACTGAGCTTGCACAGAGTCAGTCCAGTGGTGACACGAATGAGGATAGTTTCAAATGGAATCTGCTGCTCATTCCCGATGCTTATTACGGAGCTGCCGACTCCAAAGCCGAACTGTTGGCCTCCAAATTTATGGCGCATGATACAGCTAAGCTAAAGACCTTAGCGGCGGCAGGCAGCTTCACCCCCATGCTGGATAGTGCCTTGACCCTGATAAACAATTACAACAGTCATAATTACAAGGCTCCATGGGTGAAGGAACAGACAGAAAGCAGCGGGGAAATTTTCTTGAACAAGGATGTGGATAGCGATTCTATCACAGCCTTTGCCGGACATGCTGTAGCCTATCGCAAGTTCGCCAGCTCAGCTGACTTCGCCTCATCTAAAGTGTTAACTTTAATAGATAAAAATACAGCCAAGTTGGTTAAAAGTGCCGGAAAGTTGGCTAAGGTAGGTCAATATGCAGCGTCCATCCAATTATATGGGGAGCTTGCTCCGCTGCAAGATACTGCGCAAGAAGTTGCAGCTACAAGGTTAGCCTGGAATATCGCTGAGCCCGTTCGCCTGCTTCCAGGTGGTGAGGAGCAAGGCAAATATACCAATATCATCTCCACCCGTGGACGATACGGAGCGAAGGTGGTTGTAGCCGGAACTGATAGCAGCGGACGCCTTTTTTATGCGGCGATGAATAAAGATAATAGCGTGGTTACCTTAACCGGAGATATTCTTCCTGAATTCGAGAACCTGCACAGTCTCATTTTTGATGATAGATTTATGTCCTCCTCCGAAGTGCCCGTTATTCTGGCTGTGGCCGAGCGGGCCGATGGACGGAATATTTTCACCGCTTACGAGTTGCAGTCGCAAGGTATTTCTGTGCTGTTCTCTCTTACAGGCGCAAGCTATGAGTTGCAGCCGGATGATTCCATTATTGTAACTAATGCGGACCTCGGAGACGGTGTTGATGACCAGACGGCCTTATACCGTAAATTGGACGGGGCTTACCAGTTTGTTGAAATCGTGCAGGAGTACCCAGTAATTACTACGTCCGATCTGGAGTATCATCCTTTTGAGAATG
Organism: Paenibacillus sp. 19GGS1-52; assembly: GCF_022369515.1. Classification (NCBI taxonomy): domain Bacteria; kingdom Bacillati; phylum Bacillota; class Bacilli; order Caryophanales; family Paenibacillaceae; genus Paenibacillus; species Paenibacillus sp. 19GGS1-52. Next base: position 6,026,193 of record NZ_CP059724.1, read on the forward strand.
TATCTTTAAACTGCGAGATTGGTGTAGACCTTAACGGCAAATGGGTTGCCTACTCCGATGGAAGTTACCTTTCGCTTAAAGGTGATGTAGGCTCTGTAACCGGCTCCGCAGTGATCAGCGGGCAGTTCCAGAATGGCTACGAATTCATTATGACGGATATCGGGGAGCAATACGTGCCGGTGTTTGTGATGGATAAGGTGGGGAGTTTGAGTTTAATGGTACGTTAAAAAATATATAAGTTGAACTTGAGATTCTCCTGAATCGGCTTTAATCGTAACTGCGGTGAATGTTTGGACTTCCGGCCGCTGTTGTCGTAAGACTTTCTTGATTTATTCCGCTCTTAGCGGATGAAATCCGGAGACAGCTTATGCTTACGATGCGAGCTTTCCTACGGAAAGCTTTCGGGCGGTCGCTATCGCTCCTACAGTTCCAAAATTCCCCTCCGTTACTTTTGCCTTTTCTTTAGTTTTTAAGTCAACCTTCCATCACTTTAAAATAACGATAGATCTTGTTCAGCTTCTGCTTCTGCTTGCCCTTGGGACTTTCCATGCTGCCAAACTCGAAGAACTTCACTTTTCGGATGCCTACAAAATTGAACAACGCCTTTCGCATCAATGCTTTATGAGCGTTATTGAGCATCAGCAGCGGGTAATGGGCCGGTCCCTTCATACTGGAAATACACACTACTGACTTTCCTTTGAGCAGTCCCTCCGGCATAAGCTTGCCCACTTCCTTATACGCAAATCCCGCTGCAAACATCTGGTCTATATATCCCATCAGCATAGCCGGTGGACGCCCCCACCAAATTGGATACACCAGCACAATTTTGTCCGCCCACATAAGCTGTTCTCTGTAAGCGGCAAAATCCGGATCCGTATACATATCTCTGCGGCGTTTATTCTCATTAAAGACTAGAACCGGGTTAAACCCTTCCTCATACAAATCCAATACTTTTACCTTTTCAATAGAAGAGTTCTCTTCACTACCCCGGATGACTTCCTCTAAAAAAGCATAACTTAAGCTGCGATGATTCGGATGAGTATAAATAATGAGCATATTCATAGTAAAGCTCCTTTACTTATCATTTGATAAGTAAAAGGTAACACATTTTGAATTTAGTTGTCAAATGATAATTATATTATGATAATTGTTTAATGATAACAATTCTGCTATCGTGTCAGATAGAGGTGATCTTGTGGATCAGAACATGTTGTTCCAAAAATTCGTGGCCTTTACAGCTGCCGTTCATCAAATAACATACGACATGACCAAAGGTGTGAAATCGGAAATGATTACACCTGTTCAGTATAAGATTGTGGAGTATCTTGCCGTCAGTCAGCCGGTTACGCTTAGTGAGATCAGTGAATGTTTGCATATGTCGATGCCGAACACGAGCCGGGAACTGAAGAAATTAACGGAAAAGCAATTATGCGAAAAGGTGGCCGACGACGAAGACCGGCGCAAGCAATATATTCGTCTCTCTCCAAAAGGAAAAGCGATGATGCACGAGGCGTTCGGACAGATTGAATCTCGATTTGTGGAACGCATCCAGCAGTTGTCCGCCGAAGAGCTTAAAGATATCGAAGCTGCGCTTGATCTGCTGCATAACAAAGTATTTTATTAATCGATTATTTAGGCAAAAGAAAAGGTGGTTATACTCATGTCCAACCGTAAAGAGAGCATTTATAAACGCTACATTCCGGCGATAATCGCCAACCCGGACTTTGTAGACCCCACTTACTGGTTCATCTTCAGCTCCGGCAAGCTGCTGGTACAGGACGTATCCGGCAGGCTCGTTATTCCGTTAGTTCAGGGTATTGAATCCCTGCCGCTTGCTCCCATCCGAACATTATATCTCGGAACTCTGGAAGGTATTCCTTGTTATGCTGTGGAGGTGTCCGCAGAATCCCCCGAGCCTGAGGGTCTGACCTTCCGCCCGCTTCGTTCATTGTATGAGCTTATGGATGAGGACCTGTTTCACTTGGCAGGCAAGGCAGTGCAGACGATTGCGTGGGACGAGACACATCAATATTGCGGCCGCTGCGGTACGCTCACGGACCTGTCGCAAAGTGAGCGCTCCCGAGTGTGCCCGCAATGTGGTCTGATCAGCTATCCCCGGCTGGCTCCCGCGGTAATTACCGCCATCATGAAGGACAAGCAAATCTTGCTGGCCCATTCCGAGCATTTTCAGAATAATATGTACGGACTGATTGCTGGTTTCGTCGAGCCTGGAGAAACGCTGGAAGACTGTGTAGAGCGGGAAATCATGGAAGAGGTTGGCCTCAAGGTTAAGAACATCACGTATTTTGACAGCCAGCAATGGCCCTTCCCTCATTCATTGATGATCGGCTTCCTGGCAGAGTACGAGAGTGGTGAAATCACGGTAGACGGCGAAGAGATTGTCCATGCGGACTGGTTCGATCTGGACAACCTACCCGTTATCCCTCCGAACGTCAGCATCGCGCGCAAGATGATTGATTGGCTTGTGGAAAGAGATACATGAGGAAGCCGTTCCTACCCAGAACTAAATCAGCAGAAAAAATGGCAAGTCTCCGTTTGATTGGAGGCTTGCCATTTGGCTTTTACTTCATATTGTTACTTCATATTAGCTTTTACTTCATAGATTCTAGAAGTACATTAAGCTCTGGGTTTGTTTGAAGCACGCGCAACACAATGGTTAATGCCTCCGCACGAGAAGCTTGCTTATCCGGGAGAAATGCTCCCTTTCCCTCACCGCGAATAATGCCGGCTGCGGCTGCTTTCTCAATCTGAGCCTTATTCCATGTATTATCAATATCTGAGAAATTAGATAATGATGTAGTGGTAACCACATTGTTCAGGTCAATAATTTTGGATATTATGGAGATGATCTCAGAGCGGCTGATTGCAAAGTTTGGCTTGAATGTACCGTTCGAGTAGCCTGACACAATCCCCTTCTCTTGTAAGGTAGTGATGGAAGATTCCGCCCAATGACCGGAAACATCACTTAATGTACTTCCAGTAACAGTAGTGGAAAGATCAAATAGCTTAACAATAATCGTAGAGAACTCAGCCCGTGTAATACTTGCATTAGGGTGGAAGCTGCCATCTGAATAACCATTAACAACTCCTAATTTAATGAAAAGATCAATACTAGCAGCCGCCCAATGAGAGGTTGTATCCGTGAATACGGACGGAGTCGGATTAGCGCCAGCTTCCGCTATCTTTTGCTTAATGCTGGATATAACTTGCTCAATGTTAACCACTTGATCGTTAAATTTCACTACAGGCTGTGCCGATGGTGTCGGCGTTGGTGTTGATGATGGTATCGGCGTTGGTGTTGGTGTCGGCGTTGATATCGGTGTTGGTGTTGGTGTCGGCGTTGATATCGGTGTCGGCGTTGGTGTCGGTGTCGACCCGCCTGTATTCACCGCTGTAATCTCAACGGCTGTCGATCCAAACACAGCAGAACCATCCGTTGCCGTAGCTTTGACCGTAACCGTACCTACTGTTATACCCGTTAATAAACCATTCACATCGATAGAGGCTGTGCCTGTTCCACTATAAACAGACCATTCTACCGTTGGGTTGGTTGCTTTTGCAGGTGTAACGGTAGTAGCCAATTGAATCGATTGTCCCACTTGAACGGATGGATCTCCGGTTACCGTTATCGAATGGACCAGAATGGTAACTGGAGGTGGCGTTAGTGCTGTTACCGTTATTTGAATGCTGCCAACAATTCCACTTCCATCCGTAGCGGCAGCTTGTACCGTCACTGTCCCTGGGTCCCCTGCGGTAAGTTCGCCGCTTGTCCCATCGATGGTCGCAGAACCTGTTCCGTTCACTACAGACCAAGTGACAGCTTGGTTGGTTGCATTGGCTGGCGCACTAATTGCAGCTAGTTGAATATTCTGACCTGTTTGAACTGATGAATCACCAGTAATCGTTATCGAAGAAACTGGAATAGGAGCAGCTGTTACCGTTAATTGAATACTGCCAACAATGCCACTTCCATCTGTAGCGGCAGCTTGCACCGTCACTGTCCCTGGGTCCCCTGCAGTAAGTTCGCCGCTTGTCCCATCGATGGTCGCAGAACCTGTTCCGTTCACTACAGACCAAGTGACAGCTTGGTTAGTCGCATTGGCAGGTGCTACTGTCGCACTCATGTTAAGCAGAGAACCTGCTACCACTGTCGAGATTCCACCTGCAGCAGATACTGCGATTGTGTCCACTGGAATATCATCGATTGTTATCGTTCTTGATCCAACTATTCCAGAGCCGTCAGCAGCTGTAGCTCGTACGGTTACAGTTCCGGCTGATACAGCGTTCAGCAAGCCATCCGCATCAATTGTAGCTGATCCTGTGCCGTCTACAACGGACCAAGTAACTGCCTGGTTAGCAGCATCTTTAGGTAATATGGCTGCATTCATAGCCAAAGATTCACCTGTATGCAAGGAATAGACATCTCCGACAGTTCTTACATCAATGCCAGTTACCTTATGAAAAAAATTATCAGCAATTAATTTCGAACCCGAATACAACGATATCGCTGTCGGAACATCTATAGTGTCCGAATGGATCCGAAAGGTAACCAAGCCGTTGACCGTTTGATTGGAGTCCCCTTCTTTTACTGTATTCCATCCATTATCATATTCATAAAATTCTAAATTAGGATCACTGGCATGTACGAACACCTCTGTACTGCCATCCACAAGCTTACCATCCGTACCATAAACAGCAAAGGTTACATCAACATACTCTTTGTAATCGGAATCCCTTGCTATGGGTTTAGCCAACACCACATGGTCAACAGCGTGTGTGGGTTTAGTTTCCTGAATTTTACTTATTTGCACTGAAATCGCATCCAAGTAATACGCAATATTAGGAACCCAGCTTACGTTATTATCGGTCACATACCCGCCTACAATCATTTTAGTGATATCAGTACTGACAGTTGCTACTATGCCTGCTCCAGGATCAGGTGCCTGCACTACCGTACCATCTGAATATCTTAGGAATACTTGTTCCGAACTATCTGGATTCCCATTCAAATAATTAATAATTACTGTGCTTTTATTTACGGCACAACCACTTAACACAACTAAAACCAAAGCCGAAATTAACAACATTCTCCATATTGAAGATTTTTTCATGTATATTCCTCATCTCCTTAATTTACATTACTTATATTTAAGAGAATTATAACTGAGCTCAATGACGGGAAAATGACAAACTTCTATGTACAGCAGGAAATCATAGAAGAGGTTGGCCTCTAGGTTAAGAACATCACGTGTTTTGACAGCCAACAAATCTGCTCGTTATCCCTCCGAACGTCAGCATCGCGCGCAAGATGATTGATAGGCTGTGGAGAGAGAGGCGGCCGATGGGATTATTGCAGAAAGACAGCCTTATTGATCTCTACTAACTTCTGATAGTCCAAGCCCTATAGAACATATGATTTTAATCAGTACTCGGACAGAAAGAAAAACAGCAATCACTGGGAATGTGATTGCTGCTTTAAGATAAGATTACTCTTTATAAAAATAACTAGTGTTAGACACTCAAACTTCATAGTAATCCTGCTGAAATAAAAGTGAGTATCCGTTCTATTTTACCGATTAAATGGAGTAATATGGTATTAATTCCCGAGGTATATTCACATGACGGTAGAAGGAGGTCCAATGAAAAAACTAAATAGAATCGTCATTATATGGTTAGCGATTATCCTATCCTCTGGCTGTTCTAAACCGACTAATAACAAACACAATGGGTTTTTTGCTTGGATGGATGCTTATATAGCTATCGAACAAAATACGGAGAATGCAATTGCGGTTACATTGTTTTTTGAGAATGAACCCTTTGAACCGGATGATGTGGCTAGTATCACATTTGTAGACATTAGTAAGGATATTCCCATCAGTAATTTTGGTATTGAAGATACTAAGCAGAGCGTTAAGCACTATTCTTCTTATGCCATCACACTTAACTATACTGCTAATACCACGGGCATTTATGAAACCTCAGGAATCGTCATTACTCTAAAATCCAACGAAGCCATCAAGTATCCTATAGGAAAATGGATATTCGATGTAAACGAAGAAAGCGCAGATATTGTGGATGTCTGGAGTTCGCCCGTTGCTACTGCCAATGGCAAAGAGTTTCCGTATGAGTATTCCGTAATACAATCAACAGGGAAAATAACCAAAATTCATTATGGAGATCAACTATTCATTAATGATGATTCGGGACTTGATAATATGGGGATCATCCCTATTAACAACAATTATTCATCTCCAATAGTCTATATTAAGTCAAAAATTATAGTGTCCATAAATGGGGAGGATAAAATCGACTTTGGTGAAGGCAGCTACTGCGGAGCAATCGGTTCTTCCGAGGATATAATAACTGCATCTAAAGAGCGGAATGGTATCAGATAGTTTGAATGACATCCTGTAACGAGGAATATCTTTATAGTCCACTTTCCCATCATACAGACCATTTTTCATTCCACTGCTCAATCAATAGTTTTACAACTCTATCAAAACCTTTTTCAGAAACACACTTTTCCTCCCTTTATCAATCCAGTTATCTGATTTTACATATTATTAAACAAAACGAAATAGACCTTTTAAATTCATGCCTATCTGTATTTATATACCAATTCTTTTATCAAAACAAAAAAGAGCAAGTCATAGACCTACCCTTCTGTTAATCATTGTTACACTATAATATATTCTCTTAAATCCACAAACTCACCATTGAGTATTCTTTAAAGTAGCTAAAAACTCTCTATCCAAGTCACAGCTAATCCAGCCCAGATCCTCTATTGAGAAATCACTTATGCGGCTGTACCCGACTGTATTTCCGCCCGCTTGCGCCGAAAGAACGGCTTGCCCTTCGACCAATTGATGAACGGCTGCTCTATGACATAATAAGAGATCGTCGCTGCTACATACGAGATGGCGACGACGGATATACTGATGCCGAGCCATCGCCACACGTCCCTAATCCCGGAATAGTGATAATCCTTGATACCGTACTTTTCGATTAACGTAATGAACAAATAATGCCAAATATACAGGCCGAACGAAATTTTCGCGGTAAACCGGAAAAAGCGGTTATCCAGCAAACGCCCTAATATCACGCTGAACGGTGCCGACAGCAGCACCACTCCGAACAAAATAGCATAAGCCGGGAAGTAGTATGGCTGCTTCTGGAGGCTGAAGTCGAATTCGCCCTGGTGGCGCATACGCCAGATCAGCAAGCCGGCAAGACCCAAAGCAACTGCCCCGACGGCGTCGAACAGCCCGAGCTTGCGCAACCGTTCGATTGCAGCGCCGCGCTGCATGATCACGGTTGTTACGCCCGCCGCCAGGATACCGATTGAGAAGTGGCCGAAGAATCCGACGGGATTGTAATTCGGCATCCAGAATTTCGCACCGCCAATCAGACCATAATCCCAGCCCCGGTCCTGCTCGCTTGGCGTAAACCACTGATAGATGAGAGCGTTTGCAACAAGCACCAATCCGAACACGATGACCCAGAACAAGATCGCCTTTCCGAATGAACGCCTTTTACTGAGCATAAACAATAAAATCATAAACAAAGGCATAAGTATGTAAGAAAATACCTCGAAGCTGATCGACCAGAATGGCCCATTCAAATCTGACGGAAAAAAAGTTGTATAGTGGAAGCCCGATGTAAACGTGAAACCCGTTATGATTCGCCGCCATAAGAACTCCGTAGGAATGTCCAGCCTCCATACAAGCAACAGACAAACCAAGAATGAAACATAGAAACCGGGCATAATTCTTGCAGCGCGACGCACAGCATACGTTCGGATACTCGGATAAGGCTCATTTCCCAAATAAGCGCTCCAAAAGGGGAACGACAACAAAAATCCGCTTAACAAGAAAAACAAGCTGACCCCGCTGTTCCCAAGCAAGAAAACCGACTGCACTTCTTGAAGCCAAGGCTTTTGTGCAGGCATCACCAGTCGTTGAGACAAATGATGCAGGATGACGGACAGGCAAGCGATCGCACGAACGCCATCCGCTCCTGTTAATCGAGTACTGCCCAACTGAATCTTTGACATCAGCTTAATTTCCTCTTTTCCGTATAAACTACCCGAACGGATGATCAACCGCGCAGACAACGAAAGGGCCGTCCAACTGAAACGGATAACCGAAGCCTAGAACACGACATCCGGTTGCCAACTACTCCCATTCCCAATGGCGCTGTACATCGATTTCAGGTACTTCTATCTTTCAAGAAAACTTTGGAAATTCCTTCAAGTATTTTATTATTCAGCAAAAAAAATCCACGATCCGAAATTCGCCTCTTTCAATAGCTACCTGAGAAGTTTCTGTTTATACACGATTATAGGAATAAAACATCCCCATTCACTCCCCAGCCCGCTCCCCAAACAACCGCCCCGCATAATCCTCAATCAGCTCCCCCATAGCAAGCTTCTCTCTCCACTCTGCCGGAATGCCGCTGAGCCCATAATAGGCTCCGGCGATTTGGCCATATACAGCGCCGGTAGTGTCGGCGTCATCGCCCAGGTTGACGGCGAGCAAGACGCCTTCGGCGAAGCTGGAGGTTTTATGGAAGGCCCACATCGCCGCTTCCAGTGATTTCACAACATATCCTGAGCCTTTGATGTCTGGCGGTTCTTTGACTTTATAGGACCCATCCAGAATGTTCTGGATGCTGCGACCCAGTGTCCCCTCCTGCAACCTTTCGCGGTAAGCGTGCAGCTCCAGAACCTCTTGCTTGCTCTGGCCGTGCAGGCCAGCGAGGATGTAGGCGGCCATTAAGCGGCAGGCGTCGAAACATTCCTTGGCGGCGTGGGTTGTTCTTGAGCTTCGCACGGCATACTCCAACGCCTTGGCCGGATGCTCTGCAAAGTACATGACTACAGGCGCCAAGCGCATGATGGAGCCATTGCCGGCTGCACGGGGGTCCATTGATCCGCTGTAACCTTCGCCAGTAGCTTCAAAGTGCTGCAGCGCCGCACGTGTGGAGTTTCCGATATCGAAGCACACGCCGGTGCTGCTTAAATAGCCTTCGCGGAACCATTTTACGTATCTCGCCATTTGATCGACGGGATCAAAGTCCTGTTTCTCAAGCAGGCTTTCCGCCAGGCAGAGCGCCATTGAGGTATCATCAGTCCATTGTCCCGGCTTTAGATCGAACACCCCGCCACCGACAATATCCTGTACTGGCGCAAACGTTCCGGGCGGTTTGAATTCTACAGTTGTACCCAAAGCGTCTCCAATAGCCAAGCCGTTTAAGCAACCTTGGTACCTATCCAGATGTAATGTCATTTCGCTGTTCTCATATTCTTTTTTCTATACTTGGCTCCAATACCGTTACTCACAATAGCGATAACTCCATAGGCAACGGTATAGAACTGGGCACTGCTGTTGCCGTCAAATACCAGAAATACCGACAGGGCAAACAACAGCGCGGGAAGCAGGCACAGGGCAATATTGAAGCCTTGGTGGAGGCCCGCCTCCGCATTAAGAATCATAACCGCCGCTGGATTGACCATAAGCAAGAGCAGCAGCAAGGTTCCTAGATCATTCATGACATGGCTATTATTCTGGATATAGGGAATCAGAAAGAACAGTATAAGATAGAATCCTGTATGAATCAGTACTCTTTTGTATAAGGGACTCATCTAGGCATCTCCAATTCACCAGGATAGGTGAGTCCCCATGAGGCACGAATTTGATCCAGCAGCTTCATGATCGCCAGGGACTCATCGAGCGTGATGGCTGAACTTTCGGTAAGTCCGGCCTGCAGACAACGTCCAACTTCCTCAGCTTCAAAGGCATACCCGATGGATAAGCGGTCATCTTCAAAAGTCTCCACGATCTTATCCCCCACATAAAGCACGGCCGATCTCGGATTCACTACATTCTCAGGAAGAACAATACGACCCTCTGTACCGTAGATCTGAGCGTCCTCTTGCAGATTCAGCCGTATGCCACCGTTCAGCGACGCTGTTCTGCCTCCGCCGTAGGATAACAATAGCGAGAAGTGCTCGTCCACTCCGGTCTCACCAATATGTACTGTACTGGATATAGACTCTGGATTTGGCCCGAAAATCATAGAAGCAAAGGAAATGGGATAGATGCCGACATCCAGCAGCGCACCGCCTCCAAGCTTAGGATTAAGCAATCTGCCTTCCGGATTCCACTCCGAACGGAAGCCTAAGTCGGCTTTTATCAAACGAACATCACCTATCCGGCCTGCGGCCAACCACTCTTTAATCTTGATAATAGCCGGGATGCAGCGCGCCCACATGGCTTCCATCAAGAAGAGCTTTTGCTCACGAGCGTAGGCAACAATCTCTTCGAGCTCTCCGCTATTGACGGTGAAGGGCTTCTCACATAACACGGCCTTGCCAGCACGCAGCGCCAGCAGCACATTATCTTTATGGAAGGGATGGGGTGTCCCGATATAGACAGCATCCACTTCCGGATCATTCACTAATTCCTCATAGGTTGCATAAGCAACGGGGACTCCGTGATTCTTGGCAAATTCATCAGCACTTTCCTGAGTGCGTGATCCCACTGCATAAGCCACACCGTTGCTGGCGTGTGCCAGATCCGTTACGAATTGATGGGCGATCCAGCCGGTGCTGAGGATACCCCATTTTACCTTGTAAGCGTTATCCGTAGTCATTAAAGTCTTTCCTCCCCAATATTATGCATAGTCTATTTGATTCTATCAAAGTGGCCGACAGAAGCAAGCAGAAATGGCCGTGCCGTCGTTCTACTCCACTTAAACCATGCTCATCAATGCATAGATACTAATGGCCGCGAGTACTAGGGTTACGAACATCGTTGCTGCATTCCATATACGACTTACCACGGCAAGATTCTCAATATAGCTACGCAAAAAAACCTTGCGCAGGAGCACCTGCAGCAGCTTCATAATGATACATCCTAACACTCCGATTCCACTCAGTAGAACAACCTCAAAGCTCGATTTCATAACAAACCTATCTGCTATAGACCCTGTATAATGGATCGGAACAATGTCTGGCATGCTAGGGTACAGATATATGTAGAGTATAAAAGGGAAGATCGCAACCAGACAGCATATCATCAACGTGGGTTTGCTTTTGAACATTAGGGTAGCCTCCTTACCGTTTAAAATAATAGCTACACCTGTAGCTCATCCGCCACATCCAGCAGAAATATTCTTTCCATAAAACCACCGCGCCGCGCTGCTTTGTCTGCACGAATCCGTTCTAGTGAACTGCCCTCACACCCGTGTGTCAACGCTAATGCCAGGATCACTTCCAGCATATCCGCTAGTTCCTCAAGCGCTTCTTCATCGCTGTCCGCCGCGAAATATTCCGCCGTTTCTTCCTTTAATTTTATACGCAGCTGCTCTATATATTCTTCGGTATCCAGTATCCTTGTTCTGAGTGCTTTTCCTTGTGCCGCAATTATTCCTGGAATCCCGTCACGCACCAGCTTCTGATAGGTAGGCATCTAGCAGCTCCTTCTATTGATAAGATTCCTGCAGCAGTTGTTCTACAAAAGGGATGTCCGCCGCCGCAAACACAAACGCTCCCAATTCGCCCGGGTACACCCAGCGGTAATCATCGTGATCCAGCAGTTTGATTTCTCCACCGCGATATTCGGCGTGCCAGGCAATCAGCCTGATCTGTATCTTGCCATAGCTATGCTCATTCGTCCCAAAGGCCTCGTAAGGAATAATTGTGATGCCCATCTCCTCCTGCAACTCTCTTTGCAGACAATCAGGGATACTTTCACCCGCTTCTACCTTGCCCCCGGGAAATTCCCACAAGCCTTCTTGCGACTTACCCAATCGCCGCCGAGCGATCAATAGCTGTCCTTCACCATTATGTATAATTGCTGCCGCTACTTCTATCAGGGAATTCACCTCTATTCTGTATGATCTATACCATATGATACACAGGAATGATTGAATTGTTTCTCTGAGGAGACTGGAATGGACATGCAAAAAGAAACGACTTTACCGTCCTTTTAGGGATGGCATCCGTTTCTTCGAGAAATATAAGGATAAGTTATCATGTGAAGCCTATAAATTCTTATCTTTCAAAAAAAGACGCCTTCCGTCGCCATATTCGGCTAAGAAAACGTCCCTCCTATTATTAAGCTACCTATTATTTCGTCAGCACAAGCTCCAAGCTTACCAGTAGATTATTCTCTGCATCCAGCACAATAGAGTGCGGGCTAGTCATCCCGAAATCGGCAAAGGTTACAGTCGTCGTTCCTGACAGCAGCAGCTGGCCACCACTATAAGCAGCTTTAGCAGCAAAGGTAACGTCCTTTGCAATTCCTTTTACGGTGAGTGTCCCCTGCATTTCAACCGGTACTGCGGTTCCTTCTGTCCATTCAGCAGGCAACTCAGAGAACGACTTCACCACGAAGGTAGAAGTGGGATTAGCGGCAACCGCCAGAAAATCGTCTCCTTTTACATGCTCGTCTCTTTGGCCGTTGCCGGAATCCAGCGCGCTCATATCCACGGTTCCTTCTCCTGTCATCGTGGTGATATCGTCCAGATTCACTTTCCAGCTGCCTTTAACTGAATTGTCTACAAAGTTCACGGTTTCCTGCGAGGTCGTTACGGACCAATATACTTTAGAAGTGTCGGCAATCGTCCAGTCTCCATTTAATTGCTCTGCTGTAACCGCCGCACCCCCCGCCGTGTCTGTACTAGCGTTCGTAGCGGCTGGCGTGTCTGCGGCTTCTGTCCCTGGTGTCTGCGTAGGAATCACGGATTCGATCTCAACATTATTCCCCATAGACTTATTAAGCCATGTATAACCTGAAATGACTCCTACGATAATTACTCCGGCAGCGATCATGGCTATTGTTTTTTTCTTCATCCTGTTTCCTCCATCCGATTTCTTTGTATTGTGCAAGCTCGTTCCTCATTCTAACAAAGCAATAAGTCGGGAAGAAGTCGAAGCAACGCTTGCTGTCTTGTGGTAAACTTGTCGTAATTTTAGGCAACATTTCAGGGCTCAGAACCAAAATTAGCGGTTGATGAATTCGAGCGAAGATACAATGAGGCAAACATATAAAGCCTGAAAAGTTGCAGTTCAAATCTGGCGGACAGTAGCGCCGCTATTTCACTTTTGAAGGGGTTTGGGCACAGGAAGCGGACTCAGAATACGCTATTGAAGCGGAAACGGGTTCTTAGGGGAGGAAATTGGGTCAATAGTGTCCCTAGTGTCCGTCAAATTCCCAAATCGCCTGATTTCGAACAAATAGGAGCTTCTCAGTCCGGTTCACTGGGTCAACCTTTGATTTGGAGCTAGAGCCCATTTAGATCAGAATAACTTTTAGGAGACTCCTTATGAATATGAAATCCATTCTGATAGTCGAGGACGAAGAAGCGATCGCCAGAGTCCTCAGTGCCTATCTCAAAAAAGCAGGCTTCAGCGTCACCCGGGCTGCGGACGGTATAGCAGCGCTGGAGGCCTTTGCAGAATCTCCTCCATCGCTTATCCTGCTAGATATTATGCTGCCAAATATGGACGGCTTCGAGCTGCTGGGCCTGATCCGGGAGAAGAGCAGCTGTCCGGTGATCATGCTGACAGCAAAGGACGGCATTAACGACCGGCTGGCGGGATTGGACGGCGGTGCCGACGATTATATGTCTAAGCCTTTTATTCCGGAGGAGGTAGTAGCCCGCGTGAATGCAGTGCTGCGCCGCCCCTCGCAGTGGTCTGACGGCAGCCGCAAGCGGCATTTCGGCAGCTTGTTCATCGACTACAGCGCGCGCTGCCTCTTTCTGAACGGCGCCGAGGTCAACCTCAGTCCTCGCGATATGTCCGTGCTGCTATTCTTAGCCGAACGGCCGAATCAGATTTGTACAAGGGAACAGCTAATCGAGCATGTGTGGGAGATGGATTACGAAGGAAGTGACCGGGCGGTGGACCTCTCCATCAAAAGAGTACGCCAAGCGCTGTCTCACTGGCCAGCAAGTGAGGGAGAGATTCGTACACTAAGGGGGACGGGGTACCAATTATGGACAACCTAAAGAAGCGAACCTCTATCCTCTCCTACTGGACGGTTAGATACCTGCTGATCATCAGTGTTGGTCTGCTGCTCACTGCGCTGACTACCTTCTGGTGGATTCAGCAGGAAGCGATGGATAACCGCATGCAGACCACCGGCCTCTTGGCGCAGGAGATTGCCGACCGCAGTGTTAGCGCGAATGGCACGATTGAGATCAGCCAGAATCTGGGGAAGCTCATTGAGGACCGGAAGCGGTTCTTCAAATTAACGGTAGAAATGTGCGTCATTATTACAGATAAGCAGGGACAAATGCTGTACTCTATGCCGCCGCTGACTGAGAACCAAATGCGGTTGAAGATTAAAGACAGCTTGAGTGATTCCCGTAACTCGGAGTACAAGGGGGCCGTCGCCCCTATCAAAGCGGATAATGCGGTATTAGGCCAGGTTATCGTTATGCAATCCAAGAAATCGCTGCGCCATATCCCGCAGGACGAAATCATCTTCTTCTCGATCATCCTGCTATTTCTGATCATCCTGAGCTGGCTGACCATCTACCTCTTATCCCGAAAACTCGCCAAGCCTATTCAAAGAGTGGCGGCGGCAGCCGTCCAGATCAGCAGTGGCCAATATAACATCGGGCTGGAAAAAGGAGCCAAGGAGCGGGAAATTCATGAGCTTATCGTCTCCTTTCAGGAAATGGCGGGCAAATTACAGCAATTCGAGCAGTCCCGGGCTGTCATGCTGGCCGGCGTATCTCATGAGCTAAAGACTCCGGTAACTTCCATCAAAGGTCTCGTGCTTGCCGTTCGTGAAGGTGTCGTCGAAGGAGAGGAAGCTGAAGAATTCCTCGATATCGCTCTGCTGGAGGTGGGCAGGCTACAGCATATGGTTGCAGATCTACTGGATTACAACGCCCTCACGGCCGGCATAGTATCCGTCCGCCACGATAGGCTGGATGCTGTTCCGCTGCTCGCGGAGATTGTCTATCAATGGAAGCTGACACAGGATGATGATATCTGTGAACCTATCCTGCTAATGCCGCAGAAGCCCCTATTTGTCCGGGGAGATCCGCTGCGTATTCAGCAAATCATGGTCAATTTGCTGAACAACAGCGTGCAGGCGAAGGCGCAAGGCAAGAAGGTAGAGCTTACCATCGAATTGCTTGAAACCATCGGGGAACAAGCAACCATCCGGGTCACTGATAATGGAATTGGGATCACACCTAGTAACCGGGAGCTTGTGTTTGTTGCTTTCTTTCGCAGCAACGGCAAGAATACTACCCTGCGTGGACTGGGACTGGGTCTTACCTTCAGCCGCCTGCTGGCCGAATGTATGGGCGGAAGCCTCCATCTTGGGGACAACCCGGAGCAGGGCTGCTGTATTGTTCTAACTTTGCCACTTGAGTAAGATCAGTGGTCTCGCGGGACTCCCGCATGTTATAATCATGTGCACAATGATAACCTGAACCGGAGGCTGTATATGCTTACATTTGAACAGAAATTAGCTATTCTGGACACCTACTCTGTACTTGAGCGCAAGAACGTGTCCCTTGGACGCGTGAACTATCACTACGAGCAGAGCCAGCATGAGAAGAAAATAGTAGCGTTCCATCTTCACCCAAACGGCAACGGCTATGTATACGCAGGGCTGCTGCGGGGTTATGAGACGGATGATAAGGGCTTCGTGAATATTCGCGAGCTGTCGGAAGCTGAGCTGCGGGAACTGCTCGATGCCTCCATCACCTCCATGTCCATGCACATCCCAGAAGCTCCAGTCGTGAATCGAAGAAAAAAGAAAGCTGTTGTGGCCGAAGCAGATTCGCTCTGGGTTAACAGCGACGACGATACGTTGACGCTTAAACTAGAGGATGATTTATGGTATGTCTATGCTGGCCTGAATCTGGAAATGGCCTTTGAAAGTATTGAGGAAGCCAAAGAGTACCTGGCGGAAGAAGGCTTTACTCCGGCGCAGCCTTAAGTTGAACTAAATATTAAAGCCTCTAAGTCCGCGGGTACTGGCGGGATTAGAGGCTTATTTTTTTAGGGATCGATTAAGGTGACGCCTTTTTCATAGTAAATTGCAGCCTCTTAGCTTATATTATATCCAGCGATTCTATTCCCATTTATTGCAGAAGGAGGAAAATCTATAAATATCCTTGCCGCATCATGAACATGGTGGTTGCTGCTCAGGCTCTCTATAGCATCATTACGATGGCTTTAGTAGCGATATCTTCATTTGTTATTTCATACTTATACAGAGGTGATTCTTATAAATGACGATTTAGTTATTAGAGACTATGTTGCGGCGGACTGCCAAACCTTATCGGCTATTATTAGAGAGAATCTGATCCATATAAATAGCAGAGATTATTGTGAAGAGATCATACACAATATGTATAGAACTTTTACTCCAGACCACATTTCTAATCTTTCCAAAATAAGAGAAATATATGTTGCTGTTAAGGATACCATTATTGTCGGTACTGCGAGTCTTGATAAAGATACTATATATACTCTTTTTATTGATATAAATCACCACAATAAAGGGATTGGACGAGAATTCATTCATTTCATTGAACGAATCGCAGTGGATTCAGGAGTAACAACAGTTAAACTTCCCAGCAGCATAACTGCCCAGGGCTTTTATGAGAAGCTTGGCTATGAGGCAATTGATATTGTTGATTCAGCTGAGTATGGCAGGGATATTATCATGATAAAGATTTTAGTATAAGAAAAACTATGAAGACACCGCAAATTGTGGTTAGATTGAGGGGAAGGCCCACTCTTAGAGAGAAAGAAGCGTGAACCCACATGAGTTTTGAAATCGTAGAAGCGACGATACCGGAGATTCAGGCTGCTTTGGAGGCCGGTGAGATTACGTCACATCAATTAGTCCTTATGTATCTCGAACGCATAGCTGACCATGATAAGAACGGTCTTACTATCAACTCTGTGCTGGAAATCAACCCTGATGCCCTGTTTATCGCAGAGTCCCTGGATGTGGAACGTTCATTGCAAGGGCCCCGGGGGCCCATGCATGGTATACCCGTATTAGTGAAGGACAATATTAATACAGGGGATAAAATGCATACCAGTGCGGGATCGCTGGCCTTGGCGAATTCTTTTGCCGTAGAGGATGCGTTCATAGTTACCCGCCTGCGAGAGGCCGGAGCGATCATCATGGGCAAAGCCAACATGACCGAGTTCGCCAATTTCATGACCAACGGCATGCCTTCCGGCTTCAGCTCACGTGGGGGACAAGTACTAAATCCTTATAATATATCAACACCGACAGGTGGCTCCAGTGCCGGTTCAGCAGTAGCTGTAGCTTGCAACTTCTGTACAGTATCCGTTGGAACGGAAACCTCCGGCTCTATCCTGAATCCCGGCAATCTAGGTTCTGTCATTGGAATTAAACCTACAGTAGGCATGATTAGCCGCTCAGGCATCCTTCCGCTCTCCAATACACAAGACACCGCAGGCCCGATGGCCCGAACGGTTCACGATGCGGTACTGCTGCTAAACGCCATGCTCGGCAAAGACAGCAGCGATGCTGCCATGGGCACAAGCGTAGGCAGGCTGCATGAGGATTACACCGTCTTCCTGGATGAGAACGGACTTAAGGGCGCTCGAATTGGCATCCCGCGTGATTATTATTTCGAGGAACTAACCGAAGAACAGCTGGCTCTCTTCAATGCTTCCGTGGAACAGATGAGAGCACAAGGTGCGATCATCATTGACCCCGCCGATATCCGGACAGCACGTGAGATCAGTTATTCCTCCGTGGTGCTGAACGAATTCAAAATCTCCCTGAATGCCTACTTATCACGGTTAGGCCCGGGAGCACCGATGCGGACGTTAAGAGACATTATTGATTTCAATCATACCCGCCCCATGGAGACGCTAAAATATGGCCAGGTTACGCTCATGGATGCCGAATATGCTACTTCCGGCACACTAACCGATCCGCAATACCTGCGTGACCGCGCCACCGACTTGAAACTGTGCAAGGAGCAGGGAATTGACGCAGTCATGAAGGAGCATAACCTTGACGCTCTGCTATTCCCGGCTGATTTCGGAGCCAGAATTACCTCCCGGGCCGGTTATCCGTCGATCGTAGTCCCTTCAGGTTACACTGCTGCTGGCGCACCCTTCGGCGTTACCTTCTCGGCACAGGCTTACCAGGAACCGTTGCTGATTAAGCTGGCTTATGCCTTTGAGCAGTACACCAAGGTTCGTAAGGCACCTTCACTGCAGAGTTTCATCTGATAAGTGCAGCATCCTTTATAACTTAAATAAGCCCGGAACGATGAGCTGAGGTGCACTCGTTCCGGGCTTATTTATGTGTATTGAAGCACTCATAACCTACTCATACCCTCGTTGATTCTCTTCATCGGCAATGTTCTGAATCTCATCCGAATGAATTAAATAGAGGCCGTAGTCACTCTCCGTATGCAGCTTCAACGCTCTGGCCTTAAAGAATTTCGGGCTTCCTTCCGCAGCATCCTCATCATAAAAGAGTAAAATACCGTCGCTTTTGCGAAACAGCAAATCATCTCTGGCCCGGAACTGCCAGCTGCCGTCATAGGGCGCATTGCTAACCGCTCCGTAGTAGTCTGCGCCAGCAACAATACGCCGGTATTCGTTCTGCTTCTCTTCCTTCCACTTCTCCTCCGGCGCTGCGTGGGCTGTAATGATGCCCAGCTTAAGCTCAGGATACTTCTGCTTTAGCTCAAGCACCACCTCGCAGGCCCAAAGATCTACGCCATATTGGCCAGGCGTAATGATCCACTCCACTCCGTCCTCCACAAGCGGGATCAACCTGTTCGCTAGTGCTTTTTTTATATAGGGAATACCCAAGTGCTTATTATCAAAAATACCGAGCTCATGCGCACGATAGCCTGTTACTAGTAAGGTTGTCATGTATTGCCTCTTTCCTTGAAGATTAATTACTATTGCCATTATACAACAGAAAGAGGAGCTATTTCTTGGGCAACCATCAGCTGATTTTCATCGTACTTTCAGAATCGATTGATATATTGTTCTCTAAACCATATCTTGGGAGGAATAGTCAAATGAAAAAACTTATACCGTTTATGATTTCAGGAAGCCTTTTGGCTTCTATATTGTTGGCGGGCTGCGGCACAAATACAAACACCAAAGTACAAACGGATACTTCCGCAGCACAGCCAGCTCCTTCAGCAGGAGCCAATGAAAACGGCAACCCTAACAGAGCTATGAATATTGGCAAAATCAAGAGCATCAGTGGGAGCACGATCACGATTTATACTGCGGATATGACTATGGCACCTGGACAAAATGGAGGTGGAAAAGATACAGGGGCTCCACAGGGAGAACAAGGTGCCGCTCCACAAGGCAATGCTGGCGGAGAACAAGGAACGGCTCCTGAAGGCGGAACGCAACAAGGTGGAGGTGGACAAGGAGGTGGAATGAAGGGTGGTGGTATGCAAGGTGGCAGAATGCAGCAGAACTTCTCTGAAGAAACCACAGACATTACGATCGGCGCTGACACCACTATTTCCTCCGTTACCTTCGACAACGGCGCACAAAAAGAAAGCACACTAAAGTTATCAGACCTAAAGGCTGACGATATTATCCGCTACACGTTGAAGACAGATAGCACGGAGGCTGCGAGCATTACGTTAAGTAATGGAAATCCTGGAGGTGGCATGGCGAGAGGAAACGAGAGCGCGCCTAGTACCAATTAACGGTAGAGCAGGCGTTAGTTCACACCACAATCCAGCTTGAGCACAAACACTAAGAAAGAGGGCTGCCACTTGGTAGTCCTCTTTCTTTTACCCCGTTATTATTAATGGAGCGCTTAATGTACCAACCTTTGTTTGGTGCCCCCAGAGACCAGCTCCTTGCTCATTTCCAGATATGTATCGCGCCAGCTCATGGAGAATCCGCATTCTACACTCTCGGCAACAATACCAATGATGCGCAGTTTGCGAATGGCAGACACCCGCAACAGCGACATCAAGGAGTACAGCACAGAGACTATAAACTGATAGATTACAAATTCTTTTTGCTGATAATGTCTGAGAAATTGAGAATTGGAATAAAAGTCCCAGTGAAAATCATTGACTGCATCATAATATTGAAAAAGGTCACTGCCTCGCCCCTGCTTGTCCAAGCTCAATTCTCCATCGTCATAACCCTGAGATAGCACAGAGAGTAAGCAATCAATGAAAGTCTGCATCCGTGTAAAAATATACTCCCGTTCATAGCTGCTCTCTGCGAATAGCTGCACCCCTTGAGAAATAAATTGCTGCTCTTCCTCTGTGCGGCCGAACAGTATCTCCCAGTTTCTGCGTGTAGTCTCTGCATATTTCCCGGTTAATTCCATTTGACCTTTAAAATATTCAAAGTTGGAGCGCAGCGACAAGTAGCTGAATTTCAGGCCACCCTCACAACGATTAACCGTAATCATAAACATTTTGGCGAATTCAATATTTTGCTGTTCTTCAGACAGTTCGCCCCATATATCATAAAGGTCTACCAATAGCTGGCTTTTGTGAAGTTCAATCTCATAATTGACATGAGGGCTGCCCAAGGGATTCCCATGTTGCAAGTCCTCCCCTTCCTCTATTGTCACCACTCCATCCTTGCGCAGCGGAAGATATTCTCCTGCATAGTCCTCTAGCTCCGCCACTTTACGAATGACAGCTTCAAATTTAGCATATTCATTGTGCCCCCTAGGTCGGCTGTAACGAAAAGCCAGTTGGCGGATCGTAGACTCAAGTCCATTGTCCCCGTCTGCAGCCGGATAGGTTACCTTCACATGAAAGCCATAGGTCCAACTCTTCTGCAGCACAACGTTCATTAGACTTCTTGCTTGAACAAAACGAATGACACCCTGTAAAAGATACGCGGTGGCTTCGCTGTCGTATAAATAGCAATTAATTGTTCGCAGCATCATTGCCCCCATCACTCCTACTGTTAGATTTGCATAGATATTGCAACTTGTTCTATTTAAACTTTTAACTTTACTTATTTACCTTAACATAGCCTTTTCCAGGCTTCACCGAATACCGGATGTGGAAATCCGCTAAATTCTTGCGGGAATCTATTCTCTTATTGCGCTGTATTCCCCACACAAAAAATCCCGAACCACTTTAGCAGTAGTTCGGGATGTTTATTGGAAAATATATGAATTTATATGCTTCACGCAATAATTTATTCTTATATTTCTCGAAGAAACGGCTTCGCCGTCCATAAAGGACGGCGAAGCCGTTTCTTCTTGATTATTTATCATTTTCCAGCAATTCAGTCAGTACTTTCAACTCACTAAAGGTGTCGATATAGGCATAACGTCCGCCTGTGAATTCACCTTTTTGAATTAATGGCATGTTCTTGGAATGCAGCAGTTCGATCTTCTCTTTCATACCTTTAATTGAAAAAGCGATATGGTGGACACCTTCCCCTTCCTTATCCAGGAACTCCCGCCAAGTTGAAGGGTTATGGTCAGGCTCGATTAGTTCTATCTGCAACTGTCCACAATCGAAGAAGGCCAGCTTAGCACGTGCTTCTGATAATTCACCATTGAATTCAGTCTGCGCAAGATCGACAGTGTCCGTCCAGAACCACTGCGGCTGCTCAATGCCAAAGAATTTGGCATAGCTTGCTGAAACCTTCTCGATGTCATTGACGATAATACCGATCTGTGTAATCACTTGAGTCCCTAATATACCATTGTCCATAATTGATTTCTCCTTTTATAGGTCCTGAGGAGCTCTTCGTTTAAGCGTTCAATAGGTCGCCTTTCAATATCAGTACGCCGCGACTTGGCACAACGACAGTGCCCTTAAGTTCCTCGCCGCCCAGAATATCCGTACGTACGGCAGTACCAATATCCGCGCTTAATTCTCCTTCGGTATGGTTCAGCAGGAACAGATAGGACACTCCATCCTTCACACGCTGCACAGACTCAATGCCTGTCGGTGCAGATACAAGCGGCTGAATCCCCTGCTCCGCGCAAAGGTTCGCCAGAAATCCTTGCAGGAATCTTGCTTCCGGACTAGTCGCTACATAATAAGCTTTACCTTCGCCAAAGCTGTTCACGGTAAGTGCAGGCATGCCTTTGTAGAAGTCCGTACCATACTGGGCCAATACTTCAGCACCTTCAGAGTGAATCAGATCGCAGAGTAGATCGCAGGAATAAGATGTGCTCAGAGCGCCCCATTCTTTGTTCATGACTAATTCATTGCTCATTCCTGGCAGCAGTGCATCGATTTCCTCTGACCAGATGCCCAACACCTTGCGCAGCTCTCCAGGATATCCGCCTACGGTTACGAGATCATTTTCATTGACGATACCGCTGAAATAGGTCGTAATAAACGTGCCCCCAGCTTGCACAAAGGCCTCTACCTTCGCGGCAAAACCCGGTTTGATCATGTACAGCACAGGTGCAATCACGATCTTGTACTTGGACAAATTCTCTTCGACACCGATCATGTCGGCTTCGATATTTTGCTGATACAGGGCGTCATAATATTTATGCACTTCATTTACATAGTCCAGTGCAACTGAAGGTCCACTTGATAGGTCGAGCGCCCAACGGTTCTCCCAGTCATAAATAATTCCGATTTCCGCCTGACCACGAGCGTCCAGCAACTGACTGCCAAGCTGTTCCAGCTCTTTGCCTAACTCTGCACATTCACGGAAGACACGGGTATGCTCATGACCCACATGCTCGATAACTGCACCATGGTACTTCTCACATGCCCCGATGGAACGGCGCAGCTGGAAGAATAACACGGTATCCGCACCACGTGCCACTGCCTGGTAGCTCCATAAGCGCATTACACCCGGACGCTTCAGGCTGTTGTAGGGCTGCCAGTTCTGCTGACTAGGTGTTTGCTCCATCAGCATGAATGGCTGGCCGTTCTTCAGTCCACGCATCAGATCATGTGTCATTGCCGTAAAGCTTACGGGTGTATCCAATGAAGGGTAGTTGTCCCAGGAGATCACGTCCATATGTTTAGCCCACTCGAAATAGTCCAGTTCCGGATAGAAGCCCATCAGGTTGGTCGTAACCGGAATGTTGGTGCTGTGCTCCTTGATCGCGTTATATTCAAGCTTGTAGCATTCCAACAGGCTGTTGGACATAAATCGGCGATAGTCCAGTGAGATTCCCTGGAAGTTGGTGCGGTTGCCATTCCATTCTTCGCTTAACTCGTTCGGCACAACAATTTCTTCCCAGTCGTAAAAGGTATGGCCCCAGAAGCGAGTATTCCAGGCTTTATTCAAGGTATCCAGCGTGCCATAACGTTCCTGCAGCCAAACCCGGAAGGCAGCAGCAGACTCCTCGGAATAATCATACCCACCATATTCGTTAGAGATATGCCAGGCTACCAGTCCCGGATGGTCTTTATAGCGTTCAGCCAGCTTGCTAGCCAGCTTCGTGGCAAATTTGCGATAGACCGGACTATTGGGGTTGGAGTTGTGGCGTCCGCCGAATTTACGTTTTCTACCCTGTACATCAACACGGGTTACTTCGGGATAGCGGTGGGCCATCCAGGCCGGATGAGCACCAGTAGCTGTTGCCAAACATACATAAGTACCATTCTTATATAATCTATCTATTAATTCATCCAAGGTAGAGAAATCATAAGTGTCTTCAGAGGGTTGTATCAGCGCCCAAGAAAAAACATTTATCGTAGCAACGTCAATTCCAGCCAGTTTAAACATCCGTTCGTCCTCTGCCCACTCTGGAGCTTCCCATTGCTCGGGATTATAATCCCCACCGTACCAAATCTTCTGTAATTTATCGTTGATCACACAACGCACATCCTTTATAGTATAATTATATATTTATTGTAAACGGTTAACCTTTCCTTTTAAATATAATATTACAGACGAACTATATAATAATATGGAACTAGCAGGAGATGAGACATTTGTCGTTAATCGCTCGCCGCAGAATTGTGTTCGCCCACGAGGGTGGTCAGCATCTGCCGATCACTTTAGACAGTATGGGCTACAATCCCGAACAGGAAAAAGTGACCCGTCCAGATGGCTACCATACCTATCATTGGATTCAAACTGCCCATGGAGAGGGTACTATTCATTTCGAGAACAAAACGCTCTCGCTGGCTGAAGGCAGCGGTGTACTTCTGCTTCCTCATACCCCCCACCGTTATGAATCGGCATCTACCGATTGGTGCACCTATTATTTAACTTTCGGCGGCAGCTCTAGTCGACAAATCCTGGAAACGCTCGGTATGAAATCTAATTCCTTTTACCGCTGGGAGAGTGAGGCTCCTCTCTCTCTGATGCTGAATGAGATGCTGGACCGCCATGATGCGGCCCAGGATATGTTCAGTCTGGGGGCCTCCACTGATGCTTACCGTTTCCTCTTAACCCTAAGCAAATACGGACAGCTCCATAACAATACAGCGATTTCCCGCAATGTGGACAAGCTGCAGCCACTGCTGAAGTGGATGGACAGCCAATATGGTGATCCTGACATCGGACTGTATGATCTGGCTACACAGCTTGGGGTCTCGGGACGTTATCTCAACAGCCTGTTTCTGCAAACCTTTGGGCTCTCACCTTATGCTTATTTCGTCCGTTTACGCATCCGCAAAAGTAAGGAGATGCTCGTTAGCCAACCCCACCTAACGGTAAAATCAATCTCCCTGCTGGTCGGCTTCCGTGATGTCAGCCATTTCGTCGCCACGTTCCGCAAGCAGTCGGGGACTACGCCGGAGCAATTTAGGAGGCTGCACTAAAAGTTTGGTGCGGCTATGGGG
Organism: Paenibacillus sp. 19GGS1-52; assembly: GCF_022369515.1. Lineage (NCBI taxonomy): Bacteria > Bacillati > Bacillota > Bacilli > Caryophanales > Paenibacillaceae > Paenibacillus > Paenibacillus sp. 19GGS1-52. The sequence continues at coordinate 6,050,985 of NZ_CP059724.1, forward strand.
AACTGCTGCGGCTATGGAAGAGAATACGGGTTTGTCGGCACTGCGAGAAACTTTTGGACTTCCGATCGCTGTTATTCTCGGATTCCTTTATTTGAACCGCGTAGCGGTTGGAATCCGAGAATAACCTATGCTTTCGATGCGAGCTTTCCTACGGAAAGCTTTCGGGCGAACGCTTTCGCTCCTACAGTTCCAAGATTTCTCTTCGTTCCTTCAAACCCTCCCTCTCTGCTTTGCCTTGAGAGTAGTTCGAACCATAAAGCCCCCCACTTTTAGAACACAGTGTGGATAAGGTAGGGCAAAAGAAAGAGCAAAGAAAGGGCAAAAGAAAGTCAGCCTTTAGAGCGGCCACGGTATATAGCCTTCATGTGGGCTCCAAAATGGATTCTATTGCAGAAAATACAATAGAAATACCCCATTTGGCTCAAAAAAAGGAATCTAATGTATTCAGTGCAGTAGAATTCATAAAATGGGCTTGGATCAGGGGTTTTCCCGACAATCAAGTGTACAAAGTGCAATAGAATCAAATTTCAGTCTCAGTTGGATAGATTCTATTGTACGAAATACAATCAAACTAGATATACGTCTCTCGGATAGCCTTTACATCTCCAGAATCTCCACACCGTAAGGCTCAAGCTGCAGCTCTCCAAAACGAGGCTGTCCGTAGAGTACGCTGTTAAATTCGCGCGACAGCGTGACTGTCTGGGCTTGGCGGTTTAGATTGAGCAGGAACAAGAAGCTTCCGCTCTCACCAGTTCGCACTGATGCCTGCATTCCATCCGGCAGGCCAGCAAACTGGAACAGTTGGTGTTTCTTCGCCAGATCCGCCAACAGAACAGACCAGTAGCTCTCCTCCGCATGGGTTCCGAGGTAATAAACTTGGCCTCTGCCGAAGGTGTTAACCGTCACCGCCGGAATTCCGGCGTAGAAATCATTCCCGTACCAGGCGATTGTCTCGGCGGTAGTAGGCGTCAGCAGATCACACCACTGCAGACACTCATAGGAATTACCGTTAATGTCTACGATGATATGTGCTTCGGTACCAATCGGGTCATACTCGTCCACTCGAACCCCTGCAGCGTAGCTGAGCAATCCTGGCAGCGGCTGCATGACCGCTATATTATTCATATTTTTGACGCCGCTGCGATTCGTGATTATTAACACGCCACCAGCGGCTGCATAAGCTTCCAATTGTTTAGCTATTTCCTCATCCAACAGATACAAGCTCAGTGCAATAACTACTTTGTATTCATCCAGCTGTTGTCTCCAGTCGATGACATCACAGCCGATCCCAAGCTTCGTCAGCGCACGGTGAATTTGCTTCAGATTCTCATAATATTCCATATTCTCAACCTGCGGTTGAATGTCGAGCGCCACAAGCTGCTCATGCGAATTCAGTATAGCTACCTCATTCTTCAAGGTTGTCCCCTTTAGCTTGTCCCCTAGCGCATTTACCTCATTACAGAACTGAGTGAACTCAGCGAAGCGGCGTCCCGGGACGTTGCTATGATCAATCAGACCATGCCAAAATTGCTCAGCACCAGCTACTGCATTTCTCCAGCGAAAGTGCACCACGGTATCAGCACCTCTGGCAATAGTCTGCCAGGCGTAAGCACGGATAAATCCAGGGTACGGCGTGCGCCACATTGGCATCCAGCAGCCCGGTGTCCCGCTTAGCTGCTCCATAATCCAGAAATTTTTCCGTTTAATCCCACGAGTCAAGTCGAGAGATAAGGCTCCACTATAAGGCGCAGTGGCCTGTTTGGTCGGAGAGGTATTCGGATAATAATCAAACGCAGCTACATCCAGATTCGCCCCTACAGGATACATATTCAGCTTCTGTGGATAGCTATGAAAATTGTGGGTTATGAAATGTTCCGGGCATACGGAGCGCAGAATATCAATCTGTGTCTGTTGAAACTCTACGATGGAATCCCACTGGAAACGTTGAAAATCTAACAACAAGGAAGGGTTCTGATGCCTTGATCCACCCAGCGGAACCGTAAATTCATTCCAAGCACTGTATTCCCCGCTCCAGACATTGGTTCCCCATTCACTGTTTATGGCTTCCAGAGTGCCATATTTGGCTTTTGCCCATTCACGAAAAGCATCATTGCAACGATCACAATGGCAATCGAGCATACCGAATTCATTATCAGTCTGCCAGCCAATAACCGCTGGATGTTCGCTGTAATGCTGCGCTAGGCGCTCTATAATACGGCTCCCGTATTTCCGTAACGAGGGGCTATTGTAACAACGATGTCCGCGCACACCAGGATGAAAGATTCCCCCGTCGGCAAATACCGGAAGCACATCCGGATAGCCCGTGGTCAGCCAGCGTGGCGGTGTAGCAGTTGGTGTTCCGATGACGACCTGTAGTCCATAGTTATGAAAAAGATCCATCGCCCGGTCCAGCCACGCAAATTGGAAATCTCCATCCGTTGGCTCAAGTCGGCTCCAGGCAAATTCGGCGACCCGAACCACCTTCACGCCGGTTGCTTGCATCAGCTTGATATCGGCTTCCCAGAGCGATTCATCCCAATGCTCCGGGTAATATTCTACTCCGACTTGCACGTTGTTATACTCTTTCATCGCCATAGCTATCCACACTCCATTCTTCTAATGTTTATTGTACCAAGAAGAAACGGCTTCGCCGGTCTTTATTTGACGGCACCCGTTTCTTCGAGAAATATAAAGATAATTTATCCTGTGGAATATACAAATTCTCACCTTTTAAAAAAAAGCTGCCCCTTGCTTCACCGCAAAGGATGAAGCGAAGAAAGCAGCTTTTTGATAACTTTAATTAATTTAATAACTTAAATCAAATGTAATGAAGCGTTACAGCTTACTATTATTGTGTCTTAAGCTTGTCCCAAGCAGCTTGCATATTCGTTTCCCAAGCTTTCACGTCAATTTTTCCGGCTACATATTCTTGAATTACGCTGCCGAACTCTTGCGCTGCACCATCAGGGAATTTCGAAGATTGCAGGCCGATGATTTTGCCAGCATCAATATATTTGTACAGCTCTGTACCGATATCGCCCATTTGTTCTGGTGTTGCTTTGATGGTCGACAAGGCGGGAATAAATTTGAATTTGTTTACGATATAATCTTTACCCATATCCGAAGTTACAAGCCAGTTCAGGAAAATCTTAGCTTCTTCTTTGGAATCGGAATCTTTGTTAATGACAAGGTTAGCTGGAATACCGATAGTCAGCTTGTCGCTTTCAGCGGCATCGTCGCTAAGCGGCATTGGCAATACGCCGATATTCAGATCAGGATTAATACCGTCGATCATCGTCTGTGACCAGTTGCCTTCTTGCATCATAGCAGCTTCGCCATTAGCAAAGAGTGTAACTTGTGTATTGTAATCGGTAGTCAGTGGATTTTTGTTGCCATAGTCCACAGTCAGCTTCATCAATTTAGCAAAATTATCGAACTTCTCATTGCCGACCATACTAGCGGAACCATCGTTCAAGCCTTTAATAAAGGCGTTAACGTCTGGTTGCTCTGCAAAGGCCACGCTAATTCCTTGGTTACCCATCAACCACCATTCCTGATAAGCATTAGCAAAAGGAGTGATTCCGGCAGCCTTTAGCGTCTTCGCAGCAGCTTCCAGCTCGGTGTAGGTTTTTGGCATTTCTGTAATGCCTGCTTTAGCAAACAAATCTTTGTTGTAGATATATCCGTAGCCTTCAAGGTTCATTGGCATACCGTATACTTTACCGTCTTTAGTCATCGGCTCAGCAGCCAATGGAATCAGATCTTTAACCCAAGCTTGATCACTAAGATCTTCAAGCTTGTCCATCCAAAGATCCATTTCGTTGTATCCACCGTTGGAGAAAATGTCCGGAGCATCACCGGAAGCAAATTTAGTCTTCAGGGAAGCTGCATAATCCGCACCGCCGCCGACTGTTTGAATATCAAGCTTGATGTTCGGGTGTTCTTTTTCAAACTCGACTTTCAGCTCGTTCAGGCCTTCCACAATCTCGGTTTTGAACTGGAAAATTGTTACCGTTTTCACTTTATCTGTGTTAGTAGAACTATTCCCGTTACTTTCGCTTGCAGCATTATTATTGCCTCCACAGGCAGCGAGTACTAGTGACATTACCATCAGAACGGACACTGCCAATAACGCAGGTTTTTTGCTCTTCATTCTTATTTCCCCCTTAAGTGATTGTAAAATGGATGTGGTCTTCTATGTGGAACGGCTCTTCCATGGATAGATATTGTAGTCCGCTCTAGCTCTATTAGAAACCTGGTGGAGAACCTTCGCTCTTCCACCAGCCTTCCTAACGGATTGCTTCTCTTACACTTAGTCCAGCCGAAACTCCTTACTTTAGTGAAACTAAATATTAACCTTTAACTGAACCGGCTGCTATACCTTCGACAATATAGCGCTGCAGCATCAGGAAGAAGATGATAACTGGAGCGATTCCCAATACCAGCGCCGGAAGCGCGATATCCCATTGCTTCGTATATTGTCCGAAGAAAGCAAAGGTGGCGAGCGGAATGGTGCGCATATCTGGTTTTTGCAGAATTAGAGACGGCAGCAGATAATCATTCCATACCCACAGGGTATTCAGCACGATAACTGTCATCAGCATCGGTCTGAGCATCGGCAATACGATTCGGAAGAACACGCCATAAGGATTACAACCGTCTACCGTTGCTGCTTCTTCAATTTCCAGCGGAATCGCTTTGACGAAGCCATGGAAGAGAAAGATCGACATCGGCGCTCCAAGTCCCAGATAAGTAAAGATCAATCCTGTTCGGCTATTGTTGACACCAAGTACATTAATGACCTTCAGCAAAGGAATCATGATCGACTGAAAAGGAACAACCATGGCTGCTACAAACAGAAAGAATAGCATTTTGTTAAACTTCGTATCCGATCTGACCATCCAGTAAGCACCCATGGCTGCAAACAAGGCCATTAGTACTACACTTACGACTGTAATTCCAAAGGAATTGGAAAAGGCTTGCGGGAAGCGGGTGAGCTCCCACGCCTTAGAGTAGTTCTCCCATTTAAATACCGCCGGCCAGCTGGCCGAATTGGTCATGATATCCCCAAACGGTTTCAACGAGTTTACGAACAGAAAGTAGAATGGTACGAGAAACAACAGACCGACCAGGACCATCAGGACCTCGGTGGTAAATAAGCGTCCGTTATATTTTTTAAAAGTACCCATATTAAGCTTCTACCTCCTTGCTCTTCGTCAGACGGACCTGAAGTATGGTAATAATAGCGACTACGATGAAGAACAATAATGACTTCGCCGTGCCCAGTCCGTATCGGTTATTCTGGAATGCTTCGACATATACGTTCATCGCTACGGACTCTGTCGACTTGAACGGTCCGCCTTTGGTCAGCGACAAGTTCAGATCGAACATTTTGAATGCCCAGGATATAGCCAGGAAGAGGCAAATCGTTACAGCAGGCATAATCAGCGGAATAATAATGTTCTTCAGCATTTGCCAACGGTTCGCACCATCAATCTCCGCTGCTTCCATGACTTCCGTAGGAACATTAGTTAATGAAGAGATATAGACTACCATCAAGTATCCAGCAGACTGCCAGACGAATACGATTGTGATGCCCCAGAATCCGGTAGCTGCATCGCCTAACCATGGAAGGTTAAAGAACGACCAACCGGTTAAATCTCCAAGTGTGGAGAACCCCTTGATGAAGATGAACTGCCAGATAAATCCGAGCAGCAGGCCGCCGATGACGTTTGGCATAAAGAATACCGTCCGCAGCACATTGCGCAGCTTCAGTCCTTTAGTCAGGAAGTAAGCTAAGGCAAACCCCACGATATTGGTCAATACGACGCCCACTACGGTGAAGCGGGTAGTAAACCAGAACGACTTCCAGAAGTCGGGATCATTCGTGAAGATTTGCTCAAAGTTCTTGAAGCCAACCCAAGTCACAGTTCCTGCTACCCCGTTCCAATCCGTGAACGAGTAATACATGCCGAGCAGAAACGGAATAATCATAATAATTGTGAAAAATATAAGTACCGGCCCTACAAATACAAGCTGCGGCCCTAAGCGTGCCATTTTTTTGTTGCCCATCCTGCACCCCTCTTTCTTTCTACCGGAGAACTATTATATTTTTATTATGCGGGTTAAGGAGTATCATAAACACCTACACAGGTGAACTCGAAGGAGTAATTTATTGATCGGAAGAGAGGTTTTTCCATGAAATGGAACAGCATACGCACGAAGCTGATCGTATTTATGCTAATCGCTGCCACCATACCTATTGTGGCTACAATGCTAATTACATATTCGTATACTACAAAGTCACTGATCACCCGATCCGTAGACGAGAACGCCAACCTGCTCTATCAGGGCCAGCGTAATCTTAGCGCTCTGCTGGAGGATTTGAACCGAACCTCAACGACAGTGTATTCGAATACAGAGTTCTTCCGGCTGCTGGAGAGCGGGTATGACGATGTTCAGAGCGGTTCACGCATGTTCGCGGCCTTGTCTTATATCGGAACATCCGTACCGAATATCTATCAGGTATATCTGTATGAGAGCAAAAGCCGCAAATCGACCCTCGTCACGCTGAATATACCTAAGCGATCCTTGGATTTGCCTGTTTTTTCAGAAGCTGCTATTACGGGTCGGCAGAGCATTGTCGTACAAAAAACTCATATGAGCAATACCTATGGTCTCGGCCTACTATCGCCCAACTACCCACCGGAGCCAGTATTCACACTACACCGCAGAATTGAGAAAGTGCCGACCTCTAAAGTCTTAGGATACTTGTCGATTGATGTGCAGCTATCTGCACTGAGCGACATCACCGATCAGCTGTATCAGAAGGAACGCGAGAATGTGTATATCATTGATGCTGAGGGAAATATCATTTATAGCGATGATACGGCGCAGTTGGGTCAGCCGATGAAGCAGGAATGGTATACCCAGCATATTGCGGGAACAAAGAGCAGCACGGGCAATTTCGAGAGTGACAATGCTGTATTTGTCTATCAGCGTCTACAAAAAGCTGGGGCGGATTGGACATTGGTGAAGCAGATTCCCGTTCCTTATCTTATCCGTGAAGCCAACAAGGCTGTAGCAATTAATCTGCTGTTGCTGGGGATTTCCCTGGTCATTATTGTTGCCGCTACAGTTATAATTTCCATTAAGATCACTGCACCAATTAAACAACTGGGCCGTTATATTAATCAGGTGCAGACGGGTAAAATGGACATCGACATTGAGCAGGTCAGCAATGATGAAATCGGGCAGGTCATGGTCAAATTCGGGGGAATGATGGATACCATAAATAATCTGATTCTGCGGGAGTACAAGCTGGAGTTGTCCAACAAAACCAATCAATTGAGGGCGCTTCAGGCGCAGATCAATCCTCATTTTCTAAACAATACGCTGCAGATTATCGGAACACTTGCACTAGAGTTGAACGTCCCGCGTATCTATGCCCTGCTGTCCGCACTCGCCAAAATGATGCATTACAGCATGCATAACGACGACAAAACCGTAACCTTAAAGGATGAACTGGAGCATGTGAAGGCCTATGTCGAGCTGCAGAAGGAACGGTTTGAAAACAGGTTCACTTTCCGTTACGATGTGGAAGATGCCATACTTGGGACCCCGATGCCCAAAATGATCCTGCAGCCGCTCGTGGAAAATTACTTCAAGCACGGTCTCGACCGCACCAGATCAGATGGCTTGCTGCTCCTTACAGCCAAAGCACTACCCGACGGTTTCGTACAAATCGACCTTGAGAACAACGGAACATCGATCTCCGAAGCGCGTCTGGAGTCCTTGAAGTGGAAATTGCAGAACAGTGCCAGCATTAACACAATTGTCCCTGGTGATGCGTTGAAAGAGGCTTCCGACTCTGCAGGAATCGGCTTTGTAAATGTACTAACCCGGTTGCGGATGGTCTCCGGAAGTGATGCTTCCATTACTGTAGATAATATAGAGCCGGTGGGAATACGTATTAGTCTGAAAATACAATCTAACGATCGGAGCGTGAGGCCTTAATGAGGGCATTAATAGTAGATGACGAAGCCAGGGTTCGAAAAGCCGTGCGCCTGCTGGTCGATTGGGAACATCATGGGATTAATGAGATTGAGGAAGCCGGAAGCGGGACGGAAGCGATTGAGCAGATCCGTACCCTGAAGCCAGCGATTGTCATCATGGATATGATGATGGAAGCGGGCAACGGCGTAGAATTGATGGCTTGGGTCAGCGAATTTGCCGTGAGCGTCAAGTTCATCGTGGTCAGTGGACATGATGATTTCGACTTCGTCAGACATACCGTTCGCCACGGCGGAATTGATTATATTCTAAAACCAATCGATCCAGAGGCCATCAATGCCGCGGTCTCCAAAGCAGTCACGGCCTGGAATCAGGAGGAGCAGGAGCGCCACACCCGGCAGCGCCAGAATATCCAGTTGAATGAATTCAAGCCGATTTACGGCGAGCGTCTGCTCTCTTCTCTGATTGATGAGCCGGTGACAGCGGAGGCTTCTTTACGCAGATTGCGGCTGGAAGGTGTTATACCGGCCAGCGCAGGATCAGTCCGTCTGCTGCTGCTGCAGATGGATGCCGGTGACGGCCCCCTACTGTTGCGCTTTGGGAATGACAGCGATCTGCTACACTATGCCATTGTGAACATCTGCAATGAATTTATGCACTCCCGGCAACGTGGCATCGCCTTTCGCTACTGGGGGGCACCTGCTGAGATTGCCATGCTGCTGTGGGAGCAGCCGGAAGCCGCAAGTGAACTTATCGCAGATATCAATCTGGGCATCTTTCATACCCTGCAGCGCCGAATGCACTTCGGCATAGGCAGTACAGGCATTCTTCCACAGAGCTTGCCCGCCCAGTACGCCGAAGCGGAAGCCGCGCTGAACCGCCGCAATCTGCTGAACCCGGAAGACTATGTACACACTTTCTCTAGCGGTTCCTCTACGCAAAGCTTATTTGCGAACATGGGTGATGATTGGAAATTGTCTGTTATGAGTGGCCGACCTGAGCAGCTGCAAGCCGCCTCCAAACGCTGGATCGACGAGCTGAACCGCGGTGGTATTATTACTCCGGCAATACTCAGCTCGTGGAAAGCCGATGCGCTATTATTCCGCTCTCGGCTATTGCGCGAGAATGCTGGCGAGAATGCTGAGCTAGCCATCGCTGCTCTTGAAGCCTCCGACCGTCTGCACCCCGCGCCGTTTGCGAATGGCTATTCCTTCTCCTTGTTCGCCTGGCGCGACTGGTCATATGGCTTCATGCTGCGGCTGTCACAGGAATTGCTCTCCCGGCAGGGCTGTGAATTCAAGACGATGAACCAAATCGTCAAGTACATCAAGCAACACTATCAGTCTGACCTGTCCCTACAGGAGGTTGCGCAGCACTTCTCAGTTAGCCGTGAATACATATCGCGTAAATTCAAGCAGGAATATGGTATAAATTTCTCTGATTTTATCGGAAACGTTCGAATAGATAAGGCTAAACTCTTAATGCAGAATCCTCATCTGAAACTGTTGCAAATATCAGAAATGGTTGGTTTCCATGATGTTAAATACTTCAGCAAAGTATTTAAAAAACAGCTTGGCCTCACACCGAAGGACTACCGGAACCAATTGAACACTTAATTATGGCTCAACACCTTTTGTAAAGCCCAATTTGACCTAGACTAAGAAGTGGACACGGAAAGTAGAACCCATGGATAATAGATTAATACTCCAGAAGAGGTGATTGCCGTGACCGAACGTCAACGTTATAACAAAGAATTTATAGAACTAGAGTAAAGGGCTGAACAAATTCAGCCCCTCCTCATCAAACCGTACGTGAGGTTTTCCCTCATACGGCTTTCCGATGTTCGTCATTCATGGGCATGCAGTTTACAATAGCGTTTTTAGTCCATACTGGACGGCAATATATCTAACCTCTTTCAGTGAACCCATCCATCTTCTGCGTTGTCTTTTCTTGGCATACCACCGGGTTAATCGCTGCAAAATATACCAGTCCAACTTGGCTAATCTTTTTTTTTGGCTGTAGTTCGTGTAGTAATAATTTCTCCATCCTTGGATCTTTGGATTGAGCCATTTTACCTGTTCCGCAAACGATTTCGAGCGCATGCTCGGGGGTGCTAATCTTTCTTTGACCACCTCTCGAATGCGTTCCTCTGCCTTTTTCGTTAGCCACTGTTGGGTGGTGTAGTACACCTTACCTTGGGAGGTTTCTGCTTTGGTTTTTCGGTGATGCATCCCTAAGAAGTCGAATCCTTCGTCTCCCGTCCATAATCCAACAATGCGGGTTTTGGTCGGGTGTAGGGTTAACTCCAAACGCTCCATAATTTTGCGTATGAGCTCATACGCATGTTCCGCGTCCTTCTTGGTTTTGCATACCACTACAAAGTCGTCTGCATACCTTGTGAGCTCCCCTACTCCTTTCCCGTGTTTCTCCCACAGTTGGTCGAAGTAATTTAGATAGATATTCGCAAGGAGCGGTGAAATCACGCCTCCTTGCGGAGTCCCTAAATCCGAGCGTCTTACCGTTCCTTCTTCCATAACTCCCGCTTGTAGCCACTTCCTCATTAATTTCAGTATCCTCCTGTCATTGATACGCATCTGCACCAATTTCATAAGCTTCTCTTGATTAATGTTGTCGAAGTAACCTTGGATATCGACGTCGACTACCCAATTCCCTTTACGGTTGCAGGCTTTACGAATACGTTCCAACGCCCCTTTAGCACTTCGTTTCGGGCGAAACCCGAAGGATACTTCCTCAAAGTCAGCTTCAAAGATAGGCTCAATCACTAGTTTGGTTGCCATCTGTAGGACTCGATCCCGCACAGTGGGTATACCTAATGGCCTTTGCTTGCCATCCTTCTTCGGGATATAGTGTCTACGTACAGGTTGCGGATGGTAGTTGCCTTCTTTAAGCTCTCGCTCACATACCTTGAGAAACGGTATTTCTCCTTGTTCCTCAATATCTGCTAGCGTCACGGCATCTACTCCTGCGGCCCCCTTATTGGCTTTCACTCGTTTCCACGCTTCGCACAGTACATCCCACCGATAGATCTTGTCATACAATGCATGGAATTTACGCTTTTTGTTCGCCTTGGCCGCATGACCTAGCTTTTTTTTGGAGTTGTTGAACTTTTTCCTTGGGTGTCGTTAGCCGGTTGGCATTCACTCACTCGTACCTCCTCCAAAAGCATAAACAAAGCAGGGCTCCTTCCCTCCCTAAGGTTATGTTGTCCTTAGGTTCTTCGGTACTATGAGCCCCTCGGACTCCCTTCCCACAGACGGTTCACTTCGTCTTTTGGGCTTATAGAGCGTCTCTTTACGGATTCCGAAAAAAAAAATTCCGTGTGGGGGAGGGTCTCCCCAGTTCACTGCATTATCTTTCAACCCATGCCGTTCCCTCTACGCCGGAGGGTTCTTCACTGTTGTCCCAAGTTCTGCACAGTTTCCTTGGCCTTCGTCTATGTTCGCGAGACTCGGCTCCCTCTTTTCCCCCTTGCAGGGCCTTTTTGACGACGCGGCAGGATTCACTTCATGTTGCGGCCTGGATTGTCGCTCGCCCTGTCTCAGACAGGTACTTTTGTCGATGCGCTTTTACACACAGATTTCGCCATGTGCAAGCATCCTAGCTACCAAGGTGGCTTGGCCCCTCCTTGGGTTGGACTTTCACCAACTAGATAATGCGTGCCTCTGGGCACGCCAAACAGTAAAATATGTCCAAGAACAGCAGAAGTCCATTACCGACATTGCGGAAGAATTGAACATTCCTAAAGGAACTTTGAAAAATTGGATGGTGAAGTACCGGCAGTTCCCCAACGAACCGTTTGTAGGCAGTGGAAAGCTACGTATCCAGGAACAGCAGATCCACGATTTGGAACAAAAGAATAAGGATCTGGAAGAGGAGGTCGCTATTCTAAAAAAAGCGATGCACATCTTCAGCAAAGACCGGAGTTAAAGTTCCGATTTATTGAGGAGCATCGCTCCGAATTCCGGATTGAGAAGATGTGCAGCCTATTAGAAGTATCTAGAAGTGGCTATTACAAGTGGCGACTCTCCCCTCCCAGTGACCGGAAAATGCATCGTGAACGGCTCTTAAAGCGCATTGAATATCACTTTTACGACAATGATGAAATTTACGGCAGCCCCAAAATCACAAAGAAATTGCAGGAAGAAGGATTCGTCGTCGGTGAGAAAACGGTAGGCCGAATCATGCGTGAGAACAAGCTTCGCTCCCAAGCAACCGGCAAATTCAAAGTCCAGACGACCGATTCTAACCACGACTTTCCTATTGCCCCCAACTGGCTAAACCAGCATTTCGACGTGTGTACGATGCCGAATCAAGTATGGGTAACGGACATTACCTACATTCACACACGCCAAGGTGTGTTGTATTTAGCGAGCGTTTTGGATTTGTACACACGTAAGATTGTCGGTTGGGAGCTTGGAAACCGTATGAAGGTAGACCTCGTTTCAGTAGCTCTGGAAAAGGCCTACAAGTCGCAGCAACCCGAAAAAGGGCTCATTCACCATTCGGACCGAGGCAGTCAATATGCCTCCACAGATTACCGAAAAAAACTAAAAGAATACCATATGATCCGAAGCATGAGTCGCCGAGGGAATTGCTATGACAATGCCTGCATCGAATCGTTCCACAGCATCCTCAAACGAGAACTCGTTTACCGCAGAAGGTTCTTAACGAAAGAAGAAGCAAAGAATCACTTGTTTAGGTATATCGAGTTTTTCTACAACCGGAAAAGAATACACAGTAAATTGGACTACCTCTCACCGGATCGTTTTGAATCGCTGTATTACAAGAACCTAAAGTTTGCCAACTGACCCTTTTACCGTGTCCACTCTATTGACAGAAGGTCAATTTGACTCTATATTCATTGTTCAATCAGGAAATCGGGCTTTAACAGCGATCGTAAGAACCCTCCGAACCGTAGCGCCTCTACTTACAACAGGACAACCGCTGATTTTGGCTTTGAGCCTTAATTTTCTCCAAAAATATTAATTAATACCAATTCAGAAAAGCATCCGCGATTGCCTTACCCGCTGTACCATTAGGATGCGGATCGTCTGTATTACTCATATATTCCGGTCTGATCCTATGATCATTGGGTGCAGGTAAAGATAGAAGACCAGCAATATCAAACACTCGGTTAACTCCAGCCAGGTTATTCGACAGAATTTCACTATTCACGCTGCGCCAAGTCTGTTCTCTTTCATCCTGGAAATTGAACGGCGGTACCGTACCCAGAATAATCTTCACTTCGGCGTTAGCTTCTTTCAGCTTGGATATAATAACGGTAAGATCACTCAGAAGTTCTTCAGATGAGCGGTTACCGATATCAATATCGTTGACGCCGAGTACAATCACCACTTCGTCGCCTTGTTTGGCTTTATTCAGCCAAGCGCCATCAGCAGAAGCATCATATGCTCTGGCCCAGCCTGAGCCCAAATTCCAGACTCCATAATTCGCACCAAGGCCAGCAGCAATCCGTGCTACCCAGTATTCATACTCATCTTTTAAGGTTCGTACTCCCTGAGTGATTGAATCTCCGAGAAATACCAGCTTCTTATTCACCTGTTTCTTATACCCGATAAAGCTTGGCAGCACCAGCAGGTTATCGGACAGAGCAAAAGACTCAGCTGACTCCTGTGCAGCAAGATTTCCCGGTGCATCATAGGCGGAGACCAGAATCCCCTCTACATTGTAGGGTATCGTTCTCCCAGGCGAGCGCGTTGTCAGTGTCCAGGTGAATACCATTAAGTGCCCTTCCGGCAGTTCCATGGCAATCTCATCACTCCAGAAGGATTCACCCGGTTTAACATTGCGTGTTGTACTCCCATCAAACAAAACGGCCACCTGTGTCTGTTCTTGGACCGCGCCATTCATCTCTACCCCACCGTCCGCGATATACGCAGCTTCAATCCGCCATTCCCCTCCCAGCTCACTGCCACTTGCTTCCTGACCCAAGTTCCAGGTGGAATCTACTGCATTGCTATGCCAAAGTTTAAAGTTCAATTTCCCGCTTTCCCTTAAGCGGATGTACGTCCGGAAGGTATGGGTAAAGGGCTCCGGTCTGTCCATAATATAATTAGCAGCTGTTGAAACCACCGTAGCGGAGGTGTAGCCGACTTGGCTCAATGCTCCAGTTTCCTCATCTTTTTCAATATACATCGTGCACCCTCCATTATTTTCAAATTCATAACAATAAAACCTCCCAAGGTGACATGGAAACGGCTAATTACGCCTATGTCACCTAGAGAGGTTTATTGTATTGCATTCAATTGATGAACCTATTTCAGCTCAATGCTGAATTGTACGGATTTGTTGCCTGCATTAACCTTCACAGTGGTTGCATCTACTTGTTCTGCGCCTTGTACAGAAGCAATAGCTCCCAGATCATTCAGAGCAAACGTAAATGCTTTGCCGCTGCCTTCAGCTGTGATGGACAATGTATTGCCGTTGCGTTCAGCCTTCACGGATAGCTCAGGAGCACCCGTCAGATCACGAACAGTTGCTGTGGTTGTTGCGCCGTCTTCCAGTGAATACAGGCCAAATTTCACACCTTCAGCAAAATCATAATCCGGTTTGTTGTCGACACTGCCCCGAGCCAACAAGCTGTTCTGACGAACGAAGAGTGGCAGACTGAAGAAGTCATATTTCTCTTTGCGCCATGAGCCACCTTGGGTCGTTTCTCCACTCAACAAGTGTGTCCAACGTCCAGCAGGCAGATAATACTTCGCTTCGCCATTCTCTTGGAAGATAGGAGCTACCAGCAGGGAATCACCCAGCATGTATTGGCGATCCAATACTTCGCAGGTAGGATCTTCCGGGAATTCCATCACCATGGCCCGCATCGAAGCCCAGCCCTGTTCATGTGCCTGTCCGGCTACATCATACAGGTAAGGCATCAGGCTGCATTTGAGCTTGGTGAAGAAGCGGGTAACATCCACAGCTTCGTCATCGTAAGCCCAAGGCACACGGTACGAGGTGCTGCCGTGCAGACGGCTGTGGCTGGAGAGCAGGCCGAAAGCCAGCCAGCGCTTGAAGACATGCGCCGGAGCGGTGTTCTCGAAGCCGCCGATATCATGGCTCCAGAAGCCGAAGCCGGACAGGCCGAGCGACAGGCCGCCGCGCAGGCTTTCTGCCATGGATTCATAGTCAGCGTAGCAGTCGCCGCCCCAGTGAACCGGGAACTGCTGCCCGCCGGCTGTTGCCGAACGTGCAAATACGGCTGCTTCATTTGTGCCGAGCTTCTCTTCCAATACTTCAAAGACAACCTTGTTGTACAGCTGAGTGTAGTAGTTATGCATCTTGTGCGGATCAGAACCGTCGAAGTATACGACATCTGTCGGAATGCGTTCGCCGAAGTCAGTCTTGAAGCTGTCTACGCCCATGTCAACGAGACCACGCAGGTAACCGGCATACCATTCACAAGCTGCAGGGTTAGTGAAATCCACAAGGCCCATACCCGCTTGCCACAGATCGGTTTGGTAGACGTCACCATTAGCTTTTTTGATCAGATAGCCGTTCTTCTTGCCTTCTTCAAACAGCGGTGAACGCTGTCCGATATAGGAGTTGATCCAGACGCAGATCTTAAGTCCTTTTTCATGCAGGCGTTTGAGCATGCCCACCGGGTCCGGGAATACACGGGAATCCCACTGGAAATCGGTCCATTGATACTCACGCATCCAGAAGCAGTCGAAGTGGAATACATGAAGCGGCAGATCGCGTTCCGCCATACCTTCTACGAAGGAGTTAACGGTAGCTTCATCATAGTCTGTAGTGAACGAAGTGGTCAGCCACAGGCCGAAGGTCCATGCCGGCGGAAGTGCAGGCTTGCCAGTCAGGGAAGTATATTTAGTGATAACTTCTTTAATCGTAGGTCCTTCGATAACGAAATATTCCAAGCTTTCGCCAGCAACGCTGAACTGTGCTTTTTTCACTTTTTCCGAACCGATTTCATATGATACCAGCTCTGGTTGGTTCACGAATACGCCGTAGCCTTTGCTTGTTACATAGAAAGGAATGTTCTTATAGGCCTGCTCGGAACTTGTGCCGCCATCCTTGTTCCACAGGTCAACTACCTGGCCGTTCTTCACAAAAGCAGTGAAACGTTCGCCCAGACCATATACGAATTCACCGATGCCGATATCCAGCTCTTCACGCATGAACGTGTTGCCGTCCTGATCTGTGATATAGGCCATCGATTTGTAACCGCTGCCTGTAATGCGCTCGTCGCCACGGTAGAAGTCCACTGACCAGTGAGTGCCCTTATTGATAACTACACGGAGTCCACCGCTGATCAGCACAGTTTGTGCTTCGGTCTCTTCGATTTGTACGTGATCGCCAGTTCCCTTAGTCAATTCGAAGGAAGGACCGCGGTCCACTACGCCATCATTATGAATAATCTTAACCCCTACTACACCCGGAAGCGGAGAGTGGAATTTCACGGTAAGCAGTGTGGAGTTCAATGTTGCCGCACGTCCCGTAATCGGAGTTGTCTGAGTAATTGCTGTCAAACCTTCTGCAGTTTTTTCCACCGCATAGTTCTGAACTGCGCCGTTAATCGTGATTCCATCACGAACCAGCCAAAGACCATCTGTAAATTTCATCTGAGTACTTGCCACCTCTCAATTTGGTGTTTATAGTTGTATTATAACGATAACAAAAGCACATAACTACTATAATATAGCTTATTTATAACACTATTTTGATGTTTTCAGCGAAAGGAGGCCTAGGATGGACCGCACATCACAACATTTGCTAAAAGAAGACCGGGTACATGGTGAAACCATGTTCCCACTGGCCGCATACTGGGTAGAACTTCCAACTGGTGCACATGTGCTCGATACGCATTGGCACGAGGAAGCGGAGTTCTTTATGCTGCTGGAAGGGGACATTCTGTTTCAGGTAGATACCGACTATTTCCCTCTGCGGGCTGGTGAAGCCGTCTTTATCGAATCCGGTGATATTCACGCCGCATATGTGCTAGAACAAGCTCCCTGCCGTTTCTGTGCGCTGGTGTTCCACCCCGATCTACTAGCCAGCGCCCAGTTTGACACGATCCAGCAGAATATCATTTTGCCACTTCAGGAGAAACGCCAGAGCTTCCCCCGGCACATTACAGCCGCCATTCCCTGGCAGCAGGAGCTCCTGTACCATCTGGAACGCATGATGGAGGCATATGCTAATACCATGCCCGGATTCGAGGCCTTTATGAAAGGAACTTTGCTCATTATGCTCTCGCAGATTGCTATTGAGGGCCGTTCAGTAAATCACAGCCAATCCGATGAAGCTGATACCACTAAGATCAACCGTCTTAAGAAGGTCATTCTTTATATTCAGGACAATTACCAGGAGCCCATCCGCACTCGTGATTTATCGGAGCTTATTCCCATGAGCGAGGGGCAGTTCTGCCGCTTCTTCAAAGCAATGACCCGCAAGACCCCTGTCGATTACATCAACTCCTACCGGATTCGCCAGGCAGCCGATTTGCTGCAGCAGACGGAACGTAAAATATCCGACATCGCACTGGAGGTCGGATTTGATAACGTAAGCTATTTCATTAAAGTGTTCCGCAAGGCAATGAGTTGCTCGCCCTCCGAGTTCAGGAAAGCCCTATAATAGGCTTTCCTTTCGAATCACGATAAAGCAGGTGCTGTCTGGCAGCGCTACCTCTTGACCACTCTCATCCAAGACTATTACCCTGCCCTGCAATGCCTCAGTATAACCCTCCTGCAAATAGTGGCGGAAGACCTCAATCTTGGCCTGATCACCAAGCGTTTGCTCAATAAACGCAGCATACTGCGTTGGTGAGAAATAACCGAACTGCTCCTGCACTTCATGGATATAGGCCTCTTCGCCCCAGGTATAGGTGTAGAGAAACTCCATGGCATCATTTACAGGCATCAGCACCTCTTGCCCATCCAATCTCTGAAACTGAATCTGGCGTCCGGCAAAATCCTTGGCATAACGCTCCAGCCACATTAACCCGTCCTTCTCCAGAAAGCGCACCCGCCGTATTTGCGTCTCCGGTTCACTCATAATACCGTCCCGGATGATGATCACTCCACCTTCTGACAGCACATCAAAGGCACTGCGTAGCGCTGCAGATACTGTATCATGATTGAACTTCACACCATTCAGAGGCACATACGAATACAATTCATGGAGAATGGATGAAAAAATAACCGTGTTCACCGAACCTGCCTCCACGAAGTCCTTCAGGTTCAGCGCGTCGCCCTGCAGCACCTCCCATTGGCGCCCTTCAAGCTGCTTGCGCTTCTTCAAGGCTTCCACTACATTACTGGAAATATCAATACCTACCGGAGTAACACCCGGCATACGCTCCTCGATCAAATCCAGCAATATTCCGCCGCCTGGACCGATATCCAGCACCTTGTGTCCGGTGACATATTCGAGAATCACAGCTTTATAGTCGGCCGTATCGTTCATCTGGCTCAAATAGCTATCCTCATTATGAAACCGGTCGAAAGCATCGCGGCGCAGCTCAAACAGGTCAAACAGCAGCAGCACGGCCCGCTCGTATAGTGCCGACTTCTCGGCCTCGATACAGAATTCGATCAGCTTCTCGGCTGCCGGAGAGAACTGGAAATCAAAGAACACGGTGTCTGGCAGATTGGTCCTCCGATGCAACCGGTGACTCAAGTGCGGACTGCCAGAAGAGGTATTTCCCTGTTCGATATCAGCCCATTCCAGCTCAGACAAATATTTTTCAATAATTCGTTTCTTATACACGTTGATCTTCTTAGAACCTTTGTAATCATAATAGATACCCTTCATCACATGCTCAAAGCTGACATGCTTCAGGCTAGCCACTTCAATGCTCCCAGCAGCCAGGGTCATCATCTTCAGGAATTGCTCCAGCGAGAAAGTTTGCAGCGCCGATTCCACATACCAGAAGGTAATATGCTGTAAAGAACCCAATAGTTCAGCATGAAACCCATCCCCTGCAAGCTTGCTCCATTCGGCGCGGAAATCCTCACCTTTGGAGATCGGTCCTGTACGCATTCTTTGCAGGCGTTCCATCATCGGCAAAGGCGCAAAGGCATCCCCAGAAGCAATTACAGCAATCAGGGTGGTCACATCGCTTTGCACCTCCTGCCACAGCTCCAGTGAAACCGCTCCGATAATACAATGATTCAGGGCAGTAAGCAGGCGCTCCAGCTCTTCAGAAGCTAACACCCCTTCCTTCACCATAGTGGACAAAGGATCATTGGCCGTCGGCGGAACCTCCCCACGAATCTGCTGCCCGATTAACCCATGCGTCTCAATAAGCTGATGCACTATAGTTACCCGTTCGCATTCCGGACTCATAGCTGTGGTCGAATTTCCTCTATGCCGCAAGTACAACTGCGCCGAACCTATATTATGTACAAAACAATTAATGCCTTCTGCCTGCCAGCTCAATCGCTGACGTGAAGTGCCGCCCTTGGCCGTTTCTGACCAGATCAAGGTCTCCTCGACTAGTTCCTTTATCCAAAAAGACAGCGGCAGGCTCTCCAGCAACCGGAGACTCCGCTCCACATAATCCAGCACAGGATTCTTATAGTCCAGCTCCTGCAGTGATTCTACACGCTCCATATTCACAATCTGTTCCTCAGCTTGAACGATGTATTTCAGCCAGACGTTATCCTCCAGATGCTCCTGCTTTCCTTGACGATAAGCTGCTATGGCTTCCAGTGATTTCAGCATGTGTGCCTCCTTTTGAACCTGGCAGCAGCCAGGTAGTAATTATTGTTATGATGACGAATACGATCTTTTTATCTCAGCAAATATAAGATTAGTGGGAAATTATCCCTCTAAATTTAGATCTACTAGGATATTCAAGTAATTAAAGGGAAAATCCCCCTCTAAATTTGACTATTCGGGCTAAAATGGGTGATTGACCCATAATTAGAGGGATTTTTTCCCTTTAATCCCTAAAAATAATGGTTTTCACTTAAATTAGAGGGATAAAATACCCTTAAGTCTAAAAATAATGCCTCGTTTTTTTGCAAGCGCTGTGTATATGAGGAGCCCTGTTTCCAGCACAAAAAAAAGAGTTTCTATTGTACGTTATACAATCAAACTCACTTCTAGGACTAACGTCAAAAAGCAAACCTCCCGAATGAAGGCTTGCTGCTTTTTTAACCATATATTTTAGTAATGAACCTTATGTCCCGAATCGCTGTCTATATCCGCATTTCCGGCATAGTTCTTCAACGGCTTCCCGGCGGGAGAATCCGTAGAACAGATTGTTCGCCCGTTCACCCTCCACAATCTCGGAGAAGGGGGTCTGGAAGAGATTACCGAGGTTAATCACTCCTTCACCGTCTAGACAACAGGGCACTACCGTGCCGTCGACCAGCACTGCCGCTTGGCTGCGCAGCGCATGGCAGAAGCCTTTGCCGTCATCCTCAGGCTCCGTAAGACTCGGCCACTTGAACTCATGATCCTGATTTAGATACACGCGTGGTGCGATTTTGACGCCACTGCCTGGCAAGACCTTCTCATCAATACGGAAATCCAGCTTAAAGGCTTCCTCCAACATGGCGAGCGTCTCCCGGTTACGGCTTCGCTCCACATTTGTCTGATTATCCTCCGTCAAATTCCAGAGTCGGAAGGAGATAATGACTCCTTGAGCTGAGGCTTCCCGGACAAAAGAAATAATCTCCGCCAAATACCCTTCACGGTTCTCGGAACCTTCATGTCCATCAAAGCTATGCAGCGAGAAGTTCATCTGCCGCAAAGCAGGCTTGCCCAGAATTTTAGGTCCCGCTTTATGAATCAATGTGCCATTAGTTGTGATATTAACCTTGAACCCTTTGGCATGAGCCGCATCCAGCAGCTCCCCAATCTTGGGATGCAGAAGAGGCTCTCCCTTAACATGCAGATAGATATGATCGCTATGCGGTTTAATTTCATCGAGTATCGTATTGAAGACCTCAAGCTTCATGAAGCTCTTCTCCCGAACGGTTTGCGGACAAAAGCTGCAGGCCAGGTTGCAGACGCTTGTGATCTCGATGTATACCTTTTTAAAAGTCTTCAAGTTCTGCTCCCCATTCATGTTATAGATCTGAGGTATACCGAAGGCCGATTTGTGCTCTGGCTTCTTCCATAACCTCTGCTACCGCCAAAGAGTTGGCATGACTGTTAACACTGCTTTCCCGTTCGCCGTTCTTCAATAAATGGATAAACTCTTCAATTTCGTAATACATGGACTCATATACCTGAGGTACCGTCAGCTCTTCTACTGTTCCGTCACGGTAAAGAATTCTCACCTGATAGGGTTGATTGATCTTGTCGATGACCATCGTACCGTTCTCCCCTTGAATCTCGGCAGGCAGATACGAATCGGCAATCTTGGAGTGCATCACAACAGCGTCCATATCCGGGTATTGCATGACGATACTTCCTTCCCCATCTACTCCCGAGGAGAGCATCATACCCACGGCTTGTACGGATTCCGGCTTGCCGAATAGTGTTACCATCGGATACAGGCAATAAATCCCGAGATCCATCAAGGAGCCATTGGAATAAGCAGGATTAAAGGCGTTCAGCACCGTCCCCTGCCGGAAAGCATCATACCTCGATGAGTATTGACAATAACTAGCTACATAACGACGTACCTGTCCAAGTTTGTATAAATTATCTCTGATCACGCCAAAATTCGGCATGAAGGTTGACTTCAATGCCTCCATCAGCAGTACATCATGCTTACGGGCCGCTTCAATCATCGCCTGCAGCTCCGTGCTGTTGGAAGCGGCTGGCTTCTCGCAGATTACATGCTTGCCATGGTTCAAGCACATAATAGCCTGTTCCGCATGCATAGAGTTTGGACTGGCAATATATACCGCGTCTACTTCTTCGCTGCCGACCAGCTCTTCCAAACTTGTATATATCGTTGCTCCCGCATATTTAGCGGCAAAAGCCTGACCCTTCTCCATCGTACGAGAATACACGGCTGTAAGAATAAACTCCTCATGATCTAATCCAGCCTGAACGAAGCGATCTGTAATCCAGTTGGTGCCAATAACCCCGAATCGAATTGTCATAAATGATCTCCGCCCTTTTTTGTTCTTAATGACTCTAAATGTTATTTTCTCACTCCCGGGGTAGTGATGTCTACTTATTAACCATTAATTTCCGACAAACTTTGCAACTAAACTATGTGAAAAAAAGCACCTGCATAAATGCAAGCTTGCCCATTCCCAAGCTCTAGATTCAAATGATTGCCACTCAGCCGTCTACAAACAAGGGCTGGCCTGCAGTACAAGCTAGATAGGTCTGAAGAATCAGCATCGTTCCGTTTTCCCAGATTTCCAAATTGGCCATCGCACACACGTAAATATACATTTTCAGTGCATTTTCTGTGAAGCGTATCGGCATAGTAAAAAACGGACCCGTTCCTCCTTTTACAGAGGACCCGAGTCCGTTAACTTTTATATTCGTAATTATCAACGAAGTCATACGAGGACGATTTCAGCCATAAAAGGCTTGCAGCTGGCGTACAATTTCATCCTTATCATGCTCCACCACAGTCTGATGCTGAGACATCGCGAACAGCGCTTCGATCTGCGCCGGAAACTCCTGCTTGATGTCGATTAATTGGATCGCTTCATCAAATTTAGCTGGATGTGCAGTTGCAAAGGTAATACCGATCTCATCTGGGCCATTAAAAGTCTCATAAGCGGCAATGCCGCAGGCCGTATGCGGATCGAGCAGATAATCATGCTCCTGTTGGTACTTGCTGATGGTCTGGAGACACAACTCATTCTTCACACCGAGCGCTGCAAAATCCTGCTGGACCTGCTGCAGGGCCGCGCCTTCAATAATAATCTTGCCCTCACTCTGCAGCTTGGACATATAAGCAGACAGCTTCTCAGTATCTTCACCAATTAGATAATACAGATAACGCTCAAAGTTGCTCGCCACCTGAATATCCATTGAAGGGCTGTAGGTGCTTGTAAAACCACCTGGCTTGTATTCGCCGGTATTCACAAAACGCTCCAGAATGTTATTTTCATTCGTCGCGATGATTAACTTGTTAATGGGCAGCCCCATTCTCTTAGCCAAGTATCCTGAGAAAATATTACCGAAGTTACCGGACGGCACGCTGAAGTTGATCTTCTTCTCCGCACTGTCTTCGATCTGCAGATAGGCATAGAAATAGTAAACGCTCTGCGCCAGAATGCGCACAAAGTTAATCGAGTTGATCGCTCGCAGGTGATACCGGCCTTTGAAGTCCAGATCTCCGAACAGATCCTTGATTACCTTCTGACAATCGTCAAAGTTGCCTTCCACCGACAGATTCAGCACATTGCTGTCATCAACCGTCGTCATCTGTAGCTCCTGCACCTTGCTTACCTTGCCATGCGGATGGAGGATACAGATCTTAATGCCTTCCTTGCCGCGCACGCCCTGAATGGCTGCCGCACCTGTATCCCCCGAGGTGGCACCAAGGATATGGATGATCTCATTCTGCTTCTTGGAGATATAAGAATACAGCTCACCCATAAATTGCAGTGCCACATCCTTGAAGGCAAACGTTGGTCCGTGGAACAGCTCCAGTACATATAAGGAATCGCTCACCTGATGCATAGGCGTTACTTCCGGTGCGCGAAAATTAGCATAGCTGGTGTAGACCATTTCTTGTAAATCACCGTAAGGAATCTCATCATTCGTGTAATAGGCAAAAATCTTCAGGAACAAATCCTGGTAGCTAAGGCTTCTCCACTCTTCCAGTGTAGCTGCTGAAATCACCGGAATCTCGGAGGGAACCATCAATCCGCCGTCATCGGCCAATCCCATTAAGACCGTATCGATAAAGCCTTTAGCTTCCACATTGCCTCTTGTGCTTATATACTTCATGCTCATCCTCCTGTAACCCCTCTTTATTTAAAATATAAGAATTTATAGTCTTCACGCAATAATTTATCCTTATATTTCTCGAAGAAACGGGTGCCGTCCATAATAAAGGACGGCGAAGCCGTTTCATCTTGTCCTATATAGTAACACGTTTACGCGTTAAAGTCCGCTTAATCTGTGTCATCTTTTGTGCGAAAAACACCCCTGTTACGTTCAGTGGATACTATTTATTCTGGAGCTCTTTCCAGACTGTTTTGTTGCTGTACTGCCGTTCTACACTGACATCCTTGCCGAACCATTCCGGGGCGTCAAAGCTTTCCGCTTCCTCAAGCGAGTCGAATTCAACCTCCAGCACCGACAGCTTCAACTGTGTGTAGACATCGATCTCAATGGTAGTACCATTCCATATGCCCGTAGTGCGCTCTTTGACCAGCGGAATCATCTTAACCGCTTCGATCATCTGATTATATAGACCCTCTGAAATACAATATTCAATTTCCTCGCGGCTGATCCCTTTGCCATCCTTGAACGTATGCGTGTAGGTGACCTCGCCCGAGTCGAGGTCGGTAATCTTGCGCACTCGCAGCTCCTGGCCCCCGTCGATCGCTAGATAAGTCTGATCAATGCTGTGTCGGGTAAGAATCTTCAGCTGACCTTCCTGAATAAGCTGCTGCGGATATTCCAGCAACAGAAACTTGCGTTCAATCTCCAAAGCCATTTGGTCTCGCTCCTCTTAAGTTCGATATATATATCTATACGCATAATCTATTTATACGCATAATCTGGGTTCTATCTCAACAATAAGTGTTTCTTTCTCTTAACCAAAAAATGAGGCAGCACAATTAACTTAAGGGGATTTTCTCCCTCTAATTTCGTAAATACAGCTACTTTTTAAGAGATAGAAGGAAATCATCCCTCTATTTTGGATAAATAACCCATTTTAGTTTAAACCACCAAATTTAGAGGGAAATTTTTCCGCTAACCGTTGGAATAGCTTGGCAGATGTACATTTAGAGGGAGAATATCCCGTTATTCTATTCTATATTACTTATTTATCATCATAGGGGTGGGGCATACTCAAGTCAATGTAAAGGGTCTATTTCAAACTCACTCTATCTCTAGTGGTGTTTTCCAATATGGCTTTCGAAGCGTGTACTGGGTTCGAGGTATTCTGGAAATCCAACTGCTTGCGAACTATGTAACACAACTATTTGAACAAATCTCCAACACAGCAAATGCCACAAGTAACACGAGAAATGTCAACCTCATAGTATGAGCAAGAAGTTGTTTTCCTCTCTCGTCTCTGCCTTCGGTGAATTAATATGCCAGCTGAAAAGAAAATGCCAAAAACACCATAACAAAATATATAATGACCTTTAACATTAAAGTCAGTATTGATTCTGGGCTCTATGTAAAAATCAGGGATTGACCTAGTCCGCCGGACTGAGAAGACCTTATTTGTTCGAAATGAGGCGATTGGGGAGTTTGGCGGTCACCAGGGACGTTATTGACCCAATTTCTTCTGCAAAGAACCTGTTTTTGCTTCAATAGCGTCTTCTGAGTCCGCTTCCCGTTCCCCTAACCACCTCAAAACTGAAATAGCGGCGCTACAGTCCGCCAAGGTTGAACTTCAACGATTCTGGCTTTGTATATTTGCCTTGTTGTCTTATTTTCAATGAGAATCCCTGAAATTCCAAACAATTTCTTAACACAAAAAAATAAACCTCAGCATATTTATTCACTGAGGTTTATTTTCTGTTTCTCACATTCAGTTCTGCACGAGTGCCTTCAATCTGTAGCAGCCACTCACATAATCCTGCTGCACATCCGGCAGCGACAGTCCCACCTGCATCAGTCGGTCTCCCCCGTACACTTCTCCGCTATCCTCTAGCTTATAGTCCAACTCTGGGTTCAAGCCGTTCAACTGCAAGCTGCGGCGCGGCGGGTTCGGCACCGCCATCACCCGGAAGTAATAGACGAGTGCTTCACGCTGGTCGTCAGATACGAACATCCAGGCCGTTTGATTACCCTCGAACGGACTTTGCAATCGGTAGAGGTTGCCCTGCTGAACCAGGCTGCGGATTTCTTTATAATTCGCTACCTGCTCCTTGACCAGCTCCTTCTCCTCCGCCGTGAACTTGGTTAGATCGAGCTCGTAGCCAAAGTTACCGGACATGGCCACATCTCCACGGAAGGAGAGCGGCGTAATCCGGCCAACCTGGTGATTCGGCACAGCGGACACATGCGCGCCCATTGCGCTGATTGGATACACCAGACTCGTGCCGTATTGAATTTTCAATCGTTCCACAGCATCGGTGTCATCGCTCGTCCAGGTCTGCGGCATATAATACAACATGCCCGGATCAAAGCGTCCGCCTCCGCTGCAGCAGCTCTCGAACAGAATATGCGGGAACTTCGACGTCAGCCGCTCCAACAGCTCATACAAGCCCAGTACATAACGATGCGCCGTCTCACCCTGACGTTCAGGAGTAATCTGGGCTGAACCGATTTCTGTCAGACAGCGGTTCATATCCCATTTCACATAGGCCACTGGAACGGAGGAGAATACGCGGCTAAGCGACTCAAAAATATATTGCCGCACATCCTCTCTCGTGTAATCCAGCACCAACTGCCAACGCAGTTCACTGCGGCGACGACCCGGCACATGCAGACACCAGTCCGGATGCTGGCGATATAGATCGCTGTCCGGCGAGATCATTTCCGGCTCGACCCAGAG
This sequence comes from Paenibacillus sp. 19GGS1-52, assembly GCF_022369515.1. NCBI lineage: Bacteria > Bacillati > Bacillota > Bacilli > Caryophanales > Paenibacillaceae > Paenibacillus > Paenibacillus sp. 19GGS1-52. Next base: position 6,077,611 of record NZ_CP059724.1, read on the forward strand.
GCCGAACTGCAGGCCGTGGCCGTTCACCCGCTGCGCCAGATCGGCAAGACCGCCGGGCAGCTTGCGCAGATCCTCCACCCAGTCGCCGAGGGAAGAGTTGTCGGCATCTCTTTTGCCGAACCAGCCGTCATCCAGCACGAACAGTTCTATGCCGAGCTTCGCTCCTTCGGCGGCGATGGACTCCAGCTTGTCTGTATCGAAGTTAAAATAAGTGGCTTCCCAGTTATTGACCAGAATCGGCCGCTCTTTATCCCTGTAGAGTCCTCGGCACAGCCGGGTCCGGTACAGACGGTGATAGGTTCTCGACATCTCTCCGATGCCTTCAGCCGAATAGACCATGACCACTTCCGGAGTCTGGAAGCTCTCGCCAGACTCCAGTAGCCAAGAGAAGTCAAACGAGCTTACTCCGATCGTAAACCTAGTCGTCCCAAAGGAATCAACCTCTGCCTCCGCTTCAAAGCTGCCGCTGTAAACCAGGCTGAAGCCAAACACCTCTCCTTGATTCTCATCCGTTCCAGGCTTTGCTAGGGCAACGAATGGATTCATCTGGTGCCCGCTCATCCCTCTGCGGCTCTCAATCGTTGTGCCCCCCTGCATCAGCCTTCTGCGGGTAAGATTCCCTTCTCTCGCCCAAGCCCCCGCCAGATAGACCATATCCATCTCGCCAGCCGGAAAATCTACACATGCGCTAAGGGCACGCTGCAGTTGCAGCGCTGTATCCCCTTCATTCAGCAATTGGACCGAACGGGCGATAACATTGCTATCCTCATATATGGTGTATCGCAGAATAACACTCAGCTTGGCGTAATCATCCTTTAGGATGAGCTCTAGCGTCTGCGCTTCCTGCTCAGACTCTACATAAATAGAGGGCAGTCCAGCCAGCGCAGGCTTGCCTCCCGTAAGCCGATACCCGCTGTAGCACAGCTCGGTTACCCTTGTTCCATCCTGCAGTCGCACCTGATAAGCGGGGTTGCGAAAGTCACCCGAGCCGTACTGCGGATATTCCTGCGGCAGCCGATCCAATCCAGTATTCCCGCCGTGGTTAAGCAAAGCGTCAAGGTTGCTGTCCTTCCGCAGCTTTTTGCCCCAGTACACATGCACTGGATAGCCATTCACAAGCTCGATAATATAACTCATTCCTTTGCTCTGCAAATGAAAGAGTCCCTTATCTTCCTGAACAAAGATTCCCACGCTAATTCCTTCTCTCCCAAAGATTTATAGTAAACTCTCGTCTACAAAGTCAGCCATGGATTGGACCTCTAACCCCTTCGGCATCGCTGGAGTCCAGTCTCTTCCATCCGTCCCGCGCAGCGAGAAGACTACTGTCTTGGAGTGCCCTGGAAGCAGATCAAAGAAGTTATCCGAGAAGATTCCTTCCTCTTCTGCCGTTAAGTACACCCCTCTGGCGAGCACATCGCTGGTAACCGTGAAGCTAAATTCGCCACTCTCTGGAGTTTCAGCTACTGTAATCACAGGCCGAGCTAAAGAAATTTCTTTGGCGAGTACAAAATAGTGCTCCTTGCTGTCCAAGGTCTTGCCGTCCGCCAGCAAACGAAGAGACAACAGTACTTGTCCTGGTTCATGTCCGTCCAACAGCTCATGGAGCGGAGCCGAGAAGATCACGGCAGCAGAATCTGCCGCCACTTCCACTTGCGAGAACCACTCTCGCAGCAACGAACCATTCATATGATGCAGCTTAATCACTAGCTCACTGTGCAGAGCACCTCGCAAATCAGACACAGCATGTACCTCCAGCCGCTCTCCATCCTCTTCAATAATGGACAATAGGACATCCTGATAGCTTTTGCGAACCGTATATTGCAAGGCTTTCCAGCGTCCATAATAATCCATACTTGCCCAAGAGGCTACCGGCCAGCAGTCGTTCATTTGCCAATACAAAGTACCCATGCAATAGGGTTTATTTCTTCGATGACTCTCAATCGCGATCCGCATCGCCTCGGCCTGCAGGATTTGGCTCATGTACAGAAAGGCTCTAAAGTCCTTAGGCTGCGGCAGATACATATCCATATATTCTTTAATGAGCAGATTGCCGCTTCCATTCTTCTGGTGAGCCAGCATCACTTCAGACGTAAGCTCCATATCCTCTTCCTGCGCATAGCTCAGCACTGACTTCAGCTCTGGAAAGGACTGGAATCCATATTCGCTCATGAAGCGGCCGACCTTGAGATTGTAGTTCTCGAAAGGCTCCTTAGCGTGCCATACGCCCCAGTAATGAATATCACCTTCACCTGCGATTTGTGTCGCATGCTGATGCTCATCTCCGGTAAGATTACGCAGGGGTGAAGAAGGCCAATAATCCACACCGGGATGAAGTGACGCGACAACTTCCGGCAAAATACGGTGGAAAACCTCCTGATAGCTCGCCCATAACACCTCGCGCACTTCCGTGCTGTAACCTTCCTTCCAGCCCCAGCCCTTATTATCCTCATAGTGTGACCAAGCAGAATCAATCTCATTGTTGCCGCACCATAGAGCTATGCAGGGATGATTACGCAATCTTCTCACATTATATTCTGCTTCCTCCCGCACACTTTCCAGGAAATGCTCATCTCCCGGGTACATGCTGCAGGCGAACATGAAATCCTGCCAGACCAATAAGCCATATTCGTCACAGAGCCGGTAAAAAACATCTTCCTCATAAATTCCGCCGCCCCACACCCGCAGCATATTCATATTGGATTCAGCCGCAGTCGCAATCTCATGCCGATAACGTTCCTCTGTCATTTCTGTGATAAAGCTATCGTTCGGAATATGATTGGCGCCTTTGGCGAAGACGGGTACACCGTTTAATACAAAAGCGAAGGAGGTGCCACGCTTGTCTTTTTCCCGGAGCAGCTTAATTTCTCGCAAACCGGTCTGCGCACTCGCACTGGCCACGGCTGCCCCGTCCTGAACCAGCTCGGCCTGGAACGTATAGAGGTTGGGCTCGCCAAGGCCACGGCACCACCAAAGTCGCGGATGGTCTATAATGAGCTCTATCTCTAGCGTTTGCTTGCCCGCCTTCAAAGAGACGGCTTGCATCCATTCCTGGCCGTCGGCAGTTATGCGGAGTAATCCCTGCCAAGCTAGTGGAGCCTCTACCTCAACAACTGCTGTCAGTCTTGCTTCTTCCTGAGCGATCTTGTTCTGGCGGATGTAGACATCAGTTATCGTCGCAGTATTGCGGCCTTCCAGAACCGCTTCACGCCAAATTCCGCTGGTCAGGAATCTCGGACCCCAGTCCCAGCCGTAATGATAAGGAGCTTTACGAGCAAAGACACTGATCCGCTGCTCTTCAAGCTCTCCGAGTTCGGATTGATCATTCGGAGCAGGCAGGGCATAACCCAGTTGAGCCAGCTTGGGCAGGTCTTCCTTCACTGCTGAGCGAAATTTCACTCTGATGTGGTTATCACCTATCTGCAGCAGCTCTTTAACATTGACTTTCCATGCCCGGAACATATTGTCCGCCGAAAGGATATGTACATCATTAATATAAACATCGGCATACGTATCCAGTCCTTCAAAAATCAGCTCCGTGGAAGCTAGGTTCTGCCATTCTTCCTCCAGATGGATTACCGTGCTATATTCCCAGTCCTGCTTGTCGATCCACTGTAATTCATGCTCATTCTTTCCATAGAAGGGCTGCGGAATCATTTCGTTCTTCAGCAGATCCGTGTGAACACTCCCCGGCACGGTAGCTGTAAGCCATTCCTCATCGCCACAGGCTCTAAATTTCCAGTTCGTAAGATTGATTTGTTTCATTGTACCCTCCTAAAAGTTTTGTGAGCCTACGCTTCACTGAATTACTTCGTACAAAACTGCTTCGAAAGCATACGCTTAGTTTTGTGAGCCTACGCTTCACTGAATTACTTCGTACAAAACTGCTTCGAAAGCATACGCTTAGTTTTGTGAGCCTACGCTTCACTGAATTACTTCGTACAAAACTGCTTCGAAAGCATACGCTTAGTTTCACTTTGTTCATGTCCAAAATATCATGTGCCTTCTTTCTTTTCATTGAACACATTTGATATTCCTTGTATTTTGTTATCTTATTGTTATTTACAAGCTAATTATAATTCAGTAAACAAAACAAATAAAGACAATAAATAATAATTGAATACATTTATTAGCACTCAATATAGCGCTATAATAAACATGTAAACGCTAACAACAAAACGAAAAGGGGAGAATTACATGAGAAATAGGTTATTTTCGTTAGTTTTTGTTATTGTTATGATTTTCTCAATATCTCTGACAGGCTGTGGCTCTAACAATGAAACCAACAACGCAGCAGCAACAGACAAACCTGAAGCAACGGCAGAGGCAGCAGCAACTAATGCCGCAGACACAGCAACTGCAGCGCCAGCAGCCGGTTCTGACATCAGTGGCAAAATCACTTTCCTGACTAACAGAACAGATATGATCGGCAAAGAGTATGACGAATATGTTAAGCGCTTTAATGAGAAATATCCGAATATTACGGTTGAATTTGAAGCATCCCAAACCGACTATAATCAACAGGCTAAAGTTAGAATGGCAAGTGGCGAGCTTCCAGATGTCATGTTTATCCCTTCCATTCCTAACTCCGACCTGCCGAAATATTTTGCATCGCTTGATGATCTCGGCTTGAACGATCAAATCACTTTTAAAGACTTCAAGTCCTTTGACGGCAAACTCTACGGTATTACAACCGGGAACTCTACTTCTGGTATCGTTTACAACAAAAAAGCCTTCGCAGATGCAGGCATCACTGCAGTTCCTAAAACTTGGGATGAATTCCTTGCTGCATGTGAAAAACTGAAAGCTAAAGGTGTCGTTCCACTGGCTTCCAACTTCAAGGATAAATGGCCGCTGAATGATTGGGTGTACGCTGTTCCCCGTGTCATTGAAGGCAAAGCCGATTTCCCTAACGAAAAGCTGACTTCAGAAACTCCATTCACGATGGACAATGGTTACGGTAAAGCTCTCGGCTTGCTGAGAGAATTGAACGAAAAAGGATATCTGGAAAAAGATATCAACTCTACCAACTGGGAGCAATCCAAAAAAGATATCGCTTCTGGCAAGTTCGCAATGTACTTCCTGGGCAACTGGGTTATCAATCAAGTTATCGGCGCAGGCACTACTGCTGATAATGTAGGATTCTTCCCACTTCCTTATGATAACTCCGGTACTCCTGTGGCCCCACTTAGCCCTGACTTCTTCTATGCTGTTGCCAAAGACAGCAAAAATGTAGAAGCAGCCAAAGCTTTTGTAAAATGGATGATTGAAGATTCCGGATATGAAGATTTCGCTGGCTTTATCTCCCCGCTGAAAGGCAAGGAATCCAAGCTGGCTCAGCTGAAGGAATTCCAAGCTACGGGCGTAGTCTTGCAAGAGGGTACTCCAGATAATGCTAAGGTAACAGAAATTGGCAACAAAGCACAGCTGGATCTGCCAGCAGTCGCACAAGAATTCGTTTTAGCTAAAGACCCACAAACCGTGTTCGACAAATGGAACAAAGCTTGGGCCAAAGCGAAGAAAGACCTTGGTTATTAAGTTGACGATGATGCTTTAACGCTCCGGTTTAGATAGCTACGGCGCAAAATGGATTATCGCCTTTACGGATAATCCATTTTGTCGTCACAATTGATGCTTTTATGAAAGAAGGGCTTTAGCGATGTTAGGAACATTATCCTATAATAAACAGAAAACTATTATTATCGTGTCATTCCTGCTTATTCCTTTGATTCTTCTCGGGACCTTCACCTATTATCCAGCGCTGAAGCTGATCTATTACAGCTTTACGAACTGGGATGGTTATAGCCCGGAGAAACCTTGGGTTGGCCTGGCTAATTACAAAGAGGTCTTCACCACCCCCGATATCTTCAAAGTGTTTACGCATAACTTTGCATACTTCGCGATGGGAATTATCCAGAATATTGTTGCTATCTATTTTGCAGTCATCCTGACCGGCAAGCTGCGGGGCAAAACGGGCTTCCGCATTATGCTATTCCTTCCTTACATTATGAATGGCGTAGCTGTTGCCTTTATGTTTGGTTATGTATTTGATACCACCAATGGTTCGCTGAATGTATTCCTGAACAACATTGGGCTCAGCAGCCTGGCACAGACGAGTTGGCTTGGAACGGATGGCTTGGTCAACTATTCACTCGCTTCGACTGGGTTTTGGCGGTTTATGGGCTATAACATGGTCATTTACATTGCCTCATTACAGGCTATTCCACGTGATATCTATGAAGCAGCCAAGATTGATGGAGCCAACTCCATGCAGACACTATGGAGAATTACACTTCCTAACATGAAACCTGTTATCCAACTAAACCTATTTCTTACTGTTACCGGTGCGCTGGAGGTATTTGATCTGCCATTCGTACTGACCAAGGGAGGTCCCGCAGGTGCCAGCCAGACCTATGTAATGCGTGTTGTGGATACAGCCTTTGCCTATAGCAATTATGGTCTAGCTTCTGCCATGAGTATTATTCTGCTCTTCTTTGTAGTCTTTGTATTGCTGCTCCAGCAGCTAGTTCTTAATCGGGGAGGAGATAAGTAGCTATGACACATTCCAAATCTAAATTCAGCATCTCTGATTTTTTCAAATATCTCTCGCTGATTATCGGCGTGTTCGTTGTACTGTTCCCTCCTTATGTGGTCATTGTCAATGCTTTCAAATCCACCGATGAATTTAATACCAGCAGTTCTATGGCTCTGCCCAAAAACTTTCTCAACTTCGATAACTTTATTGCCGTATTTCAACGCGGAGGCTTGCTCAGTGGCTTCGGTAATGTGCTGATCATCATAGTAATTACACTAACCCTGAACATCCTATTCGGGACTATGGTAGCTTTTGTACTGGGACGTTTCTCCTTCAAATTGAAGCCAGTTGTCTTCGGTGCTTATCTGGTAGCCACCATCATTCCTAGTATCACGACTCAAGTCGCAACCTTTGGTATAATAAAGAATATGGGTCTCTATAACACACTAGGCGCTCCGATCGTGCTTTATATTGGAGCAGATGTGATCCAGATTATTCTATACTTACAGTTTATCCGTAATATACCCGTTGATCTCGATGAAAGCGCGATGGTTGAAGGGGCATCCTTGTTTAAAATATACCGATCTATCATCTTCCCACTGCTGACGCCAGCAACAGCAACTTTGATTATATTGAAGACTATCAGTATCTATAATGACATGTACATCCCTTACCTATATATGCCGAAACAAAGCCTTGGTGTAGTTACAACTGTGCTTATGCGTTTTCAAGGGGTCAATTCGGGCGAATGGAATTTAATCTGTGCTGCCATTCTACTCATTCTGCTGCCAACGATTATTCTGTACTTCTTCCTTCAACGATATATCTTTGAAGGTGTGACTAGCGGCGCAGTCAAGTAAGGCAGACTAACGGAAAGGAATAACAGCTATGGTGTCATACATCTGGAGAATATTGCGCAACCTGTGGTTATTCCTTGCCAACCTGCCGATGGAGCGAAAACTAATCGTCGTATTTATTTTTCTGATCTCTTTGCCTATCACTTATGTTAGTTATCTATCTTCCCACTCCATGTTCAATTCCGTTCTGGTCAATGCAACCGAAAGCGCCGGTCAGATGACCGTTAGTGCCTCAGATACCATCGATCGGTATGTTGCCGATTTGAAGCGAAATACGACACTCCCGCTGTATAATACCGATGTGCAGTTCTATCTGGAGCAGCAGAGTACGGACTGGGATAAGAATAGCAACATAGCCATGTTTCTGAGTTATATGAAGCATACCAAGGAAGAGATCGTTGCCGTTTATCTGGTAGACCATTTTGACTCTGTCTTCTATGATAAGACCCCCGGCATTAACCAGCTATTCCCGGAGGACCGGCTAGCCAAATGGAAAACCCTTAGCGAAGCAGCAGGAACAGCTCCTGTCATTCAAGGCAGACAAACGATCCGGGTGAACTCGAATGAACACAGAGAAGTCTTTAGTGTTCTACGGACCGTTACTTATGTTAGCACACTGAAAAGCATCGGAATACTCATATTCGATGTTAATATCAATCTCTTCAAGGGTATTATTGATCCCGTTAACGCTGTCACCCAAGGCAATACAATAATCATAGATGATAAGGGTGAATTAATGTACGCCGGTGATGACACGGGTGATCAAAGTGCTGAGAAGCAGGCGATTAACATGCAGCTGTTGCTGAAAAAAGTAGATAAACAAAATGGCCATTTTCAAATGGATCTGGACGGCCAGTCTTATCTAGCAGCATATACTGTTTCGAAGATAACCGGCTGGACCACACTTGTTACCATTCCACTTTCTCGTATTCTCTCACCTGTAGAGAAGAACCGTAATATGCTTATCATCACCACCTTAATTATTATCGCCTTTGCACTGTTCGTAGCTACAGTAATTTCCCATGCGCTGACCAAACCGCTAAAATCCATGGTTCGCCTCATGAAGCAGGTGCAGCATGGCAATCTCGACGTCTGGCTCCATCCCAAATATAACGACGAAATTGGGATGCTGGGCAGCCATTTTAACCGGATGATTATACGGGTTAAAGATCTGCTGCTGGAAGTATCGCTTACCGAGAAGCGTAAACAGAAAGCGGATATGCGAGCGCTGCAGAATCAGATTAATCCACATTTTATCTACAATACATTGGAATCGATCCGTATGCTGGCGGAGAGCAGTGATGATTCACGTGTGGCGGAGCTTACCTACTTGCTTGGCGTTCAGATGCGGTATGGCATTGTTCGCAGTGAAGAGACAGTTACGATCAGACATGAGCTGGATCATGTACGGAATTATTTCCACTTGCTGCAAATCCGTTTTCCCGATAAATTCAGATTGAACATTGATGTTCCAGAAGACTTTCAACATCTTCCTGTCATTAAACTTGTATTTCAACCTATTGTTGAGAATGCGGTCTTTCATGGCTTGGAGCACAAAGAAGGGCTAGGCACACTGAGCATCTCTGCCTGGAAAGAAGACGGACATGCCGTATTCTGTGTGGAGGATGACGGTGTCGGTATGGATGAGGGCACGTTGCATTCCTTAAACGACAGCTTAACTCATGGGGCAGCCGGAGAAATGTTCGGCATTGGTCTCAGAAATGTAAACGAGCGGATTCGCCTTCATTACGGCAGCGCGTTTGGCTTACGTGTAAAGAGCCAGCTTGGCGAAGGCACCCGTGTGACCCTTAGGATTGAAGACCTTTCCACTACTAACGACCTAGAATAATAACGATAAAGAAAGGGGATATCCGGATTGCTGCGTATTGTGATTGTAGATGATGAAATCCTAATTCGCGAAGGTCTGGCCCGAATGATTAGTAGAGAGAGCAATAAGTTTGTGGTAATTGGCACCTATCCGGATGGGAAGCATGTACTTGATGAATTACCAACGCTTCATTTCGATGTGGTCATTACAGATATCCGCATGCCGCAAATCGATGGTCTGGAGCTTATTAAGCAACTCAAGGTTAGCCATCCACAGATACGTTCCATTCTGATGAGCGGGTTTGTGGAGTTTAATTATGCCAGAGAAGCCATCCGCAGTTCCGCGGTGGACTACTTGTTAAAGCCTATTAACAAGGAACAGTTATTTGAGTTGCTCTACCGTTTAGATGAAGAACGCCGGCTTCTACACGTCAAGGAAGAACACCAACGTTCCGGGTTATTGTTGTCTCTGCTTCATATCGAGGAACCGTCCGCTATTTTATTGAGTGGCCTTATCTTGCCCCAGCCTTTTTTCACCATATTTGCGCTCAGGGGGAGTTGTCCCGAAGTAGTCTGTTCTTGTACAGACAGTCTGCGGCAAGAAAAGGAGTCACTGTTCGACAAACTGGAAGTCTACAAAGGGCTGGAGGTCTGGATTTGGTATTCAGATGAGCCGCTTACTTCTGAGCAATTAAGTAAGATCGGCAGCCAGCTCCGTGTTAGCTCCCCAGAACACGTCTTGCACGTAGGTTCCAGCCGTACCTACACCGATGTGGCTCAGCTTAGACAAGCCTATCTGGAAGCAAAACAAGCTTGTGATGCCGGTATTTATAGTCAAGGTAATCTGTACTATGCGAATATTCAGGAGATCCTGCTGCCGGAGACGGTTACGGTTGATCTCTTTTCTGCTTTTCGGGAGCCGCTGATCCATGAACTGCAGATTCTGAATGTGGCCGGAGTCATGGAATGGGTTCATAAATTGTTCTCTGCCCTCCACTCACAGCAATCCAGTCCCGAGCAGATTGTCCGTGTCTGTCGTTTACTTGAGGAGACTACCCTTAAGGAACTCCATGAGTTCGAGACTATCTACAAAGGTTTTACCAGGATACGCTTAGAGGAACGGATGCAGTCCTGCATGTCTTTTAGTGAAATCGAGAATTTATTCACCTCTATTTTCTCGACGGTTCTCTCTGAAATCCGCACCCAACGCCTGGAGATGTCCGGCACGGCTGTGGAGACTGTAAAGCGCTGGATATCAACCAACTACAATCAACATGCAGAGCTGAATACCCTGGCGAACATGGTGTTTCTAACCCCAAGCTATTTAAGCAAGTTATTTAAGCAGGAGACAGGATTAACGCTAACCGATTACATCATCGAAATACGCATTCGCAAAGCCAAACAGCTGCTCAAAAGCGCGCCTGACCTGAAGGTGCACGAAATCGGAACCGAGGTCGGATATCCCGATCCTGCTTATTTCAATAAGCTCTTCAAACGGGTAGTTGGTGTAACCCCAAACGAATATAAGCGAATTTCGATCCATTAAGGAGACCTTCATTCCATGCTTCAGGCCAACAGTAGTAACCATGAGATCACCGTTTACGACACCACCGAGCTTTATGGGGAGAAAGGAAAATTCCGCGTGATGGAGTTCTCCAATAAAGCTATTCAAGGTGCGCTGGATTTGAATCATCCGAAGCGCATCGTATTTGAATATCCACGAGCAATGATCCATTTGATGGAGGTTAACGAGCCTTACTTTGAGGATGTATTTGTCATTGGACATGGGATTGGGACCATCGCAGGGTATTTCGCGGAAAAGCGCTTTAAGATCGCAGAACTCGACGCCGAAGTAGTGGAATTAAGTAGAACCTGCTTTGGTTACAATCAAGACAATGTGATTATCGGGGATGGACGTACTATTTTGGAAGGCGAAGAACGGAGTACCTATGATTTCATTATTCTGGATGCCTTCACCGCTGCCGGCACTCCGCGACATTTAACCACCAGTGAATTCTTCAGCACTACCTATTCCAAGCTCAATTCCCACGGCTCTATTATTATCAATTTGATGGGAAAAGTGGAACATGATCCCCTAGTGAACGCCATCCATACGACTCTTAGCGAACAATATCCTTATGTTAAATCGTTCGCTCTGCCTGCAGAAGGTGCAGCTGACATTCAGAATATCATCATTATCGGCCGAAAAAGGCCGATCCAGTTTCAAGCCCGCCAAATGGCAGGTTTTACTGAGATCAACCTCGGACAAGGACATATGATTTGGGATTAGTCGTGATTTGTGGAAATGAGCTAAACCTTAAATTTAGAAACGGCTTGAACTAGCGTTTGAATGCCCGACTTCGAAGTTTGCATTTCGTTTAAAGCTTCTGAAGCGCTTATAGCAGCCAGCATCGTTTTTTCAGCAATATTGCTTGTTCCACTTGCACCTTCATGCGCAGCACTGGCAATCTCATTGGTTGAAGTAACTAAGCTTTCAATGGAGGCCAGTAATTGTTGAGTCGTTGCGCTTAAATCGGTCGAACGGTCATCGTTATCGTAAGCCTCTTTGGCATATTGCTCTGTCGCGTTAAGCATGGAAATATAATCCTCACTAACATTTTCATTAAAAAATCGCAAAAGCTCATAGGAATTAGATTTAAGATTGCTCACTGAATGTATAACTACATTTGTAACCTCTTGAATCTCATCAGCCGCCCGCTTGGAATTTTCGGCAAGTTTGCGAATTTCATTAGCCACCACGGCAAAACCTCTTCCGAATTCACCCGCTCTAGCTGCTTCTATGGCTGCATTAAGTGCTAATAAATTGGTTTGGGAAGTAATTTGAATAATAGCATCAGCCAATATCGATATTTCTTCAACGGCTTTAGATTCACTCATTGCTTTCTCAAGATTCTCTTTTACAGTAAGGTAAGCTAAGTTGCCATTATTGTGAGATTCCTGAAAGTCTTTATTTAATTTAGTTGTTCTAGTGTTCAGTTCTACAGCAGACTTGGCCCCTTCTTGTGCTTTTAGCGCGATAGACTCCACTGCTCTTTCAATCTCCGTAGAAGTTGCATTCATTGCCTCGGTGGAAGCTGCGGTTTCTTCCATTCCAGCGGATAGCTGCTCAGTCGTTGCTGAGATATCCTGAACACTGTCGTCCAATTCTATCATTCGAGTATTTACAGTATTTATAACCTGTTCTAATTGGGCACTTTCATCTTTCACATGCTGAATAATCGTTCTGAACTCTTGTCTTGCTCTGGCCTCAGCTTGAATTATTAATCCAAATTCATCCCGCTCATCTAGAAACTTATCAAAGTTATGATCATATTCCAAATCTAAATCTGCCGTTTTTTGAATGAGTTTCACCGTAATATTAGTGCGCTTCTTTACATTGCGAATCACAATAATACTAATAATTAATGAAATAATAAGTGCAACAGCTAATCCTATCAACATTATTTGCTTAACCTGACTCACAAAATCCGCACTTTCCGCAATAATATCCAAGCTATACGTATCCAGAATTTCTTCTATTTCATTAATGCTTTCTCTCGCTGCTTCAAATTGCTTCAATGAGGCAGAAGGAGGAAGAGACTTCCACTCTTTAAACTGGCTATCAAATGAATCAAATAGTTCAAATGCCGTTTTCCCTGATTTCTCATGTTTATATTTCAGAAACTCTTCCTTGTTCTTGCTCATAATATCTTTGGCTTTATGAACTCGTTCTTCCGTCTGTGCTACATTTTCTTCATAAGAAGCTTTAAACTCGTTAGCTCCTCCTGCATCTTTTGAATTTGTCATATGTTCCTGGTCAACCAGAGCCTGATAAAAGTCACGATCTGCATTTAGCAACCAGGAACTGCTGGCATGAGACTCATTATACAAATTATTAATTAGTTTAGTAGATAACTGATTAATAAAGCTAATTGATAGTACGGCTAAGACAATAAGTGCAATAATTGGTGGAATTAAGGGGAATAACATTTTGGTTCCTAGGCGGACATTATTTAATTTTTTATTCATATAATTACCTTCTCTCCGAACTATATCTCCAGCTATATAAGATATCCTAATAACGAGACATCTTCGATGGCCTTCTCACTACAAATATCCATACAGATCAGACATACATCATCTGGAACTTCCTGTTTATTTATGTTACTAAAAGCAATCAGCTTATCCATCACTATAGTCATGGACTCCAATTTGGTTTCAACCATGATACTTTTTACAGAATCAACCTGTTCTTGCATTAACACTCCTGGATTCTCAATTAATCCGTCCGTGTACAGAATTAATCTGGCCGGTCCATTAAGCTGAATTATCTTTGTCGTCACATTCAAGTCAAGCATGAGTCCGATAGGAATACCTGTTGATTCTAAGGTATGAATTTCTCCTGAGGTTTCCATTAACAACCCACTGGGATGTCCAGCATTTATATATTCAATACAATTATTCTCATGATCCGCAATCAAATAAATAGCTGTGAAAAAGAAATTTGTAGCTGGCATAGCCTCACTAAACAGCTTATTCATATGATCATTCAGCTCTTTGATTACGTCCTCAGGATTGGAGCAGAATTGGATGATTCCTCTAAGCAACGCACGAATGGACATGCAAATAAGTGAAGAGGAAACTCCATGGCCCATGACATCCATAATAAGAATTCCATACCGATGTTCATCTATGCGATACCAGGCATACATATCTCCCCCAAGCTCCTGAGAAGGAACATAACGCGCGTCTATTGAAAAGACTGGAGTATAGATAGGTTTACTGAGTACGCTCTTCTGCACCTGTCTGGCTAGATCCAGATCAATTCTGTGGTTCTCCTCAATCATCTTTTTATCTGTGATATCAATCATAAGCCCATTAATACCTACCAATCGATTGTTACTATCTATAACGGGAAATATACGGCTTTCCACCCAACGAATTTCTCCATTTAAATGAACTAATCGGTATTCTATATTATCATAAGACGAAGATCCCTTATAAATCCCAGTCATCCGCCTAATTACTAGTTCTTTATCGTCATCATGGACTCGATCCGTCCATAAATTCGGGTTGCTATAATGCTCCTCAAGCGTATACCCGAGAATCTTCTCACATGCATCTGAAAGGATAATTCTTTTCTGCTGTATAACATCTAACGACCAGAGCACAATATCGATACTCTGAAAAATATTATTCATCTGGGTTTGGACTTCACTGAGCTTTTCCTGAGCCCTATCTAATTCAGTTATATCTTTCGCAAATCCAATCACACCTTGAATTTCCCCATCTACCATAAGGGCTACACTAGAGAAATCAAAGACAAGATTTTGTCCAGATTTGTTTCTGATTTTCATTTTTCTTGATGAGGAAATGGTATTCCCCTTGACGATCTCTAAGAACATCTGTTGAATCATCGGAACATCCTCAGGAGCAAAGAAGATAGAAAAGGATTGACCAGTAAGTTCTGCTTCTGAATAACCAAGACTTTCTGATAAGTTTGGACTTATACTATCCACTGTTCCATTACCATTAATAACATAAATACCTGCATCCTTATAGAGAAATAAAGATTTATAGCGCTGCTCGCTATCTACCAATTTCTTGGAATAGTTAACCTGCTGTCGGTACATAAAAAAAAGGGGGATTAATATTACGAATTGAGTTATAATGTCGATTACATTTTCAAATCCAAACCTTTTATCAATAAATATTAGAGTATATATATCCAATAATAATAAGAATATAAAAGTAAACTTAAATATATTTTTCATATATAATCTTTTAAAATATCCAGGAGTTATATTTATTACGTTCCCCTCTCTCATACGATAAAGTGCACTAAACCCCTTCACGTGGCAGACCTTTGCTAAGGTCTGCACGTGATGAATGCATGTCTAACAATGTACTTATTTCTTAAGGGATTGAAAATAAGTGTAGGCCTCATTAACTTCAATGAATATTTTCATGAATGTACTAAAATGAACAATCTGAAATATTTCTTCTACTGTTGACTGTATTCCCGCCATAACAAGCTCTTTGTCAGAACGCCCCGCAGTAAGAACAGCGTCTGCGATTACTCCTAATGCGGCACTGTTCAAGTAGGCCACATCAGTCAACTCCAAGATAAGTTTTCTTTGATCGCTCTCGAGCAGCTTCCAAATCGCCATACGAAATTCGTCAACATTCTTCAGGGTTACATCTTTGTCCCAATTCAACAATTGAATATTGTCACCCACTGAATTTCCCGGATCCAATTCCATATTCACATTAACCAGCTTCCTTCTTCTTGGAATATTCCAAATTGAGCATCTTCTCTAAATTCAACAATAGGATAAACTGCTGCTCTTTTTTATAAATCGCCTCCAGAAAATCCGAATTCCGCAGTACATGATCCGGTGCTTCTTCCAACTCAGCCTCTGAAAGCCGGCTAACCTCTGTAACTTCATCTACCATTAGCCCTACCTCATGACCTGACACTTCACAGATCAGAATGCGTGAACTAAAGGAAATCTCTATATTCTCCATACCTAATCTACGCCGTAAATCATAAACAGGCAATAACAAACCTCGCAAATTGATCATCCCTAATACATTGGGAGCAGCCGATACCAGCGAATGAATTTCAGGTACAGGAACAATCTCTTTCATTTTACTAATCGCAATTCCAAATTTCATATCTGCCAGCTGGAAGGTCACATATTTTTTATTGCGTGACTCAAGCTGCGCTTCTTCTCTAGCGTCCAGTACCTTCTTCTCATAATAAGATCCAACCTCACGGGCAATGGAACCTACATCTAATATATGTGCCACATGACCATCCCCTAGAATAGTCGAACCTGCAATAAAGGGAACATTGCCTATATAACTCCCAAGAGGCTTAATTACAATCTCATGATTGCCAATCGTTTGATCAACAATCAGACAGACTCGTTTATCTGCCACACCGACGATAACAACGAACAAACGATCTCTATTCTGTTCTGCATCCTCCTGCACATTTAGCTTATCATGCAAGCGAACAAGCGGCAGCACTTGATTGCGGAACATGCATACTTCCTTGCCCTGTACCAACCGGATATCCGCTACCTGCAGCCTGAATATTTCGATGACATTAACCAACGGTATAGCAAAAGTGCTTGTCCCAAACTTAACTAGCAATGACCGAATGATTGCCAACGTTAAGGGCAATTTTATCGTAAATACAGTGCCTTCATTACGCACCGTTTCGATATCAATCACGCCATTTAGCTTTTCAATATGAGACTTTACAATATCCATGCCTACTCCACGTCCAGATAGGTCTGTGACTTGGTTCGCGGTGGAAACACCTGAACGGAAAATAAGGAAAGTAAGCTCCTTGTCCGTCATCTGATTGACTTCCTCTTCCGTTACAAAACCTTTCCGAACCGCCATTTCTTTGACTTTTTCGATATCAATTCCTTTACCATCATCGGCAATCGTAATCACAATCATATTGCCTTGATGGCTGGCTCTTAATATGATAGTGCCTTTACGAGACTTTCCTAGTTTCGCCCGCTCATCAGGCAGTTCAAGACCATGATCTGCCGAATTACGCAAAATATGAATAAGGGGGTCGCTAATTTCCTCAATGAGTGTGCGATCTAGCTCAGTCTCTTTTCCCTCAATAATTAGTTCAATCTCTTTATTCGCCTTTTGGGCCAAATCGCGAACCATCCGCGGAAACCGCCCGAACAAATGCTCAATAGGCAGCATTCGTGTCTTCATCATACCTTCCTGCAGATCAGCTACTACGGTACTTAAATGGTTCGATATATCATTTAAGATGGCTACATCATTATTATCTTTAAAATGCTCTGTTAATTTGGCTCGAATACTACGTAGTCGTGTATTATCAATGATCAACTCACCTACTAAATTCAGCAGACCCTCTAACCGTTCCACATCAACACGAACCGTTTGTGTCACTTGAACCTTACTCTCTACCTTGCCCTCAACTTTACTCTCTGATCTTCCTGTCTCTATTACTTCCACTTCAGCTTTAGCTGGTTCAATCACTGGAGCTTCCCTTACAATACTGATAGCATCTAAGTTCTGATCTGTGATCGCTACAATATTAACAGAATCAATCTGAGAAACCTGATTCAAGCTATGAAGAATAACCTTTTGAATTTCTTGGGTAATAAGGGTATAAACAACTGTTCCGTTAAATTGTTCATCGGTCTCAATCGATTCCAGCTCTGGAGAACAGACTATAACCTCACCCAGTTCTTGCAAATTAATGTGTACAAGCTTCGCACGCACATATTTCATAGCAGCCTCTTTAGACAATTGAACATAAATTGCCATGGCATCATAGCCATTGATTAGGGCACTTTGAATTTGCTCCTTCTGGAATTCATCAAAGACAATATTTGAAGTGAATGTTTCCTTATTCTCATCCTTGTTCACTTCTTGCTCGCAACTCTCCGAAGCTAAGATTGACAGATCCCGTACGGCTTCTAAACGTTTCAGAAGCGGTGCTGTTTCCCCCTCTGTCATCTCTCCACCGAGGATGGATTGACGAAGCTGCTTGATATAATCAACACAATCAAAAAGTATATTTAATAATTCCGAGGTCACTTCCAGTTGTCCATTACGAATTAGATCAAAGACGCTCTCCATCTGGTGCGTAAGCTCATTTAAGCGTTGAAACCCCATTACCGCTGAAGATCCCTTTAGGGTATGCGCTGCCCGAAAAATAGTCTGAATAGTTTCTACTTTACCTCTGTCCGATTCCAGTGTTAACAGAGCATCATCCAAACACTGCAGTTGCTCTTCCATTTCATCCAGAAAAACGCCTAAGTATGTAGCATTATGGAATTCATTCATTTGTGTATACCTCCCTCTTAACGCTACCCTTCGCCAAACAATCGATCAATATTAAGAATCCCGACCAAACCATCAACACTTTGTCCAATCCCATCCATGAACTGAGTACCATTAGGTTCATTTGCATCGACGGGGGGCTGTATATCATCAAAGGAAGTCACCTTCTCAACTGCATCAACTATGATACCTGTGGCTTCATTCTGATATTGAACAACTACAATCCGTGAAAGCTTTCCAATCGGCGTTTCGGGGATACCGAATCTCCGACACATACTAACCACAGGAACAATTTTCCCACGCAAATTGATAACTCCTTTGATATATGGCTTGCTGTTGGGTACTTCCGTGATGTACTCCATTTTGATAATTTCATTAATATCGCGAATATTGAAAGCATGCCGTTCATTGCCCAACCTTGAGACGATATATTGTTCAGAGATCACTGCCATTGATTCCATCCCCCTTATAGCTTAAATGCAGCTGCTGATTCATTCAATTCATCTGCTAATCTGGCCAGCATTTGCGAAGAAGAAGCTGTTTCTTCGGCGGCGGCAGCCGCTTCCTGACTTCCTGCCGCAATAGACTCGACGGAGAGCAGTACTTCATTCGTTTGTGCTGCTTGCTCCTCGCACGCTGCTGCAATACTAGTAATCTGTTGTGTCATTTCGTTTACCCGAGTAAGGATACCCTCGATTAGCACTTCTGTTTTATCCGACAACACCGAGGCCATACTAACAGCTTGGACACTTAATACCGTATTTTGCTGCATTCCCCGAATAATACTGGCGATTTGTTTAGTGGCCTCACTGCTCCGCTCCGCAAGCTTGCGAACCTCATCTGCGACCACGGCGAATCCTCGACCTTGTTCTCCAGCACGGGCAGCTTCAATTGCTGCATTCAAGGCAAGCAGATTCGTTTGTTCTGCTATTTCATTTATAACCTCAATGATTTCACCAATTTTATGAGAATCCTGCTCCAGAATCTCCATCTTCTCTGACAATTTATTCATCCCTATACTGGATTCTCTGACAGACCTGCTACCTTCTTCTGCACCCAGCTTAGTTTCTATCGATAGCCCTGAGACCTGCTCAGCATTTTTTGCAACTTCATTGTTTGCTTTAGAAAGCTCTTGTGTTAACTCGCTGATGTTATGTGCTGCCTGAGCCTGAGACTGGCTGCTGTCCGCAATTTGCTCTGTGGTAGCTGAAATTTCCTGTGAGGAAGCGGCAACATTCTGAGCAGCTTCAACGGTACCCCCAATGAGTTTTCTTAAGCTTGCTATCATAGCATTTACGGCTTCAGCGAGCTTTGCGAATTCATCCCGGCTCGTGATATTCAGATTTCCTGAAAGATCTCCTTTGGCCATTCTGAGCATCAGTGACAGTGTACGCGAGACCGCTTTAACCATACTTGAAGAAATAATTAATGCTAATATGATTGCTGCAGCAACTGCAATTACTGTACAAATGATAATGAATGAACGTCCAGATGTGTAATGCGTTACAATGGATTGAATACTTGCTGCGGATCCTTTGCTGTTAATATCTACAATTTGATTGATAGCTACTATCGAGGCTTTAAGCCTCGGCATAACTTCATTCATCATGGCATTTGCCTTTAAAATACTTTCCGAACTTGTTTGCGTAGCTATTTCACGTATTTTCGGTAATGCAGCTAAATAAGTGTTAATTTCCTTTTCATAAGTATCCTGCAATGCTCTTTCCTTGTCATCCGTTGGGAGGGCTATATAAAGCTTAGTCATTTCCTGTATTTTATCCATATCCGATTGAATGTCTATGTTCAACTCATCCGATTCATCAGAATCTATCGACAGGATTAACTTCAACATGTCCCCACGCAATTTGTTGATATTGCCTTGAATATTTCCTGTATAGACCAATGAGGGCACCTGATTATCCCGCATCTCTATCGCATTATTTCCCATCGTTCCCATTTTATTAATAGCAACAAGACTGATGGATACTAGTAAAAGAATAACAATTAGAAAACTTCCAAGCAGCTTTGAGCGAATATTCAATTTCAAGGGTTACACTTCCTTAATGGATTATTTATAGCTTAAAGGTAGCCGCTGATTCATTTAATTCATCTGCCAATTTAGCCAGCATTTGCGAAGACGCGGACGTTTCTTCCGCCGCCGCCGCCGCTTCTTGACTTCCTGCCGCAATGGACTCCACAGAGAGCAGCACTTCATTCGTTTGTGCCGCTTGTTCCTCACATGCTGCGGCAATACTGGTAATCTGCTGGGAAGTTTCATTCACTCGGGTAAGGATACCTTCAATTAACACCTCTGTTTTATCCGATAATACGGAGGCTTCACTAACAGCTTGGACACTCAACACCGTATTTTGCTGCATTCCCCGAATAATATGAGCGATTTGTTTAGTAGCCTCGCTACTTCGCTCCGCAAGCTTGCGAACCTCATCGGCGACCACGGCAAATCCTCGACCCTGTTCCCCGGCACGGGCAGCTTCAATCGCTGCATTCAAGGCTAGCAGATTTGTTTGTTCCGCAATTTCGTTAATAACCTCAATAATTTCACCGATTTTATGAGAGTCCTGCTCCAGAATCCCCATTTTCTCAGACAATTTATTCATCCCTATACTGGATTCTCTAACAGATCTACTGCCTTCCTCTGCACCCAGCTTAGTTTCTGCCGACAATTCCGAAACTAGCTCTGCATTTTTCGCAACTTCATTGATGGCCTTAGAAAGCTCCTGTGTTAGCTCACTGATATTTTGTGCAGATTGCGCCTGGGACTGACTTCCATCCGCAATTTGTTCTATGGTCGCTGATATTTCTTGAGAGGAGGCTGCAACATTCTGGGCCGATTCAACAGTATTTCCAATTAATTTTCTTAAGCTTGTTATCATGGCATTCACCGCATCAGCCAGCTTCCCAAACTCGTCGCGGCTCTTAATATTGATATTTTCTCTAAGATCGCCACCTGCCATCTTCACCATCAGCGCCAGTAGTTTGGATACAGGGCCTACGATTCCTTGTGAGATGACTAACGCAAGTGTAATAGCAATAACTACCGCAATAACGGCAAAAATAATGATTGTTGTACTGCCTGATGTATAGTTGCTCATAATGCTTTCAACCCTTACGTTTGCTCCATCAGTAACACTTGCAACCGCTAATTCTGTGGTATCAATCGCCAATTGTAAATCAACCATTCCTCTTACAAGTACTTTGTATCCGTTCGTAAAGTCATTTGCAATGCCATATTTGATAACCTCTGGCACTATAGAATTGTAGTTATTAAGGCTTTGCTCGATTACCAGTACTTGTGACCTTTGCTCCTCCGTTAGTTCGAGCATAGCGTAAGACTTAATATTGTCCGCAATCTTGGTTTGATCTTCTGCGATCATTCCTTCAATTTTTCCAATTTCAGTATCATCCGTTTCAAGAATCATCTTAAACAGATCGCCCCGAAGTTTATATAAGTTAGTACTTATCTCTCCTACTAGTGTTAATCCAGGTACATTCTTATTTTTCAGCATCTGTGAGTCGCTATTCATGAGCCCCATTTTGTTAATAGACAACCAACTGATAGCAGCAAGTAACAATACAACAACAATAAAACTCCCCAATAACTTAGCGCGAATATTTAATTTCAAACGAAACACTCCCCTGGCTTTCTTGATTTTAGTTACGCTCTCACTATCGATTAACAATCCACTTTAGATCTACTGTGATCTTATAAATGAATATTTTTCCGCTATCTACCATTTTCAATATTGAATTATTCATCCTCATTATGCGATTTTATAGGCCTTTAATCCTATCCCCTTTTTTTCCTATTTTCGACACAGATTTCATTAGTCCTATAGGAACCCATTCCTACCCATCACCAACTAAATAAACAAAGTGTGCCTCTGGGAACGCAAAAAAAAACGACAGTCCGCTGTATGCGGAACCTATCGCTTTTGTGTGGGATCAGCCCAACTCGTTTTTTGATATATCTTTGCTATCGCCTGAGCACGACCGTTAACCTCTAGTTTCCCGAAAATTTTGGTGATATGGTTCTTTACCGTATGTGTACTAATAAATAGCTTCTCGGCAATTTCCAGGTTGGTTAAGCCATGTAACACATGATGCAGAATTTCATCTTCCCGCTGCGTAAGACGACCTTTACTCTCAGGTAAGGGTAGTGCGCCTAACTCCGTCTGACTAGACAAGAAGTATTCAAAGGAACGTAGTAGGTGTTCTTCTATAGAAATGGGTAGTGTTAATATCCATGTTTTGTCTTTATCACCGTGCTCACAATACCAAATCACAATAAATAGAATCTTCCCAAGCAAAGTCTCGGTTTCAGCACTTACAGCTTTACTTTTCTTACCTGACCTGTACTGACGAACTTCTCTCAGCAGACTCACCACAGCGGTTTCTCCAATACAAGATGACAGCAAGGCAGGTTCATAATCAGTGAGTAAACTTGCCTGAGCAATCCTCTCGCTCTCTTCGGGCGAACCATACATGTGTTTAAGGAAGCCTTGCGCCAGATCCTTGACCTTCATTGCCTTGTAAAAGGCTTCCGGATTCAGGATCAGCAAGTTCTGATGTAACAAGGTTACTGTATCTGTTTTTGATACTATGGTTTGTCCTATTTCGAGTTGCAGTTTTGTTAGCACAATAGCATTTATAGCATTTAAGAAGGGCATGTTCTCCATATGTTTAACATCACCATCTAGTATTAGACCTACCACACCGAAAAGCTTTTGCTCATAAACAAGGGGTAGCTCCAGTAATTCCTCTTCATTCCATTGTCGATATAAGGGCTTTCGAAGCATTCTTAAACCTGAATTCTCCGCCTTAAAGTATGTCATTTCAGCATTTTCCGCATATGCAATATACAATTCCTCAGATCGATTAGAGGAGAAATATACACTCGTTACCTTCTCTTTTTGTTCTTTTAATAACATACAGATAAAGGAGGTTTGAACCGTTCGTTGTATAGAGTCTATCAGCATTTGGAAGAAGGTTGCCTTATCCTTAATGCCTAGAATCCCTTGAGTAACTTCTTCGAAGGCTTTCATACGAATTTTACGTCGTTCGTTGTAGGCTTCATTCTCTAAATAATAGAAATCAGCAGCTAATTGGTTGGCTAACAGTGCCCCTGTATCGGCCTGCTCCTCTGTGAGCTCTTGTACGGATGAATCTGCACCAAATAATAATCCAAAGAACTGATTCTGATATTTAATAGGATAGCAAATGATAACCTTTGGCTCAATTCCCTGCTTTGTAAAAAAAGACACCCTAGGGTCCCAATCAGACCTCTCCCAATACCCCATTTGCCGAGTGAGCCCGATCTGACCTAGGAATCCCTCACCGAGAGAAAATGATGCATCTTGTAGCGTCGCATTTTCTTTAAAACCAATCGTTTCTATTACGGTATATTGTTCTTCATTTATCAGATTACGGGCAAATCCAGCGAACTCCAGCCCCATAACACGGGTAAATACACCTAATACGCCTTGCAGCCATTTAGGATCACTTGAATCCATCAAATGTACAAGATTTAATAGCTGTAACCGATTCGCATGTTTTCCTTTCTCCACGCCTTGATCAAGCAGTAAGCGGATCATTTCTGCTAGTTCTTCAAGCTGAATAAGAATTTCACCTACCCGCTTCTGTCCATAGGTTGGTGTATGGACCAATGCGGTCTTCCATGTCTCCCAAACCTGCGTAGGCAAATCCTCAAAGATCCTGCTTTCGATGAGCTTAATATTGCTTTCATCTACGACGGCACCTGCAAAGATGTAATAAGGGGTTTGTTCTTTTACTCTTATCGGGGCGATCAACAGCTTAAATCCAGTAACCGTTTCATATACGATCGGTTTCTGAATGTCTTTAACCTTATCTAGAATATTTAAGATGGAATCCTCAATCGATTTCTTTTGGTACCCCAAAAGAAGGCTGACTATTTCTGATAACCCCGACGGTTCTGTAAGTCGATGGTCTTCCTGGTCCATAATCATAATCGTTAATCCACATAAGGAAGAATAAGCGTCTTGTAGGTGCTGCAGACTCTGTAGTGGCTTTATCTTCATTGATATTCCTCATTTCGTGAATAATTATATTCACTATCTGCTAATCTTGCTTTCTAAGTAGCCATCCCAAAATCCATCCATATATCGCATGCCCAAGTAACCATACAAGTAAGGCTGGAATATCAGTTATTTCTGGTGTCCTTTCAGAAAGTGTTGTTGTCGAATATAATATTACTGCAACTACTAAACTGACTATCATCACACAATAAATATTTCCCCTTGGAGACCAACGCCTGGATTGAAGATAGATTGATAGGCAGATGCTCAATAGAATGGAGATGATCAAATGTAAAGTGAATTCTAGAATCTCTGGTAAGCTCATCCGATTTAGCAGCGGGATATAGTCAATATTCAACAATAAGGTATACACTTTCAATGAAGTCAATTGTTCCATTACCTTTAAGAACAGCCCCAGAATAATGCCTGAGAAAATCCCAGAAAATGTCGCCCTAACGAGATTATCTCTACGTAATAAGTGCAAATCATTCACCATCCGTCTCCTAAACACTTTAGAAGATAATAGAACATTGTGTTTTCTATTGTATAGCATAATTAGATAAATAACCCATTTTTATATTATTGAAACGCAATTACAAATCAACACTGAATGAATTTACCCTACTCAACTATCTTTGCTAAATAGTGTCCTGCTGCAATACCAGATAAAGCCGCGTTTTCCACTTTGCCGCCACTGTTTCCGGAAAGATAGCATAAGCCAAAGGCATCTCCACTAAGGAGCAGTGGGGCCCCATTTCCGATATCAAGATAAGGTTCACTTATGAGTTGATGAGCTTTCGCGAAGCGCCAGCGTTTAATCTGATACTCTAGCTCCTCAAGTGTATGGGTTCCTCCCTGAATGTTCTTTATGTAAGGCAATACATAGTTCCAAATATCGTCATCCGTATCATTGAAATGGCTCTCCGACCAATCGGAATCAAGATGGATCGTCCAGGAAGGGACCTCACTAATTCCTTTACTCCTATTTTCTGCTATCCATGAGATCATTCCCGGGAACGGTTCTCTCATATTCCCTACTAGAGGGAATCCCTTAGTCTCACCCATGCAGACCAGAACAGCAAGACATGGTTTATATTTCACTTTATGTAGTAGGCTGTTGATATCACTAGCGATTGAGATATCACCTGACTCAAGGATCGGAAACATTTGTGGAATTGGACAAGTCAGCAGCACAGATTTTGCTGTCCACTGCTGAGAAGTATTCGTACTGGTGTTTCTTGCTTGCACGATGTAGTCACCATCGAGAAGAGATATTCTTTCGACTACCGTTGAGCAATCCAATGGCTGCCGATAAGCCAAGCGTTTGGCAAGTTGACTCATGCCCCCTACTGCCGCGTATCTGGGGCGGTCTTTAGAATTCCAGGTTGTTATCCAACCCTTGATTAACCAACTTTCTATTATAGCCTGGAAGTTACCACTGTTTGCCGTAATAAACTGTGCCCCATGATCGAAATAACCTCCCGCTATCCGCCGTGTTGCCAATCGCCCACCAGGACTTTGACCTTTATCTATTATTTGCACACTGGCATTACTGTTATCCATAATCGTACTCGCAGCCATTAATCCGGAAATCCCAGCCCCCACGATCACAACATCCACATGTTTCATCATTTAACCTCCACCCTGCTATCGAAAATATTATATAATATAAATTCCCCAACTATTATTTTTCAGAGAGCATAAAGTGACATATAATGTTACTTATTTATCATAATTGTATAACATTCGTATAGTAATTGTATAGCATTTGTATAATCATTTTCTATAATTTACTGCTGAAAAATAGAGGGTTTTGGAGAAATTTGTTGAAAAGTTCAATCAGTAAGATTAGTTTGAAACATAGGAGGGCCATATGCAACGAACAGAGAAGGAAAATGATTCCGAAAGATCGATTCTGCTAGATAGGAGTTTGAATGAAAAAAATTATCAGGAGCTTAAGAATAAGAATTCTTTCAACCCACTATGGGGCTCCTCCAGAATTGCTGGGATTTATTTTATTGTGGGCTGCTTATGGATTCTCCTTACGGATAGAGCAGTTTCTGCTTTTTCTATAAATAGAGAATGGGTCACTAGGATCAATATGATAAAAGGCTGGTTTTTTGTCCTCATCACAGCTCTGCTTGTCTTTTCGCTTATTCTGAGAACATTGAAGCGCATTAAGAAAGTGGAAGATAGGCTAGAGCTCTCCTACAGGGAATTGTTAGTTGCTCATGAAACGTTGGAATCGGTATACGAAGAAGTCACGGCTACTGAAGAGGAACTGAGACAGCAGTACGATATGTTAATCGAGAATCAGCGTAAGCTTACAGCAAGCGAAGAACGGATGCATCATTTGGCCTATCATGATCTACTCACAGATCTGCCCAACAAGCTGGCCCTGTATGAAAATGCCGCCAATGATGTTCTTACAGATGCCCTTTCTAATGCAGCTATAATGTTCGTTGACATCGATAACTTTAAATATATTAACGATACGATGGGCCATGAATTCGGAGACCGACTGATCGTTCAGACCAGTGAGCGACTCTGTGCCATCGTAGGAACAGACGGGGCGATTTATCGTTTTGGCGGCGATGAGCTTATCATCCTGTTACATCCTCTGCAAGATAGAGTCCATATAGACACAGTTGCAGACCGAATTCTTGCTGGTTTTAAGAGGGGATTTGAAATAGATAATACGCTGCTGCATATCAGTATCAGTATTGGAATCAGCATTTATCCAGAGCATGGCACGGATATCATGGAGTTGGTTAAACGGGCAGACATTGCCATGTACAAAGCCAAAGAAGCAGGAAAAGATAACTTTGTTGTATTTGATCAGCATTTGAATGATAGTTTCGCCGAAAGAATGTACATAGAAAAACAATTGTATCTGGCTGTGGAACGCGACGAATTCGAGCTCTATTATCAGCCTCAGGTGGATCTTGCACTGAACAAGGTAACTGGCCTGGAAGCCCTTTTACGCTGGAATAGCCCGGAGTTAGGGTATGTCTCTCCACTTAAATTCATCAAAGTCGCTGAGGACTCGCATTTGATTATTCCCTTGGGAGCCTGGGTTCTTCGTAAAGCCTGTGCTTTTCTGCAGCAGCTTCATGAGCAGGGCTTCGAGCATTTAACAATGTCCGTTAATATTTCGATGCTGCAGCTACTGCAGACCGATTTTAATGAGTTGGTTCTGAATACGCTGCAATCCTCCGGGCTTAAGCCTCATTATCTGGAATTGGAAATAACAGAATCTATATTTGTTGAATCCTACGGCCATGTTAGCACCAAATTAAATGAACTTAGAGCTCATAATATTAAAATTGCCTTGGACGATTTCGGGACAGGCTATTCCTCACTCAGTTATCTGACCCATTTACCAATCTCAACCTTAAAAATAGACAAATCCTTTATTGATTCAATTCCCGCAGGAACCAATCAAGCTACACTGGTGGAGCAGATTATTATGATTGGCAAACGAATGAACATGACTGTAATTGCCGAGGGTGTGGAAAGAAAGGATCAGCTGGACTTTTTGCAAGAGCAGGGCTGTGATAAGATCCAAGGCTATTTCTTCAGCAAGCCAAAAGCGGGCAAGGACATTGAGCAGCTCTTGGCCGATTGGGAGTTAACGGGAATTACTACCTAAACTCCTCTTGTTCTCCAACCAGTGGATACCAAAGAAATAAGGTTCATAAGTAAAAAGGCTGCCGTTGGGCAGTCTTTTTGTTGTTTGGTGAGTGAAAAAGTATTCTCTAAACTTGATTAAAATATAGGTATGCGATATATTGCATACATAAGGAGTGAACCGATATGCCTATCCCAGCCAATTATTCTCCCCCATTAAGGGTATCTGCTAAAGAAAGAGCCTTTTCACAAATCCAAAGATGGATAATTGACGGAACGCTGCAGCCCGGCGAGAAGCTAGTGGATGCCGAACTGGCTGAGGTACTAGGGGTATCCAGAACACCAATCCGCGAAGCTTTACAACTGCTAGAAGTGCAAGGACTAGTTGAGATGCATCCGGGAAAAGATACTAGAGTGAATATCATCGAGAAGGATGACATTCTTAAAATGTACTCGGCACTCGCCTCACTGCATGCATTAGCCGCAGAGACTGCTACCTCGCTGATCACGGTTGAACAAATTGAGCAATTAAAGGGACTTAACGCCGATTTTGCCGCGGCGATTGAGCATGGTCAACCTTATCAAGCTATGGAGCTCGATGAACAATTTCATAATCTTATTGTTGAAGCTTCTGATAATCCCTATGTGGCCTCCTTCAGCTCTTCATTACAGATCCATATCCGCAGATTCAAATATGTATTTCTGGCCCAGCCCATTTCAGTGACTGTTGCCTCTGCTGACGAACATGCCCAAATGATTAAGGCTATGGAAACCGGTGATATAACGTCTGCCTCAGCGATAATGAAACAAAATTTACTCAGACCCATGCATGAGTTATACGAGTTGATTAATAAAGAATCCAGAGAGGAGCAATAAAGATGAAGGAACAGGAAGATTTGCGGATTCGCAGCAAAGTTATCAGTGAAGGTGTTAATCGGGTGCCTAACCGAGCTATGCTTCGGGCTGTAGGGTTTCAGGATGAGGATTTTAAGAAGCCAATGATCGGAGTTGCCAGCACCTGGAGCGAAGTCACACCTTGCAATATCCACATTGATGTATTAGCAAGGGAAGCCAAACAAGGCGTTCAGGCTAATGGGGGAGCCCCCTTAATTTTTAATACAATCACGGTAGCTGATGGAATTGCCATGGGACATGAAGGAATGCTCTACTCGCTTCCGAGCCGGGAGATTATTGCTGACTCCATTGAAATCGTTGTAAACGCCGAACGTTTTGATGGATTAGTGGCTATTGGCGGCTGTGATAAGAATACACCCGCCTGCTTAATGGCGATCGGCCGCATGAATCTTCCTGCTGTCTATGTCTACGGGGGAACTATACAGCCCGGTAGATTGCACGGTGAGGATGTCAATATCGTTACCGCTTTTGAAGCTGTTGGTCAATACCATGATGGGAAACTGACCGAAGAGGAACTACATGAGATTGAATGCCATGTCTGCCCTGGAGCCGGTGCTTGCGGGGGAATGTATACAGCGAACACAATGGCCTCAGCTGCCGAAGCGCTTGGAATGAGCTTGCCCGGTTCCTCTTCTACGGCTGCTATTGCCGACAACAAGGCGACTGAATGTGTAGAGGCTGGTAAAACGGTGGTGGACCTGCTGAGAAAAGGAATCTACCCCCGAGATATTATGACGAAAAAAGCATTTGAGAATGCCATCACTGTCATTATGGCACTTGGAGGCTCTACCAATGCCTTCCTTCATCTCCTGGCGATTGCCCACTCTGTCGAGGTTGATTTAACCATTGATGATTTCGAGCGCATCCGCAAAAACGTTCCTCATCTCGCGGATCTAAAGCCTAGCGGCCGCTACATGATGCAGGATTTAAATGATGCCGGCGGTGTTCCCGCTGTTATGAAGATGCTGCTGGAGGGGGGATTTCTGCATGGAGATTGCCTAACCGTTACAGGGAAGACTATCGCTGAGAATCTGGCTCAAGTTCAGCCGCTGAGTGAACAGCAGAACGTAGTCAGATCCTTCGATAATCCTCTAAAATCAAGCGGTCCACTCGTTCTGCTCAAAGGCAACCTGGCACCTGAAGGTGCAGTAGCTAAAATGTCAGGTCTGAAGATTCTGAATTTCACGGGTCCAGCCCGTGTATATAATAGTGAAGATGAAGCTACCGAAGCGATTGTGCAGAACAAGATTCGTAAAGGTGACGTTATCGTCATCCGTTATTGCGGTCCTAAAGGCGGCCCCGGGATGCCGGAAATGCTGTCCGTCACGGCTCTGATCGTAGGGAAAGGCCTCGGCGCAGATGTCGCCCTCCTTACGGATGGAAGATTCTCCGGCGGATCACATGGATTTGTCGTAGGACATGTGGCTCCTGAAGCACAGGTTGGCGGTCCGATTGCCTTGCTGCAAGAAGGCGATATCATCACTATTGACAGCGAGACGCAAGAGATTAATTTTGCAGTCTCTGCTGAAGAATTAGCGGAAAGAGCGAAGCATTGGATCAAACCTCCGCTCAAATTCCGCTCTGGCGTGCTGGCCAAATATGCTCGCCTCGTCTCCTCCGCCTCTAGAGGCGCGGTGACCGATTTGGATCTTTAAAGAATACAGGGATCAGCGCGATAGGAGCGCCGGTCCCTTTTTTAAGAAGAGAGAATTAATCTGTTTTTCAGGGTCCCCGCAAAGTACCTGGGTATGCTTCGAAGCCAATAACCTACTTTGTGGGGTT
Source organism: Paenibacillus sp. 19GGS1-52 (assembly GCF_022369515.1). Classification (NCBI taxonomy): domain Bacteria; kingdom Bacillati; phylum Bacillota; class Bacilli; order Caryophanales; family Paenibacillaceae; genus Paenibacillus; species Paenibacillus sp. 19GGS1-52. The sequence continues at coordinate 6,108,078 of NZ_CP059724.1, forward strand.
ATTTTACGAATATCCGGAACTGGTCGCTTCCTTATCTCCCACTATTCCGTTTTTTTTGTTAAAATAGAATTGTCGGCGTATTTGGCTTATTGCAGCGTCAGTCACGGAAACGGAGGCAGTACTTGTGGATTATATTATTCTGGACATCGAATTCAACGGCCGTAAGTTTGCCAGCGAGCACCCTATGGAGGTCATTGAGATTGGAGCCGTCCGGTTAGACTCTTCATTGCAGTATCAGGATGAATTCTCTTCCTTGATCAAACCCATATATTTCTCTACCCTTAATTCTTTCATTAAGAAAAAAACAGGTATCCCTCAAGAGGATATCGATATCGCAGACCGCTTCCCAAAGGTAATCACTGCTTTTACAGAGTGGTTGGACCAGAGTATGGACGGTGTATTGCTCCTTACCTGGGGTGGTGAGGATATGAAGCGGATTATTCAGGATATACGTATGCATAAAATGGATGATACCTACTGGATGGAAGCTACTTATTTCGATTTGCTCAAAGGTGTTCTGCGGGCACGCAACCTTAGCAACGATATCAGTGTAGAAGGCGCTATGGCTCTATTTGAGCTTGACCCTTCCGGTTCTGCTCACCGGGCACTTGATGATGCGCGTATGACCTCGGAGATCTTCCGTGCCGTATTCAACGATCTCGATTTCGAGCGCTCACAGCATTATAAGGATACCTACTCCAATGCTAGAGAACGCAAAACGGTCAAGGTCGCCATTAAAGCCATGAACTCGCAAAAAATCGTTCCTACCTGGGAGCTTGTGGCCGAGCATTATTTCTCCGATAAGACTACCCTTACCGATCCTCGGAAGCTGGCGGAGCTGCAGGATTATTTCACTGCACAGGTGGGACGGCCCTAAGTTCTGCTTAGTAACTGCGTTCTAAAGTTGCTATACTTATGCACTAGTTCTATCAAAATAGCGGCAGTCCCCCACGACACAACGATGGGGACTGCCGCTATTCTGCGTGCATCGCTTGACATTAACGTTACGTCAAGGTGTAGAGTTGGTTTATGAACCTATGCTTACGAAGTAGTTTTGCGAAGTAATTCATGTAGCGTATGCTACAAAACTTTTAGGAGGTGAGCATACGGAATACACAGTACAGAAGCTTGGGAAGTTAGCGGGGATAAGCACGCGGACGCTGCGTTATTATGATGAGTTTGGCATTCTTAAGCCCGCAAGAATCAACTCCTCGGGCTATCGTATCTATGGTCAAGTCGAGGTAGATCGGCTGCAGCAAATTCTTTTTTACCGGGAACTCGGCTTGACTCTGGATGCCATCAAAGAAATTGTAGCAGCACCCTCATTTGACGGAGCCAGAGCACTGCGGGAACATCATCACAATTTGCTTCAACGGAGAACACAGCTAGACCAATTAATCGCTAACGTTGAACAGACGCTGGCGCACACCGAAGGGAGAATAACTATGAACAATGCCGAGAAATTTGCAGGCTTTAAGCAAAAGCTGATTGCCGATAACGAGCAGCAATACGGACAAGAAATTCGCGCGAAATACGGGAATGTTATCGTGGATCAATCAAATCGGAAGCTGAGTAACATGACGGAAGAACAATATGCAGCTATCCAGAAGCTTGAAGAGGAAATGTTCTACACGATCGGTCAAGCCATGATGAATGGTGACCCGAGCAGCGAACTTGCGCAAAAAGGTGCTGAGTTGCACCGCCAGTGGCTCAGCTTCTACTGGAACAGCTACTCCAAGCAAGCTCACGCAGGGGTCGTACAAATGTACGTGGATGACGAACGCTTCACTAGCTATTATGATAAGCACCAGCCGGGCTTCGCACAGTTCTTGAGAGATGCTGTACACATTTACACTAATATGCCTATGTAAGAAGGCTTACTAGCCTCCAGAAAAGGGAAAAGCGGCATCTGAAATTCTGGTGCCGCTTTATTTTTCACTGAACACTGCTTTCTCCAGACCTTTATAATGCTCAATCTTAGCCCCAATCTTCCCCAGATTTTCATTCAGCTTGTTCATTTGCTGCACAACCTTATCCTGATGAGCCTCTAGCATAACTCTCCTCTCATAGACTGTTGAATCTCCTTGGCTACGTAGATTGGAATAGTGCATCATTTCGCTGATGGGCATATCCATTTCACGTAAGCAAATCAGAAACTGAATCCATAGCAGGTCAACTTCCGAATAACAGCGGTAGCCTTGGTCATTGCGTGCTACACCTTTGAGCATTCCCATCTTTTCGTAATATCTCAAAGTATGCGTACTGAGTCCTATGAGCTTCGACATTTCTTGAATATTAAGTAACTTTTCCATGCAAAAAGCATACCACAAAATTTCGCCTATTGCTTTAGAGTGCACTCTAAGGTGTACCCTGAAATAGACAATTCAACTAATTCAATGGGAGGAATTATTTATGACTACTGAACGTTTTGCGCGCGGATGGGAAAAGCTGATGGAAATAGACGGCGAAGGGGGCGCACGTGTAGTAGATTCGCTTCAGGATATTGCTCCTGATCTTGGCAAGTATGTGGTTGAATTCGGGTTTGGTGATATTTATTGTAGGGAGGGGCTGGATTCTAAACAGCGCCAGCTAATAACCCTATCTTCACTCACTACTCAAGGAGGGTGTGAGCCTCAGCTCAAAGTTCACATTAATGCAGCGCTTAATGTGGGACTTTCCCCCAAAGAGATTATTGAAGCACTGCTTCACTGCATACCCTATACCGGTTTTCCGCGAGTACTGAATGCAACGTTTGTGGCGAAAGAAGTTTTTCTGGAGCGGGGAATATTGCAACAATAAATAGACAGACATATCAAACGGCATCCGTTGCATTCGGATGCCGTTTGATATGAACTAACAGTATATAAATGCTCTATCTCAGCATCAGCATCTTAGACAATGGTGCTAATTACAAGCTGCGATGCAGCAAGGACAACACATCCCGCAACTCCGTAACAGCCACCTGTCCCGGTGCCGAAGGTTTATGAGCAGCACCAAAGGTAAGAGCTGAGCCGAATACTTCACCGGCGAGACGGCTGATTACCCCGGCTCCTGCCATCGACATCGTAATGATTGGACGGTCGGCATATTGCTCCTTCATAATATGGGTTGCTTCCAGCAGCGTCAGCACATCACCTGCAGATTTCGGCATCACAGCAATTTTAGGCAGATCCCCACCAAGCTCCTGAGCTCTGCACAGACGGGATATGATTTCATCCCTAGCAGGAGTTCCATTGAAATCATGATTAGAAAGGATGACGAACACATTATGTACATGGGCAGCGGCAATAAGCCCCCTTATATCTGCTTCCTCATTGAATAATTCAACATCAATAATATCGACCAGACCACTCTCGGCTGCAGCTTTATTGAGTTCTATATAATACTCTGTATTTACCTGCTTCTCGCCGCCTTCCTTGGCACTGCGGAAGGTAAAGATGAGTGGCAGGTTTGGAATGATAGCATGAATTAGCTTTAACGCTTCCTTGACTGCCTGAATATCCTCCACCTGCTCATAGAAATCCACCCGCCACTCCACCAGATCTGGTGCCAGCAGCTGCAACGCCTCAGTCTCCTGCTTCAGCTCGGATAACGTTGTCCCAACTAGTGGAACACATATCTTAGGTATCCCCTCGCCGATGATCACATCTTTAATAGTTATGGTCCTGCTCATCCATTTCAACTCCTTGTACTCGACATCTTATAGTATACCTATTCTAATCGCGCGGCTTCCTGCTTCAAGAACTGCTCAACCTCTGCCAGCCAGGGCAATGAAGGAATGGCTCCTGCTTTCCCCACCGTCAGTGCACCAACGGCGTTGGCGAAGCTCACGGCTTCCTTTAGTGACTTGCCACTTGTCAGTTGCTGGGCTAACGCACCATTAAAGGAATCCCCAGCAGCAACGGTATCTACCGCATGCACAGGGAATCCCGGAATATGCTGAACTCCTTCGTGGTTAACGATCAGCGCACCTTTAGAACCCAAGGTGACAATCACATGCTGCACACCTTTTTGCAATAGGATCTGGGCCGCTTGCTTAGCGGTTTCTAAGCTATTCACTGCGATACCCGCCAATATTCCCGCCTCCGTCTCATTTGGAGTCAGATACGTTACTTGGCTTAGCAGCTCGTCACTAAGTGCTCTTGCAGGAGCTGGATTCAAAATAACCGGGATACCGTGACTATGTGCAATGGAATCGCGCATTCACTCATCGCCAGATCCATCTCCAGCTGCATCATAATAAACTCAGCACTACTGATCACAGACGTTAACTTTTGAATATCCCCAACATTAAGTTCAATATTCGCTCCCGGCACAACGATAATCCTATTTTCTCCGTTCTCTTCCAGAACGATCGAGGCTACCCCTGTTACTAGGTTGTCACTCACAGAAATATGTTCTATATGGATGCCTTCTTGTCTCATAATCTCAAGTAACTCGCCGCCAAAAGTATCCTTGCCGACCCGGCCGACCATCGTAAGCTCAGCACCAAGACGTGCTGCCGCTACGGCCTGATTGGCACCTTTACCGCCTGGAGACAGAGCAAATCCCTGCCCGAACAAGGTCTCCCCTGCTTCCGGAGCACGGACGGTGCGCACAACCATATCCATATTCAAACTTCCAATCACAACTATCCCCATTTAGACACCACCAGTTTGTAATACTTTATATCATATCGACTATATCCCGGTTAATCAAACCCCTACTGGCTATTCTGCAAAATAAAGAACACGGGCAGCATTCGCCGTGTTCTTTATTTTCACAACTTCGGATTCATTGCTGACTCCAGCTTAACTTGTTGTCCTATTCTTCATAGATCACTACGGACTGCGTTTCTGGTTCCCATTTAACAGTAGCCTTCAGAGACTCACTCACAACCCTAACGGGTACAACCGTACTGCCGTTTATAATCGTAGGGGGCACCAGAAGTATGACCTGTTGACCATTAACATAAGCTATCTTTTTATCGATAAAGAGCTTCACTGTAATTCCGTCACGGGTTACGGTAACAGAACGCTCCTCTTTATTCCAGACCACCTCTGCTTGCAAGGCCTCGGAAATTGCCCGGAACGGTACTAAAGTACTGCCGTTCGTGAGGATTGGGGCGACTTCATAGGAAGGCTCTTCACCATTTACGTATAGCTTCACGCCATTATCACCCATTTTTTCATACAGCTTGCCCAGTTTTTTGTAAGAATCCAGATTCTTTACATTCGCTTTGATAGCTTCCTTTTCTACATAAACCGCATCGGTAACGCTTCCATTTTTGTCCAGCATATCCGCAAGTGCTGACAGAGCTGCATCCTTCTCCACGATCGCCTCAAGCTCTGCTTTCATTTCAGCAGTAAGTTGAGTATTATATTGAGTCAACAGAAGCTCGGCAATAACGGCACCAGCTGGTTTATCCTTAACATTCTCAATCGCATTCAAGAGCCCCTTGTATCCATTGTGACCATTATTATATGTAGCGTTGGTTACTGTTTCTTTTCCCTTATCTTTTTCTTTTCCCTTATCTTTCTCGTCTGCTGGTGTGGATACAGTGACCGACTGCTTACCTGTCATAGTTTCCTTCTTACCTTGTCCGTTATCGGACTTTGCCAATACCGCTCCCGACATAAGGGTAATTGACAGCATGCAGCTTGCAAGAATTACAAAACTTTTTCTCATTTCTTATGTGCCTCCCCAGTAGTTGTGTATATCTAACCTTTACTATCGGATGTAAGCGCAAGCTTACTTATAGAAGAACATATTTTCGGTACTTATAGCTCGGGGCAAAGATGGCAACGCTACTATAGTCCTAGTCGATTGCTCAAATCGAGCCTACTCCTTTTTAAGAACGGAAATTACGCTATGCTTTTAGGCGGCGTTTATGCTAGAATAGGTGTGCAATCGCTTCCACAGAGAACCAATAGCTATTTTTGAGCAAACGTTTGCACCTTAGATGAGGCCTACAGCAGTGCTGCATTTCAATCTAATCCGCGATTAGGAGGCTTACCCCAGTGAACCAGAAAAAATTACCGTCAGTAGCCTATTTCAGTATGGAGTTTGGGCTTCATTCCGATTTCAAAATGTATGCCGGAGGTCTTGGGATTCTGGCAGGAGACTACATCAAAGGTGCCAAAGATATTAACGCACCCATTATCCCCATCGGGCTGAAGTGGAAGCAAGGTTATACTGATCAGAAGATTGATGCAAGCGGCAATCCATATGACTCCTACTATAATTATGTTTATGACTTCCTTGAAGATACAGGGGTGAAGGTTACCGTTAAAGTCAGAAAGACGGATGTGGTCTGCAAAGTCTGGAAGACGGATCACTTTGGCAACAACCCATTATATTTATTGGATACAGACATTCCCGAGAATGCGGATGCCTGGATTACGGGGCAGCTGTACGGCTGGTTCGGAGAGGAACGGATTGCGCAGGAAATTGTGCTTGGCATTGGCGGTGTTAAGGCCATGCGAGCTTTAGGAATCCCGATCGACGTCTATCATTTCAACGAGGGCCACGCAGCGCTGGCAGCAACCGAGCTAATCCGCGAGAAAATGTCGAGTGGAGACACCTTTGAAGAAGCCTGGAAAGCGACGCGGGAAGAAGTGGTATTCACTACACATACGCCGATAAAAGAAGGCAACGAAACCCACCCGCTCGATCGGCTTGAGTATATGAGCGCTTTTAATGGTTTAACTCGTGATCAAATGGAGCGGCTTGGTGGGGAACCGTTCAATATGACGGTTGCTGGGTTGCGCCTTTCCCGCATCTCCAATGCAGTTGCCCAGTTGCACGCAGATACAGCTAATAAAATGTGGAAAGAAGTAGCCGGCAGATCGAGTATTATCGGCATTACTAACGCCATTCATACCCCGACCTGGGTGGATGAACGGATGACCCGGGCCTTCGAGGAAGACGGCGACCTTTGGGCAACGCATAAGGAAATCAAAGGAGAATTGATTAGCTTCATCAAAGAGCGTTCCGGCATTTCCTTAAATGTCGACAATCTGCTCATCGGCTTCTCACGCAGAGCCGCTCCATACAAACGCAGTGACTTGATTTTCTCCCAACCGGAGATTATCGAACCTTACCTGGAAACCGGCAAAGTACAAATCGTCTTCTCCGGTAAAGCACATCCGCTCGATGATAACGGCAAGAAAATCGTCAGCAACCTTGTAGCAATGATGAAAAAATACCCCAAGAGTGTTGTCTTCCTGGAAAATTACGATATGACCATTGGAGCACAGCTGACACGCGGCTCCGACATCTGGCTCAACAATCCGCGTAGACCTCTTGAAGCTAGTGGGACCTCCGGCATGAAAGCAGCCATGAACGGCGTCCTAAACTGCTCTATCCTTGATGGATGGTGGCCAGAAGCCTGTATAGATGGCGAGAATGGCTGGCAGATTGGGGATGGATTCGAAACTGCCGATTTTGCGGTTTTGGACCAGCATGACAGCGATGCACTGTACGATACCCTTTTGAAGCGTGTAGTTCCAACCTTCTATGAGAACCAAGAGAAATGGGTGCAGATGATGAAGAAGAGCATCGAAACGACCCGTATTGAATTTGCTACTAAACGTATGCTCGAGGAATACTATAATAGAATGTACATTAAGAACTAAGCGCAGCTTATCCTTTCTCCTGAATTCACCTGCCTCCTTCTATCCCGTCCGCTACTGTGGACGGGATTTTGGGCTGTTCATACTGAATAGACCATTGCGTCCGTTCGCCTTTGCTGAATAAAGTGCCTCATCTGCCATTTTCATCAGCTCAGCAAATTGCTCAGGATCGCTAACTAGACCGGTAGCCGTTCCCAAGCTAACCGTAACATATGGACTAACCGCCGAATATTCATGACTTAATCTCAACTCCAGTATCCGAGATCTGATCCTTTCGCCTAACTGGATTGCCTCCTGCTCATCGGTATTAAACGCTGCAAATACGAACTCTTCACCTCCCATACGGGCGGCGATATCCAAAAAGCTACGCGTTGCCGCATGAATCGTTTGGGCAATTTTTGTAATAACATCATCCCCCTCCGCATGGCCGTAATTATCATTAAACAGCTTGAAGAAATCGATATCCAGCATAATGATTGAGATGACCGATGGTGCAGAATCCGGAGCACTAAGCAATGCCTGCACCCTTTGATCAAAAGCCCGCCGGTTCGGAATCTCCGTCAACGCATCCACAAGCGATATTCTTTGCAGCTCCTCATTCGCTAACTCAAGTTCCTCATGGACACTTAGGTTCGCTTTTATCTCATCCTCCAGCCTTTGGTTACTCTGCTTCAGCAGAATTCTGCTATAGAAATTGCTGCAATAAGTCACATACAGAATTCTTGAAGCCACCCAGGAGAAGAATAGAAAGATTGTCAGGTTAACATAATGGCCGATCAGCACCTCACTGGAGTGTTGAACAAACGGCAGCCCTATAAACAATACGAATGTAGAAATACAATAAAGGAATAGCACTCTCCTGTTATTAAAGTAGAAAATTACCGAGATACTCATGACGTTAACAACAAATGCCATCAATTGCCCATAAAGCCGCTGGTCTGCCAACGTAACAACGCTCCCCCATACCATAAATAAAATCGAATAGAGGAAAAAAGCAGTCTCATATGTACGCAAGTTATGATCTGTACGTTCCTTCCTTCTGTCATATCTGGCCCCTCCCCATAGAACGCAAATATTCAGGAGAATCATGAACAGGTACATCGCAAAATAGAAGCTGAACTGAAAGCTCGCATGCGCTTTTGACAAAGAGCCCACAATATCGGCTGATGCAAGCGTCACTTCAATTCCGATCGTTATCTTCGCAAACAATTTTCCACGGGCAATATTTTCTTCAAGTGTCGCCTTCTGCAACTGCCTTTGCTCTTCAATATTCAGGGTAAACGGTAATGCAATCAATTTATTCAGCATCTGTTTCTCCTTCTTGGGATACTTATAGGTCTATTATCGTCCATTCTAAGGATGAAGCATAAACAAAAAATCCCACAATTATTCCTTATTTAAAATTATTACAAAAAGAAATGGCTTGACCGTTCTTTTGTGGACGGTATCCATGCCTTCGAGAAATATAAGCATAATTTATCGGGTGAAATCTATAAATTTTTATATTTTAAAAAAGATTGCAATTCCCTCGATTATTGTTATTATAGAACTTATACTAAATCTAAAATCAAATCCTAAGAGGTGATTCAATTTATGAATACCAACAACAATAACCATCTTACAACTAGCTCAGGCGCTCCGGTCGGCGATAATCAAAACTCAATGACAGCAGGTTCCCGTGGGCCTACTTTACTTCAAGATGTCCATTTGCTTGAGAAATTAGCACATTTCAACCGAGAACGTGTTCCCGAGCGTGTCGTTCATGCTAAAGGTGCCGGTGCCCATGGATACTTTGAAGTCACACATGACTTGTCCCAATATACCAAGGCCAGCTTTTTGTCCGAAATAGGTAAACGCACTCCGATGTTCATCCGGATGTCCACTGTTGCAGGTGAACTGGGCTCTGCCGATACGGTTCGTGACCCGCGCGGCTTTGCAGTAAAGTTCTATACCGAAGAAGGGAACTATGACCTCGTCGGCAATAACACGCCTGTCTTCTTCATCCGTGATGCAATTAAGTTCCCGGACTTTATCCATACACAGAAGCGCCATCCGCAGACACATTTAAAGAACCCTAATGCTGTTTGGGACTTTTGGTCTTTATCCCCCGAATCGCTGCATCAGGTTACTATTCTAATGACCGATCGTGGCATTCCAGCTACCTTAAGACATATGCACGGCTTCGGAAGCCACACTTTCAAATGGGTAAATGCTGAAGGCTCTGCTGTCTGGGTGAAATACCACTTCAAAACAGAACAAGGCATCAAGAACCTTGATGTGAATCTCGCTGCGCAAATTGCCGGTGATAACCCGGATTATCATACAGAAGACTTATTCAGAGCCATTGAACAGGGTGACTTTCCAGCCTGGAAGCTGCATGTGCAGATTATGCCTGAAGAAGATGCCAATACGTACCGCTTTGACCCGTTTGATGTGACTAAAGTGTGGTCGCAAAAGGATTATCCGCTGATTGAGGTAGGCCGCATGGTGCTTGACCGTAATCCGGAGAACTACTTTGCAGAGGTGGAGCAGGCTACCTTCTCACCAGGCTCATTTGTACCTGGCATTGAAGCTTCTCCTGACAAAATGCTGCAGGGCCGCCTGTTCGCTTACGCAGACGCCCATCGTTACCGTGTAGGTGCCAACCACAACAATCTGCCGATCAACCGTCCACAGGCTGAAGTGAACAACTACCAGCGGGATGGTGCGATGGCCTCGGGAAACAATGGTGGCGGTTCGGTCTACTACGAGCCTAACAGCTACGGTGGACCAACAGAATCCCCACAGAATAAGCCGGCTGCGTTTGAAGTATCCGGATCTGCTGATAGTGTCAGCTATGATCATAACGATCATTACTCACAGCCTGGCGATTTATACCGGCTGCTCAGTGAAGAGGAACGCACACGCCTTGTACAGAACATCGTTGGCGCTATGACACCTGTCGATAGAGACGATATTAAGCTTCGCCAGATCGGCCATTTCTATAAAGCTGATCCCGAATTTGGTCAGCGTATCGCCACCGGATTGGGATTATCCGTACCGGATGGAGTGTAAGAGAGAACTGAAAGAAGGGCTTCCTCGAAATTGAGGAAGCCCTTCTTTTTGACTTTATAGAACCGATTAGTAGTTGATCGTAATATATATGGCGGCTAACAAAAGGCACAGCGTTGAACCTATAGACAGACAAGAAAAGAACATACCCCAGCTATTGCTTCTCATACGTCTTGTAAACGATCAGAATAGTACTTCTCTGATGTTGTACTCCATCACGTGATGCTTTAACAACTGACCCGTAACATACATTCACAACCTGATCCTCTTGTAGCCCCGCCAAGAACTCATTCGCCTTATTTTCTGCATAAGAATTATCCGCATCCACAAATTCTTTCACTTGTATCATCTTAATTCCTCCCGGGTTTTTAATTATTCAGTAGTTCTTAATCCTATATTTGAAAACAATGAAGTGCACATGGCGTATCACCCCTCAGGTAACAATTAATGGTAAATAATATTCCCAAAAACAGAGTAAGGCACCCCGCAGCTTTGCGGAATGCCTATACTTCAGCCAAGCTTAGCATCCAATTCGATAAGAGTCAAACGTTTTCAATTCCATATCTAGAAAATATTATATTCCAGTCAGATTAATACAACTTATCCGGTTGAGATGAGTTCTGATAAATACTCATCCACTGCTCCAACTGTTGCTTTAATTGCTCTCTTGCCGATACTGGCTCTATAATCTCTGCATTAGGCCCATATTGCAGAATCCATTTCATGAATTCTTTCTCATTATTTACTGTAACCTCGAAGTTTAAGCTACCGTCCTCTTCATCCCTCATCCGTGGGTGGACAAACAACTCTTCTTCTTTAATATAGCGGGCTATCTCCGAGCGAAAACGAACCTTGAACGTTATATTTTTACTGCCACGGTCAATAGACCACGTATTTTTCAAATATTGCTTGATATTAAAGGTTCCTTTATCAAAAGCCGAGGATGTAATTTCCACCTGCTGAAATCGGCTAATCCGAAAGGTCCGGATCGCTTGCTTTAAGTGGCAGAAGCCGATTAAATAGAAGCGCTGATCACGCGGAATCAAATAATAAGGATCGATTTCACGTTCTGTTGTCGCATTACGCGACTGTGAATGATAGATCGCACGGATGCTCCTTTGCTCCAAAATAGCCTCAATAATAGGCTGCAGGAAGTTCTGGCTTTCCTTTCGGTAAGCAGGCTTACCCATCTGGATAATATCCGCTATGTTCTCTAGAATATCGTTCTGCTTTGATTTCTCCTTCAGATGTGTACCCAGCACTTTATCGTAAGCTGTATTAAAGCCCTGTGGGATTTTATCTGGAGTCAACACGGAAGGTAACAGTGAAAAAGCTAGCGCCTCCTGCTCAGAGAAATCAAGTGGGTATAAAAAAAACTTACCCATAAACTTATAGCCCATACCTCTACCCTCATTCGTGACCGGGGCAATAAGACTGAGCACTTCCAGGTCTCTATAGATTGTTCGAATATTCACCTCACATTTGAGGGCCAAATCAGCAGCTTTTATTCCTGGATGAGACTGTATGGCACTAATAATCTTGAAGATTCGAATTATTTTATCAGTCATTAAGTATACTCCTTAGTTACGGGATGCTGTAGAATCCATAACTGTACTATACCAGCGCCTAATTCTCCTTGGCTGTCAACAATCGTACAATTCTTATAAACTTATTCACATCAAAAACGCGAGTAGCCTACGCTCTCGCGTTTATAGGATACGTAAATATCGGCTCCCTTAAAATTCCTTCCTACATAAGAGAAGTACAGCCTCCCAGACATCCGAGTTTACCAGCCTATCCTATACTACATAAAAAGAAAGAGCCGTGAAAATCCACGGCTCTTTCTTTTATAACTTAAAGGTGAATCTCCAAGCGGGTGATGGGAATCGAACCCACGCTATCAGCTTGGAAGGCTGAAGTTCTACCATTGAACTACACCCGCAAAAATGTAATATCGGGACGACACGATTTGAACATGCGACCCCCTGGTCCCAAACCAGGTGCTCTACCAAGCTGAGCTACGTCCCGACAGTATAAAGTTAAGATTAATTCCAAAAAATGGTGCGCCCTGAGGAATTCGAATCCCCGGCCTTTTGATTCGTAGTCAAACGCTCTATCCAGCTGAGCTAAGGGCGCATATAAAACTATTGGAGCGGACGACGGGAATCGAACCCGCGACCCTCGCCTTGGCAAGGCGATGCTCTACCGCTGAGCCACGTCCGCAAATAAAAATGGTGCGCGTGGAGGGACTTGAACCCCCACGTCATAGACGCTAGATCCTAAGTCTAGTGCGTCTGCCAATTCCGCCACACGCGCACAAAGCAAAAGAAAATGGTGAGCCATGAAGGATTTGAACCTTCGACACCCTGATTAAAAGTCAGGTGCTCTACCAACTGAGCTAATGGCTCTCAAAATGGCTGGGGATATAGGATTTGAACCTATGGTGACGGAGTCAGAGTCCGTTGCCTTACCGCTTGGCTAATCCCCAACATCAATTAACAAAATGGCGGAACCGACGGGATTCGAACCCGCGATCTCCTGCGTGACAGGCAGGCATGTTAGGCCAACTACACCACGGTTCCATAGACATAAAACATAAGTCAAAATTGGTTGCGGGGGCAGGATTTGAACCTGCGGCCTTCGGGTTATGAGCCCGACGAGCTACCGGGCTGCTCCACCCCGCGTCATTAAGTATAACAGATTTCGAGGCGATTGACCTCTGATCTTTTGGTGACACATGAACTTGTCAAATTCACTATGCCTTTGTTCAAAGCCTTACTAGATAAAAATAAATTGGTTGCGGGGGCAGGATTTGAACCTGCGGCCTTCGGGTTATGAGCCCGACGAGCTACCGGGCTGCTCCACCCCGCGTCATTAAGTATAGCAGATTTCGAGGCGATTGACCTCTGATCTTTTGGTGACACATGAATGTGTTAAATTCACTATGCCATTGTCCAAAACCATATTACATAAAAATAAATTGGTTGCGGGGGCAGGATTTGAACCTGCGGCCTTCGGGTTATGAGCCCGACGAGCTACCGGGCTGCTCCACCCCGCGTCATTAGCTATACAGCTAGATTGTGTAACAATATGGTGGAGGCTGAGGGGTTCGAACCCCCGACCCTCTGCTTGTAAGGCAGATGCTCTCCCAGCTGAGCTAAGCCTCCATGATATGACCCGTATGGGATTCGAACCCATGTTACCTCCGTGAAAGGGAGGTGTCTTAACCCCTTGACCAACGGGCCTTAGTCTTAAAATTTTTGTGGTGGAGAGAGAGGGATTCGAACCCTCGAGACGCTTGTGACGCCTACACGATTTCCAATCGTGCTCCTTCGGCCAAACTCGGACACCTCTCCACATATGGCTCCCCGAACAGGGCTCGAACCTGTGACAACTCGATTAACAGTCGAGTGCTCTACCAACTGAGCTATCAGGGAATATGGTGGGCCCTAGTGGACTCGAACCACCGACCTCACCCTTATCAGGGGTGCGCTCTAACCAGCTGAGCTAAGGGCCCTTCTATCGTATACATATATTAAGGGCAAAAAAAATACCACAAGTAATGTGGTTGTCCGCTTGGCAACGTCCTACTCTCCCAGGACCCTTCGGTCCAAGTACCATCGGCGCTGGAGGGCTTAACGGTCGTGTTCGGGATGGGTACGTGTGGAACCCCTCCGCTATCGCCACCAAACGGGCATTTATAGCTAAATGCACAGGCTTGAATCGCCTGAAAACTGAATCCGAATCGAATCTGCGCTTCTTGCTTGTTTGTGGATAAGCCCTCGACCGATTAGTATTGGTCAGCTCCATGCATTGCTGCACTTCCACCTCCAACCTATCTACCTCGTCGTCTTCAAGGGGTCTTACTAATTGGGAAATCTCATCTCGAGGGGGGCTTCACGCTTAGATGCTTTCAGCGCTTATCCCGTCCGTACGTAGCTACTCAGCCATGCTCCTGGCGGAACAACTGATGCACCAGCGGTACGTCCATCCCGGTCCTCTCGTACTAAGGACAGCTCCTCTCAAATTTCCTGCGCCCACGACAGATAGGGACCGAACTGTCTCACGACGTTCTGAACCCAGCTCGCGTACCGCTTTAATGGGCGAACAGCCCAACCCTTGGGACCTACTTCAGCCCCAGGATGCGATGAGCCGACATCGAGGTGCCAAACCTCCCCGTCGATGTGGACTCTTGGGGGAGATAAGCCTGTTATCCCCAGGGTAGCTTTTATCCGTTGAGCGATGGCCCTTCCATGCGGTACCACCGGATCACTAAGTCCGACTTTCGTCCCTGCTCGACTTGTAGGTCTCGCAGTCAAGCTCCCTTATGCCTTTGCACTCTGCGAATGATTTCCAACCATTCTGAGGGAACCTTGGAACGCCTCCGTTACTCTTTAGGAGGCGACCGCCCCAGTCAAACTGCCCGCCTGACACGGTCCCCGTACCCGATGAGGGCACTAGGTTAGAACCTAGATACGATCAGGGTGGTATCCCAACGTCGCCTCTGCAGAAGCTTGCGCTCCTGCTTCTTAGGCTCCCACCTATCCTGTACAGATCGTACCCAAATTCAATATCAAGCTGCAGTAAAGCTCCATGGGGTCTTTCCGTCTTGTCGCGGGTAACCTGCATCTTCACAGGTATTAAAATTTCACCGGATCTCTCGTTGAGACAGCGCCCAAGTCGTTACGCCATTCGTGCGGGTCAGAATTTACCTGACAAGGAATTTCGCTACCTTAGGACCGTTATAGTTACGGCCGCCGTTTACTGGGGCTTCGGTTCACAGCTTCGGGTTTAACCCCTAACCGCTCCCCTTAACCTTCCAGCACCGGGCAGGCGTCAGCCCGTATACTTCGCCTTACGGCTTCGCACAGACCTGTGTTTTTGCTAAACAGTCGCTTGGGCCTTTTCACTGCGGCCCCCTCGGGCTATTCACCCTACCGAGGCACCTCTTCTCCCGAAGTTACGAGGTCATTTTGCCGAGTTCCTTAACGAGAGTTCTTCCGCGCGCCTTAGAATTCTCTTCTCGCCTACCTGTGTCGGTTTGCGGTACGGGCACCTTCTCCTGGCTAGAGGCTTTTCTTGGCAGTGTGAGATCATGACCTTCGCTACTACAATTTTCGCTCCCCATCACAGCCCAGCCTTAACGATGTGCGGATTTGCCTACACATCAGCCTCACTGCTTAGACGGACACTTCCATCAGTCCGCGTCACTACCCTCCTGCGTCACCCCATCGCTCATAGCGGATTACGGTGGTACAGTAATTTCAAACTGTTGTCCTTCGACTACGCCTTTCGGCCTCGCCTTAGGTCCCGACTTACCCTGAGCGGACGAGCCTTCCTCAGGAAACCTTGGGCTTTCGGCGGATCAGATTCTCACTGATCTTTTCGTTACTCATACCGGCATTCTCACTTGTATACGCTCCAGCACTCCTCACGGTATACCTTCAACGTATATACAACGCTCCCCTACCCCAGATACAATGTATCTAGCCATAGCTTCGGTGGTGTGTTTAGCCCCGTTACATTTTCGGCGCAGAGTCACTCGACCAGTGAGCTATTACGCACTCTTTCAATGGTGGCTGCTTCTAAGCCAACATCCTGGTTGTCTGTGCAACTCCACATCCTTTCCCACTTAACACACACTTGGGGACCTTAGCTGATGGTCTGGGCTGTTTCCCTTTCGACAATGGATCTTAGCACTCACTGTCTGACTCCCGGTAATAAGTATATGGCATTCGGAGTTTGACTGAGCTTGGTAACCCTTGCGGGCCCCGCACCCAATCAGTGCTCTACCTCCACTACTCTCATACCGAGGCTAGCCCTAAAGCTATTTCGGGGAGAACCAGCTATCTCCGAGTTCGATTGGAATTTCTCCGCTACCCCCACCTCATCCCCGCATTTTTCAACATGCGTGGGTTCGGGCCTCCAGTGCGTGTTACCGCACCTTCACCCTGGACAGGGGTAGATCACACGGTTTCGGGTCTACGCCCCCATACTCAAGTCGCCCTATTCAGACTCGCTTTCGCTGCGGCTCCGGCTTCTCACCTTAACCTTGCATGGTAAACGTAACTCGCCGGTTCATTCTACAAAAGGCACGCCATCACCCATAGATAGGGCTCTGACTTTTTGTAAGCACACGGTTTCAGGTTCTATTTCACTCCCCTTCCGGGGTGCTTTTCACCTTTCCCTCACGGTACTGTTTCACTATCGGTCGCCAGGTAGTATTTAGCCTTAGCAGATGGTCCTGCTGGATTCATACGGGGTTTCACGTGCCCCGCACTACTCGGGATCCGTCTCGGAGAGAACACAGTTTAGGCTACAGGGCTTTTACCTCTATCGCGGGCCTTTCCAGACCTCTTCACCTACCATATTCCTTTGTAACTCCATGTGAGACGTCCCACAACCCCTAAGAGCAAGCTCTTAGGTTTAGGCTGTTCCGCGTTCGCTCGCCGCTACTGACGGAATCACTATTGTTTTCTCTTCCTCAGGGTACTTAGATGTTTCAGTTCCCCTGGTCTGCCTCTACATACCCTATGTATTCAGGTATGAGTAACTGCGCATTACCACAGCTGGGTTTCCCCATTCGGACACCCCCGGATCAAAGCTTGCTTACAGCTCCCCGAGGCAGTTTCGTTGTTCGCCACGTCCTTCGTCGGCTCCTGGCGCCTAGGCATCCTCCGTGTGCTCTTATTAGCTTAACCAATGCTCCAGTGTTTCGCTTGTTCACTCATCTTGTTTTGAATGTTGCTACCGGATCACTCCGTTCGCAGGTCATTCAAAGCCAAAAGTCGTTTCACCATCGAAAACCTTCGCTAAGCCATAATACACTTTCGCTCGTTTACACAAGCGACAGATAAAATGTTCTAAAACGCAAATTCGTTTCGGTATCCAGTTTTCAAGGATCAAGGTCCAGATTATTTAACCACATCACGGTTGTGAGGGGGAAATATTCTGGCAAAAGTTTTTGTTCGTCCTTACAGACAAAACAAAATTGAGAGCTTCAACTCTCAAAACTGAGCAACGAGTGAGTGTGTGCAAACCCTAAGGGTTCACTAGAAGCCTTGCGGCTTCTGTTCGAATGTTTCCGTTACAGGAAACGATTCTCCATAGAAAGGAGGTGATCCAGCCGCACCTTCCGATACGGCTACCTTGTTACGACTTCACCCCAATTATCTACCCCACCTTCGGCGGCTGGCTCCCTTGCGGGTTACCCCACCGACTTCGGGTGTTGTAAACTCTCGTGGTGTGACGGGCGGTGTGTACAAGACCCGGGAACGTATTCACCGCGGCATGCTGATCCGCGATTACTAGCAATTCCGACTTCATGCAGGCGAGTTGCAGCCTGCAATCCGAACTGAGACCGGCTTTGTTGGGATTCGCTCCACCTCGCGGTTTCGCAGCCCTTTGTACCGGCCATTGTAGTACGTGTGTAGCCCAGGTCATAAGGGGCATGATGATTTGACGTCATCCCCACCTTCCTCCGGTTTGTCACCGGCAGTCTGCTTAGAGTGCCCACCATAATGTGCTGGCAACTAAGCATAAGGGTTGCGCTCGTTGCGGGACTTAACCCAACATCTCACGACACGAGCTGACGACAACCATGCACCACCTGTCTCCTCTGTCCCGAAGGCCGCCGCTATCTCTAGCGGATTCAGAGGGATGTCAAGACCTGGTAAGGTTCTTCGCGTTGCTTCGAATTAAACCACATACTCCACTGCTTGTGCGGGTCCCCGTCAATTCCTTTGAGTTTCAGTCTTGCGACCGTACTCCCCAGGCGGAGTGCTTACTGTGTTAACTTCGGCACCAAGGGTATCGAAACCCCTAACACCTAGCACTCATCGTTTACGGCGTGGACTACCAGGGTATCTAATCCTGTTTGCTCCCCACGCTTTCGCGCCTCAGCGTCAGTTACAGCCCAGAAAGTCGCCTTCGCCACTGGTGTTCCTCCACATATCTACGCATTTCACCGCTACACGTGGAATTCCACTTTCCTCTTCTGCACTCAAGCCACCCAGTTTCCAGTGCGACCTCAGGTTGAGCCCAAGGTTTAAACACCAGACTTAAATAGCCGCCTGCGCGCGCTTTACGCCCAATAATTCCGGACAACGCTTGCCCCCTACGTATTACCGCGGCTGCTGGCACGTAGTTAGCCGGGGCTTTCTTCTCAGGTACCGTCACTCTTATAGCAGTTACTCTATAAGACGTTCTTCCCTGGCAACAGAGCTTTACGATCCGAAAACCTTCATCACTCACGCGGCATTGCTCCGTCAGGCTTGCGCCCATTGCGGAAGATTCCCTACTGCTGCCTCCCGTAGGAGTCTGGGCCGTGTCTCAGTCCCAGTGTGGCCGTTCACCCTCTCAGGTCGGCTACGCATCGTCGCCTTGGTGAGCCGTTACCCCACCAACTAGCTAATGCGCCGCAGGCCCATCCCTCAGCGACAGATTACTCCGTCTTTCATCCTCTTCCCAGGTGGGAAAAGGAATTATCCGGTATTAGCTACCGTTTCCGGTAGTTATCCCAGGCTATGGGGCAGGTTGCCTACGTGTTACTCACCCGTCCGCCGCTAAATCCTGTTGAAAGCAAGCTTTCAACAAAACTCCGCTCGACTTGCATGTATTAGGCATGCCGCCAGCGTTCGTCCTGAGCCAGGATCAAACTCTCCAATTTGTATTGAAAAGAGCGATTGCTCATTTTGAAACCTCTGACGAGAATTTACATTCTCAACCGACAAGTTTACTCCAGCATAAATGCCGTGAAACTCATCTTCTTTTGGATTTTACTTTCGTAAAATCCCACTCACTCGTTGTTCAGTTTTCAAAGATCAAGTTCTCGTTGTCGGCGTTTAATGTCTCACCAGCAACTCTTATAATATATCACATTCATTCGTGTAATGCAAGCACTTTTTTTATTTCATTTTCGTGCTCGGCGTTGATGTCTCTCGGCCGGACTTAGAATATATCATGATTGGAGATTCATTGCAAGCTTTTTCTAAAATGAATTTCATTTAGCTGCTGCGTTCGCTAACTCAAATAGAAAAGGCAGATACAAAAAAAGTGACCTTGGCATTTCTGCCAAGGTCACTTTTACTACTGCTGGTTAGTCTTTTAGTTGAATACCAAACGTAACTATTTCACAGGGACCTATCTGTATAGAATGCTTCTCCATCTCTTCCTGTACAGACACAGGCATACGCTCTTCTAGAATATTCGTCTTGTATAAATGAACATGTGGCAGCTCCAGGCTCAAATCAAGCTGTGCTGATGAGACGCTCATGTTATACCAGCGCAACAGCAGATCATCTGTGTTCGCGTTCATCTTCAAGGAAGAGAACGCGGCAGAAGGACTCTCCCACTGAATAGGTGCATATCCCGAAGTAAGAGTTCCTGGGTGGACCTCTGTCTGAACTACAGTCCAAGGTATCTGAAATTGATAAGCCTCAGCATAAGCACCAGAGGATATCCCGTCTATGCTATGTGGGATAAGCTTCAGACTTACGGTGTGTTCACCTAGGTACTGAGCTTCTGGTGTCGGGAACCAACCCCAATCCCCAAGCTCGCCTACACTGCGCAGCAGAGTAACTGCGATGGTATTGCGTCCGTCACGCAGAACCTCATACTCATTCAACCCAAGGTTGGCCACAGTAAGACCCGCCTTATCATTGCTGACATCAACAAATGCCTGCTGGTGCTGGGTGTTACTTGGATTCAGCCATTCCGGGGCTGGTACGTTATCCCGCTTGGCAATTTCGAACATCGAATCCACATGGTGAACAGTGGTTTGAAGATCGGTGGGGAACAACATCCGAACCCGGTGATCCTTCGCCTGATTATTTATGGTGGAATCAATTTGCAGCCCTTTACCGGCACGCTCCAGCGAAATAACTGTACGTAGCTTCATGATGACGGTATTCTGGCTCCGCTGTGCTTTACGCTCCGGATAATAAACCAGAGAGCGCTGCTCTGCATCCAGTCTCTCATCCGCTGCTGCCGGGATCTCCCAATCGTGCTGTATCTCAATTGCAGCGCGGAATGGAGTATCTTCCAGTACGTGAATAGCTGCAGCATTTCCTTTGGTAGTCAGTGCAGTTTCTCCTTCGGGCTGCTTGTACATATATTCATTACCGATGTCTCCAGTGTTCTCATAAACACCAAGGTCTAAGTATAAGACACCGTTTTGCTTATCCAGCAGGGTAAATGAACCGTCAGGGTCAATCTCCACTCTGAGGCCAGCATTCTCCATTACGTATTCCCCATTAAATAGGGAGTTGTATTCAGGAACAGCACTCGATGATTCGACCCAAGCATAGGTGCGAAGTCCAAGTGCAGGTACCTGTGCTGCTTCGAATGTTAACCGTATCTTGCGGCACATATATGACTGCCGGAATTTATCATCTGGCAGATCGTAGCCGAATTGCAGACCTAAGTCTTCTATAGAACAAGCCAACATCACACCACTTTCATCCACCAACATACGTCCAGAGAGCTTTATCTCCTGCATTCTGCGGGCGGTCTCTTCCAGCGTATGTCCTTCGCGCAGATATAAACGGGCAACGTCCAGGTCAATAACGACGGTGCCTGTCCGGCTCCAGCCTGTTGTATTCATTACTACAAATGGTACCGCATTGTCCCCATACCTGCTAAAAGCTGACGTATCAACAGTATCCGCAATGAAGCTTACGCTATCTTCTACGATGCTTTCGGCTACATGACGGCTTTTATCGAAACGCGTCACCATCTCGCGATGCACTTCATCTACACTGCATCCACAGATGCTATCATGCGGATGATTCTGCATTAATGTCTTCCAAGCATAAGTGAACAGATGATGAGGGTAAGGCTTGCCTGCAAGATGGGCAATGGAGGCGAGCGGTTCTGCTACTTTTTCGAGTAATGTCTGACCCTGCTGGTTCATCTGTTTCAGGTAGATGCGGGCCGAAGCTGTATTCACTAGGGTGCCCCAACCGTCCGTGCGCTGACTGCGCAGCTCGCCAATCACAGACGAAAGCTTATGATTTCCGGAGGATAGAGGATCTTTCAGATCCGATTCCAGAGCAGTCAGGTAGTCTGGAAAGTTGGAATGGATAAACTCTATATCCGGGTACAATGCTTGTGCCGTGCGAATAGCCGCAGGCAAATCCAGTTGCAGCGGCTGATGGTCACAGCCATTCATGAACAGCAGCTCGCCCGTCGAAGCGTATTTCTCCGCATCAGCCAGCTTGCGATCCCAGAATTCGCGGGCCGCCGTTTCGTCTACAGGAATCTCGTTGCCGTTGGAGTACCAATTGGCAAATAAAATACCGAGAATTCGCGAGCCGTCCGGTCCTTCCCAGATCAGCTCGGAGAACGAGGACTCGTACCCGCCGTCCGAGACGGTATTATTGAAGCCCGTCGGCTTAACTCCCCGTCCGAAGAAAGCATTGGTAATGCCGGATTGAACCATTAGCTGCGGCGTCTGTCCAACCAGTCCGAAGGTGTCGGGGAAATAGCCGATTTTGGACGGTTCACCATATTTAATCGCATCCTGGTGTCCGATCTGCATGTTGCGCACATTGGCCTCGCCGCTTGTAAGAAAGGCATCCTGCAAAATATACCACGGTCCGATCAGAATTCGCCCTGCACGGATATACTGTTCAAGCTTCTCTTTTTTCTCCGGCCGCACCTGAAGGTAATCCTCCAGAATAATCGTCTGTCCATCCAGATAAAAGCTGCGAAAAGCCGTATCACTGTCCAGCTTCTCCAGCAGTGCATCTACAAGCTGAACCAGCCGGACATGATGCTTCTCATAGGGCAAATACCATTCCCGGTCCCAGTGGGTGTGGGAAACAATATGCGCTGTTTTTTTCTTAGTCATAATGCAGTCTCTCCTCTATTATTCAGCTTCTATGAAGTGAAATAGCTACTTCCCCTGGTCTGTATACCGACACCAGCTGTCCAGCCTTATCCGTCGCGAAAAGCACAGATCGTTCTTTTTCCAACCGGAAGGTGTAGCTGATGCTAGTATCTGGATCTCTGACCTCGATCTCTGCATCCCAAGCGTACTCAGATACAAAGATATAGAGTGCTCCTTCCGCAAAGCTCAGCTTGCGTCCATAGACTCCCGGTAAATCCCCACCCATAACCCACTCTAGCTCAGTCTGAATACCGGATGCTTCTGCCGCATAGCGATATAGCTCGGCAATCGGTTCGTCCCGCTCATTTAGCTCCAGTGGAAGTGGGCACCAGATGAGACGTCCTTTACCCAAAGGCATTTCCACTACAGTATCACCAGGTTGAAGATTAGGAGCTAAGTCCGCAGCAGCATGCACCGCCACTTCTTTCACTAGCTCGGCAATTCGGCGCTGTCCATAAGACACTGCGAAGGTGCTGCCGGCAAGATTCAGCAATTCCTCCCGTCGTACATTGCGGAGTTCACGTTGACCCAAGAGGTGTTTCAAGCGGTCGGACGGCTGCCAATAGGCGTTAATCCCTAGGGATCCAGTAACCAGCAGCACCGCACCCGTCTGCTCAACAATTCTGATCAGTTTGTCCATGGCTTCATCATCGAGGTTGTGCGCGCTTGGCAGTAAGATCAGCTTGGGCGGTTGTGCCTCCAGAGCCTCAAGGCCGTATTCCGAAACAGCACGGAACGGCAGATGCAGCTGATAGGATAGGATACGCGTCAACCGTGTGGTGGCATCAAAGGCCAGCTTCCGGTTCGATAGATCATTTGAATAGGGGAAAATAACAGCAATCTCTTCGAGCTTCCGCTCGGCAAACAGCTCTCCAGCTTCACCTATAAAATGACCAAAATCGTAAGAGACTTCGGCTTCCGGTTTCTCGGTACCATCTGCCCGTACAGCTCCGATCTGTGATTCATTAGCATTATCCATATAGAAGTTCGTGTTCCAGATCCACTGGATGGCACCGGCTCCACCTGAAGCAAACGCATATGCATACTTGCGTTCCAGCATTGCCCGCAGCTCTTCTTCGCTGCGTTTCGCCCGCCCGTCCGGTGTCTCCACGTACATAATGCCAGTCTCCTGCACCAGATTAGGCTTGTTTGCTGTTTTGGCAAAAATACCGCTCCACAGCAGGTTATCGTTCAGCCACCAGGTATGGACCGTCGTATAATCGACAGCCTCTTCATAGAAGAACGGCGACGGTCTTTGTGCGCCAAGCGCTTCATCTTGCCCTACGGTAACTAATTGTTTAGGACTCAGTTCTTTGATCGTTCCGTACAGCTCTTTGGCCCAAACGTTATGCATATCCATTGAGAACAAACAATAATCCAGCCAGCGTGTACCACGTTTGCCTTGGTGTACATCCTGTATGCTGAAATTAATCTCTTCCCGCTCAGGAGGCAGGGCTGCTGTGAAGCTCGGCAGCTCAAGTGGCGTCATATTCCAGCGCTCCTGAAGAATGGAGATGCTGACATGCCGAGTCTCCAGCCAAGACGAGAAGGCCTGTTGTTCATATCTATCACTAGCCGTGCTCGGTCCATCCGAGAAAATACGCGGTGGATCAAACATAGAAGGTTCATTGATCAGATCCCAATCTACATGGCTCGTGTTGCGGTGTCGGGAAACAATGGAGCGGATAAAGCGTTTTTGCGCCTCTACGCTGCGTGGATCAAGGTATGGATTACGCCCTTCCCACGTTTCTGGTGTAAAGGAGAAAAAGGTGAAGGTTACCTGCAGGTCATGTCTTTTGGCAGTCAGTAAAAAAGCATCGATCGCCCGCAGTACTTCCTCGGAAGCATGTCCGTCTACCTGCATCACATTCCGGTAAGCGGTCCAAATGCCGGTCCGAATCCAGTTAATGCCGGCCTTCTTCATCTGCGCCATATCCCGGTCCCATACCTGCGCATTCGGCAGGAACAGGAACTTGCGCGCCACATCCGAAGTCATATAGGTCATGCCCACTACCGGCAGCGGCTTGCCTTCTTTTATAAAATAGTCCCGACCAGCGGTGATTGACTCGCCTTGCGCTAACAGATCTGCATCGTAACTCCAGAAGCCCTGACGCAGCACACGCACTTCTCCATCTTCAGCTTTGGCCTGACAGGTAAGGCGGTACAATCCAGCTTGCAGCTTCACCGGCATTGGGAACCGATGGATATTATGTTCGCGAGTTACTGTCAGTTGGCATCCATATTCAAAACATGCTGCGCTCTCCCCATCCTTCTGTAAAGTGAATCTGAGCTTCCACTCCACTGCCTGCACTGAAGACGAATGACGGCTGAGTCGCTGACTTTGCAGGCTGATTAGAGGCTGTTCGCCCTGTTCGTAGGAAGCGTAATTGGGCTTCACCCAAAGCTCAGTCACTCCCTTAGCAATAAATGTCGCTAAGCTGGCCAGCATTTCCGCCCCCCCGTTGCTCCAGAAGGTCTGGTCGAGCGGCTGGCCGACAAAAATCCAGCGTCCACCCACGAAGGGACCGCCAACATGTTCCCACAGAACGACAGGTGCGGAAATCTCGCGTCCTTCTGCTGTAACACCTTTTAAGAGCGGATAAATCCGTGTATCCATCGGACCGCTTGCGCCCATTTGCTCCGGCAAATCACTGCTTTTGGTAACATGCGGCACGAGGTTCCAGGTATCTGCCGGGCTCAGCAGCTGTTCTTGACCAGCGAAGAGCGGGATATCCAACAATGCGGCATAGGAATTGACGCGGCTGCCGTTCACGCGCAGCGCTTCATGAATATGCAGTTGGCGGTGATAGGCGGTCTGTTCGGCTTCTACCTGCCATGTGCCGGACTGCTTCCGTACCGGATGCTTAAATGGTGCGCCGCCGATGCTGAGCAGGCCGCCGCCTTGTTGCAGGAAGGCCACAATAGATGCCCAAGCCTCCTTCGGAAAGTAAGGTGCATGCAGGTTGATAAACACATCACCCGCTTGTTCAGCATCGAGCGCCTGCGCTAATTGCTCCGCGCTGACGACTTCTCCCAAGCTCTTTAGCTGTGCTGCTAACGAATCATTTGTTGTATCGTCTGCAGCAGGGCCGCCTGGGAATGACGGGTCGAAGAAAAGAATCACTCGGCCCGTACTCACAGAATGCCTTCCTTCATCGCCCGGTACACTAGCTGTGAGAACAGACTGTTCGACCACGCGAACCAGCTGCGGGTAAAGACGTTTGGATCGTCGGCATGGAAGCCCTCATGCATAAATCCGGTTCCGGCATCGGTGCTTTCCAGCAGGGCGATCAGCTCCAGCTTCTCTTCCGTTGTCTGTGCCGTAATTCCCTGCATCGACAAGGCCATATGCCAAATGTAATTCTCTGGGGTATGTGGACTGCCAATGCCTTTGGCGGCTTTACCCTCATAGTAGAAGGGATTTTCTGTGCTTAGGGCAAAGCGTCGCGTATTCTGATAAATTGGATCATCTGCAGAAGCGTAACCCAGATACGGAATGGAGATCAGCCCTGGCGTTCCAGCATCATCCATCAGACAGTAGTTGCCGAATCCGTCCGTCTCATAGGCATAGATTGGTCCAAACTGTGGATGGCGGTAGATTCCGTATAGCTTAATCCCGTGATCCACTTCAAATTCCAATTCTTTTAGTTCGGCCAGAAATTCATAGTCGCGGAATACCCACTCGGCAAATTCCTGCATCTGGCGCAAGGCGACAACGGCGAACATATTGCCAGGAATGTTGTAGTGGAAATCGCAGGCATCATCACTGGAACGGAAGCCGGACCAGATCATTCCGGTATAATTCACCGGCATCCCTAGTCCGTTATTGCGCAGCGAATCTTCAGGAATGCCATTATTTCGCGTGAAGCGGTAGGGCGATTGCTCGAAGTGGTGTTGCTCTCTTTTGAACAGGTCAATGATCAGGCGCAGTGCCGCTTTGAATTCAGCATCGAAGAAATCTGTAATTCCAGTTTCTTTCCAATAGGTATAGGCCAGCCGCACAACAAAGCACAGGGAATCAATCTCAAACTTCCGCTCCCACACCCAAGGCGACATGTCCGTAATATCATTGGTGCTCCAGTGCCAGTCACTAGCCCGCTCGTTAAACGCGTTGGCATAAGGGTCGATATGGATATAGTGAATATGCCGTTTGATCAATCCACCGATAATCCGCTGCAAATCGAGGTCATTCTTCGCCAATGGCACATACTGAATCACCTGCTCGACTGAATCACGCAGCCAAGAAGCTGGAATATCTCCGGTAATGACAAAGGTTGTTCCGTCATCAAGCAGCTTTGTTGTGGTCTCTAGCGTATTGGGAAAACAGTTCTTGAACAGCTGCAGCAGCTTGGGACGATGAGCCAGCTTCTCCTCGGCTTCGGCAAGCACCTCTTGTATGGCCTGCGGCAGTTCGAGCTTCGGCATTGCTATTTTGGGTAGTCTGAATTGTTCCAAGAGAGGTCCACTCCTTTATTCATGTATTCATCTCATCTGAGATAGATTGTTTTGATCTCATAGGGTGTAAATTGCAGTTCAAATCCGCTCTCATTATACGTAATAGGCTCCAGTTCTTCCTCCAAGGCATTGGACAAAAAGACTTCACTCAAAGGTAACTTCCAACTGAGCTTTATAGTTTCACGCCCGCCTGAAGATTCGTAGAAACGCAGGACGGTACCCTGGCCATTCTCAGCCGGCTTAATCGTATCCAGCACCACATGCTGTCCACTAAATCCTGCAAATGAGGCTGCAGCTGGCAACTGACCGCGCTTCGCTTCAGCAGCTACTACACAAGGTTCGAGATTCAGCTCGGCTGCTTTGCGTAAAGTATGGGCATGGCGCCAGTCCCCCTGATGCGGATACAAGGAATAGGTGAAGTCATGCTCGCCCAGATCTGCAGTTATATCAGGCCATTTCGGAGCGCGCAGTAACGATAAACGGATCACGCTGCCTTGAATGTCATAACCGTATTTAGAATCGTTTAATAGGCTGACGCCATATCCGTGTTCGGAGACGTCCGCGAAACGGTGGCCGCAGACCTCATACTGCGCCTGCTCCCAGCTCGTATTGCGATGCGTGGAGCGCTCCAGTGTGCCAAAAGGAATTTCATAGGTCGCTTTTTCCGCTACAACATCGATCGGGAATCCCACCTTTAGCAGCTTATGAGCTTCATTCCAGCGAACATGAGTCTTGAAGTCAATCCTAGGGTCCTGATGATAGAGAATAAGATCCTGAGTGATTTCAGATTGATTAAGCTTCCAGCGGAATCTCAGTACATCCTTCACAAGACCTGTGTGTTGGATGCTTGTCTCCATAAGCTCGGCTTCCCCGGCAGGTTGTGCTTCATAACGGCTATCGATATCCCAAGCATCCCAAAGTGTTGGACGGTCGTGGAAAAAATGAAAGCGATTGGCACGTTCTCCAGGCTGCACGATTTCGCGATCTACTTTTTTGTCGAACAGGCTGACGATTTCTCCCCGCTCATTAAATGTGATTCGGTAGTATTCCGTCTCCCATCCATCTGTAAGCATAGCTGTGCCAGGAGTTCTCTTAAGTACTTCTGTGCCCCGCGCAGCCACAATGTCCTGACTTCTCAGCCAAATGGTCTTATAACCAAACGCTGGAACCGCCGGAACCCGCACGGATGCCACCGTACTGCCGGAGCTGTCTACTAGAAGATCTGCAGAAAGGGAAACTCCGTTCTCCTCAACAACAGCTGGAGGAATAGTGTCTGTGAACTCACCATCTCTTATGGGAAGCTCAACTGCAACATCCCTCGCCCAGCCTAGACTATTGAACACAATGTAGGGTCTGCCTTCTCCCAGCGTAGTCACTTGAGCCGCCAAAGCCGTAAGACCCGGCTGCAGCCCGGAATGGCCGTATTTAAAAATCTCCTGATATTCTTTCTCCGAGGTCTCATAGGCTTCAGTAATCGCCGAGCCAGGAATAATATCATGAAACTGGTTAAGCAAAATTAACTGCCAGCCTTTATGCAACGGTGCGGCATTCTCCAGCCGCTGCTCTTGACTCATATAATTAGAGGCCATGACCTGCCATAGCTCCGCTTCACGATAGAGAATTTCTGCCTTGCGGTTGTTCCATTTATTGCGGCTATGCGTGGTATAGGTTCCACGGTGCAGCTCAAGATACAGATCTCCCCGCCACTCTGGAAGCTGAGGCTGCTGCTCTGTTATCCCTGCAAAAAAATCACCCGCATTGCTGTACTTACTAGCTGGCTCTCCGACCATTAGATCAGCCCGCTGAATATACTCCAGCATCTCGCGGGTCACACCGCCACCTCCGTCACCGTGTCCGTACAGCAGCATTTGTTCGTTATGCTTGCTCTTCTCGCGGAAAGACAACCAATGATCATGCACATCAATCGGCAGAGTGTTCTCATTGACACCGTGATTCAAATAGGACAACATCGAGGTTCCATCAATCCCAACCCAATGAAACAGATCGTATGGAAATACATTCGTATCATTCCAGCCAAGCTTGGTCGTCATAAAGTAATCTACACCGCCATGCTTCAGAATCTGCGGTAGTGAGGCACAATAACCAAAGGTATCTGGCAGCCACTCTATGTTCGAAGTACGTCCAAATTCTTCAAGGTAAAAGCTCTGCCCGTAGAGCATTTGCCGCATCAGCGACTCCCCGCTCGGAATATTCAGATCAGGTTCAACCCACATTCCGCCAACTAGCTCCCAGCGACCTTCCCGAATTCGCTCCTTCACTTTCGTATAGAGAACCGGATCATTCTCCTTCAGGTAGGCGAACAGCTGCGGTTGGCTCTGGGCGTACTGATAATCCGGGTATTCTTCCATTAAGGCGTTGACGGTAGAAAAGGTGCGGCTGGTCTTGCGGACCGTTTCACGTGTCGGCCACAGCCAGGCGATATCGATATGCGATTGGCCAACCATATGAATGGTGCCTTCCGCATTACCACCGATTTCCCTGATGTTATTTCTCAGCTTCTCTTCTATAGAAGAGACCACGCTGCCCTCACGAATCTTTGCCTCTCCTATATAGAGGAATTCATCCATCGCTAGATATAGAGCTTCCAGCATCCGAGTACGACGCAGATCCTGCTCTGGGAGCAGGATTGCCGAGTCACGGATGACGGTAGCCGTATACATTAAGCTCTGCACCGGCTTGTTCACCAGTACCAGCTGACTGCGAATCGCCCGGATCGGGGGTTGAATGACTGCCTGAGCGTTCAAAGGATCGACCGGTTCGGGAATGGGATCAAACAGTTCAATTTCCAGCTCCAGTGAACGTCCAACCTGATTCCCTTCCAGCGTAACGAATGTATGATTCCGATCGAGCCCTTGGCGGGATTCCCCATTTACACGCAGTAATCCCTCCCCACCGGATTCGAAAATCAATCCAGTCTGACCCGTCGCCCACGCAAGCGGAATCTCCAAAGAGCGGCGAAAGAAATAGGTTGTTCCCTGTACACTCGGAAATAAAGCGAAGTTGCCACCCGCTGTATAAGGCTGTAAATGGTCATATTGGCCTGGCACAACATAAGTAGAAGACTGAATATCCCAATCCCCCAGCTCGCGCTGCTCCAGCCATTGATGCTCGGACAGCTCGCGAATAAACCGTTTAATTCGTTCCATACGAATCCTCCCTAACCTGCAAGTCCGCGCTCAGTGTGTCATTTACCTGCGGGCCTACCCGAATGTTGAAGGCACCCGGCTCTACCACCGGCTGATAATCAATGCCGATATATTGCAGTTGTTCCGCACCTACCTTGAACTCTACCGTCCGTGATTCTCCTGGAGCCAGTTTAATTTTGCTGAAGCCTTTCAATTCTTGGGCGGGTCTTGTCACTTTACTGGCGATGTCGGTAATATATAGTTGCACGACTTCGGCGCCTTCACGCTCACCGGTATTCGTCACCTCAACAGAGACCGTCGCAGTTTCGTCCGCGGCGATCACTCCAGGCTCCACGGTTAAGGCGGAGTAGCTGAAGTTGGTATAACTGAGTCCGAAGCCAAAGGGATAACGAGGCTGTGAATCCTCCTCCAGATATCTTTTGCCACGGGATCGCTTGCCATTGTAATATACCGGCAGTTGCCCAACATGCTTCGGTATGGAAATCGTCAGATGTCCCGACGGGTTCACATCGCCAAACAATATGTCGGCAACCGCATGACCACCTGCCTGTCCTGGATACCAAGCTTCTAGAATGGCATGAGCATGCTCATCAATCCAAGGTTCGGTGACCGGACGGCCATTAATATAGACCACAATTACAGGCTTGCCGAGTTTGTATATTTCCTGAATAAGTTCAAGCTGCACGCCGGATAGCTCCAAAGACATCCGGTCTATGCCTTCCCCACAATCCATATCACTCCAAGAATGCTCTGTTACTTTGGATGCACCTGTCTTGAGGTCAATGCTGCCTTCGCCAAAATCACGCGCACTGGAGCCGCCAACGACCATCACGATGGTATCAGCCTGCTCCGCACAGGATATAGCGGCAGCAAAACCTTCTTTTGAATCGCCTTTAATCCGGCAGCCAGGGGCATAAAGCACCCGTTCCGGTTCCTGCTTCAGTTTGCTGAGAATACCACCTAGCACAGTGGTCACCTTGGAACGCTCCTGTGGAGAGGTATAATCTCCGAGCTGATTATAGCCTGCATCCGCATTGGGGCCGATAACAGCTAGGGTTCCGGAGGTTGCGGACAGCGGCAGTAGGCCTCCTTCATTCTTAAGCAGAATGATGCTTTCCCCAGCCATCTGGCGGGCAAGCTGTTGATGCTCTTCACAACCGATGACCTCTTGTGCTCTCTCAGGATCTGCGAACGGCTGCTCGAACAAACCCAGCCTGAACTTCAGTGTCAATACCCGCCGTACTGCACGGTCAATAACGCTTATATCCAGTCTGTTGATCTCTACAGCTGCTGCTAAATGCTTGCTGAACATTTCGCCGGACATTTCCATATCTATCCCTACTGAAATGGCCTGTATAGCTGCATCCAGTCCGTCCTCAGCCACATCATGACCTGCTGCCAGCATCTCAATGGCCCCGCAATCGGTAATAATTAAACCGTCAAAACCCCAAGCCTGGCGGAGAATATCCTCCAATAACACATTATTCGTCGTACAGGGAACTCCGTCTATTTCGTTATAGGCGGGCATCACAGATGCTGCACCGGCCTCTACTGCTTTCCTGAATGGCAGCAGATCTACTTCATACAATTCGCGCCAGCCCATATGTACAGGCCCGGCGTTACGGCCCCCTTCGGAGCTTCCATAACCTACAAAATGCTTCACTGTAGCAGCCACACTCGCCTGACTGTTCAGTGATTCTCCTTGTAGACCTTCCACCGAAGCCACGGCCAGCTCGCTGATTAAATACGCATCTTCACCAAAGCATTCCTCGGTCCGTCCCCAGCGCGGGTCGCGTACCACATCAAGCACAGGAGAATAGGTTACTGCACCGCCTTGGCTGCGCGTTTCCAACGCAACCGCCCGGCAGACCTCCCGGTATAGATCCACATTCCATGAGCTGCCAATAGATAGCGGCACTGGAAATACCGTCGCGCCGATCGCCATATGGCCGTGCGAGCACTCTTCCCCAATCAGGATCGGAATCCCGAGTCGGGAATGCTCCATCGCATACCGTTGGACTTCATTGACAGCCTCAGCACCCTGTTTGGCAGAAAGGCCATTAGCTAGCGTCACACCTGTCCAAGGATCTGCACGAAGCATGCCATACAATGAGCCAATACCTGCTTGTTCAATCTGTTGCTTGAAATTCTCAGTAAGTGAAATTACTCCATCTTTATGCTCATAGGCCTGCCAGCCAAAAGGCTGGATCAACTGACCGACCTTCTCTTCCAAAGTCATCAGTCCGAGCAGATGATTAACCCGCTCTTCAGTTGGTTTCGTCTTGTCTTTGTAGATCAGCATCTCCACTTCTCCCCCTCATTCTAGCGTGATGTTGTTATTATTCCTTGACGGCACCTAAGGTGAGACCTTGAACAAAATAACGCTGGAAGAATGGATAAGCGAAAATAATCGGCAACGTCGCCAAAACCACCATCGCCATGCGGGTAGTATCCTGCGGTATGGTTTGAAGTGCAGCCATGCTGAGCGAGCTGTTCTGTGAGTTTTGAATAAACTGGATACTCGATTCGATCCGCATCAACATGGATTGCAGCGGCACCAGATTCGGATTATCGATGTACAACAAGGCGCTGAACCAATCGTTCCAATAACCGAGCGTACTGAACAAACCAATGGTTGCAAGGCCCGGTAGCGACAACGGCAGTACAATTCGCAGAAAAATATAGAAATCGCCTGCCCCATCAATCCGACCTGATTCGATAATAGCTTCCGGAACACTGGTAATATAAAACGTACGCAGAATCATAATATAAAAAGCATTCATAGCCAGTGGCAGAATCAAGGCCCAAAGCGTATCCTTCAGACCCATCAGTTGGGATACCACCATGTAGGTCGGAATCATTCCGCCGTTAAACAGCATAGTCACGATTGCAAACACAGAGAAGAATCCTCGGTAACGGAAACTCTTCCGCGAAATGGCATAGGCGTACAGAGACATGAGAATCAAGCTGAATATGGTGCCTATCACTGTGACCAGAATCGTCACTCCGTAAGCCCGATATAGCGTATCCCCACTTTGAAATACAAAACGGTACGCCTCCAAACTCCACTTGGCCGGAAAAACCCGATATCCGTCCGTTGCCAGTGTTTTCTCATCGGTAAGGGAAATAATCACCACGAACAAAAAAGGAAAAATACACATGAAGGCAAATGCTGCCGCAATAATATTCAAAACGATATTCCAGCCACGTGAAACATGATGAAAATCTCGTATTTTTCTTTTTACCTCTGCCATAAACTGACACTCCTTTCAGCTTTTCTAGAACAAGGCGCTGTCTTTATCCATTCTGCGTACAATGAAGTTAGAAATCATAACGAGTATAAATCCGACAACCGACTGGTAAAGGCCGGCAGCCGTACTCATGCCGATTTCCCCGGTCGTTTTGAGACCACGATATACATAAGTGTCAATTACGTTGGTTACGGAATAAAGTGTGCCTGAATCTCGGGGAACCTGGTAGAACAAACCGAAATCGGCGTAGAAAATCCGCCCCACTGCAAGCAGTGTCATAATAATAATGATTGGAGAAAGCAGCGGGAGCGTAATGTTAAAGATTTGTTGCCTTTTGCTGGCACCATCAATCATGGCCGCTTCATAAAGCGATCTGTCGATTCCCAGAATGGAGGCCAGGTAAATAACGCTGTTGTAGCCGATAGCCTTCCACAGATTGACGAAGATCAAAATATAAGGCCAGTATTTAGGATCGGAATACCACTGTACTCGCTCGACACCGAACCAGCCAAGGATTTGGTTGACCATGCCGCGGTCCATACTCAGGAAGCTGAAGGCAAAGTATCCGACAATAACCCAAGAAAGAAAATACGGAAGAAACATTCCGGTTTGATAAATCTTAGCCAGCGTTTTGCCGACCAGCTCGGACAATAAAACAGCCATCGCCACGGATAGCACTAATCCGATCACAATAAAAGCGATGTTGTACAGCAACGTATTTCGCGTAATGACATAAGCATCACTTCCGTTAAACAGGAACTTGAAATTGTCCCATCCCACCCACTTGCTCGTTACGATACTAGCCCAGAAGCCTTCTCGGTTGAAGCGGTACTGCTTGAAGGCCACCACGGTGCCAAGAAGAGGCAGGTAAGAAAAAAAGAAAAACCAAATGGCACCAGGCAGCACCATGAATAGCATGACTTTGTTTCTGACAAGGTTTTTGAATAACGCGGCCATAGTGTTTCCCTCCTGAAATGTAATGAAAAAGGATCGGGCGCAGCTATCACCCGCCCGATCCCAAAAATGTTACTAATCTCTATTATTTGTTACTTGTTATTCGCAGCTCTCCATGCATCAAGTTGAGTTTGGGCTTCAGCAATTACCTTGTCGAGACCAGCCTCTTTGAATTTTTCGATCGCTTTCGGCAGATACTCTTCAGGATCTACGGTTCCGGTCATCAGCGATGCCCAGAATTGCTCCTTCACGTTCTGCACCGCCGCCATCTCGGTTGCTACTTTTGTGCTATCAAAGTTGAAACTCAAGATTGGGGAATCTACGCCTTCTGCATTAAACTTCTTGAATTGCTCCCATTTGTCGCTCTGGTCATTTGGGTTAAGATACAACAGCATGTTGTTTCCCAAGGAATAAGAAGGCATATCATAACTTTTTGACGCTGGCAGATTTTCCATATGGGTATCATCAATCTTCTTGTAATGCTCTCCTTCAATACCGGAGTCAACCATATTGCGAAGTACAGGATCCGTATTGAGCAGGTTCAGAAATTCCATAGCTTTTTCTGGATGCTCGGAATTGGCAGAAATCGCCATGATCGAACCTTGAACGGAGTTGTTATTAATGATTGAATTACTTGCAGGTGTGGATACTACTGGATATCCGTAACTTGCTGACCATAAATTATCGGCAAGCGGCTGAGTCTGCGCCATGTCAGTGAACCAATTGCCAGAGGTTGTCAGATCATTCGTCGAACCCGTTGTTGCCGCTTCAGGAGCGATATATCCGGCTTCATAATATTTATGCATTGTAGTAAGGGCTTGCTTCATTTCAGGAGTTTCGAGAATATTTACAATCTTATAATCCGTCGTGTCCAGCTTAACAGCCATTGGCAGATTTTGAATAACGTAATCAAAAGGAAGATTCGGAAGGAAGTTTTTGTCCATACCAAACGCAGTTACATTAGGTTCTTTTTCCTTAATTGTCTTCAGTAGAGGCTCCAAGCTTTCCAGGGAGCGCACATTAGAAATGTCTAGATTATATTTATCGACGAGATTTTTATTGAAGCGCCACACATTTTCCTGTGGGAGTTCCTTATTAGCCGGAATACCGTAATTGTGTCCGTCAACCTTGGAGCCTTCCAGGAAAGCAGGATCAATCGTGTCTTTGATGCCCTTGCCATATTTTTCAAGCAAGTCATCCATTTCCATGAATGCGCCTTTTCTGGCGTTCTGTACATAGTCGAATCCACCCGAGGCTGTAAAAATAATATCCATAGGTTCGCCGGAGGCTACGTTCACTTGCATCTTCTGTGGATAGTCGCCCCAGTCAACCATTTTCATCGTAATTGTGGCATTGATTTTCTCTAGCGTATACTTGCTGACTGCTTCCATAACCTTGTCAACGTCTTGTTGCGGCGTACCAATTGTGTACCAAATCAGGTTAACAGGTGCTTCTGCTGCTGGTTCGTTGCTGTTGCCTTCAGCATTGTTCTTACTGCCACCGCAGGCGCTCAGAACGAGCACAAAAGCCATAAGCATTGCAAGCACGAACGAAAAACTTCTTCTACTCTTAATCATGTGTGTTCCCCCTTTTAAATGCCTTCACTTACTTTGACTTCTGTTATTCTCTTGATGTATTAACTACCTTAACCTTACCGGATGTAAGAGTTTTCAAATAGAAGATAAACTTAATAAATCGAGGTACAAATTAAAGAAAAGGATGAACGCCTTGGATGAAACTGTTAATTATCGATAAAACGTTTACATCGGTTGTTATCTCTATGTTATTTGTGTGCCTTGCTCAGACAGACAAGAAGACTCCCTAACCCAAGGAATGGTTTTAGGAGTCAAATTTAGGTCTTTCTTAGTATTCCATTTTAGCCAAGTGCTTTATAATCTGTTGGGGAAATCCCCACATATTTTCTGAATTGCTTATAGAAATAACCTGTTTCCCAATAGCCCACATTACGAGCGATTTCATGTACCTTCAAGTTGGTATTCTTCAACTGCTGTTTGGCCTTTTCAATACGATATTTGTTGATATATTCCGCAAAGGAATCTCCGGTCTCCTTATGAAACAGCTGACCCAGGTACACGGGGTGAATATGATACTGGGCCCCCAGCGTCTTCAGCGAAAGCTCATTAGCATACTGGCTGTGAATATAACCAAGCACCTGATTCACAACCGGGTTCTTGATATCCTGCAGCAGCGAACCGACCGTTTCTTTCGCCACATTCTGGATAGACTCTACCAAGTCGGCTATCTTTGCACTGCTCCGGACACTGGTAAGACCTCTCTTGAAGATGTCCGATTCGTCCGTATATTTGATATGCTCCAATTCCATTTTGAATCTTACTACAAGCTCTATCGCCGCATTTTGCAAATCCTCAGGCTGAACGCCTTCAACCTTTTGCATCTGCTCAAAATCGTTCTGGATTCGATTCGTCAGACCTTCCTGATCCTTGGCCAGAATCAGCTTGGCATATTCTTCCCACTGGATAGGGTATTCGCGGCCTATGCCGCCGTCTGCCTCAAACGACTGATATTCGATGATTTGGCGATCGGGGTGAATCATATAGTATTCCAGCGCCCGTTTGGCTTCGTTATAGCTGAGAGAGGCTTCTTCGGGCAGCTGACCTACACTTCCGATCCCAATTTGAACGAACCGGTTCGCTTCCGCCAGCTCACGGGACAGTTGCTCAAGCAATACAACAAATTTTCTTTTTCCTTCGGCCCAGTTCTGTAATGAACTAATCATGACCATTTCTCCGTCAACATCGCGAAAAAGTGTAATCTCCTGCTCATCAATGAGCCGCTGACGAATCCATTCAAAGCTTTCCGTCGGATCACCTTCCGCCCGAAGAACGGCAACCACAATATAAGGCCCGTTTAACAAGAGTCCGATCAACTCTGCCCGCTCCGCAAACTCAGCGGCGGCGATCTGCCCGGTCAACCAGCGATACAACGTATTATCCTTTAGGATCTGAACGTCAAATGCGCTGTACAGCTCTTCTGACCTTACACTGTCCAGCTTCTCCACCGTATTGCGCAGCGTAGATTCCAGCTCTTCGATATTAATGGGTTTCAGAAGATAGTTCTCAATCCCCAGCTTCATGCCTTCTTTAAGATAATCGAATTCATTGAAGCCGCTAAGGATAATGACCTTCAGCTCCTTATGTAGTTTCCGAGCTTCGGAGATCAGGGTAAGACCGTTCATGATTGGCATAGATATATCGGTAATAAGCACATCTACAGGAGTAGAGGCCAATGAATCCAGCGCCTGCCGTCCATTCTCCGCATGCCCGACAATTTCCAGACCTAGCGATGGCCAATCCAGGATATCGTATAAACCTTCAATGATAAATGGCTCATCATCAACAATAAATATTTTATACATCTTCAGCATCTGTTCCTTCCCTTACCGGATAACGTACTTTGATGGTTGTCCCTTCGCCAAGGCTGCTCTCTATCTCAATCCCGTAAGACGGGCCGTACAAAAACCGCAACCGGCTGTGAACGCTGCGAAGTCCAAACATTTGGCCCGTCTCTTCTGGTTTCTCCAGTTCCTCAAGGATTTCCGCCATTCTTTCCGGTTCAATACCTGCTCCATTATCGGTAACCACGGCCACCAGTGCATCTCCCTCTTCCGTCACATCAATCGCCAATTGGTTGTCAAACCGCTCCGTTTTGATGCCGTGGACGATAAAATTCTCGATAAGAGGTTGAAGCGAAAGCTTGATGACCGACTTGCTCTCCAGCTTTGGATCGGCTGTAATGGTGTAATTGAATTTATCCTTGTAGCGGATTCTGAAGAGCTCCAGATATAAACGGCAAGCCTCCAACTCGTCTTTCAGCGTATATATCTTTTTCTGCTGCACCAGGCTTTTAAACAGCACAGATAAGCTATAGATCATTTCGCCTACATCCTTCGCCCCTTGGGAGATTGCCCTCATCCGGATAACCTCAAGCGTGTTATATAGAAAATGCGGACTAATCCGTGCCTGCAGCGCTACAAGCTCTGTCTGCTTCTGCTTAATTTCTGCTTTATAGACCCTTTCAATATACAAATTAAGTTCGTCCAGCATATCGTTGAAGCTCTTGGAAATCTGTCCAAGCTCATCCTCCCGCACATCGGTAATCCGCGCTGCTAAATCCCCGTTTCTCACCTTTCTGGTAAAACGGATAATTCCATGCGTCCGCTTGGCGAAATTGCTGATGAACAACGAAGGAATCAGAATGGCAAACAGGATACAAATCGAGCTTATCGTCAGAATTGTATTCTGCAATCCACGATACGTCTTAGCGAGATCCCGCTTGGGCACCGCGCTCAGCACCGTAAATCCCCCTTGGCTTTGGGTCAGCTTGGTATAAGTCATCCCTTCCTCTTTGACGCCATTATCATAGACGGAATTAACCTGCTCGATATACGGGTATTTTCGCCCATAATAAGCGCCTGAAGAATCAAACAATACTTCACCGTCTCCCGAAAGCACAAGGATCGATCCTTTCAAGTCTTCTTTATAACTAGCCAGGCTATTCCATATCTTCTCCGTATCAAAATAAATGACCAATTGGCCGATATTACGCAGCGACTGCTTGCTATTAATCGGCACGCGAATGGAGTACATCGGCAGATCGGGCAATCCGACCGTTTTCCGTACCCAAATGTTCGTACCGGAAACGGTGGAGCTTTCCTGCGGATACATAACGTCGGGCACAAAAGACCGGGCCGCGTTGGTGGAGATGATTTTAAACTGCTTCCTGCTGTTGTAAGCATACAATTGCTGTTGATCGGCGCTGTATAAGATTAAGCTGCGGATATCAGAATCATCCTCCACTTTATTCTGAAAGTAGGTCACCGTATCAGTTGGTGAACTGTTCTCCTTATAGAAACGGTCTAATCTGTAGTTTACATAGTCTTGGTACGGATGCTCCAGAAAATAGGATGTGTTGGCTGCGAGTTCACTGTCTCTGTAAATATCCCGCATCGTCGTCTGCACCGATTCATATTTGCCTCCGATGTAATTGCCGACGCTCTCAATCGCCCGCTTCTGCACATCCATTTGTCTCTGCACCGCCGCCTCCGACATAACCTTAAACATCAAATAGGAGAACGTAATAATCGTTACCACTGCGATGGCTGAGAACAGCAGAATGATTTTCATAAATACATTGTGTTTAAGATATTTTCTATAAATATTCCCCGGGAGCATCAGAAGCCTCCTTTCCTCGTTGGTGTAGTCTTGCGAATACTATACTGATCGTACAGCTCAGTCGTCCCTTTCGTAGTTGTTGTATACGCTTGAAAGGAGAGCTCTTCGTCCGTAACGGTCACACCCGTGAACATCTCCTTGTCCGTCTGACCATATTTAGCAGCAAACGGGAAAGTCCCGTCGGCTATGGTATATCTCTTATTGCCTGCTGCATTGGTCAGCAAATACAAAGTACCTGCGGGATTAACTACTGTCCCCCTTGCATCTGGAACAATATCCGTCAACGGCTTATTATTGTACATTTGGTAGCTTCTGGAGTAGGTGTGATCATGCCCGCTAATGACCATATCAATCCCCAGTTCATCAAACACCTTCGTTAATTGCGCTCGGAAATATAGTACATCGGCATCTTGTGTATGGAGAGCGACCGAATAAGGCGATTTGTGCAGAAAAACAACCTTCCATTTCTTATCCGAGGTTGCTACTTCACGGCGGAGCCACTCCACCTGTTGCTTATAGACCACAGCAATCTCTGCATCGGAACTGCCACCATAATATTCGGTATTCATAACCATAAAATGTGCTGGCCCATAGTCTAGCGAATATACAGAGCCATCCGGTTTTGCACCTGTATTCGATCCATTCGGCAGGTTAAAATGGGCGCTGAAGTTCGTATAGCCGCTACTTTCGTGGTTGCCCACCAAAGGAACCAGCGGGATATTCGCCAATATCCCCTGCGGTTTGTTAAAAAACCACGACCACTGCTCTTCAATATCTCCGCTATCTACCAGATCACCAGCGACGAGAATGAACTTGCTCTCTGGGAATTTGGCCATTCCTTGTTGAAGGGTATGATTCCAGATTTCGAAGTCCTTCTCAGTAGTTCCTTGGGAATCAGTGGTATACAGAAATTGAAAGGCTTTAGTAGCTGGACTCTCTGTTTCAAATGTACCAATCGCACTCCAATGATCCGCTTGTCCATCGCCGGCACGGTAAGCATACAACGTTCCCGGCTGTAGATGATCCGCGATAACCTTATGGTTTCTCTGTATTATGACACGGCCGGCAGCTTTATCTGCCTTTGACCTATAGACGCTTGTCGTGTCTGCTATTCCTTCATAGGATTGAATTCCGGCTGTCGGAAACTCAGCGTTAATTAATTTCGCCGCTGCAATGACTTCCAGCCTGGTTCCTGTAATCTTGTCTGGAGCAATCCAAGTAAAGGCCATACGGGTCTGCGGACTGCCATTAAAGGTTAATGCTATGGATTCAGGTTTCCCATCTTCTTCTGTGCGAACCCTAAATTCCACAGCCACCACGAGTCCCATTATAACGAGTACCAGAACTATCTTCATGGAGCCAAGCTTTCTAAATAACTCAAACATGTTCGTTTCCTTTCCTGCTTATCTTTAGTTGAATTGATTATACACTTCTCGGCCGACACATGTTTCATGCATGCATGAATTTAAGCAGAAGTGGTTAAAGTAACAACAAGGTTCTGAATCTAGGAGGTTGAACATGGACGATACTCATAAATTTGTAGAGAAATTACACGATACCCAAAAGAAAGATGAAAAAAATAGACAGAAGCATGATGAACCCGACAATGAAAAGCTCCCCACCAAGCAGCATGGGACGAATAAATAACAACAAAAACAGCTCGGCTATCCGTAATGGACAGCCGAGCTGTTTTTGAATTATTCAGAATCTGGATTAGTTACTCAACTTCGCTACACTTACCGCTACCTTCTCCAGCTGTGCCTTGCTCAAAGCCTTATCCGGCGAGCTGATCGTTACGAAACGGTCCGCCAATTTGAAAGTCAACATCGTTGTACCTGTGGAAGGACTGTACCATTTTGCCTCAGTTCCGTTCGAAAGCTTCACAGTTTCTCCAGTATAGCTGTAAGAGTAATCCCGTGGAGACACGTTAACATTCATATGATTGAATAGGAAGCTTACACCATCCTCGCCGCCGGCTACCTTCAAGAAGGCATCTCCACTAATCATTTGAGCTGGTGCATAGGCGGTTTCGAACCCTTGGAAGTTGGCAAAAGCTTTAGTGATCGCTTCTTTTTGTGCAGCACTGTATTGAATAGTGGCTAAAGTGATAGAACCAGAGGCTGGAGTTGTGCTTCCTGAGCTAGTCCCGAGAATGACCTGATTAGTGGCAGCATTGAAGGTTACCGGAACCTTTAATACGTCAGCCAACGCACGAACAGGTAGGTAAGTCGTATCATGATAGGTGATTGGCGCTAATGTCTTTCCGTTATTGTCTACTGGCGTATATGCTGCTCCATTTACTTTGAATCCAATGCCGTGGTTGAGATAAGCGCTGATCTTCTCCAGATTAGTTCCTGCATATACACCCGCTGATCCTGTAACTGCCATTCCGAATACCATTGTTGCTATGATCATTTTTTTGCTTTTCATTACTATCGTCTCCTTGTAGTTTCATGTATTGTTCTTGCTGTAGTTCTATTTAACCATTAACTTGTTTCCAACTTATCTCCAGATTGTAAAGAACTATCTCTGTCGCTCACGCAGCAGTTTATAATAAGAACTGCAACAAACTCTGATCTGGGACGTCTATTATACTGGAAACAATTACTGCTAGGCGTGAACGTGTAATGATCTACTCAAATATGTAACAACAGGAGCGAATGCACATGACTACACTTTTTCACAAAACAATGAGAATCACAGCCCTGGCTGCGGCAAGCACGATTATTCTGGCAGGTACGCAGGGTCCACAGGTGCAGGCCGCCTCGCCTGACAATGAAACCTCAGCAATTGTTCCAATCCGCATTGTATCCCAAACCCCGGTCTTGGTTCCTGCAATAGTCACTACCCAAAAAGTAACGGCCAGCGACGACACCTATAAAGCGGATCTGGACCTTCCGGTCATTTCTGGGATGCTCGATACACAAGCCCAAGCGGAATGGAATACCTTAATTGAAGCGAAGGCCTCTCAGGAGCTGGAGTCATTAAAGGTGACCGCTGCCGAAAACAAAAAGTATGCAACCGCACAGGGGTTTCCTTTTCATGCCTCCGAGCTGAGCAAGACCTTTGAAGTAACCTCAAATGGAGTTGGCACTGGTGGTATTCTTTCCCTTCACATCACCACTTACACCTTCAGCGGAGGCGCTAACGGGATCACTAGAATAGATACCTATAATATAAAAAATGAAGCTACAGCAGCACGCGTAACGTTGAAGACCCTATTTGGCGACAAGTATCAGACGACCATTAATGCGCAGATCAAAGCGGCTATGGCTAAAGATGCGGCTAACTATTTTGCAGAGGATTTCAAAGGAGTAAATGAAGACAGTTCATTCTATATAAAAGGCAGCTATGTTTATGTGGTCTTCCAGCAGAACGAAATCGCTCCACATTCTACAGGCAACCCGGAGTTCAAAATTGCGCTGCCCTCTAATTCTACAACTGGGGATCTTAGCTCCATGCGCCTAGTAGTCAATGGCAAAGCTCTTACAGGAGTAAAGCTTAGCCTCAATAACGCTGGAGTCGTATTGGCACCGATCCGCGCGATTAGTGAAGCCTTGGGTTACGAACTGTCCTGGAACAAAGAGACCCGCTCGCTCGAACTCATCAAAGGTGTTCATTGGACCCTTGTCACTAAAAATAAAGACAGCTATATTTACAACCGGATGGCCCCGATCTCACTTGGCACTGCTCCCGTCATCAATCCAGAGGGCAACATGTATGTGCCGATGTCCTTCTTTACCGAAATTCTAAAAGCCAGCGTCCAATATGAATCTGGCAGCGTCAGCATTTCTTCAGAGTCTTAAGCCGAATTGTTCCTGAACAAATAGAATAGCCCGCTATATCCGTAATGGATAAGCGGGCTGTTTCTTTCGATTAACTCTTATATGGCACGTTGACCTTATATACTTCTGTGTACAATATCTCCCTGAAAAGCTGAAACTCCTGCTCCTGCAACAGTCTTGGGTAAGTCATTATCAACAGTGGCAAATCGGCTTGTCCTTCACGCAAAGGGGGCTGGACGTAGGGATACGAATGAAGGTGGAAGCCCAGCCGCTCATAAAATCCGACTCTCCGTTGTTCCAGTACACCGCTAGGCGGTTCTACCTCCAACAGAACAGGCTTGTCCGACTGCCTGATATAATCTTCCATTAACTTTTTTCCAATGCCGCCTCCCCTAATGCCCTGATCGACCGCGATATGCTCCACGAACCGGAATACAGGAAACTCCCAGCAGGCCAGAAAAGCTATGGTTCTACCGCTGGCGTCCTTCTCCACAATTAGCCGATACTGCGGGAGGTCTAGCAATCTCCGCTGCCCGGCGTAGGTCCTGATCTCACATACTGGAAAAGAAGCTTCCATTAGAGCAAATACTTCATCAAAGGTTGACTCGTTCATAACTTGCTTCTCACTTTCTTGAATACCTTATTTAAGATTGGACAAGTTGTTTGCCGTATTTGCTATATGCTCGAAAGCACGGCTTAAATCCTGCATGGACTGCCCTTGATGCTGAGAAAAACCCATGATCTGCTGGATGGATTGATCCATCTGCACAATCGCCTGCTTCATACCAGCCAGCTGGGAGTGAATATTCTGCACTAAATCATGGCTGTCGTTGGCTAATTTACGAATCTCTGTAGCTACAACACCAAAGCCCCTGCCTTGTTCGCCTGCTCTGGCAGCCTCAATGGCGGCGTTTAGACCCAGCAAGTGTGATTGATCGGCTATCCGCTTCACCGAAGATAGGATCTCAAAGCTGCTCTCAATATCATGGACCATGGAATTGGAATGACTGACAAGCTCATTCAAGCGTTCGGTTATCCCTAGGGTGGACTCGGCAACTTCCTGTGAGGTGGCTGTCATCTCCTCTACAAGTGAAGACAACTCCTGGGCACCATCCTGAAGCGCATCATT
The DNA here is from genome assembly GCF_022369515.1 of Paenibacillus sp. 19GGS1-52. Lineage (NCBI taxonomy): Bacteria > Bacillati > Bacillota > Bacilli > Caryophanales > Paenibacillaceae > Paenibacillus > Paenibacillus sp. 19GGS1-52. Next base: position 6,152,586 of record NZ_CP059724.1, read on the forward strand.
GCGTTGCGTGGATACCATCGCAGCAATAACTCCAATAACCTCATGATTCTCAATAATAGGCACAGCCGAAGATAGGTAAGAAACACCAAAAGCTTCACTGCCACGTTCCTCACGCTGAACTTGTCCTGTCTCTAACGCATTATAGGACACCGTTCCTTTAAATTTCTCAATCGGTGCACCCACTGGAACTTTCAAATCAATGACCTGACCAGGCAGATAGGCGATAACACGCTCTCTATTAGCTAGTACCAGCGCAGCGTCCTCAGGGTAAGTATTTTGAATCAAGTCAAGCACGTCCTGCAACTTTTGAAGCTTGTCCATGAGAGATCAGCCGCCTTTTATAATAGAGTAAATAGTTAGGTCTAATTATATGTATTGAGCATTTAAGAAACAATTAAAAACTACGCTGCGGAGCTGGTACATGCTGTGCGTAACCAAATGACTCTACGAATCTTTTTTCCAGAACAGCATAATATTCGGGTGAGACGACCGGCTCTGCTCCACGCAAAATTTCCCTCATATAATGCTCGGGTGGTGCCAGTTCGCTTTCTTTGTTTACCACCACAAAGGTTACGGCTTCTCTGTGAATCCCATCCTCGCCTAGAATATATATGACAGCGGGGCGGTATACCCCATCTTCAACACCTTCTCTTTCGAACAGATAGCTATCCAGACATTCCGGCACAATTCGATAAAGCTTGCCTTCGGTCCTGCCCTCACCTTCAACAAGATCAGCACGCCCACCGTCCGCAGCCTGCAGAGTAAACTCTACATTGAAACCCTCCAATACGGCGCAGCCCTCAACGTTGTCGAACCATTTGCCGGCTCCTGCTAACTCAATTCTTTCCAGGTCCATACAGCTGCCATAAGCAAAATAAAACAATTCTTCTTCCTGCTTCAATCGGTAAAGCTTCCAATCCCCCTCGGGGATGGGTAGATATTGCTGTGAGAGCCTGTACACATAGACCCAAGCCCTAACCGTTCCCTGGTCAGTCACCACTTTCGTAAGGACCCGCTCATATTCATTACTGGCACAGCCAGGCCCATTATAACCCTCCAGTTCATCCAGCTTTCCCAGAATCTCTTCCGTCACTTCATACAGCTCACCGGCCACTCGGCCGTCATGCTCCAGCAAAACCGGATAACCAAGACCCGTATCCTGGAGTGTTCCCTTTACCTGCGCTAGCGCATATAACAATCGGCTGTCACCCAATAAGGTGTGGTATCGCTCTCCCTGACGCAAGGTGCCATACACAAATACAAATTCCATAATTCCCCTCCTGAATTGCTGCATACAACGCTAGTGGCGAGGCATATTCTAAGCTTCCTGCCGTTGCTTATCCTCTGTTCTATGCATTATACCAAAATAGTCACAGAACATTCTCGAAAGTGAAGGGGTCTACTTAGCATCTGGTACTAGGAGAACGTGCTATACTATACTAAGCTAAGTAAGATAAACAGCTACACTCATCTTGATCATATAGGAGAGGTTCATTTTGGATAATCAGCATTGGATCGCACCTGAATACTACAATCTCACTTCGGAAATGGAACATCATCCTTCCGGTAAGGTTGCACTTAAATTTGTGAACGAACAGGATCATTGCGAGGAGATCAGCTACGGCGAACTGCTGCAGCAGGCTAACCGGCTGGCCGGAGGACTCCACAATCTTGGACTTCAGCAAGGTGACAAGGTTCTGGTCATGGTTCCACGCAGAATTACTGCATATGCCATCTATCTAGCTTGTCTGAAGCTTGGACTGGCTGTTATTCCTTCCTCAGAGATGCTTCGTGCCAAGGATTTATCCTATCGTCTCCGACATTCCGAAGCACGGGCGGTCATTGCCTGGTCTAAGGTTGTTAATGAAGTAGATAAAATCAGCGACGACCTGCCCTCTTTGGATTTCCGCATTGCCGTTTCTGAAGATGGTTCTGCAAGTACTGGTTGGCTTGACCTGGAGGACCTTATGATTGGACAGCCGGATCATCGGACTGCAGTAAACACCCACCGCGATGATATCGCAATTCTGGCTTATACCTCAGGAACAACCGGTAATCCAAAGGCCGTCGTGCATAGTCACGGTTGGGCATATGCTCACCTGCGGATCGTTTCTTCCCTTTGGCTGGATATCCGTGAAACGGATATCGTCTGGGCGACCGCTGCACCTGGCTGGCAAAAGTGGATCTGGAGCCCCTTCTTAACCGTACTTGGAAATGGAGCCACCGGATTCGTCTATACAGGTGCCTTCCATCCGGATCGGTTTCTGCAGCTGTTGCAGGATCATTCCGTTCAGGTCTTATGCTGCACTCCTACGGAGTACCGTCTAATGGCCAAGACCGAAGGATTACATCAGCACGACTTGTCTAAACTACGCTGCGCCGTTTCCGCTGGAGAACCTTTGAATCAGGAAGTTATCGATACCTTCCAACGCAATTTCGATATCACCATTCGGGATGGCTACGGGCAGACAGAAAGTACACTGATCATCGGAACACTTAAGGACACTCCTATCCGGGTCGGCTCCATGGGTAAATCCATTGCTCCAGGACTTGTAGAAGTCGTAGACGAAGATGGCATTCCGGTCGCTCCGGGCGTGGTTGGAGATATTGCTGTACATTTGAGCATGCCAGCCTTGTTCCATGCCTATTACAAAGACCCTGGGCGCAAAGAAAACGGCTCACATGGAGAATTCTTCGTAACCGGCGACCGGGCACGCAAGGATGAGGATGGCTATTTCTGGTTCGAAGGCCGCGGCGATGATATCATCATCAGCTCAGGCTACACCATTGGCCCCTTCGAAGTAGAAGAAGCGCTTATGAAACATGCTTCCGTGAAAGAATGCGCAGTTGTAGCCAGCCCGGATGAAATCCGCGGCCATGTCGTTAAAGCATTTATCGTGCTTAAAGATGAAATAGCCGGATCTCCCGAACTTGTGAAAGAGCTGCAAGCACATGTCAAAGAGTGGACAGCGCCTTATAAATACCCGCGCAAAATCGAGTTTATCAGCGATCTCCCGAAAACAACCTCGGGCAAAATTCGCAGAATAGAGCTGCGCGAGCAGGAAGACAGAGCTGCGCAGGAATAAACGGCTGAGTAATGCCGTAATTTAAAAGATAAACGTAAAGAGCAGCCCCAAATGGAGCTGCTCTTCTTTTCGTATTATAGGAATGGTTCCTCCCTTATTTTCAATCGGATGGTTTCATTCCGCCCAATATTTCGCATCCGGGTTCAGGGCCGTTCCCACTTCGCCCTCCAGCACTAAATCACAATCCAGATACCCCTCTTCATCGAGAAAATAAACGTCCTGCTTATAGAATTCACACAGTGTCTCCAGAAATTTCTCCGGCGAATGATACATAACAACCAGGTCACCATAATCATGCAGCAAATCACATATCTGCTCTACACCGTCCGCTGAACGATAATAACATATAAAATCACTGCCATAATTCGTTAGGATCGGTAGAATAATCCCTCCGGCACTATAACCCTTCTCTTCCAAAATTCCTGTTAGTATCTTCATTTCCTGCTCATATTCATCGATATGGATCAAGCGGTACCCCGGTATGAACTCAATCAAACTCGGTTCTTCTTCATCACTGCCTGTTCCAGAAACCGTACTATAAATAGCGGTTAGGAGCTCTGGCGCTTCAGGCAAAATTTCGCTAAGCCGTGTGCTTCCGTCGTCAACTGCACCTAGACTCGCAATATAATTGGGGCGTAAGTTGGCAGACAGCAATAGATATTCCTGAAATTTACTTGTTAAACTATGAGTTAGCATGTTTTCATCCTTTGTATTTCTAATATTTAGGCTCTATGCCGATCATACCACTCTTTACCGTCAGTACCAATGGGTCTATACTGTATAAGTCTTGAACAAGCAATGATTAGCGAAGCAGAGTAAGGGAATCGAAAGCAGCTGCCGGGTATCGGCAGCTGCTTTTTTTATGGGTCATTTTAGCTTAAGTACTAGTTGGGGAATACAGCTGTAAATTTTAAAATATGGAATGATAGAGTTCTTCCCGCGAAATATACATCCTTAGGGATAGCTGGCAAAGTAGATCATCTACTTTGTGAATCAGATGGCAAAGCTGTGTGATTTTCATATAGCGAAATAGGGAGAAGTCAGTATACTGTACAAAAAAATGAATAGAAGAGACGAACAACGCAAGATCTAATTCAGATGTGCCCTCGGTACTCAGCAGCAGAATCAATTCTTCCAACGTCAAAACTTGCGGAGGAAACAACGAGTTATGTTCTTGAAGGGCTAGTGCGCGGATCATGCAGGTTAAAGCTCTGTCACTAAGGATCAGGCAAGGAACGATATTACCCTCATCAAGCAATAGCGGGATAAAGTCCATGTAGGTTTGACAGAGATTATGGGATTTCAGGCTTTCGATTTCGTGCTGATTATTGATATTAGACACGTTATCAGCCTCCATGCTGTTATATTCCTCTTTGAAAAATGTATATATTTCTCTATTTGTTGAGTACTTTATCTGTAGTGGTTAGTATAACAGATTGATAATGGTCCTAAAAGGAGATTTTCCGTTGAGCCAGCAGCCAATTATCATCAAACAGATTATCGGAAAGACAGTTAAGGCTCTACGCATCAGACAAGGTTTAACTCAAGAAGACTTGGCCTATGAATGCAATGTAGATCGCTCCTACATCTCGATGATCGAGGTTGGCAGAAATGAGCCTTCGGTGAGCAAGATCTTCGAGCTTTGTCTTGGCCTCAGAATCAGGCCTTCTGACTTTTTCACTCTTGTCGCTATAGAGTATGACAATATATTGCAAGACAGCAACAAATTAAGAGCAGAGTAATAAGGTCTTCACCTTATCGCTCTGCTCTTTAATTTAATTTATATCAGTGACTACATTCACACTATGCACTTATTTGCCGTCCCCACCATCCCCGCAGGCAGCTCTTCTCTTAATCGCCAGACGAAGCTCATCGCCAGAATCCCCTCTATTTTGATGGCTCAAAACCAAATTAACGGTTGGCTAATTCGAGCGAACGAACAATGAGGCGAAATACAAAGCCTGAATAGTTGAAGTTCAACCTTGGCGGACTGTATAGCTGCTATTTCACTTTGAGGGGATATTGAGAGCATGAAGCGGACTCAGGAGACGTTATTGAAGCAAAAAACGGTTCTTCCGGGAAGAAATTTGGTCAATAGTGTCTCTGGAGTCCGTCAAACTCGCCAATCGCCTGATTTCGAGCAAATAGGAGCTTCTGAGTCCGGTTCACGAATTTCACCCTTTTTATGGGTCAACAAACCACATTAGCTCTTCCTATGAGGTCCATTGGCTCAGTTTCTGATTTGGAGATAGAGCCATAAAATTCCGGTTTTATTTATAAATCCTCCCGCCACCCTCCTTAAACTCCGCCGCCTTCTCCCGCATCCCAGCAGCGATAGCCGACCGCCCCAGTTTCTCCCCATGCTCTTGAGCCTGCGTCACTTCCAAATCCTGCCCCACCTCATCCTGCCGCCGTGCCGTGTCCCGGATCTCCTGCGAGATGCGCATGCTGCAGAACTTCGGACCGCACATCGAACAGAAGTGCGCCGTCTTGGCCCCTTCAGCCGGAAGGGTCTCATCGTGATATTCGAGCGCCCGTTCCGGATCTAGCGCCAAATGGAATTGATCGCGCCAGCGGAATTCGAACCGCGCCTTAGAGAGGGCGTTATCCCGATCCTGGGCACCTTTGTGGCCTTTGGCCAAATCAGCGGCATGCGCAGCAATTTTGTAGGTAATGACACCTTCGCGCACATCCTCTTTGTTTGGCAAGCCAAGGTGCTCCTTCGGGGTCACGTAACAAAGCATAGCCGTACCGAACCAACCGATCATCGCCGCTCCAATGGCCGAGGTTATGTGATCGTAGCCAGGGGCAATATCCGTAGTCAGAGGACCCAAGGTGTAAAAAGGCGCTTCATGGCACAGCTCCAGCTGCTTATCCATGTTCTCCTTGATTAGATGCATCGGCACATGGCCCGGGCCTTCTACCATTACCTGAACATCATGCTTCCAGGCAAGTGTTGTTAGTTCCCCAAGAGTCTCCAGTTCAGCAAACTGAGCTTCATCGTTGGCATCGGCAATGGAACCCGGGCGCAGTCCGTCACCCAAGGAGAATGCCACATCGTAAGTCTTCATAATCTCGCAAATATCCTCGAAATGCGTATAAAGAAAGTTCTCCTGATGATGTGCGAGGCACCATGCTGCCATAATGGAGCCACCCCGGGAGACGATGCCCGTCATCCGACCCGCAGTCAGAGGAATATAGCGCAGCAAGACACCAGCATGAATGGTAAAATAGTCCACACCCTGCTCCGCCTGCTCGATCAACGTGTCGCGATAAACCTCCCACGTCAGGTTTTCGGCTTTCCCGTCCACTTTTTCCAGTGCCTGATAGATCGGCACCGTACCGATTGGCACTGGAGAATTGCGCACAATCCATTCCCGTGTCGTATGAATATGGTTGCCAGTCGACAGATCCATAATATTATCCGCGCCCCAGCGCGTGGCCCATCTCATCTTCTCTACCTCCTCTTCAATCGACGAAGAGACAGCAGAGTTTCCGATGTTCGCATTGATCTTCACCAGAAAGTTCCGGCCAATAATCATCGGCTCGCTTTCCGGATGGTTGATATTCGCTGGGATAATAGCGCGGCCACTGGCCACTTCTACTCGCACAAACTCAGGAGTGACATTTTCGCGAATCGCAATATATTCCATCTCCGCAGTAATGACGCCTTGGCGTGCATAATGCAACTGGCTGACATTGTGGCCTTTCCGGGCTCTTAACGGAAGCCGCTCCAACCGTGGAAATACTTCTACAGGGGTTTTACCCCAGGTCTTCCCATTATCCTCCGCTTTAATCCCTCTACCTTCATAGGCTTCCGAATCTCCGCGCGCGGCAATCCAGCATGAACGGTGGGGCAATAATCCCTGGCGAATATCCGTGTACGCTTCGGTGTCGGTATAGGCACCACTCGTATCATAAACACGCAGAGGTGCATTCACTTCTTCTAAAGCGGTCCCCGAGGTATTGCTTAAAGTGATCTCCCGCATGGGGACCCTTATATCCGTCCGCGAACCCTCTACATATACTTTACGACTTGCTGGAAAAGCAGACAGATTCACATTCCCCTTCTTCTCTGAACTCGGCATCTTGATTCCTCCTAAAAGTTTTGTAAAGCATACACTTCACTGTTTTCGCTTCGTACAAAACTACTTCGAAAGCATAGGCTAAGTTTTGTAAAGCATACACTTCACTGTTTTCGCTTCGTACAAAACTTGGTGGTGGTTGTAAACAAGAGCGCAGCAAAAAAGCCGCTCCACAATGGAGCGGCTTTATCTATGAACAGCCAAGAAGGCTATACTTGAAAAAGTCCGACTCCACTTTCCTACGCTGGTATGATCCAGATCAGGTTCAAGGGTCCAGGAATTTAATTTTCCCGTCTCAGCCAATTCAGGCTCCCCTAGTGGGTATCTTATTTAGTTAGTTATTAAACTACAGGTATTGGATTCTTTTGTCAACCTGATTACTTCTTCTCAGCAGTCCACATTTTTGACAACCAGCTGTCAAATTCAGGGCCTTTTTCACCCTCGTAAGCATCGTAAATATCCACTCGCATCTTCTTCAGCTTCTCTTTGAACTCTTCAAACGAATGATCCTGGGGCAGACTCTTCTTGATTCTAATAAGAATCTTGGATACGCCCTTCACCAATTCCGGTTTGTTCTTGGAAGGTGCTTTCACATCCTCGCCAAAAGCCTTGAGTTTCAAGTAAGCAGCTTCTTGTACGGTATAGACAGGATCGCTGGTCATTAAACGTGTCAGGATATCAATGATCTTGGAGTGCTTAGTTTGACCTAGCTCTTCAACAGCAGCGAGACGCGCTCTCCAATCTCCGGAGCGGTTCGCCTCTCTTTTTAATTCTTCATAATTTTCTGGCAATTCATTTACTATTTCTTCGTTACTCAAATGACACAATCCCTTTCTTTGTTCAATCTATTGTAAACAACCGATCAATTCATTCAACACCTTAAGACGAGCCTTAGAACCGATAAGTCAATTTTACAGTACTGTTCTCCATCATTTCAATCTTTTCGGCAAAACAAGTGATAAATTGGAGACATTTTCTTATTCCAGCCTTTGTTATGACAGAAAAAGGGTCTATCCCTTAACAGTTTTTCCGACTGCCGGCAGGATAAACCCTTTTGAAGTGAATTAACTATCGTAAAATGTTGATTTACTTACTCTGCTGCGCCAGCATCTTCAGCAATACGGTTATCGCTTCGGCTCTGGTCGTGTTACCGGCTGGATCGAATTGATTCAGGCCTTTGCCTTCGATTAGGCCCAGTTTCTTCACTGCGGCTACCGCACCCTTCGCCCATGTCGGGATGTTCAAGTCATCAGCAAAATTTGTTACCGCATTGGTCTCAAGCGTAAGCTTCAGCGCACTGGCAATCATCGAAGCCATCTCCGCACGTGTGATCGGGGCATTCGGACGGAAGGTACCGTCCTCATAGCCATGGATGATCCCCGCTCCTATAGCTTGCGCCACTGCCTGCTTAGCCCAAGTGCCAATCTTCGCGCGATCTGTGAATCCCAAATCTGCTCCGACTTCCTCTGACTGCAAGGTATTCATCAGCATCACCGCAAATTCCGCACGGGTCACACTGTTTCCCGGCTTGAACGTTCCGTCCAGGTAACCCTTGACGATGCCGTCAGCTACGGCTTGCTTGATACTGGCTTCCGCCCAGTGTCCCGCGATATCACTGAACTGTGTTTCTACGGTAGTTGGCGCTGCTAGATCTACGGCGAATACCGCATAATATTTGTTGAAATGATCGACACTCACCGTGATGTGATTACCGTTCACTGTACCCCCGGCAACCTCCACCCAAATTTTCTGCAATTCGTCATAGTAGAACACTGCTGCTCGTTGACTGCTGTTCACTTTGACCGGATCGAACGTAAAAGTTAAGATGACCGGATTGATGAAGTTCTCGGTAAAGTTCTTCAGAAGTTCAAACACCGGACTGACCAATACCTGCTGGTTCGTGAGCAGGTCTAACGTATCCAACACTTTCGCAATCGTTACGCGCAGGACTTGGTTGGTGGCATTGGAAGGAATCGAAAGAGTGATCTCATCGTTCAGACTCACCTTTCCGGCTATACCTACGGGAAGGGTCAGCTTGCCATCTGTTGTTGTTATGAGGGTTGGGGGCGGAGTTGCTGTCGGCTGCTCAGCCGCTGCCCGTGTTACCATCACTGTATAAGTCTTAACAGTACCATCCTGCGCTGTCACTGCAACAGAAATGGAGTTGCTGCCCACACTTAAAGGAATTGCGCCGCTTGCCTGACTGCTGGTCACCGAAATCCCATTCACCTTCAATGCCGCATTACTGTCATATACACTCGCCGTTACCGCTAAGCTGGATACCCCATTCGCTACAGTGGATGTGTAACCTGTAGTCTCCGCGGAAAAATCAGGACTTAGCGTTCCGCTGGATAAAGTCAATTCGCCGAGGTCCGCATTGCCGCTTAGGACGGGTGCAGCGGCCCGGGTCACATTCACCGTATACCTATTGCTGGTTCCATCCTCTGCCAGCACGGTTACCTGTACGGGATTCACGCCTACATTCAGGCTGGCGTTATAGGTATAGACATCATTCGTTACCGTACTATATACAGCACCGGTCACTGAGATCGTTTGTGTCGGGTCTCCCTTACTGAAGGACAACTCTACATCGGATACAGCGTTAGCCACAGCCACCGTATAATTAACCTTACCTGACAAGAACGTTGGAGATAACGCCCCCTGACTCACAGCCAAGTTGGATAGTAATGCATTATTGCTCAGTCTTGTGACATGGAGCCTATAGGCCTTCGTTGTTGTTCCATCCATCGCGGTGACTTTAACCGTAATGACATTGACGCCCGTTTGTAGAGGAACTGTGTGCGTAGTCACGTTTCCTAATACGGAGCCTGCAGCCGCACCATTGGCAGCCGTTACCTCTACGGTCGCCAGAGGATCAGCAAGTTTGGTGGTAATCGTTAGGTCAGCCATGTCAGCAGCGACCGTTGCCGTGTAAGGAACTGTGTTGTCCGCTGTAACCGAAGGGCTAAGTGTACCCGCCGAGAGCGTAAGATCCGTGACATGCGTATTATCATTCGGCGAGAATATACGAACATTGGAGGCATCCTGCATATAGAGCTTCCCACTCGAATCGAATGTAATTGCACCAACGAACTCTGTATCTCCACTATTATCGTTATTCCACTCTGACAGATACGTACCCTCTGCATCAAACTTTTGAATGCGGTTATTAACGCCATCCACCACATAGACGTTCCCGCCCTCATCTACGGCGATTCCCCTTGGAAAACGGAACTGACCCTTATCGTTGCCATAACTGCCCCACTGCAACAAGTAGTTACCATTCGAGTCAAATTTCTGAACGCGGTTATTGTCGTGATCCAATACGTACACAATCCCACTATGATCTATGGTAATGTGTAAAGGAGTGTAGAACTGACCATTACCGCTGCCCTGACTCCCCCACTTGGTCAGGTAATCACCCTTTAAGTTGAATTTTTGGATGCGATTGTTATTACTCTCTGCCACATACAAATTACCACTATCATCTATAGTAATTCCAAAAGGATAATTGAACTCGCCGTCACCGCTGCCGTACCTCCCCCACTGTGCGAGATACTCACCGTTCGAGTTGAATTTTTGAATGCGATTATTACTACCATCTGCTACATACACATTACCAGCATCATCTACAGCAATTCCATAAGGATTGTCGAACTCGCCATCACCACTGCCGTATCTCCCCCACTTCATGATGAGATTCCCATTGGCATCAAATTTTAAGATCCGGTTGTGATTAGTATCTGTAACATAGATGTCCCCATTGCTAAGAGCTACGTTTACATTGGAAAAGTAAGATGTGCTTGAATAACTGCCCCATTGGGTGAGGTAGTTACCGTTCGAGTCGAACTTTTGGATGCGGCTATTATCACTATCCACCACATACACATTACCATTATCATCTACAGTGATTCCGAAAGAATAGGAGAACTCACTCTCGCCACTGCCCTCACTCCCCCATTGTGTTAAGAACACACCATTTGAGTCAAATTTCTGAACGCGATGATCACTATCAAATACATACACATTACCGCTAGAATCTACGGTGATTCTACCAGAGATGTTGAATTCACCCTCACCACCGCCATAGTTTCCCCACTGCATCAGGTAGGCACCATTTGAATCAAATTTTTGAATGCGGTTATTATTACTATCCGCCACATATACATTACCGTTATCATCTGCAGTAATTCCATATGAAAGTGAAAACTCACCGTTACCGCTACCAGCGCTTCCCCACTGTGTGAGGTACGCACCACTGGTATCAAACTTCTGAACGCGGTAATTATATGTATCCAACACATATACGTTGCCGCTAGAGTCTACGGTGATTCCTTGAGGATAGTTGAACTCACCATCACCACTGCCCGCGCTCCCCCACTCTGACAGGTAGACACCATTCTGATCAAACTTTTGGATGCGGCTATGCTGCATTTCCATCACATACACGTTTCCGCTATCATCTATCGTAATGCTTTCTGGATAGTAGAACTGCCCCTTGCCAGTTCCCTCCTCACCCCACTGCATGAGGTAAACCCCATTCGAATCGAACTTTTGAATGCGGTTATTATTACGATCTATCACATAAATATTACCATAGGAGTCTACTGCCGCTCCTGCAGGACCATAAAATTCCCCCTCGCCAGACAGTTTGAATTTCCCGCTTGTAGGTAATTCATGAATACCACTTGATGTCGGGCTGGCATACGCTTTAGCAGAGAACTGTACGGATAGCGTTCCCAAGAGCAGCACCACAACCATAAACCAGGATAGCTGCTGTCTTAATCCTTTGGACATATTTACTCCCCCAATTAATTGTTTAATTTTGTATAGTATAGTTTATATTAATCAAATTTGTATCTAAAAAGATATATAATTCGAGATAAAGTTGAAATTATAGTGTGGAACATATCATCCTTACATTAAAAAAGCCAACAAGCAGGTCTATAACGACCGAATTGTTGGCTTTTGAACAACTATCATCCGCAAATTGCTATTCCACTAATTGCAGCTCGCGCGCACGGGAGATCGCTTGTGAACGGCGCTTGACCCCTAGCTTCCCGTACAGTCGGAATACATGACTCTTAACGGTTCCCTCTGTAATCCCAAATCGATCAGCTATTTCCTTGTTGGATAACCCATCGGACAGGGAGTATAAGATCTCGGTTTCACGCAGAGTGAGCGGATCGACGAGCAGCTTGGAAGTTTCAGTAGTGGCTGTCAGTTCATCAGAAATCATTCCTATGCGGGATTCCTGAAGCGATTTCTGGTATACCATACGGGTAATCATGAAATTCAACACTTCCAGACCTTCCTTGGTAAACGCTCCTACTATAAGGTTATTCTCCAAATAAAGCACAGAGGGCAGCACACTTCCCGGAAAAAGCACCGGCATGCACAGAATCGATTTCGACAGATTGCGTTGAATAGACGGATCAGCGGCATAAGAGCTGTGTGAAGCATTGGCAAGTAAGATCGGCTCGCCAGTCATAATGACATATCTAACAATCGATTCCGCAAACCCTAGCTCTCCTGGCAGAACCTCGTTACTCCCACTTTGAGCTTCAATGTGAAATACTTCTTCCTGACCATTCAGCACATACCCATGAACTGCCCCCGAATAACGAAGCGCTGATGTCAGGAAGGGAGTGAACATATCCTGATCGTCTGCTGAACCTGCCCACTCGGAAATTCGTCCTAAGAATACTTTTCCATCATCCACAAAAGCTACTCTGTCGGGATGGACTTGGGTCGGCTTCGCTTCGAGTGCTCCCTCAGCAACTTTTCGTTCTTCTTTCAGCTCTGAAGTGGATAAAGGCAGCCCCGGATAATCCTTCTTAAGCTGCTCTACTTTGACGGTAGCCCCCCATTGCGCATAAGCATTACAAGCATCTGCCATTAATATCTCTGCTCCGCCAACACTTCCGGCTTCCTTGTAAAACCTTGAAGCCAACTCGTAGGCCATAGCCTCCATCATGCCATACCCTTCTGTTCGTGCGGAATTAATAGCAAGCTCATAGCCTTTTGCCGCTCCTGCCCATTGTCCATCGATTCGCTCTAATTCAGCCATAATGAGCAAATAAGCCGAAGACCCCTGTCCAAAATAACCAGACCATTGCTGCATAGAACGCAGTTGCTTACCAAGTCTCTTGCGAATACTTTTACGTTCTTCTTGCGGTGCCTCTGCATACAGGGCAGCAAGGGATAGTGACTGGTAGACATGTTGTTTACGAACTTGCATCCGTGTCTGTCTAAACGTATTAAATTCCCCTTGCTCTGTCCATTCAAGAGCTTCACGATACCGTCCAGCTAGATAAGCAATTTCGATTTGGCAGGTACAGTTATAATAAATCTCGTTGTTCAGCGTCCCCTTGGAACGATTGCTCAGCAGTGGAATAACAACTTCATCGTTGTCAGGAACCTCGCCCTGTAATTGGGCCACATACCGTCTCGCAATGCGAAATATGTTCAGCGTCACCTCGTCTACAAGCTTCTGGGACCTAGCTTCATACTCTGCAATCCGTGCAGACAACGCATATAAATTCCCAGTATGAGTGGTTGTACACGTTAGCATCGCAATACTAACAAACGTCAAATTGGCGGATTCCATCCCATAGTGTATAGATTGCTCAAAATGCTCTAATCCTTCTTTTGGATTCTGCTGCAGTCTAGAAAGGCCTCGGATGTAGTACAGTCGGCAGTATAAATCCGTGCTTTCAAAAGAGGATGCGAGTAGAAAAGCCGTATCAATATAATGAAGCCCTAATCGAGTGAAGGAGATTTTATTTCTAAGAATCACCAAGCCATAACTTGCCAGAATATACGCAAATGCTTCGTTATTCCCATGCTTCAGACCGAAACGAACGAACCTCGAGAACAATATAGCAGATAATTCCAGGCTTAACGTAAATACCGAGGTCGCTATCGCCATGACCAGATCCGACAAGGCTTTGTAATGGGGGTCGTTATTTAAGGGTAAATACGGAAGCTCTTGACGCATTCTGTACAAAGCTGTTTGCGTCATGGCTACTTCCTTCAAGATCCCTGCCTTAGAATACTTTACTGGCAGCTTCCAGCCAAATTCTGCAAGTGCTTGCCGTCCGACGTTCACCGCCAGTTCATCTTTTGCTAAAAAGGTGTACATCGAAATCCGAATAAGATAGATCCGGGAACGCTCGACCAGGTCAGTTGTCCGGGCCATCAACCGCTCAAGTAATATTGACGCACGTTCTGTATATCCACACATATACTCACATTCAGGCAGTTCCAGCATCAATTGATAGGCAAGTGAGCCAGGTACCGCATCATTCTCCCCAATTAGATACAGTCCTGTTTCCAGAAAGTATAGTGCTGCTGCATAAGCTGTCGTTGCTTTCGATTTCAGACCTGCTTGTAGATTAAATTCAGCCAGCTCTATTCTCATCGCCGGATCTGTCATTATCTTGGAGCCCAAGTTCAAGTGATATACCTTGTCAAAGATGGAATATACCTGCTCGTTCTCGCTCCCACTCTGATGCATCATACGCCCAATCGCTAGATGTAAGCTGGCATGTTCTGCTTCAGAAACGGTCTGATACGCAGCCTGCTGCACCCGATCATGCAAAAAAGCATATTCAATATCCTCCGTCTCTCCCTCCACAAAGCCATCCTCACGGCTTATTAAGCCTTCATCCTCGGCGCCCTGCAAGAAATCCAATGTATCCAGGAAGGAGTACCCGCTCACAAGAGCAACCGTTGCTAGATGGAAATGGCTGCCAAGAGCAGCTGCAATCCCCAGTAAACTTATGGTTCTCTCCGGAAGCATCCGAATTCGCCGCTCAATGAAATGAAGAATGTCGGGATCTTCAGGCTGTTCTGTAACTGCAGCCATATCCCATGTCCACATGGCTTGCTCCTCATCAAAAAGCAGCTTATGCTCACGGTATAGGCTATCCAGAAACTGATGCAGATATAGCGGATTCCCCCCGGTCCGGTGGTATAGTGATTCAGCCAGCTGCCGGACGCGAGCCGTATTCTCGTTAAGGATATGTGATAGAAACCGCCTTACATCAACATAGGACAGAGATGTAAGCTTAATATGCTGCACCCGCAGTGCCCTATCTGCCAACTGACGAGATAACATCTGTTGCACCCATAATGCTGCAGCGTCATCTTCATCCTCATTGTCCATTCGTCCCTGCGTCGTTTCCAACCGGAATGCAGCTATCACTAATAAACCATGCAGCGCACCATCATTGGCTAACACTTGCAGGACATCTAGTGTATCTGGGTCAGCCCATTGCAGATCATCCAGAAACAATACAAGCGGATGCTCCCTACCCGCAAAAATCTTGATGAAAATAGGCAGTAGGCGGCGAAAACGAACGGCGGCTTCAGCCGGAGGTAGAGGCTCGACTGAAGGTGAAGCACCGAGAAGCTTGGCTGCCTCTGGTAGAAACTCTGTGATCACACCCGCCCCGCTCCCCAAAGCTTCTACCATTTGAAGCCTTAGTTGGGCAATTCTTTCCGGTGATTCGCTCCATACCTGCCGAAGCAGTCGGCGAAGCGCCTGCAGAATCGGTGAGAAGGGTATCTCCCGATTCATCAGGTCGCATTTGCCAGTAATAAACTGACCGCCTTCTCTTCTGATCGGCATTTTAAGTTCACTAATTAATGCTGTTTTCCCACTGCCCGCATGGCCTGTGACCAATACAAATGCCGAAGCCCCAACACAAGCCAACTCAAAAGCATCTTGTAGAGCTCCCACTTCCTGTTCACGTCCAAAAAGCATGCGGGGCAGTCGAAACCGACTAGCCTTATCCGAAGAAGCAATCTCAAAAGGGTGAAGCTCACCCGCTTCATTCAAAGACAAAACGCAGCGCTGCAAGTCAGCTAATAACCCGTAGGCGCTCTGATAACGTTCTTCGGGCGATTTTGATAACAGCTTCAGTAACATCTCATCCAGTGGTCCATCCAATTCAGGACGTTGTTCGCGTATAGGCTTTGGCAATACGGCCATATGTACATGAATCCATTCTTCAGCACTCTGTGCCTGAAACGGTAGCTGCCCTGCAAGCATTTCATAGAAAATAATTCCGAGGGCATACAGATCACTGCGCTCATCCGGCGCTCGATTGATCCTGCCCAGTTGCTCAGGAGATAAATAGGCATAATCCATTTTACGATTTTCTGTAAGAACCGCCTGCAACAAATCCGATTGAAAGCGAACACAAGCCAGACTTAAATTGCCAATGATTGTGTTTCTTTTATGAGCAGACTGAACCAGCTTCGTCAATGCTACTGCTCTATGTAAAAAGGATGACAGCTCCATATGCGTTCCATTCAGCATTCCCTTCAGCTTGAAACTGTCTGCTAGTGACATGTTGTCATTCCTCCATGTGATTCTATCAGCTACCCATCACGGTTCAGAAAACTCTTGATTATTCCTATTCTACCACCATTCCTATACGAATGAGACAAATTTAATTGACACAGTGGTACTCTTTAGACAAAGGGAGCTTTGTGAGAAGATATTAGAGTTCGGAACATAGGAAATAGGAAGCTGCCTGATCGCAGCTTCCTATGTATGTAAACGTGGATTTATACTTACTGACGATCTGCTTGGAACCATCTGCCGCATGGCGATAAACTCAAGCTATCTCAACTTCTCAGAAGAGCGACTAACGCCTGCAATTATGTATTTTTAAATATAGATTTGTAGACAGTCCCACTATCGGCAATTACCTTGGGGGATGACTGAAATAACAAGTTGTCAGCTCTATGTATTAAGCGTTGCAGTTGGAAGCTCGTTATATTTTGGATAAGCTGTGAATTGGCAGGTTCTATTGAAAGGAAATGGATGGACTCTAGGAAACAGATATCTTCCAGGGCCGCATCAGACTCTTTAAAAAGATCATACGTTTCTTCCAATGTCCGTGTGTAAGAGGTAATTATTACTGCTCCTCTCTTCATTAAGAGTGCTTTAAGCATAGTTTCTATAGCTTGATTTATAAAGGTAAGACAAAAGAATGGGGAGTTGTACTGCAGGAATTGAACGGACATATCCATTAGAAACTGCGAACGATTATGAAGCTCTTGAATTGTATTCCCACCATTCTCATAGCGAGTTGATGACATCACATTGTCCCCCTAAATCCTATTGTATACGTTAATGCGTACCAGAACAAAATATATTATATGGTACGTTATTGCGTATAGTCAAACCGAATAGGAGCCTACTTCTATGCCCAAAAAAATCATTATTAAAATACCGAATCTGCTTCACAGCCGTGGTATCTCGCTTAGGGAACTTTCTCGCCTTTCCGATGTGCGCCACGCTGCTTTAAGCGAGCTTTCCAATGGCAAGCGAGGGAATATCAACTTCTCCCATATAGAAAAAATCGCCGATGCCTTAGGCATCAGCGATATTCGTCAGATTATTGATTTGGTGGAGGGTGGGGAGTGAGTGGGTGATTGAGTACTTCATGCTCTCCGCTCAAAATGAACATGCAGACGGTACAAACATACTTCTTCCGTCCAATGGTACAATATTTCCCTATCCTCTTCTGCAATCTCAACATCAAGAAAGAATAGTCCGTCCTCAAATTTCGTTTGACTGCCTTTCGCATTTGCCCATTTAGACATTGGCATTTCTGCAATTAACGAGGTTACTTTAGCTTCCGTTTTATCGCTCCACTCCCACAGTCTAATGGACTCCTTGTCAGAAAAATCAATCTGGCGGCGATACTCCTTGCTACTAATATACTTATGAAAGAACGCTGCCATCTCTTTGGGCGTTACAGGCTGATTCCATCTTTCCGCGCCTCGTTCTAGCATA
This sequence comes from Paenibacillus sp. 19GGS1-52, assembly GCF_022369515.1. NCBI lineage: Bacteria > Bacillati > Bacillota > Bacilli > Caryophanales > Paenibacillaceae > Paenibacillus > Paenibacillus sp. 19GGS1-52. Next base: position 6,170,573 of record NZ_CP059724.1, read on the forward strand.
TAGAGTAGCACTATCATTTTGTAGCTCTTGGTCATCACTGTTTTCTCAACATCCTGTAACCAAGCAGCATAACGGTTGTAGACGTCAGTCTCACGTCCTTCAAGCAGTTCAGCCCAATACAGAAACCCAACGTATGAACCAAATTCATTTCGGTAAGCTTGACTATTAGAGTGGCCATTTAAGTGCAGTTCAAGATAACTAGGGATACGCCCCAATTCCCATTTCAACTCCATAAAATCATGCTTCAGCTTTTCTCGATGAGGAAGTCGTTTACGACTCAGCTCTCTCAGTAAATTTACCACTCGGGTGTCCAACTGGATAACACAGCCGACTGGTGTCGTAGGTATGATGTCCTCCTGCTGTTTGCGATTATCATTCTCCATGTTGTCTGAGAACAGGCGTAGCTTAAGGTCGGCATTTCGATAGTTTCCGATCAGGTCAATAATGGTACAGTGCGTTTTCCCTTCAAATAGCCGGAGGCCCCGTCCTACTTGCTGAGTAAATATCGTCAAAGATTCTGTAGGACGCACGAAGAGTAAGGTATCCACACTGGGGATATCCGTACCTTCATTAAATAAGTCTACCGTAAAAATAATCTCCAATTCTCCGTTACTAATTCGATTAATCGCCTCGAAACGGGACATCTCCACAGTACGAGAATGCAAACTCAAAGCCGTTACTCCTCGTTTCCGAAACTCATCGGCCAAAAAATCAGCTTGCCTTATAGAGGAGCAGAAACCGATGGTACGGCTCTGTTTATGATGGCTCCATGCCTCATAAATCTTCAGTGCCTGAGATTCCTGAAGCTGTATATGAAGAAGCTGCTCTTCATCATAACGAGTGCCGAGCCAGCGTATTGTTGAATAATCCGTTTCATCATATATCCCGTAATATTGAAAAGGCGATAGCCATTGCAGTCGTATAGCTTCAATAAAATGAATCTGATACGCTACATTACCATCGCATAGAGCATACACATCCTTGCCATCCATCCGATCAGGTGTGGCCGTAATTCCAAGTAAAAAGGAAGGTTGAAAATAGTTGATTACCGATAAATAAGAAGAGGAGGCCGCATGATGAAATTCATCTACAATTATGAGATCAAAGGCATCGACAGAGAAGGATTCCCGATGTTTTTTCATACCAAGGGTAAAAATGGAGGCAAAGACGCAATCGGTATCGCCTTCCTTATGCTGACCGTTATACAACCCCATAGAGCGTCCCGGCAAGGTTCTCGCAAAAGACTGACGCGCTTGCACTAAAATCTCTTCTCGATGCGCAATAAATAGCACTCTCGCAAATCGGCGGGCAAAGAATGCAGCAAGATAGGTCTTCCCGAGTCCTGTTGCCATGACGACCATCGCTTTATCGTATTGTTCTTCCAGTATTCGTTCAAGCGCATCAAGCGCGGCTTCTTGGGCAGGACGAGGCATTAGCTTGTGCCCTTGCTCTATATCATCCTCTTCGGAAGTTCCCGGCATAAGTCTTGTTTCAATCTCTGCTTCTTCCATCTCCGTGATTCGACGAATCAGCTCCGGGTTACTTTGATGGTACCTCTGATATTCCTCTTCATACATGCTAATAGAATCGGTGTTCACTCTAAGCGTCGTTTCATTGTAGAAGTTCTCTAAGAACTTCTCAAGAGCCATCTGAAACGTATAAGGCTCCGCCTGTGCATTCATGGCCAGATTCCATTCATATCCGGTACGCAATGCTGAAAATGAAAAATTGGAAGATCCAACAATAAGCAGTCCTTCACCATTATCGTAATCGAACATATATGCCTTTGGATGAAAGGAGGTTCCTAAACTTCGCCATAACCTTGCCTCAATCCGATCATCTAATCCAATTAATTTCCTTAGCCCTTCGGGCTGAGTGATGTACAAATAATCGCCGGCAAGCATTTTCACCTCTGCCCCACGTTCCACCGCAGCCTGTAAATGCGGGGCCAGAAGCCTGACGCCTGATTGCATCAAAAATGAGGTCATAATATAAATACCGGAAGCGTTGCGCATTCCAGCAATAAGCTCGTCAGCCAAGTTATCCGTAATAAGCTTTATATTAAGCTTCGACGACATCGATTAGGAACACCCGATCAGAGAATCCTCCCCGTTTATTCGCCTTGTTCACACGAAGTTGTTCCAGATCGGCAGGAGTAGAACCGTGCGTCACCGCAAGCGCATGAATAACCTCCAGCATATCTGCCAGTTCTTCCAGAGCTTGCTCCTTACTTTCAGCAGCAAAATATTCCTCGTTCTCTTCGCGCAACTTGATACGCAACTCTTTAATATATTCCTGCTCATCTAGTATTCTGGAATGGAAAGTCTTGCCGTCTGCAGCAATAATAGTAGGAATTCCATCTCGGACCAATTTGTTATATGTAGGCATTTCAACACTCCTTATAATTGGAATTCTTTAGGACATATTTCCATAGTACTATTTTGCGGAAGAAAATAATATCCATTTATGCAAATAATAACGCGGACAGAGAATCCGCTATTCGTGGATATTGGCGCTTATTTGCTCAGATTTGGCTCAATAGCGGATTCTCTGTCCGCCAAATCTATTTGAACTCCCTACTTCCCCTTCTTGTCCGCATCCACGCCATCCCTCGCATCCATCTCTATCCCAAACACATCCGCAAGATCGGCGTCCACCATCACCCGGCGGCCTCTACCCTTCGAGGAAGACTTCGTAAGCATGGACTGTGATTTCTGCGTAAGCGATACGGAGATCAACTCCTCGATCTTGACACCCCGCAGGACAAAGAACAAGGCAGAATCCTCATCGAACCGTGCCCCAACGCCATACAGCGCTGCAGCCACATGCTTGCACATCTTTGCCGGATCGGGGCAGTTGCATGTCAGCTTAATCTCCTTCGGAGCAGGAAACAAACCTTTACCCTTCACCGTGAACAGCTCCGATAAGCCCTTTGGAAATTTGCCTGTCATCAGTTCCTGCAGCGAATCAATTTTTCCAGCACACTCCTTGACTAGCGTATCCCATGTTTTTGGCGAGAGCGGAGCAATTGTGATTTCAATCTTATAGGGCTTGGAGGTGCTGCCCTGCACAAGGGCTGTAACTTTGCCCGGCGTAATCTGCAAGTCGAGCACTGCGCCATGGCGAACATAGCTGCGTCCGCGCGCGATCCGGTTCACATAGTCGGAATAACTCTCCAGATTCTGGCTCCATGCCTTGCCCCACCAGGTGTTCGTTATCGCTCTGCCGGTGATCACAACGGGTGCGACAGCAGGATTTTTCTTGCGCAACTTCTCCACAGCTTTCTCGGCGTTTATCTTCTTCTGCGCCACCGGTACATATTCCGGATATTCATCATAAAAGGCCATGTTGGTTTCCCCCTCCCGAAGATTAGATGGTCAGCCTCATTAAATCCATGATCTGCTCGTTATTCATTTCCGTAATCCAGCTCTCCTGGATATCCGGTACAATCTCACTGGACAGCTTCATCTTATCTTCAATCATCAGGTCGATCTTCTCCTCGACCGTTCCCTGCGTGATGAACTTGTGCACAATGACATTCTTCTGCTGCCCGATGCGGAAAGCGCGGTCCGTGGCCTGATTCTCAACAGCGGGGTTCCACCAGCGGTCGAAATGGATGACATGATTAGCGGAGGTCAGATTGAGTCCAACCCCACCCGCTTTGATGGACAGCACCATAAACGGCACATATTCCTTCCCTTGAAATTCAGCGACAAGCTCCTTGCGCTTGCTTACCGCTGTCCCTCCATGCAGCACCAGTCCCTTATGCTGAAAGATCTGTTCCAGAAACGTCCGCAGTGATTCTGTAATTTCCTTAAACTGCGTAAAAATAATCACCCGTTCCCGCTTCTCATAGATCGTTTCGCAAATTTCCCGCAGCCTGGCGTATTTCCCGCTTTCTTCCTCGGCGTAAACCTGCTGGCCCAAATACTGGTCCGGATGATTGCAGATTTGTTTGAATTTCATGAGCGTGGCCAGCACAAGCCCTTTGCGCTGGATGTCTTCCTCAGTCGACTCTATCTTCTTCTTCAGATCCATTACAAGCTTATTGTACAATACGACTTGTTTTTTAGTCAGCGTCGCATAGGTTTTCATTTCGATTTTGTCCGGCAGGTCGGTAATGATCGATTTATCCGTCTTCAGCCTGCGCAGAATGAACGGGCTGACGACCTGCTTCAGGCGTGTATAGCCATCCACCGATTCGCGCATGCTCTTCGTGAATCGAGTGAATTCCTTGGCCGTTCCGAGCAGGCCCTTGTTCAGGAAATCGAATAGCGACCATAAATCGGACAAGCGGTTCTCAATCGGCGTACCTGTCATAGCGATCCTATAAGAAGCCTTGATCTGCTTCACCAGCTTCGTCTGCTTGGTGCCCGGATTCTTGATGGCCTGCGCCTCGTCCAGAATCAATGTATCCCAGACCCGGTTCGTGATCCACTCATATTTGGCTAACATACCGTAGGTCGTAATAAATAGCTCATTCGCTTCCAGACTTCCGTCATCCTCGGTGATTTCCTTATTCTCCGAAGGGTGATACACCCTATATTTCAACGATGGAGCGAATTTGCCCAGCTCGCTCATCCAGTTTCCGATTAGAGAGGCTGGCACAACCAGCAACGTCTTCTCTCGTTTCCGTGTGCGCATCACATTCAGCAGCGCGATGACCTGAATGGTTTTGCCGAGACCCATATCATCAGCCAGACATGCGCCAAGACCCAGCGACTTCATCTGATGAAGCCAATTAAGGCCCCGCTCCTGATATACACGCAAGTTGGCCTGGAAATCATCACCTGCCGAGGCAAGCGCTTTGACCTCCTCCGGGTGGGTCAAGGAGTGCAGCACCGCTGCAAGCCATTGTCCATTCGTTACCTCTAGCTCAACGTTCTCCTCCGAAATATCGAGCATTGTACGCGCGTTTAGTTGCAGCCGCATCGCATCAACCAAGCTGAGTCCTGATTCATCCATTAATTCATGGGCCTGTTCATAAGCTTGAAGCGCTTGTTGTAGCCTTTTATGGTTAACCTCTACCCATTTGCCTTTCAGGAAGGAAAGCCCTTCCTCTTCTGCCAGAAGTTTCCTTATCTCCTCAGCAGAGATGGCCTCACCGCCCAGCCATAGCTCAGCATCAAACCCTAATAACGCATCCGCATTCATATAGGAAGGCGGCTTGTCACCTACACTGACCGTTAATTTAAGGGCATTCGCTCTATTACTCCACCACTTCGGTATACGGCAGATCACACCCGCTTCCTCATACAGCCATATCTCTCTAAGAAACGTGTACGCCTCGCCCGCCGTCAGTCCAATGGGATAGAAAATATCTCCCGACTCTACCAGCTCTGCGATGAAGGTACTTGTCTCTGATGCTTTGTTAACTGTAGAGAGCAGCTCCAGGAGCTTCATACTATTCTCGCCGTACTCCAATAACGCGTTCTTAAGCGGCAAATGACGTGATTTCCCTTCTGCAGACAGCAGAGCGGCATAGGTTGACATGAAGGAGAAGGGATACTCTTCGCCCTCTTTTTTATTCTCCACCAGATGGAAATAGACTCGTCCCACCAGATGAACAGGATAATCACCCGCCCGGAATAACTCGGCAATATGCCCTTCATGCTGCTGTACTGTAAATCCAAAAGCTTCATGCAGCCTGTTCCAGGCCTGCTCCATCCAGCCATGATCCAAATACTGCGAGCCTGCCAAATAAGGCGCATTGGCCAACAGCATCTGTATTTCCTCATCTTCAAGCTCTGCCTTGGCTTGTCCTCGCAACACTTCAATGTCCGGATTCCGGGCCAGCTTCCTCACAAACGTGGCTGCTATATGCATGAGATAACGAAGCGAATCTGACGTTGCCTCTGTGTCTCCTATAAGCCCTAGTCTGAACCAGAATAATTCAGCATGCTGCTCATACTGCTTAAATATTTCTGTCAGTGCAACAAGGTCATTGCTATCGAGCAACTGATCACTTGCCTGCCAATCCAACTCAAACAGCCCACCTGGGTGAAGGATCGCCATGAGCTGTTTATTGCGGCTATCGCCCCGCCCTTCCGTATCCGTGATCATCTAGCATCCACTCCATGTATACGTATAGTATGCTCATTGAATTATTAGCTTCATTAAATTATTAACTTCAATTATAGCATACCGTCCTCATTCAAATCCCTCATACATACCAATCTGGAATAACTCTCTTAAACCCGTCATAATCCGCAAGGGCCACTTTACAGCGCTCCCTCATGCCTTCGATGTCAACTGCGCCATACGGGATCGCCCATACAATGGAGAACAGCGAGGAATAGGCCACATAAAGTGCCATTCTTGCCCAAAATTCCTTAGGCGGTTCCCCCTCGAAATAGCCATGAATTCTCCCTCTGGCAAAAGGAATACTCCGCTCTCTATCGAAGGCCTGCAGCTTATAGAACTCTTCCACATAGTCGCCGCTGTCGCAGCGGTTGAAATCAATGACGCCAATTTGATCTTGAGGGGTATAGATTAAATTACCAATATGGAAATCTCCGTGCTGATAGACCTTTTCGACATTGCTGAGCAGGCCAATATTCCCTCTAATAAAGGTAAGTGCGGTTTCATCCCCCTCTACACGATAGGGGCCGTTTTCATAATTTTTGACCCTGGCGAGGATTTTGGCCTGCATGTTAGCTTCCCAGTTGGACAGGTTGTTGAGATTCGGAATGGAGTGTATCTTCTTCTGCGCCTTTGCGGACTGAACACCTAACTGATATTGCTCTGCTTCAGACAACAACAAGATACGCTCCTCCAAGGGATGCCCTTCCACCCACGTGAGTAGCATATAAGTATTCTGTCCATCATTACATACTCCAAAATCAATCACCCGTGACATAGGAAAATCGAGCTGATTCACCCGTTCAATAAGCTCGTATTCAGCCTGCTTGCGCTCAAAGGCCTCGCGACTCGACAGCCGCAACAGCAGCTTCTGGCCCTCCCCAGCCTCGACATAGTATTTCTTATCACTCGACCAGCCTTTAAGCACCGGCTCGATCCTCGTCCACGCTTCACTATTCGGAATTCCGGTTATAGCGTCCATCCGACTCCATCCTCTCTTTCGTTCACTAAGCTTGACCTATATGCAACCTTTGCCTCTCCCCACTCGTTTGAGGACTGAATCCTATTGTTGAAAGGTTGATGACATCTTTTGACCAAAAAATCTATAATAACTGCCGCCCTCGGTACGATGCTGGTTGCGGCTGCAGTATTTCCTAATCCGGCTGCACTAGCAGCTGATACACTAAGTAGCCAACCTATAACAACCTTCACCCTTGCGCAGAAGAATTCCACTGCCCTTATGGTTAAGGGCTATGCTACCGTTCCACTCAAGGATCTGGCTTCTAGCCTCGGCTGGCAGATTACATTAAACTCCAAAGGGTTCTATGAGCTTAAAAAAGGCACTACAGTGTTGGCCCTCAAGCCAAATGAAGCGCAAGTTCTTCAAGGAACACAAGCAACGGTACTGCCTGTACCGGTACGCTTGGTCAATCAAAGATTATATGTTCCCGTTCGGGCTGTAACCATGCTGCTTGGTGCCGAAACTATTTGGGAATCCAGCACAAAAACAATTAAAATTGTCGCTAAGGGTAGCGAAGCAACAGCTCCACAGGTGCATTATACTTTTAATAAAGATATGGAAGGCTGGACTTCAGGCATCGCTGATCTGCCCGTTGACCATGGTCAGGCCGATTATCAGCTTAGAAGCGGAGTCGGAGTTATCCCGTTAACTGCTGCTACTGCAACCAGAGGATTTATGCTCAGCGGCATGAACCGCAGCGATGATCTGTTTATGTTCATCACCCGTACACTAGGTTCAACCGAAGGGATTACGCCCAATACGGACTACACAATCTCTTTAAGCTTTGATATGGCTACCAGCGAAGGCGGAGAGCAGATGGGTGTCGGTGGCTCACCAGCCCAATCCGTATATGTAAAGGCAGGAATTGTGAACACAGCCCCTAAAGTAATCGCGAATGACGCCAGTTCTACAGGAACGCCACACCTGGCCCTGAACCTCGACAAGGGTGTCCAATCCGTCGGCGGCAAAGATTTGCTGTTGCTAGGAAACGTCGAAAAGCCCACACCAGAATCAGCGGGCTATGAGCTAAAACATTTTGAACAGGAATTCTCAGTGAGCAGCAATGCGAGCGGCAAGCTTTACGTTATTATAGGCACTGACTCCGGCTATGAAGGCTTGACGAGTCTATACTACACCAATATCAACATCAGCTTTCACTAAGAATTCTTCCATAAACGACTCTACTAATTCTTCATTAAACTTAGTACCCTTTTGAGTCTGTAAATAAGCTAACGCATCCTCATGCGTCCAAGCTTCTTTATAGGCTCTTCTGCTGATTAAAGCGTCATACACATCCACTAGGGAGACCACTTGGGCTTCAAGTGGAATTTCATTTGCTTTTAAGCGATGAGGGTAACCCGTACCATCCCAGTTCTCATGATGAAACTCGACAATGGTTTTAGATATCTGCAATTCCTGTTGGAACAGATCGTCATCTAATTCATGAGAAATCTTGTTTAAGATATCGACACCAATCAGCGGATGGGTCTCAATAATGATTCGTTCATAGTACGTCAGCTTCCCCGGCTTGTACAATATACCTTCGGGTATCCCAGATTTACCTATGTCGTGCATAATGCTTGCATTGGTAACATGCTGCATATATTCCTCCGTCAACTGAAGATTCCATTTGCTATTGTGGACTCGAATCAGACGAGAAGTGAACTGCTGTACTCGAACAAAATGCTCTTCAATAGAAGGATCACGAATCTCGCAGGATATGGCCAAGACTCTAAATATTTCCGTTTGAATTCTTAATTTCCTTGATTCGGATACGTATATCCCCTCAGAGATATGTTCCAAGTTACGAAATACGCCGACATAATATTTAGTATTCTCAATCTCTATGGGGCTAATCGTACAATAAGAATGCCAGAGCGACTGATCCTTGGTAAGATTAATAAAAACACCTGACCATGATTGACCTTCTGCCAGCAATTTTTTCATACAATCATACGTTTTCAGTGGAGTATACCCAGATTTTAATATTCTTGTAGGTAAACCAATGATATCATCCCGAAGGTAACCGGTCTCCTGTTCAAACTTTTGGTTAATATCCAATACCCTATGATCCTCATTCGTTACGACGACTGCATCTCCCAAGAGGAGAAAATAGCTGATTCCACTTAACATAGACACCTACCTTAATAAACATATAGACTATGGTATGATACCTAAATTATTGTAGATATACCAGTAAACTAATTATATGACATCCACAATGTATTTCCAACTACCTCAAACCCCTGCTTGTACCAAAAATTCTTGGATCTTCCTAAACTGTATACATACATTTTCTGTTTGGGATGTTGTTCTTTGAGCCAGTCTATGAAATAGGCAGCATAACCCTGGCGTTCAAATTCTTTTAGAACATCCAAAGCTTCGATAAATATAATATTTGTTTTATTCTTAATATCAATATAGAAATCCTTCTCTAGATGTTTCTCATCCGGAGTGAAATAATCCTGTTCCGCTTTATGAATTAATGACTTCCCGCTAGCGTATTCCCAAATCACGGCATACCCTACCATCGTATCTTCAGCTTCAATTGCATATATTTCTTCAGGCAGCTCCGAAAGATCCTTTTCACTTAATTCTCTGGCATGATACCCGGATTTCAACTCACTCAATTGTGCTTTCATTTCTTGATCGAAGCGTTTGGTCGTAATTGTAGTCATTATTTATCTCCCTTTGCTTTATTACATCCTCCGAATACGATACAGCATTCAGTGGCTTCTGGGTACTTATTATTCACCGGAGGCAGCACAATAGCCGCCCTTTGTGTAAATGAACACAACTGGCGGCTATTGTTCAAACTACTAATTATCTTGAAATCACACTCGTTAGCGCTACTCGATAAACCGTTTCAGCCGTTATACTGTGGAACATAGCTATCTGTTCTCCCTCAAAATGTTGCTCCATCGCCATACCCGCATCAGCTACCACACTCATGACACCTTTGCGCAGCGGAGTTGTTTCCAGTACGATTTCACCCTGCTGCAGCACCTCCCGAAACCGGGATAGACCGATCTCCCAAGGCTGTCCGTTATAGAAATGGTCATGAAATAATTGTCCTCCCGCGAAGGCGTAACCTACATTACCTGTGTAATCGATCTTGAGAATAACTTCCTCCATGTCTTCCAAAATATTTCTATCAAAGTCGAGTGTGATTTTGTGATCATGAATACGGCCCTGCTTCAATTCAAGTTCCTGCTTGGGAACATGAACATGATAGCTGCTGAACATGCCGTCTTGACTGTGCTCCACGGAACATGCAGTGGATGCCGCAGTCCATGCTGGCACAGACTCCATTCCATCCGTATATTCCCTAAATGAGAAATCATTAAGTCCAGCACTGAATAGTTCAACTCCAGTACTTGTTCCGACGAGCGGGGCTTCCGAGAAAAGAATCCGTGTTGCGCCGTCGGTCTCCAATTCCCATAGGGTGGCGGCTTCCCTGAAGGTCATTACATAGAGGCGAACCTCCATGCCTGCCGTTTGCTTAATGCGGATTAGCGCGGAGCGGTCATGCGGTATACTCACACAGTATCCACCGTCCTCTTCTCTATCCAATTCCCCTGTATCCGTCTCTATGGCAGCTATACCTTGCGCAGCCAACAGGAATTCTCCGTCAATCCCTTCCGGCATCCGGAAGAAATAGGTGATCTGACTAGCAGACTCCATGACAGTAACTGGTTGAGCGGTGGCATAACGAAGGTTCAAGCTACCCATTGTGAAGTTAAAGGGAAACAAGATTGAAGCATTCTTAGAGATGGTCATGGATTGCTTCTGTGGAAATTTGATAATCTCATCCGTAAGCTCAATGACGAAACGGACATCTTCATGGGTATCCATTTCCACGTGATCCTGATAGTTGTTAATGAACACAAAACCGGATTTCCCATCCGTACGTACCGCATAACGCAAGGTTTCTGTGTTCTCCGGGGTAATATTCACCGCGCTCTCAGGCAGCACAGTCGCCAGCGGAGCAAGACGTGCACCGAACTGTCGCAGAAAATAATGCAAGGGACGCAGCAAGCCGTTCGATGCTCTAATCTGACCAAACTCTCCAATAGGAGCTTGGAAATCATAGGTGATACGTGGTGTTGTACTTTCATTGAGGTAAGCTAATGCGCCTACCGGATTTGTACCTCCGTGGAACATATAGTAACCAATAAAATTGCAGCCCCCGCCGATTTTCATCAGACTCATCGCGGCTACACTTTCCGGCTCCACCTGAAAGCGGGACAGATACCAGGTCTGCATCCCGCCACCCATTTCACAACAGGCAAAGGGGTATTTGGTTCTAGGGTACGGTGGAGCGAAATCTCCCGTACAAGCTACATCATCATGATAACTGACAAAAAGGTACTCTTGCGTCGGCTGCTGCTGCAGACTTTGCTCAGTAATACTCCAAGGGGTATAGGCGTAGCCGCCATACAATGGCAGCACCTCATCCTCCAGAAATGGCGCATCGCCCCAGCCTGTACTCGTGTAGAACGGGGCAATCATACCGGCATCTTCAGCGTATTGCTTGAGTAGACGCATATGCTCCGACCCTCCGCTGCCTCCACTCAGGTACTCGTCGCCTTGCTTCGCAGTCAGCTCCCATAAAGCGGCTGCAGCATTGAACTCGTTCTCCAGCTGAATGCCAATAACAGGTCCACCATCCTTGAACATCTGGCCTGTAGCTTGCTTACCGATCTCTTCGTACAGGCGACGCACATAATGAAGATAACCCGCGTCATTGGAACGGACATCGAATGAACGGCCGAATAGCCAATCCGGAAGCCCACCGTTACGAACCTCCCCATGACAAAATGGGCCCACGCGCAGAATGACATAAAGTCCATTACGAGCGCACAGCTCAACGAACCTGCGCAAGTTGCGATTTCCTTGCCAGTTGAACTCTGCCTCGATCTCCTCATGATGGTTCCAGAAGATATAGGTAGCCATAATATTAATTCCCGACATTTTCATTTTCTTGATTTCCGTCTCCCAATCCGCTTCTGGGTATCGGGAATAATGGAATTCGCCGCACATAGCGAAGTAAGGTTGTCCATTTAGCTCCATGTAATAATTAGTAAAGCTAAAGTGATCTCCCTGGGGATTACTTCCACCCAGTCTTAATGACGCGGGATAAATGTCTTTAGGTGAACTGCCTGCATGAATGGAATATTCCATGTCCGATGCTCCTTTTCGATCAAATTAAAAACAAGAAGAGCTGCCCCAAAGTCATCCTTTGGAACAGCTCTTGAGCTCGTGAGTAGGTAACCTTTTATTTATGGGTGGTCAGGAAGGCATCAACCTGAGTTTGCAGTTCTGTCTGAACCTTATCAATACCAGCAGCTTTCAACTGCTTGATCAGGTCAGCTTGACCCTTATCAACATCTGGAATCAATCCGTATTCCAACGGAATTGCATATCTAAGCATTACGTTGCCGATATTGGCTACTTCATTCTTCACGTTAGTATCATTGAAGACGAAGGTTTCCAGCGGGAAGTGATAAATGCTGGACTGCCAGCTGTTGAACATATCATCGGCTTCTACCGGATATGAAGCATCTTGACGGTTAAGCGGTGAGTTCCAGCCCCAGTTCGAGAAGCCAGTGTAGCCAGCGGCATTCGGACCTGCAGTATACTTGTCGTCACCTTGTGGAACGTAGTTCGTGCCTGAGATACCGTACATCGTCAAATCATGAATTTCCTTGTCATTCTGCAGAAGGTCAATCAGCATCAAAGAACGTTCAGCATTCTTGGAGGTTGCATGGATCGCCATACCATTTTGTGTAGAAATGGCTGCGATTTTTTTCTTGTCCGGTGTGATATCGGCAATAGCCAGCTCGATTTCTGGTTTGTCCCGACGCATTTCGGCTAAGTTAGCGGCAACCGTACCCAGGTTCTGTGCATAAGAAGACACTTTGCCTGCTTTAATATCCTGCCATACATCGTTTTTGTTGCTGACTACATTCTTGGACCATACGCCATTGTCTGCGAGATCCTTGTAGTAGGTGAGCAATTGTTTGTATTCAGGAGTATCGTAGATGTTGAATATTTTACCCGTTGTATCATCTAGATCATAAGCTAGTGGAAGCAGGTTAGCGTCAACTAGATTCCAGTTATTGTTCTGTTCCAGCGTTGCTTGGTCAAGCTCATGCCATTTCCAGCCGTCTGCTGCCTTGGCACCATAAGCGGTGATTCCTTTTTCATTCTTAGCAACCGTTTTCAAATAATTACCGTAGGATTCCAGGTTGGTAATCTCAGGAAGATTGTATTTCTTGCGAAGATCTTCGCGGTATAGAACCACTTTGTCGGTAACTTCAACATTGTTATTAGGAACCATGAACAGCTTGCCATCCACTTTTGCTTGTTCCCACGAAACTTTTGGCATAGCTTCCCAAGTCAGCGGCATGTATTTCGACAGCATATCATCTGTCAATTCCATGAATCCGCCTTTCAAGGCCTGGTCATTATAGAATGCCCAGTTAGCGGTGTAGGCGATATCAAAATCTTCATTTGCGGCAAACTTCAGTGGGTATTTCTGTGAATAGTCGGACCAGTCAAGGAATTCCACTTCAACGGTTGCATTGATCTTTGCTTTCAGTTTCGTATTCAGTTCAGCGAATACTTTGTCGTAGTCAGCAGGCTGACCACCGATCATCAGCATTTTTAATTTAACTTCTTTAGATGTGTCTACAGCTCCGGGAGCTTCCGTAGCTGCCACATTTTCTGTCTTCGTGTTGGTCTCGGCAGCCGTATTATTCGCATTATTGTTACCTCCACCGCAAGCACTAAGCAGCGTCGATAACATAAGAACGAAGGCCAGCGAAAACGTTAACTTCTTTTTCTTGTTGATCATGACGAGTGTTCCCCCTAATCAAGTGTTTTTTTAGTTTCTATTGATAACCAGGTTTCCCTGAGATCATCCTTTTACGGAGCCAAGCGTAAGTCCTGATACAAAATATTTTTGAATAAACGGATAAGCGACCAAGACAGGTCCAGTAGCCACGAGCGTCATCGCCATCTTCAAACTTTCGGTAGGCAGATCCATATTAACCACGACACCGGTCTCCATCATTGCCTTACGCATGCCATCCATATTGCCTAGCATTTTGTATAAATAGTATTGTAACGGCATCAGATCGGAATTAGAAATAAAGAGCAGCGCGTTATACCAATCATTCCAGTAGGCCAGAGCTATAAACAGTCCGATGGTGGCCAGTGCTGGCTTGGACAGCGGAACGATAAGCTTGCGGAAAATCAGGAAGTCACTGGCACCATCGATCTTCGCCGATTCATTAATAGCATCTGGGATGCTGCTCATGAACGACTTCATGACGATGATGTAGAACACATTCATCAGTAGCGGTAGAATCAGCACCAGAATCGTATCCTTTAAGTGCAGATTATTCACAATCATCAGATACCACGGTACTAGTCCTCCACTGAACAAGGTGGTGAAGAAGAAGAAGAAGGAGAAGTGATTGCGCCATTTAAAATCTCTACGGGATAAGACATAACCCGTCATAGCTGTCAGGAATAATCCGCACGATGTGCCGACAACGGTGACGAATATAGTCACGCTATAGGCTTTTAGCATATCGGCAGGATACTTGAACAGAAGGCTGTAGGCTTCGGTGGAGAATGCTTTCGGGAAGATCTGAAACCCATATTGGATAATCGAGCTTTCCTCGGTTAGAGAGGATGAAAGAATTAGCACAAATGGGAAAAGACAGAATAGGGCAAGCAGCGTAAGCGTTACATATCCGATAACAGAGAGCAGGACACGGTCCGCATGTTTGCGTTTGGCGCCCGCTGGCTTAACTTCTAAATTCGCAACCGTTGAACTCATAGTATGACCTCCCTTTCCTAGAATAAAGCTCGATCTTTGTCGTATTTACGCACTGC
The DNA here is from genome assembly GCF_022369515.1 of Paenibacillus sp. 19GGS1-52. Classification (NCBI taxonomy): domain Bacteria; kingdom Bacillati; phylum Bacillota; class Bacilli; order Caryophanales; family Paenibacillaceae; genus Paenibacillus; species Paenibacillus sp. 19GGS1-52. The sequence goes on from NZ_CP059724.1 coordinate 6,185,583, forward strand.
ATAGTTAGCAAATATTATAGTTCCGAATCCGAGCAGCGACTGGTAGAAGCCTGCAGCAGCAGACATCCCAATTTCGTTCGAGGTCGTTAGTGACCGGAATACGAAGGTATCAATAACGTCTGTTGATGAGAACAGCAAGCCGTTGTTGCCGACCATGTTATAGAACATTCCGAAGTCTCCCCGGAAGATGTTTCCAATCGCTAGCAGAACCAGAATGATAACAGTAGGCATCAGATTTGGCACGGTAATTTTCATGATACGTTGGAAGATGTTCGCTCCATCAATCTCTGCGGCTTCGTACATTTCGGTATCAATACCAGTTATAGCTGCCAGATACATGATCGAACCATAACCTAGCGCTTTCCAAGCGGATACTACAACCAGAATGAAAGGCCAATACGAAGGTGTGTTATACACATCAATTGGAGTCATGCCTAGCCCTTTGAGCAGCACATTCAATGTACCTACATCATAGTTGAACAGGTTATACGCAATCGCCCCAACCACAACCCATGAGATAAAGTATGGAAGAAATATTGCGGTCTGAGCCAGCTTGCGGAACCATTTGCCCACTGCCTCAAATAACAGAATGGCGGCGAAAATCTGCAACACATTATTAACGACGATAAATGCGATATTGTATAATGCTGTATTTCGCGTTACACGCCAAGCGTCACCTGAATTAAAGAAAAATCGGAAATTATCAAGTCCGTTCCAGGGGCTCCCGAAGACACCACCTGTGTAGCTGTATTGCTTAAAAGCCAGTATGATACCTGCCATAGGTAAGTACGCAAACACCAGGAAAAATATCACAGCGGGTGTTAGCATGAGTAGCAGCGTTTTATATTTTTTTACATCACTCCAGAAGCCGTATCGGTTCATCTCTACTCCCCTTTCTTTGTCTCTACATGCTTCATTATAAAGGGGTAATCAGTGCCTGTGGATTCAGCCAAACAACTAAAAGCAATACTAATTCACCGATCGCGAATTTTTTCGAGGTTTATATACGCAAGAAGAAACGGCTTTGCCGTCCTTTTAGGGATGGTACCCGTTTCTTCGAGAAATATAAGGATAAGTTATCGTGTGAAGCATATAAATTCTTAGATTTCAAAAAAAAGGACCTGCGGTCTGCATATGACCGAAAGCCAGCTTGCCTATTTCTATATTTTGTTCTTCTTCCGAAACTCCCCTGGTGTCATGCCTGTTGTCTGCTTAAACTGCCGATTGAAGTAAATCATGTTCTTATAACCCATCCGCTCTGCAATCTCATAAATCTTCAGGGTTGGGTCCCTAAGCAGCTCGCATACACAGTTTGTCTTGCGCTCATTCACGTAATCGCTAAACGGCACCTTGGTTTCTTCTTTAAAGAGAAAGCCCAAATAATTTGGTGTGAAATCAAAATGTGCTGCGACCTCTTTGAGCGTAATCTTCTTCTCCAGATTCTCTTCTACGTAACGCATGATCTCATCAATCAGCTTGCGCTTTTGCCGCTGCCGCTTCACATACAGCAGTTCTGACAGCTCGAAGAATCTCCGTCTTAGCCAAGAAAGGATGTCATGAATCGTCTCGAATTGGAATAAAATATCCGGCTGGTGCAACTCCCACTGCAAGATCTCGTACAGGTTCTCGTTCTGCTGCTGGAGCGCTGCATGCAGATTGGAGGTGATACGAACGATTAACTCATACACATCTTTCTTCCGGGCTACTGGCATATCCCCATTAAACAGCTCCAGCAAATGATCGTCAATGGCTACCAGATCATATTCGATGATCGCTTCCAGCAAGTGTTCCACTGTTGTGTCAATACGCCCTCCTCGAGTATCCCGCGGAGACGACTCCATCGTGTCGCGAATCAGCCGGTTCTTGCCAAGCAGCCATTTGGCGCTAAGCGCCGCCTCTGCTAACCGATAGGACTCATGCAGTGCCGCATCATCATAGGCGTAGCGCCCTACTCCGACCGTAACGGTATATGCCGAAGCCTTCGCAACCTTCTGGATGAGTTCCTCCAGTTGATTCAGGAAGAGCTCCTTTGGAATGGCTGAAAGGAGGACAAACCGGGTCGGGTAGACCGCAATCAGAGTCCCAAGCTTCGCCTCTGTAGCGAAGGACTTAATAATCAAAGCAATCTGCCGGGTCTTAATCCGCGATTCCTCCTCAGAGAGATCCCGCAGCTTCCATTCCAGATCATCGATTTCCACGATCGCAACCGCTGAACCGCCGAGCAGGAGCGGATCGAGCACAGTTCGTAGATGTGACTCAGCTGGGCCCGGTGACTCGTCATCGAACCAACGAAGCAGCAGCTCTTCATTTACCAGCGACAGCGCCTCCGAGAAGGAGCGGTCCTTTTCCCTTTCCTGCTCCATCTTCTCGCAGAGCGAGCGTAACATCTCATATAGATCCTTATCTTCGACAGGTTTGAGCAAATAACCGGAGGCGTTGATCTGTATCGCTTCTTTAGCATAGCTAAAGTCCTCATGACCACTGATAAAAACAATCTTCACGTTCGGGTTTACAGCCTTCGCCTTACGTGCGAATTCGATTCCTGTCATAATCGGCATGCGGATATCCGACAGAATAATATCGATCCGTTCCTCCTCCATGACCTTGAGGGCAAGGAAGCCGCTATTCGCTGTACCCGCTACCTGGATGTCCATTTCGCTAGCAAGCACCCGGCGGCGCAGCCACTCCAAGTCTACGGCTTCATCGTCTACCAGCAATACGTTAATACTCACCCTAAGACCCCCTTCTCTTGATGTATTTCATGATGTGGTACTCTCGTCAGCATCGTTACGATCCCGAACATCCGCTGGAAAAAGAAGCTGTACAGTCGTCCCCGCTCCATAAATACTCGCGATAGTCACACCATACGCATCGCCATACCTTAGCTTTATCCGTTCATCTACATTCTTCACACCATAGCCGCCAGCCTGAGTGGGTCCTGTCATCAATTTTCTAACGGTCTCTGGACGCATGCCAATCCCATTATCAATCACCTTCAGCTCAATGCGGTCGCCTATCCGTTTTCCTGTCAAGCGGATCGCAATCGTCTCCCCAAACCAAGCATGCTTGAACACATTTTCCACAAAGGGCTGCAGAACCAGCTTAATAATCTGCATGTCCAGAATATCTGGATCAACATCGACATAGATGGTAAATGCATCGGCGTACTTTACTCGCTGAATTTCAAGATAGGTCTCTACCTGCTCCAGTTCTTTCTTCAGCAAGATGTACACGTTCCCCTGATTTAGCGTCAGTCGGTAGAAACGGGAGAGACCCTGTACCATGCCCGTTACTTTTTCTATCTCACCAAGGTTTGCCAAGCTATTGATCGTCGAAAGTGTATTATACAGGAAGTGGGGGTTAATCTGAGCTTGCAGTGCCTCGAGTTCCGCCTGCTTCTTCTGGATGCCCTGCACATATACGCTGTTGATCAGCTCCTGAATATTGATCGCCATGAGATTGAATGCAGCAGCAATTTGCACGAATTCATCGTTGCCGGAGAAACGTATACGCTTCTGAAAGTTACCCTCCTGGAATGATCGGACGAGACCTACAATCCGCGACATTTTCCGCCCAGACAAACGTGCAACGATAAAACCGATAAAAGTCATGACTATGAAGCTGATTGCGCACACTCCCAGAATGACCTTTTGCAGCCTGCCAGCATCTCTTGTCAAATACGTGTGAGGCACCAGGGTTTCAATTACGAAATCCGACCCTGGGATCTTCTCATGGAGACTTAAATAAGACTCTTGGGTATCTCCCTGTTCAGCCGTGCCGCTTTGGTATAGGGGGTCCCCTGTCAACTGATCTATCAACCGGAGTGTAACACCATCTTCTACCGGAAAAGCGGAGAAACCACCGAGCAGGTCACCCAAGGACGCCGTTATCCGGACATAGCCGATCACGGTCTTATAGTCACTGAAAGAGACTAGCCTACGAATATGTGAGATGTTGCCCAGTTTCTGGTCTGTATCAATCTGAATCCAGATATTGTCCCGCTCCGAATCCTTCAAGGCTTGGTACCATTTGGTGCCAGCGATATCTTCAAAGGGCAGAATGTAATAATCACTGTCCTTAATAGGTTCCTCCAAGTTGTCACCCGACACGATGTTCAAGTCACTATTCAACGTATAGAGCATGAAACGGATATTGTTCCCAAAGAGCTGTAAGGGCGATTTCAGCTGGGGAACGATCTCATCCATCATCGTGAGGTAGATATCGAGCCGATCCCCCTTCTTCTGGAGCGCACGCTGAAACGGCAGGCTGCCGAACAACGTATCCGACATCCGCTGGATTTCATCCATCTGATAGCGGATATTGTTCCTCGCCTGCTCCATACCGGTGCGGATATTCGTTTCGGCCATTTCAGTCCGTGACTCGGTCAGCATGGAATAAGAAATGTACCCAATAAGCACGTCCGTCAGCAGCACAAGAAGTAAATAGGGAATCATCATTTTGTAGGTGAAAGGCATAAAACGCTGCTTCTTGATCGCCATTATTGCTTACTTCCTCTATGTCGAATTTGGTATGTTTATCTTAACGTTCCGGGCTGCAGAAATAAATAGGAGACTGAACATTACCAATACCTCTTTCATAATTCCTGCTAAGCCCAGGCTACTGTGTCACATGCGCCTGCAGCTCTACTTCCGCTGCCACCAGCCCCGTTGAGACAGCCTTCAAGCGGATTGGACCTCCAACGTGCAGCGACTGAATGAGTGCCAGACACCTGCCGTTGAACGTTCTGCGAATCGTTGCCTTGTCCGGTTCATGACTGCTCGGGTTGCCATTGCCTACCCCAAGAATATGGCCTGCGCCTTCCACCTCGAACCTAATCTCGTTGTCGGCAGTCGGAACGAGATTCCCTTGTTTGTCCAGAACGGCAACACGGATGGGAATTGTATCGGAACCGTCTGCCGCCAGCGACTGGCGATCAGGAACCAATTGGATCTGATACGGCTGTCCAGCAGTAACCACCACTTGCTCGACAACTGGTTGACCGTCCTGGTTCCCGATCGCTTTTAACTCACCTGGTTCATAAACGACCTTCCATGACTGATGCTCTATCCGGTTCACCTGCTGCTCCCCCAGACTTCTGCCATTCAGGAATAGCTCAACTGTCTCGGTATTGGAGAATATCCGTACATCAATCACTTTACCTTCTTTCCCCTCCCAATTCCAATGCGGGAACACATGCACCAGCGGCTCATCTGTCCATACTGCCTGCATGTAATAATAGATATCTTTAGGAAATCCACAGGTATCCATGACTCCAAAATGCGAGTTGATGCACGGCCAGAGGTAGGGGGTGGGCTCGCCCCGATAGTCGAAGCCCGTCCAGATAAATACGCCGGTCAGGAACCTGTTCTGCACTACATCGCTCCATGCTCTCTCTGGACTGCAGCCCCATGAAGGAATGTTCGTCCCATATTCGGAACAATACCCCCGCACCGGATCATCCTCATAGATTCCCCTCGTTACCGTAAAGCTGGCACTTTCACTGCCAATCATCCGACGGTTCGGATGCTGTTCATGATCACGAATGTCCAGATGCTCTCGTTGTCCGTAATTGTAGCCCGTGATGTCAACGACATCCGTATAGCCCCCTTCATTCCAGCCATGATTCATCGCAGCTGAGGTTGGCCTTGTCGGATCAAGCCTTCTGGTTGTAGCCGCCAAGGTTTGTAAGATCCGGGTACCCCTGACGGTTCCTTCCAAGATCTCCTCGTTCTCCAGATTCCATATGATGACGCAAGGGTGATTACGATCTCGGTAGATTAGCCGCTCCAGCTGCGATAGACCATTCGGGGTGCTGTCGAGCTTGCGGTTCTCGTCCATGACCAGCAGTCCGATTCTGTCACAGATGTCCAGAAGCTCAGGCGTTGGCGGATGATGGGCACTGCGGTAAGCGTTAGAACCCATCTCCTTCAGCAGCTTAAGCTTATATTCGATTAGGCTGTCTGGAAGAGCTACGCCCACACCAGCAAAGTCCTGATGGTTGCAGGTACCTTTAATCAGAAGCGGCTCTCCATTCAGAAAAAAGCCTTCGCTCGCATCAAAGTGGATCGTGCGAATCCCAAAGATAGTCTCATACCGGTCCGTCTCCACACCAGCGGACTTCACCACTGAAATCGCCTTATATAGATAAGGCTCATCCGGGGACCAGAGAATGGGATGTGGCACCGTGAATGTCTGCGCAAGTTCCAGCTCACTATACCAATCGGCATAAGCCTGCACCTCTCCGGAGTGAACCAGGCTACTCCCTGCATCATAAATCTCCGTAGTGAGTGTGCAGTCTCTCCCTTGCGTTTCTTCATTACATATTCGGGTTCTGATATTCACAACAGCCTGTTCCTGATCAACCTCAGGCGTTGTAATATAAGTACCGTGCTCTGCTATATGCAGGCGTTCATTCTGCTGCAGCCATACATGACGATAGATGCCGCATCCCTCGTACCACCAGCCCTCGAATTCTGTAGCATCCACTTTCACCAGAATGACGTTTCTGCCTTCGGTTCCATACCGAAGCATATCCGTTAAATCATAGCTGAAGCTGCTGTATCCCCCTCTATGCTCGCCAAGCAAATGCCCGTTAACCCACACGGTGCTTGTCCCAGAAACTCCGTCAAAGCGAATCATCCACTTTTTCCCTATGCCTGCTGCCGGAATGTCAAAAGTCTTGCGGTATAATCCTACTCCTCCCGGCAGATAGCCGTGGCTGCCGCCTCTGGCCCCGAGCGAATCATCCTGCACGTACTGCTGTTCCACACACCAGTCATGTGGAAGCGCAAGCGGCGTCCAGTGGAGCGGCTGTGTATCCATGCCTTTATCGTCATAGGCGATATCCAGCCATTCCCCGTCATCCACGGAAGCGCAGTCGGTGATCCCACCTGTCATGCCTCCCTTGACCGAATGCGGAATGCGAATATCTCCATGATGGAAATTCCAGTGGTCATCGAACAAAGTTTTCTTTCTCGTATATACAGGATTCATTTCATGCCGCCTCCTACTAGACTATATACATATTGTATTTGAAAAAAGTCTGAAATAGTTAGCACAATGCTAGGGTTCGATAGCACTATATGAACATAGGGATAAGTCCAAGTGCAAAAAGAGCAAAGTTCAGGCCCTTGTTTCGGTCTGAACTTTGCTCTTATACCTCAAAAGAGGTAAAAAACACATCCTTGAGAATCGTCTTCGCTTTCTTTAAACCACGAGGATCCAACTGTTGAAGCATCTCTACGATTTCATTCATTTCCGCAGATTCTATAGCTTCAAAACCTTCCTCTACGGAATGGCTTAACCGTTCTGCTTCAGCTTGCGTAGCTGAGAACTCTGGATTAATCCACGACGCTTCCAGGGTATCCTCAAGTCCTCTGCTCACAAACAACAATTCTTCCACGTTGTATTTCTGCAAAAAATGATTTATTCCTACATTCATGCGCTTATGTAATGCTTCATGCAAATGAAAAATCTCTTTACCCAAGGGAGTTGTACGAAAATACACTTCTTTTTTATTATCTGGCAGAAACTCTATGCTTAGGATTTGTTTAAGCAGCAATTTCCGGGTAACTTTGGACACGCTGCCTTTAGGAATTCCAAATTTCTTCGAAATGGTTGTTCCATTTACCGGCTCAAGCTGGCCAATGGCATCTATTACATGAAGCATCATGACTGTAGAATCCTCAAGGAAATTAAGAATAGCAGGATTACTGCAGTTCTGTCGCAACCACTGCTTCTCTTCGTCATCCTCCATTTGAAACCGTTTCTGAAACTTGGGTATAGTATCCATCACTTTTTTTATTAAACTATCTTTGTCATCTGAAGAATGAATCATAGAACGATCTCCTTATAAGCTCAACTTATCTATATACATATGTTATCCAGTTTAACAAGAAACAAAAGATAAATAAAGTTTCTTGGAAACAATATTGACAAAATAGAAGTGTCGGTAATATTATATCCTTAGAAACTATTTAGTATCCAAGAAACAATAAAACGAAGAGGAGCTTTTTAATATGAAATTCTTAATTGTCTTCGACCATCCGTACGGGGCTTCCTCCTCTGAGAATACTCCACACCATAGAAGTTATTCCGCTGCCCTATTGGCCGCTGTTATGCGTGGACTCAGCACTAAGGGTCACACATCTGATCTCATTGATCTGCATGCTGACGGATTCAACCAGGTTACCTCGGCCGAAGAACTTGCCGCATGGCGGCAGCAGAAGACCAAAGATCCCCTCGTAGCTTCTTACCAAGAACGACTTATAGCTGCGGATCATATAGTCTTCATATTTCCGATCTGGTGGGAATCCATGCCCGCGCTTACCAAAGGCTTCCTCGATAAGGTATTTGTAAAAGGTACGATTTACGACGAGCCTAAGCCAGGACGTCCCTTCGTCCACATGCTTCCGAATAACAAGGGGGTCTCCCTGTTGACGGTAATGAGTACGCCAGATTTTATCTATCGCTGGGTCTTCGGCAACCCCATTACCAAGATGTTATTCCGCGGAACCTTTCGCAAGATGGGTATCCATAAGCTTCGCTGGTACAATTATACGGGGATGTCGAGACGCAGTTTAGAACAACGAATGTTATATCTAACAAAAACAGAGCAACGCTTCGCACGCTTATAACTCCTCTCAACAAAAAGAAACGGCCTTGCCGTTCTTAATATGGGCGGCACCCGTTTCTTCGAGAGATATAGTCAATTCAATTCGGTGTGTCACTGGAACTATTGGTTCCTGTTTGCTCATCGAGTTTGTTTTCAATTTCGGCAAGGCGATGATCAATTTTGTGTAATAACCTCTGAATAGCTAAATTCTCTTGCTCAGCCTTGAAATTGATCGCAAAATCCATAATCGATTCTTGCTTATCTCTCGCAGCCTGGCGATTCTGGCTCATCAGAATGACCGGGGCTTGTAAGGCGGCCAAACATGAAAGAATCAGATTCAACAGAATAAACGGCGATTTATCAAAATGAACCGTAAAACCAATGATATTCCAAACCATCCATAACAATAAGAAAGAAATAAAAATAATAATAAACGGCCAGCTACCACCAAACGAAGCGATTTTATCTGCAAGTCGCCCCGACCAACTTGTCCCCTTCGCTTGCTCTTCATCCAAATGGGCTTCAATATCACCCTTGTATTCCTTCACCATTTTGGTAACCCGTCTAATGTGTACTTCACTCAGTTTTTTTCCCGGAGCCACATTTAGATCTTCAACTACGTTTTTCTCATCTCTCATTAAATCTGTTGTTAATTTCCCATCCTGCTTAGCTGACATTTCCTCACCTCGCGCTTCTAGTTTATCATTATTTGTTTCAATATCTACCTACTGTGTTTAAGAGTAATTACCAGATGCTAATCACACATGAATTAAAAAGGAGCGACTTACTATGAACCTATTGCTAATTATCATAATAGTTATACTATTATTTGGTGGCGGCGGATTTTTCTACAGCAGAAGAAGATAAACAAACGATTATAATGCCAAAAGTAAGCATAAAGCATTCCTCACCTCTTTCATAGGTGGAGAGTGTTTAAGCTTACTTTTTTTGTTTTTATTAGAGTTTCTTAGATACAAACACTAATTATTGCCTGATTTTACCACTAATTGTTAAGGTATTCTCTGAGAAAGCTCTGTGATATCTTATAAAAAGTAAACGCTTTCAATAATATTTAAAAAGGAGAATATAATGACCCAACGAACTCTCAAATCTTTGTTTTCACTGGCCCTAGTCGCTGTCCTTCTACTCTCATTGTTTCCATCCAGTATTGCTGCAGCAGCCTCAAACCCTAAGCAACAACCTAAAGTGGCTTCTAAGAGCAAAATTCAGTCCTATGTTGATGATATGCAGCCTGGCTGGAACCTCGGCAATACGTTCGATGCCACGGGTGCTGACGAAACCTCGTGGGGAAATCCGCGTGTTACCAAAGAGCTCATTAAACAGATCGCCAAGCAAGGTTACAAAAGCATCCGGATTCCCGTTACATGGGATCAGCACATAGGCGCTGCTCCTGCGTATACGATAGATCCGGCATACCTGAAACGTGTAGAAGAAGTCGTTGGCTGGGCGCTCGATGCCAATCTCTATGTGATGATTAACCTCCATCATGACTCCTGGCTATGGGTAAGCTCCATGGAGAAGCAGCATGATGAAGTGCTGGCGCGTTATAATGCGGCTTGGACCCAGATTGCCAACCAATTCAAACAGAAGTCCAACAAGCTGATGTTTGAGAGCATCAATGAACCACGTTTCTCTGAAGGGGGAACCGTAGATGAAGCGAAAATGGAGCAGATGCTGAAGGAGCTCAATACATCGTTTTATCAGATTGTCAGAAAGTCCGGAGGGAAAAATGCGGTGCGCCCGCTCGTCCTGCCGACACTTCAGACCTCTCCTACCCAAGATAGAATGAACAGTCTTTATAATACGATCACAGAACTAAACGATCCCAACCTGATCGCTACCGTCCATTACTATGGTTTCTGGCCTTTTAGTGTCAATATTGCGGGCTACACTAAGTTTGAAAAAGATACTCAAAATGATATCACTCAAACCTTTGATAATGTCTACAATACGTTTGTCGCCAAAGGTATTCCTGTGATTGTAGGTGAATACGGACTGCTTGGCTTCGATAAGAGTACAGGGGTCATCGAACAGGGCGAGAAGCTGAAGTTCTTCGAATTCCTGACCCACTATCTCAAAGAAAAGGACATTACCTCCATGCTGTGGGATAACGGCCAGCATTTCAACCGTCTGAGCTTCAAGTGGTCAGATCCTGAGCTGTATAACGTAATGAAAGCAGGCCTGAAGGCTCGTTCCTCCAATGCGGAAAGCGATCTGATCTATCTGGCTAAAGGTACCCCCATCCATGATACCAAGATCAACCTGAGCTTAAACGGAAACAAACTGACTTCCCTGAATGTAAAGGGCAAAGCACTGAAAAAAGGCGCGGACTATGCACTAAACGGTGAAGTTCTGACGATTAAAGCCAGCGCACTGACCAAACTGACGGCAACAGGTACTTTAGGCGTTAACGCCATTCTGACAGCTAAATTCAACAAAGGCACGGACTGGAATTTCAAAGTAATTCTATTTAACACGCCAATACTAAGCAATAGCGAAGGTACGACAGATGCCTTTACTATTCCAACAGCCTTTAACGGTGATCAACTGGCTACTATGGAAGCTGTGTATGCTGCTGGAGGCAATGCCGGCCCACAAGACTGGACTTCCTTCAAAGAATTCGGCAATACCTTCAATCCTTCCTACGATACCCATGAGATTAAGCTGCTGCCCGCCTTCTTTAATGAGGTGAAGGACGGCGAAGTGATTCTCAAATTCCACTTCTGGAGCGGCGAGGTTGTTACGTATACGATCACGAAGAGCGGAGCGAGTATTGTAGGTAAAGCTTCCTAACGATATGCAGTGGATAAGCTGAAAGACAGCAAAAGGCATTCTCTAAGGGAAATACTTAGAGAATGCCTTTTGCAGGCTCTGCCTCAACATTAGTAAGCACACACATTTTGATATAGCGGGAAATTCTCCCTCTAATCCTGACGTTTGGGGGCTCCAGATCGGAATAGCGGGAATTACTCCCTCTAATATGTGGGATTCGGTGCTAAACAGACTTATTCCCAATATTTAGCGGGAGAAAATCCCTATAATCCTCAATTTCGAGCTTTAATCGGACAATTAGAGGGAATTTTTCCCTTTATATTCAAATAAAACCCAATCGAATTACCCTAAATATGTGTTATACCCGTAGATCAGCGTAACCAACAGCACCGCAACAAGTATACCCGGAAGAAGATTGGCCACCTTCACTTTGATGATCCCCAGCAAGTTCAACCCTATCGCCATGATCATAATGCCGCCAACCGCGGTCATTTCGGTGATGCAATCATTCATTAAGACATCGGGCACGAACCGGGTGATCTGTGTCGCCAGGAGCGCGATCGCCCCTTCATAGACAAAGACGGGAATGGCGGAGAACAATACACCCATCCCGAGCGTGGAGGTCAAGATGATGGATATGAATCCATCCATGATCGCTTTCGTGTACAGGATATCATGATTCCCCTTAATCCCACTGTCCAAAGCACCAAGAAAACCCATTGCTCCCACTACGAACACCAGACTGGCCGTAACAAATCCCTGTGCGATACTCCCCGGCTCATTGGAGCCCACTCGCCGCTCCAGCCAGTGACCCGCACGGTTGAATTTATCTTCGAGGTCAATCCATTCACCCACGACGGCCCCAATGACCAGACTCAGAATAACAATTAGGAAATTCCCGCTTTTGAAGCCCATTTGTATGCCCAGAACAATAATAGCCAAGCCGATTCCATTCATAACCGTGTTCTTCATACTGTCAGGTATCCGGCGCAACAGCCTGCCGAGTAAAGTCCCCAAGATAATCGCAATTCCGTTAACTAAAGCCCCCAGTAGAACCATTGCCAGTAACTACCCCCATTTTATCTGTATACCTATTGATTGTTACAGTGTCATCGCTTCCCCATGTCTGGCCAGAAAGTCTTGCTTCTCTTTATAATCCGGCATAATGCTTCCCAACCGTCTCCAGAACGAGCGATCATGATTCATATGCAGCAGATGACAGAGCTCATGGATAATCACATAATCAATCACTTCAACGGGGGCCATAGCCAAACGGTAATTGAAGGTGAGCTTCTTATCTGAGCTGCAGCTTCCCCATTTGGTTCTAGATTCGACCACCTCAATGGATTTGGGCTTGACTCTCAGTTCTGCTTGATAATCTTTAATGCGTTCGCCTACAATCTTCTTACACTTGGCAAAATAGAATTTCTTGAGCTCTTTCTTCAGCTCCTCTTCCGATAACTCACCCGTCTGGATTAACTCATGCAGCAGATACTCCTTGCCCAGATACAGAAACTTCCCCTCATCCTGATATTCTTTGGCTTGTGGGGTTGCGCGGGCGGCCTCAAGGATCTGGGATTGCTCCAGTATCCATTTTCCGTGCTTTCCCACCACGCTCATAATCATCTCTTCACTTGCTTCTTTGGGAGCTTTAACCGTGATATGCCCTACCGTATCCAATTGAATGGAAATCTTCTTGGCATTTCCGTACTGAACATTAAAGCTTATCGTATGATTCTCAAATTCAATCTTCATGCACACCATCGTTTCTATAAAGTTATGTTTAACCCTTACACATTCAAATCTCTTGTTCGGAAAAAGGTATAGGTCACCAAGAACAGCACAGCAATCATCGCCACCGACAACACGACAAAAACAACATCCAACCCTCCGCCATACATCACATTTTTCGCTTCAAAATATTTAAAGGGCGTCATATATTTCAAGCTGGCCAGCTTATCATTCAAATCGATAGCCATCGATAACACGAACGTAAGCAGCAGTATTCCAGTAGCTAATGAGGCCGCTGAGTTGGGTTTCTTTTTGACCGCTGCAAGGGCAGTCCCAATCCCCATAAACAATAGCTGCACAATAAACATACCCAGCATCGTCATCGTGATATCTCCAGCAACCGCTTCACCTTTGCTATATTGCCCTACTATGATTATGGACGAAACCAGTGTAACCACATTTATGATGACGATATTCACGAATGCGGCCAGCAACTTGGCAGTGATGATGTTATTTCTGGACACAGGCTTTACGAATAAAAATTCCGAGGTCTTATCCCGCTCTTCCTTAGAGAGGATGTTCGCTCCCAGCATAGCCGCATGAATAGTAGCCATTAATAACAGATAGAGGTAGAGGATTCCATAATAACCGCTGGCTTTGTCTAGGTCCAGGTTGCCAATACCCAGTATAGCTTGCAAGGACTTCGGCATCTCTGACATCATACCACTCATGGATTGACCCGATGACGATAAACCAGCATATTTACTCATTCCTGAAACCACCATCAAGAACACACCTATGCTCCAAAATAGTAGTGATTTACGATTGGCTCTCATTTCTCTCCAAAATATATTCATTCCCTACCCCCTCCTCTTCCCCCACTATCCTGAGCTAAACCGTATGAATATCCTTGTTGGAATACACGATATAACTAACTGCAATCGCAATCACAATAAGGGCCAAAGCTACAATCAAATACGTTGTTTCATAGCTCGAATTCAGCAGAATATAGGCCGTATCTACATATTTAAAGGGAGAAATATAGCGCAGGCTCTCCTGATCTGCTGTTCCGCCAATCATCCCAATAAAGTAGAATGCAAAGACCGTGGCCAGTGAAACCGTCAAGACGGATTTAATCTTCCGAACGACGACAGAGATCACTATTCCTAACGCCAGAAAGATAAGCTGAACGAAGAACAGCGATAGGCTGAGCAAAATGAATGTTTGCATACTATAATTTTCCACCTTAACTTGGGAGGCCATCATTAACGCAGCAACACCGTACACTATATTAGTCAGGACCAAGGATACAAATGCAGCTGAGAGCTTAGCAGTAACAATGGTTGTACGTGTGACTGGTTTGGTTAAGAGGAAATCCGCCGTTTTTTCCCGAACCTCTTTAGAGACAATCGAAACCCCTATATTCATCGCCTGAATGGCTCCGATCAGCATAATAAATGTTAAACCATACGAGTAGAACCCCAGCAGTGTAAATAAATTATCCAAGTTCATGCCTAATGCTGTTCTTAGGGACTCCGGATAGCCTTCCAGCAGTTTCGTGAAGTCCGCCGCATCCTTAGCAAATGTGGGGAAGATAGACATAAATAACACCATAATCGCGATTAGTGATATTGACCAAGTGATCGTGGACTTACGGTAGGCTTTTAACTCATGCCAAAAGATATTCATAACGTTCTAGGCCTCCTTTACATAGTAGTGCATAAAGATCTCCTCCAGGTCCGGCTCTTCGATCCATACGTTGGCGATTTCCGTTTCAGCAATTTTTTTCAACACGATATTGAGGTTGCCTTTAAATAGGAAGCTGACGCTGTTACCCTCCACCTCTAATTTACTCACACCCGCTACATCAAAGTAACTCTTATCCAGGTTAGATTTCGTGTGAATCTTGAATTTCTTATAGTTGTTTTCTTGCAGGGTACTAATCTTCTCCACCGTAACGATCTGACCTTCTTTAATGATTGCGACCCGACTGCATAACCGCTGAACTTCACTTAAGATATGGGAGGAAAATAATACCGTCGCGCCTTTTTGATGCTCGATCTCCAGCAATTCAAAAAATTTCTGCTGCATCAGCGGATCTAAGCCGCTCGTGGGTTCATCCAGAATAATAAGCTTCGGCTCATGGAGCAACCCTTGGACAATCCCTACCTTCTTTTTATTTCCCAAGGATAAATCATCAATTTTCTTCGTGAGATCCAGATCCATGATTTCCGCAAGTTCCTTGATTCGTTTCGTACAGTCCTTTTTATAGAAGCTGGCTGAATATTTCAACAGGTCGATCACCTTCATATTGTCGTAATAGAACACTTCAGATGGCAAATAGCCGATCTGCTTCTTGATTTCCGGAGCGAATTCAATACAATCCTTACCAAAGATCTTCGCATTTCCGCTGGTTGGATAAATTAATGACAATAAGGTTCTGATGGTCGTCGATTTCCCGGCACCGTTGGGGCCAATGAAACCAAAGATCTCGCCCTCTTCGACATTAAAGCTGATGTCTGTAATCCCTCTGGACTTGCCATAAGTTTTGGTCAGGTTATTAATTTCGATTACATTCATGATCTGTTCCTCCCTTGATTCCTATTTATAAAAAGCATTTCTCAAAATCTCGCTATAACTATCCATTTCCGCTGTGATTTCCTCTATCTTCATTTGATCCAGTGGAATAGTTGCCACTTTATCCTGCAGATGATAGGCGAAGCCCTCCATGGTCCAAAAAATAATCTGCATCGTCATCGTGATGTCGATTCCCTCTTTGAATTTAGAATAATCAATATCTGCAAAAAATTCTTTGTAGCCCTGATCCAATAATTCTTTTTTCCTGCGCTCTAAATCCACTTTGACTTCACTGGCATCTTCGGGATAGGCCGCCTTGATAAAATCGAAGGCATCGGGATATTTTTGAAAAAGACCAAACTTAAGGATGGCCACCTGCCTGTAGCGAATGAAAATGTCATTTTCACTCCAATCGATCTTGGCTTGTATTTCTTCGAGCAGCATTTCCATAAAATGATCGTACAGAAATAAGTACAGGTCCTTCTTATTATTAAAGTAGTGAAATAATAACCCCTTTGATATTTCAGCTTCCTTCACAATTTCATTTGTAGATGCATTTTGATACCCCTTTTTGGTGAACTCCTTCAGGGCTGCATTTAATATTCGATCCTGCTTCTCCGGGTGTAGATTTAGAAATTTCGCAAACAATGGATTCACCTCGCGATAGTATTGACTACTCTGGTCAAAAACATTGTAAATCGATTGACCCTAGTGGTCAATAGCTAAAATGGGGTTGTCAAAAGTGACGCTCGAAGTCGGGTGGCTTTCACTGGCCCATAACCTGTTATACCTGTTATATTTGTTATATCTGTCATCCCTGTCATCCCTGTTCAACCCGCAACTCCCCCGTTGATACAGCTCTCAGACGGATTACACCATCTTCCTGTACATAATGAGATACTCATTTAACTGCACATAAAAGCCGTACGGAACCACAGTGTGGCGTTCCGTACGGCTTTTATGTGGGTTGAACCTTTATTCCATATATTTCTTCATAAGATTATAAATAATAACGGCCGCTTCCGCCCGAGTGGCGCTTTGTTTAGGATTTAACATCCCATTTCCGCTGCCAGTGATAATTTCTTCGCGGAGGATCGCTGCAATGGATGCTTTGGCGTATGCTGATACTTTGGAAGCATCCTTAAATTCATCCAACTCATGGACTGATAGTGTAATCTTTATTTTGCCTGATTTCTGCAAGGCTCTCGCCACCATAACCATTAAATCTTCGCGTGTGATTTCTGCGCTCGGTAGGAACTGATTGTTGCCCATTCCAGAGATGATATCGTTCCCCTTCGCAATCGCTATGGCTTCACTATAATAAGCATTAGCTGCTACATCGGTGAAATTGCTATTGGCTTGTCCCTGCAGCTCCAAACCCTTAACCAACAATAGAATGAAATCTGCTCTTCTTATTGCTTTCCCCGGTCCAAAAGATGTTGCCGAAATTCCTTTGATAATCCCCTTGCTGGCCAACTCCTCAATGGCTTGCTGCGCCCAATCATATTTACCGGCAACGTCACTAAAGGATGGGTTTGCTGGTGCAGGAGTTATAGTCGGCGTTACTATTGGTGCTGCTGTAGAAGATACTGCCGGTGATGGTATTGGCGTTTTTGTGGGTACTGTTGTGGATACCACTATCGGTTCTGGTATTGGTGCTACTGTTGGTGTTGGTGTTGTTGCTGAAACGACATCCGAAGCTACTGATTCTCCCGCTCCATTCACTGCAGTGACTTTATAACTATACGTAGTTGAGGCGGATAGATTGTCATCCAGGTAAGATAGCTCAGTCACGGGTACGGTGTTGCACAGTACAAAATCCTCGCTGCCGGCCTTGGATCGGTAAATATTATAACCTGTTGACTCAGCAGTAGCATTCCAAGTCAGTGTGATACCGCTTGACTTTCCGGCACTAGCCTTAAGTCCGGTCGGGGCAGCGGGAACGGCTGCGTTAGAAGTGCCTTTGCGAATTGTGTAAGAATCTACCTCCGTCATAACGTCCGTCGCTGGATCAATCTTATAGGTACTGATGGACAAACTTTGGTTTGTAACGCTGACATGGGAAAAGCTTGGTGCATAAAACTGTTCACGCTTAGCAGAGTATGGTTCTGGAACTGCTTTTAAATCATAATATTTACTGCCGCTGGCCGAGTTCACCGTAACATACAAGGTTCCGGTTGGGTTAACTACATCCCCGTTCTCATTCAGCTGCTGGTCCTTTTTCGGTACATCATTCTCCATTTGATAAGTCCGAACATAGCTATGGTCGTGGCCCATCAGAACAACATCAATGTCGAGTTCATCAAAAACTTTAGTCAGCGAAGCTCTCAAATCAGTTATATAGCCTTCTGTTGAATGATTAGCAGCGCTGTAGATCGAATGGTGGAACATAACTACTTTCCAGGTAGCATTAGGAGTGGCCGCTATCGCTTCCTGCATAAAAGCTTTGTGACCAGTTCCCACGTTATTGTTGGTATTCAACATCATATAAAGGGTATTCCCGTGGGTAAAGTAATAATCACCGCCTGCATCAGTAATTCCATAGTCCGTTGACTCATTGGGCTGGTTATAATGTTTCATATAATTAATGTTGTTATCGTGATTTCCTGAAACTGTAGCCAGGGGATACCGTTTCAGCTCAGCAGGTGAGAAAAACCCGGAATATTGGACCTCGTTGTCAGCTACATTAACCTGATCTCCTACAGACATCAAAAAGCTTGCGTTAGGGTATTTGTAGATGGATTTAGTTAACGTATCTTGCCAGCCCGTTGTGTCTCCGGCGACATTCTCACTGCTGCTCGCCCCGATTTGCGGGTCTCCATACAGCAGGAAATCATAGGCAGCGGATTCATGCGTGGTGAAGCTATAAACCGAACTCCATTCCTCCCCGTCACTAACACGGTATACATATTCTGTAGATTCCTGCAGGCCTGTTACGGTTACTTTATTGGAGGCAAGAGCGTCCGTCCCAACCGCTAAAGTACCGGTAAAAGTCTCATGCATATCTGGGAATGCCGCTGTGGTCATGTCATTCTTCTTCGCAATTTGCACTCTGCTCGCGCTTGTTGAAGATGTATTCGTTGGTACCCAGGTAAAGTTTAATTCCGTAGCATCTCGCCCCGGAGTCATGACCAAATCAGCGACAGAATTGACAATGACCAAAGCCAGTGTGGCGGTAACGCCTTGGTAAGCAGCGGTCAAAGTCACACTTCCCACGGAAGTCTCTGGGGCCACCAATAACATACCATCTACTACTTTTACATCCAATGGTTTGGAACTTGTCCACTCTACATCATCTGTTAAATCGACCTTGCTGCCATCAGCTTTATAGCGAAATGCCTCCACCACTGAATTTTGTCCTGGACGTAGCTGCTTCTGCTCTGCGTTAAGCTTCAGAAAATAAACCGCGGAGTTGCCTCCGATAGTCGGACTGCCATTCAATGGATCTGCATAATCTCCTCCTGACCAAGCAGCTTGCGGAACAAACTTATATTGGACCACACCTCCAGTATGATTGAGGTCTTCCGTTGTCAACTTGTAAGAAAACACGTTCTGTTCAACATCATCTACATAAACAGAGCCCGTTGCAGTCATCGGGCGAAATGCCTTCCAATCCGCGAAATTACCATTAATGTACATCTCACTTTTCGTAGAGACGGTTTGTACTGTAACCGTCCCATCTTCTTCAAACACTGGACTACTTACAGCTGTGCTCTCCTCTGCCGCCTGAACCGATAATACTCCACCTTGTGTAAACAGACCTGCAAATAAAATCACGATCAGTGCCATTGCGAATAACTTGTGAATCTGAAACTTAGTAACCAAATCCTCATCTCCCGCCATTCCATATTTTTGATCTATAAAGCTGACTTTGCAGTGGCATAACGTTAATCCCATGCTCTGTTGCGTTCATGAAGATCATCTTATGTATCGCTTTAGGGCAAACGTTTGCATTAAAAGACATGCTCCTTGATTTAGATTAATTCGTATTTATTCGCTACATGTTAAACATTTGTCAGTTTTGAGTAAATGTGTTCTAAAATTCACATTCCATTCTCATCTTAATGCTCTATTTGTTAACTATTGAAATCTAAATCTCCTGATCAAACGTAAGGCACAGAACGTGATTTAATATTCATTTTACAAAAAAATGAATTAGCACTTACATATCCTGCCTATAGTAGACAAGTCTTGATTTGATAACAGGAGTGAATTTATTTATGACGAAGTCTAAATGGCTACCGCGAGGTATCATCGTAGGTTTGTTGCTGGTATTCTCTGTATTTCTATATATGCTCAATGCAAATGGACCTCAATCTTACTTACAACAAAGCGGCAGCTCCTACCTTAAATATGAGAAAGCCACAATCATAAAGGTCGCTAGCGAAACAGTTGAGCAGGATGAAGTTTTGGGTGGCTTATATCGGGGGTCACAAATGTTGGAGGTCCGAATCCTCACGGGTGAGCATAAAGGTGAACTTCACACCATCAAGAACTTTCTAAGTGACCGCTACAATGTATACGGCAAAGCAGGAATGAAAATAGTGGTATGTGTAGAAACAGCCAACCCCAGCATGTATGAGGTACGCGTGTACAGTTACTACCGTGCGCCTACGCTATATTTCTTCGCGTTTCTGTTCATTGCCATCATGTGGGCCATTGGTGGAAAAAAAGGGTTGAAATCCGTCGTCGGACTAGCGTATACGATGATTTGCATCATTTTCTTTTTCATTCCACTGCTGCATCACGGATTCTCACCTATTCTGGCCTCTGTAATCATGGTGATTATTACGACCTGCGCGAACCTCTTCTTGATTCATGGCTGGAATTCGAAATCTGTATCGGCCGTCATTGGAACTACAATAGGGGTTGTATTTGCTGGTTTGGTCTCCAGCGTGGCCGGAGCTTTCGCTCATATATCCGGATTAAATTCGGAGGAGGCTGAAACGTTAATTGTCATTGCCCGCGATACCCATATGCAGGTCAAGGATCTCTTGTTCGCCGGAATCTTAATTGCTTCGCTGGGAGCGATCGTAGACGTAAGCATTTCCGTTTCTTCTTCCATCCATGAGGTGTATACGGTAAATCATTCGCTACGGAAGAAAGAATTGTTCAGATCAGGAATT
The DNA here is from genome assembly GCF_022369515.1 of Paenibacillus sp. 19GGS1-52. Taxonomy (NCBI): domain Bacteria; kingdom Bacillati; phylum Bacillota; class Bacilli; order Caryophanales; family Paenibacillaceae; genus Paenibacillus; species Paenibacillus sp. 19GGS1-52. The sequence continues at coordinate 6,206,424 of NZ_CP059724.1, forward strand.
AATGTCGGCCGTGATATGATGGGAACGATGTCGGACACCCTTATACTTGCTTTTACAGGCAGCTCCTTACAGGCATTGATACTGATCTATTCCTATCGTGTCCCTTTTACGCAACTGACTAATATGGAGATGATCGCGATTGAAGTCATTCAGGGGTTGTCCGGAAGTATTGCCGTAGTATTGACTGTCCCTATCGTCGCATTTATTTCATCCCGGCTTATTCCTCTGATGAACAAAACGTTGTCTACGACAAAATAAGAAGAAACTCTGGTTCGTTTCTGCCTGATCGTTCAAGAGCGAGCCGATTGGCAAGTCCGGTTAACGGATCATTGTTTTCGAACTATCATATTGGGTATTTTCGTTGATCAGCATCCATACATCTTCTCCATTAGTATGCCGGAAGCGACACTCCATTTCAAAGGAAGGCCGTATGCCTGTTCAGCTGTTATTTGACAATGGCTCGTGCCTTTGCCAAGTCATCGGGATGGACGATGTTCTTTATTAGGCGAAGAAATTAGCCAGTTAAAAAGTTGTATTAAAAGCATTCAGTTCCGTAGATACATCCCCGAACCCAAGAAGGAAGGATCACTCCATACCTTGGAAGGCGGAAAAGAAGCGGGGATCACTGGCTCCATACTCCGTTTTTTTCCAGTATCCGAGCTGCTCTCCAGATTGAATTGATAACCTTGATAGGTATCCTTCGATTTCAAAGGGTATAATCAATCCTACGATCAATCTTCGGAAAGGAGTGTTAAACAGCCAATTCATCTCTGTCGTCTCATTATTTTTATAGGATTGCATGAGAACGTCAAGATTGAAATTTGGAGACATCATATTACCCAAATATTGAATAATCTGCGTCGGATCATCCATGTCCAATACATTTCGGTATACTAGAATGGCTGACAGCTGGATTGGCATTGCCCGCTCATTAGCAAGGATATGCAGCAGCAATTCCACCGCTTGAGACCCTAGATCGTATACTGGCAATTGAAATGTCGTCAAAGAGAGACGAATCGATCTCCTTGGATACATCATCGATGCCTATGACGGCTGCATCCTCAGGAACCCTGACATGCAACACCTTAAAATGATTGATCAATTCGATCGCCATCAGATCATTTACCGCGATCACGGCTGAATACGGGAGTCCCTGTTGCACCATGGACACTGCAATCTCATACGTGTTCATTTGCAGGACATCATGGAACCCGTCTTGGTCGTTCCCTAACTTATACTTTTGGAGCGCTTGGCCAACATGATGTTCCTTCGCCTTTTGAGAGATACTCTTTCATTCATATTCACCCACTAATGTTGTATGCATGATTGGAATTGACAATTTTCTGTTAGCGATGTTACGCTCACAGTACGTTCGAGCGTTCTTTAAACAGAACGAATTCTATCTTGTTTGGATACTAAGAAGGAGAGTTCCTATGACTGACCGGTATGCTCTTGATAAAGGGCGCTTATCTTCGGAATTATTGCTTCTACTTACGCTTCTTGCCACGGACAACATCGACGAGACAGCGGGTCAAGAGCCGGAACTGTTCGCAGATATAGACTGGGAGCTGTTTATTCAACTAACCTTGCATCATCGCGTATATCCATTCTTATATCCCAAGCTTAGCCGTATGCGTGAAGAGTGTGTGCCTACCCTGGTTATCCAGCGGTTGAAGAACGAATACCGCCGCAATACCGTGCAGATGCTTCAGCTTAGTGGCGAAATGGGGCGAATTGGCGATGAGCTGGCTCGCTTGAATATACGCTCTTTGTTTCTGAAAGGGCCCGTACTTGCTCTAGATTTATATGGAGACATCTCACTCCGCACCTCGCGTGACCTCGATTTCATCGTGCCCTTGGAACAACTAGCCGAAACGGAAGCACTGCTGGTCCAGCTCGGGTATGTAAAGGAAGAGGAATTCGAGACTATCTTAGGAGATTGGAAATGGAGACAGCATCATACGACCTTCAATCACTCCGTAACTACTATCAAAGTTGAAGTCCACTGGAGATTGAACCCAGCGCCTTCCAGAGAGCCTGATTTCGATGAGCTATGGACACGCGCGAGGGCAAGCAGTCTCGGGCGGAATGTCTATTATCTAGGCAAAGAGGATCTGTTCCTGTTCCTGAGCGCTCACGGAGCCAGACACGGCTGGTCAAGACTGCGCTGGCTGCTAGATATTAAGCAGTTGTTAGCGCAACAGCCAGAGCCTGGCGCGTTGATCCAGCTCCTTCAGCGGTATCATTATAGCAATATGGGGGGTCAGGCTCTGCTATTGGCGGCCGCTTTACTAAAGGCACCGATAGATCCCGCCTTGTCAGGCTTGACAGATAGCCCTAAGGCCCATCGGTTGGCAGAGCTTTCCATGTTCTACATTGAGCGTTTGGTCAACCTGAATAATCCTCCGTTGGCGCCGGAAGTGGAGCGGCATTACAAATATTATCAGCCAGCGATTCTAACGCGTCCGCAGCAGCTCCTGTACGTACTGGGATTTCTGTATCCCTATGCGGCGGACGCAAAGACACTGCCACTGCCTCAGCCGCTGCATTTTTTGTATTTCCCGTTGCGCCCCTTTTTATGGGGCTGGAGAAAAGCGATTGGTGAGGACAAGTAAAGCTTGCTCCACTATCCATGGATAAGTTCGATCAGAATCGTCCGGACTGAAAAGCCCCTATTCACTCGGAATCAGGCGATTTGAGAGTTTGGCGGACTCGAGGGACGCTATTGATTCAGTTTCTTCCCAAAAGAACCTGTTTTTGATTCAATAGCGTTTCCTGAGTCCGCTTCCTGTTTCGTTCACCCCCTCAAAAGGGAAATAGCGGCTCTACAGTCCGCCTGGGTCGAACTGCAAAACTTTTTTTATAAGATATTGTCTCAACGCGGTGAGAAACAGAAGTTTTCGCCATATCAAGAAGAAAACGAGTGAAATTCTTATCTTTCAAGTAAAAAGGCCCCTTCTCTTTTCGGATGAATCCGTAAGAGAAGGAGCCTTTTTGCTGCTCGGATATGTGTTTTTCATTAGATAAATTAGAGTTTCGCCCTTCTACATAGCCTCATTTTGACTGCTTAACAATCGGCTAAACATCCCGCCCTTTTCTAAAGCTAGTCCTGAATACAGACCCTGCTGTACAACATGACCATCGTCAATAACCAAAATCTGATCCGCTCCCCGGATTGTAGATAGACGGTGGGCAATCACGATAATCGTTACGGAGTGCTTCAACCGATCCAAGGCTTCCTGAATTTTCTTCTCGTTCTCCGTGTCCAGCGCACTCGTCGCCTCATCCAGAACCAATATGGAAGGCTTGCGGATAATCGCCCGCGCGAGTACGAGACGCTGCCGTTCCCCACCAGACAGGCGAATACCCCGGTCCCCAATTAGCGTATCTAGTCCCTGCGGCAGTGCACGAACAAATTCAGCAGAAGAAGCGAACTCCAAGGCTTCCCATAGCTCTTCCTCGCTCGCATCTGGTTTAATCATGGTGAGGTTCTCCCGAATGGTAGCATTATAAAGGAATGGGTCCTGTGCTACATAGCCAATTGACCGTCTGTAAGACAGAAGCCGCTCTCCCGAGATCGGTTTGCCGTCGGCCAGAATCTCCCCTGATTCCGGCTGCATAAGTCCCATAAGCAGATCAACAAGCGTGCTCTTCCCTGCTCCCGAACGTCCAACTACAGCCGTCATGCGATTGGCGGGAATAAAGACATTTACCTGCTGCAGCGAATAATGCGGCTCCTGCGGATGATAACGGAAATCGACATCCCGCGCTTCCAGACCCCGCTTCAGCGTCAAAGGGACAATGTGCTGCTTGCTTTCCTCCTCACTACGTTCAGCGGCCTGCTGGCATTCTTCCTGCAATTGCTGCAACTGTTTAAACGAAGGAAGAACCGAAGACAGCTGCTCCATCAAGGACTGCAGCGTAGCGAAAGTCGGCCACAGCCGGGCAAAGATCAGGATGACCAGCAACAGATGTGGACCCTCTGCATGCATAAACCGGAAAGACACGAAGATAAACACGGCGATCAGCAGTGTAGATGACATTTTGTACAACAGCTGGGAATTGGAGCGCATCCGTGTATAATCAAGCTGCTCCTGCTTGACCTCCCCAGTGAAATCATGAAGCCAATTCAGTCGGGAAAGCTCCAGATTGTTGCTTTTGATATCTTTGATACCGTTCAATTGGTCCGTGATTCCACCCAAATAAACTTTACCGAGTAAGGAACTGCGGCTGCCCAGCTTTCTGGCCTTACGGATAAATCGGCGGGAGAATACGGATAGCAGGACCGCACAAACCAGAACGGAGAGGGTCATCTTGGGGGACAGCCAAAAGGCGAAGCCAATTTGGACTAGGGTGAACAGAAGCGAAGTAATAAACTGCAAGAAACTGCTTATGCCTGCGAGCACTCTCGCCAGTTCCGTTGTCATCATATTGATCAGGTCCGAAGTCCGTTTTTTGAGAAAAAAAGACCACTCGGCCCGCAATAGTGCGCTGTATACTTCATACCGCAGCTTCCGGCCATAATTCTGCTGAATTTCTACGTTGCGGATCGCGACTGACCGTGAGATCACATTCTGGCAAAGGGCGATCAGAATGTAGACTCCAAGCACAAGCAGAAGCGCCGTGGACTGTGGCAGCTCTGTGATAAAATCAAACATAGGTAAATTATAACCCGCTCCTGTACCGCCAAGCTGAATGCCCGCCATTGCCAGCATGGGCACGAGCAGCAGAATGGCCGAACTTTCCAGCAGTCCGCTGATGAGCATGCCTAACATATTAAGGTACAGTTTAACTCCAGACAAAGCAAACAGCTGGCGGATGTAATAGATTATTACTTGCATGGGCACACCTCGATTACTCGGCTTGTAAGACTTTTGCAAACTTCTCCACAACGACAAAACCCTGCATCATATCGTCGCCAGAGACATAATAAGCCCCACTGCGCAGCCAAGCATGCGCAATCATTTGGCCTTTTACGTCTCTCGCAACCCCCAGATACAGTGTGCTTTCTATTCCGCGCTTCTCTAGCATGTCCAGTCCGGCCACCGCTCTGACCATACAAGTACTCTTCCAAGGCGTATATCTGCTGATTATTCGAATAGCGCTAGTAATATGCTTAATACTAGTAATATCGCTGTCTTTGGAGACCGAAGAGGTCTCATTAGACTTTAGACCGAGCCTCGTCGCGGTCTTGGAGAACGGAAACAATAGCTGAATTCTCGCCAAGGTCAATCTCAACAAGGCTTCTGGAATCAGCGCCAACACAGCTTTGTCATAAGTTAACAGCCGACGAATGCGCCGAAGCGTACTCATGGCCGGCTGACGAATTCGATAAGATCCTCTTCCAGCAAATGCTGCAGGAAGGAAAACACATCCCGCTCAGCAAGTTCGGCCGAAACTTCAAAATTGTCCTTAATGGTCTCTACCACGAGGCTAACAGGAGCAGGGGATGCCAGCGCATTCCAGATCTCTCCGCCAACCTCTCCAAGGTTATAGTACTTTCCGTTCTTCACATTCAGCATAACCTTCTCACCGTCCATGTCGCTGGCAATATTGCCAGCCTGTTGCACAAGAACAGATTCGAGGGACAACATATTTGTATTGTTCATTGATTTATCTCTCCTCCACTTGATTATGGATCGTTTCAAGAACAAGCGCAGCTTGCTCCGGAGCGCTAAAGCCCTGCTCTGGCCGGGTAAGCCGATAAATCGGCAATCGGTTGACGAATGAGGCGATCAGGCTGAAATGCCATTCCATGATACCGAGGTGACTCACGACATGCTTCTGATACGTATGATTAAATATCGTATGGAATCGTTCCATTCCTTGGATAGGCTGTACAGTTATTGGACTGTCAGACGAAACCGCTAATTCGAATACACCGGCGAGCGGCAACGGTTCGGCGTGAAAGCGGTCATGTACCGGAACTGCGAATTTAGCTTCTCTTTGGAAAAGCGGGCGATAAGAGGACGAACTCATTCCCAAATAGTCCAAGCTTTGCTGCCATAACTTCTGCTGCGGATAGCCTGGAACTGCTAACGGATGTCCATTTTGCACCATAACGGGAATAACGTCGTCGCTGATAAGCCGGTAGTTCTGATCCATTAAATAGGAAGCGAGTGTCGATTTGCCTGCTCCGGAACGGCCCACCAGCGCGTAGGCTTTTTTATCGATGACAAGCGCACTACCGTGAAGGGGGAGAACTCGTCTTTGCATAAGCAGAATCCCCATACAGCTTCCCAGAATAAACAAACGAATACAATCCTCGTCAGCATGGGCAGCGGGTGATACCACTATTGTATTGCCGTCTTGAACAGAAAAAATAGCTGTATCCTTGATCTCGAACATGACTTCGTTACCCAGCAACCCTAGACTGAGGGAAACCTTAGGTATGTTTGCCCATCGCTCAGCCAAGTCCGCTTGAATGACTGATATGCTGCCGATGAGTCCTGGTTGATCGGTTAAAGGAAGTTCCGGCAATGGTAATTCACTATAAATTTGTAGACCAAAGGCTTTATAGGCAAGGCGCTGAACTGTATTGACCATACTGTTCACTCCATATTGTCAATTTCACCCGCTATCTTCCACGGATGATGTATAAAAAGAAAACCCCCATCCCCCTCCCAACATGCTTAGGGGGATAAGGGCGGGGCCGGACTAACGGCCATTTTACGAGTAGTGTACAACTTCAGTTGGATCAGCCTGGAAAGAGTCAGCAATTCTTTCTCCTGGTCCAGCCATAGTCATTTTGATATCAAGAACTTCCAAAGAAGGCGTGTTATATTCTTTTTTCATTATTTTCACCTCCCTTCAAGTGTGATCTGTCAGGACATACGCTTCAGAAAACGATAAAATACAAGTCCTCGTGATAGAAGGCGGAAGTCTGTACTATAAATCATAGTGGGATCAGGCTTGCTGCCAAGCCGTTCTAGACATCTAGCAAGATCTACATGGTTCAAATAGGACGATGCACGGGGATCTCTAATCATTTCTTTTAGCTCCCTAAGGAAAGAGGGCCACTCCGGCATCATGCGGTGAATCCCATCCGCCCCCTGCAACCCGCGCCGCTTACGATTCATTCTGACCTTGTCCGGAAGTCGTCCCTTCATTGCCCTGCGAACTAAGGAACGGTCTACTCCGTTCTGAACATATTGTTCTTCTGGCACAGACAGACAGAAACGGATCACACGCAAATCATTGGTGGGATCGCGATCCCATACTCGATACTTCAACGACAGCTTGGTGGCGACGGTTCCGTTCACATTCCAAATATGCGGCTGCTCAAAATGATCTTTTCGAATACCATAGATCGTCTGCGAATTCTCACTATCCATGTTAAATTCCCTTAGTCGTTGATTCACGTCCGTTCGCTTAGCGAAGTCGGGATGAATTAGTTTGGGCAACGGATTGGGCCTCTTAGACAACAGCCGAGTAAGAGATGGAAAAACTTTCCCGCCGACAATCTGCAGTACCTTTTTTCTGTCCGCATTCATGGACTGATTATATTGCCTGTACTCCTGATAAAAGGAGGGCCAATGTAGCTCACGAATCAGCTTGGCTTGATAATCTAGCGCAGTGCCCCAGGAAATGCTCCAATTCCCTCTTTGTCCGCTAAGCAGAACACCGATCCCCTTCATTTGCGCCTGCTCGAAGATCCCTTTAAGCCAATAGGAGTTCTCAATGAATTTGTAAGGCATCTCCATGATATCCAACCATTCATCAATCTCGGAATAAGGGCTTAGCTTGGGAAAGTTCAGAAAGTTCGACTCAATATTCCCCACATGATCGATGGTCTCTTGGATAAAGGGCCGTTCATCGGCCACTCGATTGGATAGATTGAAATCGGTGAAAGTGTCTACTGGATAGTAACTGAATGTATGTAATGGTTTCCTGCGACGATGAAGCTCTTCGGCAGCGAAGCTGACGACCGAACCAGAGTCCAGTCCACCACTTAAATTGGCACCAACTGCAAGGTGAGTACGAAGCCTATCTCGCACGGCTTGCCCAAGAACTTCACGGAAAGCCTCCTCGTATTCACCGTTAGAACTTAGACGAAGTTTTTGCGTATGCAGTGTGTAATATTGCGAGAAAACAATCTTCTCATTGGTGATAGAAACCCAATGCCCCGCAGGAAGCTGTTCGATCGATTGATAAACGCTCGAGAAGCAATTCAGGGTATCAATTCGACCTTCGATCGCTAGAAACTCGGATGCCCACTCTTCGTTAAGCTGTTTGCTTACACCCTGCAGGGTCAGTAAAGGATGAATGACCGTACAGAACGAGAACAATCCGGCGGAACGGTGAAAATAGAGCGTCCGGCTGCCGGAGAAATCTCTGGCCCCGAAGAGAGCACCCTTTCTTTCATCCCAGATCATAAAGGCAAAGTCCCCAACCAAATGAACCGGTGTCTGATCTCCCCATTTCTCATAGGCCAACAGGATCAGTAAGCTGTCTGGTATCGTTCTCCTATCTTCATAGGGTACCTGAAGCTGCTCGAACAATTCGTCTCGGTTATCGATGATAGCGTCAGCTGTAATGGCCAGCCCCCGTTCGGCATCGTAAAAGGGTAGCGACTCGTCCAGAGACTGCGGTGTGATCCACTGGGCATGGCAGCCGAAGAAGATACCTTTCTTCTGCCAGACACTTGTCTCATCGGCCGGATAACGCTTCAACTCTTGCATGAGCTGCAGCCCTTGTTCGGGATCAAGGATATGCTGCTGTAGATGATAGATACCCGCGATTGCGCTCATTTCAGATCCCCACCTTATATGGAAAGCTGCCTTTCGACAGCTTCTTTGAAAAGACCCCGATGGGGACTTCCTTAGTTCTTAATTAAGAACACTACTTACTATATAAGATAACGTTCTTACTAATAAATGTGAATTCTACCTAAGAATACTTTTATGTATCCTTTAGCGTATTGCCATGAATGTGCAAATGTGTTATGCAACTTTTTGATGATCCGGTTTGTATCACAGTGTCTGAATAATAACTCGGTTGAATAGATATAATTCAGGCGAAATTCTACTGGCAGACTAGAAATCTATTCGTTAAAGGAGGAATTATTATACACGCAGCCCATACCTATGCCGCAACCGTCGATGCCCAAACCTTTACAACGTTCCTGGCGCTTGTCGAAGCGATCGTTCCAAACACAGCGATGCCTTGCGATTACGGGGAAGAGCGATCGGCAGGTGCAGTTGATTTGTGCATTCATGAATATATGATCTGGGAACTCGATCACAGTCTTTCGCTTACATTAGGATTGTATCTGACCGTCGTCCCCCTATCCACTTCTACCGCTATGATGCTCAATGCAGGTGCAGCTGAATTCGTTGCCTCGGGACAGGCGCAGGATACTCTTAACTACTCGATTTGGGGGTGCAGTCCGTTCTCCTCGCTTTCCCCGGCTGATCGGATTCGGGTTCTCGCCATGCTGGAACAATTGAAGGTCGATCTTGGAACCTTACCTCCTCCATACCGGGATGACGGAGGTCTTGTCAGGTATATGATTGATTTTCTCAACAGGCAGACGATGTTCGGGAATTACTCGGAGTGGTCGGCTTACGGGACGACCCGGCTTAGGACGCCGACCGAAAGAAGGCTGGAATATTTCCCGCTCAGTTGGAGACAGGTGGGCTACCCTGGAGTTGTTCCCGGCTATCGCGCCCTTCTCGGTTATTTGTTGACTATCGAGCGAAAAGGAGGGGAATCTACCATTGGATAATTCAGAGTGTATGTTCGATGCTGACGTAATCGTCATCGGGTCCGGCGGCGGTGGCGCTGTTGCGGCCAAGGAACTCGGAGAAGCAGGATTGAAGGTACTGGTACTGGAAGCCGGACCTTGGTACGGCAACAAACAATGGCAGAATCCGAATCGTGAGCGTGGCGGGGAATGGAGCTCCGATTATAACGATTTGGATGTGGGGATCTACAAGAAGATCTACAATGCGTATGAGAACAACATGAACGATGGGGTGTCCGGCGTTTTCCGCTTTGGGCCTGCCGATCGCCGCCGTACGCCTTGGCACCGGGTCATGCGCCAGAAGGGTGACATCTGGCAGGTATCCGGAGTAGGAGGAACGACCCAACATTATTGGACGCAGTCGCCACGCGCTTTTCCCGTTGCGATCGACAATATTTGGCCGATCAGCTACCGGGAGCTGATCCCCTATTATGAGAAAGCCGAAGCCACGCTGCCCGTTCAGTTCTCGCCTACAACGCCCAAAGAAGAACTTTTTTATTACGGTGCTCAGAAAGCAGGTTGGCAGCTGAATCCAACACTTAATGTCACAACTCCGGGTTATCGTCCCAATCCGAATGCCATCCTACCTACTAACGAACATCTGATGGATCCCCAATACTCGTTAGAGCAGCTATCCAATATGGAAGGATGTACCTTGAAGGGCAATTGCGTCAACGGATGCTCCGTCGGTCCTTCGGTGGACAAAATTGCCAAACGGAGTACCTTAGTCAGCTACGTTCCACTCGCTCTCAAAACTGGAAATGTCGCGATTCGCCCCAATTCCTTTGTGATCAAAATCTTAACGGCGCAAGATCCCAAAGAAGGACTTCGCGCGACAGGCGTACAGTTTCGGGATACGTGGACGGGAGAAATCGGTGAGTTAACAGCCAGAACAGTCGTCATGGCCGCCGGCTGCATCGAATCGCCACGCCTGTGGCTGAACTCGGGGTTACCCCATAATGAATGGGTGGGGAGAGGTCTGACCAATCATTGCTTCGACTGGGTTGCGGGCGTTTTCGCTGAAAAGGATCTTATGAGTATTATGGGCATGCCGTCTGTCTATCCATATGTAGGTCATACTTCAGGAGCCAGAGTCGATATTCCCGGAATCGGAATCTTCCAAGTCTCTTGCCTAAGCCCAGGTTTAATGTCCTATTTGACCTACGGTTTCAGCGAAGCGGGATATGACGCCCTTAACCCGCCCGAACCGGGGGCGCCGTGGAATATTCGCGGACGGGTCGTCGGTCCTCAGCTGAAAGAGCTGATGAGGAATTATACCCGAACGATGAGCATGCTGCTTCTTACGGATGACGAAACACTCTACCGCAACAGGGTAGAGGTCGATCCACTCCTGAAAGATGAGAACGGTCCGATTCCGGTCATTTATTATACCCCTAGCCCCAAGACGCTGCAAAGGCGCGATCAACTGGCCAGATATGCTTCTCAAACGCTGCAGCAAGCCGGTGCCAAACAGATTATTCGTTCGGATACACCCTTCAGCTTCATGCTCCATCTTGAAAGCACGATGCGCATGGGGTATGTCACTGATACAAACTGCGAGGCTCTTCAAGTTAAACGATTGTTCATTGCCGACAACAGCGTTCACTTTAACGGAATCGGCGGTCCGAATCCGACGCTGACGACGCAGGCGCTGGCCACTCGAACGGCAGAGAAAATCGCCACCAAGTATTTTGCTTAACTGCCCGTCGAGACAGCATAATATAGGATTGATCCTGATAAAGCGACTATAAATAAGAAGACGATGGCCTTTCCCACAACTCTCATGCTACACTCTCTTTTCGCAATCATGTGTTTTGTTATGCAAGAAGTATGCTCGGCGTCCATAAAAATATACCCTTTGACCCACCTCTCTCCGAATAATCCAATAGTGGATGGGAAAGGTTAAATTGGAAAGGGGTGGCGTATGAAATCGAAAAAAGGAGTATCGGGGCCATTTGAAAAAAAACTGAAGGAACTTAATTATACAATCGAATCGAAGATTGGCGACAATTTGGATGACAACGAATTAACTATCAAGCAATTGTTCGCCAATTGTTCCGATCTTGTCGTGCGTAGGCTGCATGTATTTGGCTCAATCCCTGGCATGGCGGTTTATCTCGAAGTCTTGGTCGATAATCAGCTTTGGGACGTCGGTTTCTTGGAGCCTTTGATGCTGCATGAACCTGTTTCCATTGATAGCCCTCTTAAGCTCTATGAACAGCTGAAGTATAAGTTAGCTTCTATCGTACAGCCCCGTATCGCCATGAATATGAATGAAATTGTGCAACGCATCGTCAGAGGAGAAGTCGTCTTATTCGTTGAATCCTTCACGGAAGCATTCTCCTTTGGACTCAAAGACAAGCTGCATCGCCAGCTGGAGGAACCGGCTTCTGAGGCGGTCATTCGGGGACCGCGATATGGATTTATCGAGAAGCTCGACATCAATCTTGCCCTCATTCGCCATCGAATCCGGACACCCCTACTGAAGACGGAAAAGCTCTACGTAGGAGGACTTTCCCAGACTGACGTGGCGATTGTCTACATTGAGCGTATCGCCCCACAGAGCATAGTCGAAGAGGTGAAGAAACGATTATCTAGCATCGATATGGATAGTGTACTGGAATCCGGCTATATCGAGGAATTGATCAGCGACCATCCCAATTCGCCCTTTCCCGTCATGCAGTCGACCCAACGGCCGGATTTGGTTTCGGGTTCCCTGGTGGAAGGTAAAGTAGTGCTTCTCGTAGACGGTTCGCCGATGGTTCTCATTCTGCCCATTACGTTCTGGTTCGGGTTTCAGACGGCCGAGGACTATTATATGAACTTCATATTCGCTACGATGCTGCGCTGGCTGAGATATCTATTCGCTTTTTTTGCGCTTGCGCTCCCTTCCTTATATATTGCGGTTACGACCTTCCATCAGGAAATGATTCCGACAAGTTTGGCCTTGAGCCTTGCAGCGGCGCGGGAAGTCGTGCCATTTCCGGCAATCGTGGAGGCTTTGATCATGGAAACTACCTTTGAAGCGCTCCGCGAGGCAGGAGTCCGTCTTCCCCGTCCCGTCGGCCAGACCATTAGTATCGTGGGTGCGCTTGTCATCGGACAGGCTGCCGTTCAGGCAGGCATTATTTCCGCTCCCCAAATCATCATCGTATCCATTACGGGAATCGCCTCTTTTCTCATTCCCAACCCTGGCATGAGCCAGGCAATTAGCCTTATAAGGTTTCCGCTTATGCTGTTCGCGGCAACTTTTGGCTTATACGGCGTTGTAGTCGCCTTAATTGCCGTCTTGATCCATCTGGTGAATCTGGAATCCTTTGGCGTCCCCTACATGACGCCGATCGCACCGTTTAGCTTCTCGGGATTGACGGATTCATTGTTCCGAGCCCCCTGGCGGATGCTGTTAAAGCGTCAGCATCATACAAAGCAACGACTGGAGTGAGCAAAGAAAATGACCAGAGCTTTAATGGCCTGTAAATGCTTGGCTATTCTCGTCTTTCTTGGGTTGATAACCGGCTGCTGGGACCGCAAAGAAATGGACGATCTTGCTTTGATCATGGCCAGCGGATTCGATATTACGGATGATGGACAGATCGAAGTTACCTTGCAGATCGCTCTTCCTACGGGAATTCCGAGCGCCGTGCAGACCGGGGGGAGCGGCAAAAAATCAGTCGTCGTTCTCTCAGCCAAAGGCAGTAGCGCGTCGGAAGCTGCGGGGCGATTGCAGCAACAATTGTCTCGGATCCTCTATTTCGGACATAGGGGAGTCATCGTGTTCGGAGAAGAATACGCTCGACATGGCCTAAATCAGGTACTGGATGCGTTTAGCCGGTTACCCGAGAGCCGCTACAATGGTTACGTGGTGACGTCTTATGGCAGCACAGCCAAAGAAATTTTGAACCAACCCTATCAGCTAGAGCTCATTCCGAGTATCGGCATCAACAAAATGCAATCAAGCAAAATGGGATTCTCCGTCAAAATCGACCAATTTCTAGATGCCTTGTCCTCGCAAGGAAGATCGCCGGTTACCTCCGCCATTAGGATCCTTCATAAAGACAGCGATAAGGAAACGTTCTCGATTGACCGAGCTGCCGTTTACCTGGGTAACAAATTATCCGGATTTCTGGAACCCGATGAATTGAAACTATTGCGTTGGTGGATAGGGGAAACCCAGCAGGTGAAGTTCACTATACAATTGGAACCGGAAGAAGCAGATTACAAGGGGACATTAGGTGTCGAATTACTACAAAGCGGCATAAAGATACGGACTGCTGTGAAGAATCCAATTCCCGAAGTATGGGTCTCATTCCATGCTTTGGTTCGAGCGATCGATAATGATACGAAACTAGACCTGAGCAGTAGCAATATTATGAAACGAGTAGAAACACAATTGTCGAAACAAATTCAAACCGAAATCGAGAGCATGTTAGTACATGTACAAAAAAATTTGAAATCGGATATCTTCGGCATTGGAGAGGAAATTCATATTGAGCATCCTTATGCTTGGAAAAAAATAAGAAGTAAATGGACCGACATTTATCCCCTCGTTCCCGTGACCGTCGATGTTAACATCGACATCGAACGAACGGGCAAAACGCAAACACCCGTGCATATAAAAAAAACGGATTGACCATCAACCGGAGGAGGGCTGTTCACGATGAAGATGAAATTGACGGGTATACAGGTTTTCTGGATGATCATGATCATGGACTTGGGTATGACATTGGTCATGACGCTCACTCCAAGCCTGCAGGCCGCGAAACAGGACGCGTGGCTTTCTATTATCGTTGCTGGATGCATCGCGTTGCTGGTCGCGTTGCTGGCAACACAGGCTGCACACCTCTACCCCGGACAGACTTTAATCGAATACAGTCAGAAGATTCTCGGCACGTGGCTCGGCAAAGCTGTGATTGTAATTTATTTGGTTCAATGGTATACGATCATCCCGATTGTTCTCCGCCAATTCTCCGATTTAGTCCAAATCAAGCTGCTTCAAGGGACGCCCAAAGAGGCGATCCTACTCCTGATGGTCTTGTTGATCGTCTACGCGACTCATGGAGGGATCGAAGGCATCGGCCGCTGCAGCGAGTTTCTGGGGCCGATCATACTGTTCATGGTCTGTCTTGCCCTGGTCGCGAGCACCAACAACATTCACTGGAAAAATATCCTCCCAGTCTATGCGGACAGCGGAATGATGGGAATAATGGGCGGTGCGCTGGCTCCAGCCTCTTACCTCGGCCATTCCGTCGAATATCTCATGTTCGCATCATTTATGAGTCAGCCGCGCAAAGGAGCACCTTACGCATTCGGGGCGGTCATGACCGCGACTTTCTTTGTAGTGATAACCACGATGATGGTCATCTTCACTATAGGAGTTAATCTTACTCCTTCGATGTGGTACCCTTTTTTCGAAATGACTCAAAAAATCTCATTGTTCGGTTTTATCGATAATTTCGACGCGGTTCCAGTCGTGATATGGATCGCCAGCGTGTTCATCAAATTGTCCGTGTATCTCTTCATTGCAAGCTATGGAACCGCGCAATTCTTGCACGTCCGCAACTGGAGGAGCATGCTCTGGTTCATTGCCCCAGTTATTTTTGTATTTGCGTTAATCCCCCAAAATGTTACGGAGGCAACAACGCATTATTTAAATCATTACTGGGTGCCATTTGTGCTGCCTGTTAATATGATCATTCTGCCCTTGCTTTTGGTTATCGTTGGAAAATGGAGACAGCCAAACAGATCAACTCCGGCATCTTAAATATGCAGGGTCAGCCCATCATAAGCTGTAATGAAACCCAACCTCGCAGCGTGCGGAGCAAGGTCATCATGTATCACTTTTCCATTATGAGAGAAATGATTAATCACAAACTGGGTCTGTTGATCCACACATCCCTGTCTGAGCATTTTCTCTTTGATTTCTATAATATTAGGAAGTCCCAAATGCCCGTGTTCCCAAGGCGTTAATCCAAATGTACAATCCAAACTCACCAAATTAAAAAAGGTTTGCTCCAGATAATCAGCAGTTTGTGGCGGAAACATACCTGTATCATGCCCATAGAGCAGCCTCTTCCCATCCTTCTCTATGCAATAGATGTAACAGTCTTCATTGGGCATGTGGTCGGCCAGTAGCGGAGTTATCGTATACGCTCCTATAGTAAAGGGTACAAAGAGTTTCACCTGTACAGGCGTAATATAATCCTCAATATGATCTATACCACTTCCATCCATGGCCTGCTGCAGCATGCTACTGATTGTGCTGTTGCCATATACGCAAATGTTGGGCACCTCCCCAAAATAGGCATAAGGCTCAGCTTTCAAGATCATATCCGCCGGATAGAAATGATCTTCATGAGAATGAGTAATCAGGATATGCCCAATCGCTGAGAAATCGAGATTATATTGCAACGTATGATAGTAGGTGTCCGGTGGCATATCAATGAGTAGGCAGTCATCAATTATACTTTGTGAGCGAGACCGGATATTCTTGCCCCCATATTTTCTGGCCTTCTCACAGGCTGCACACTTGCAAAAGAGAGCAGGCCATCCATCAGCAGCGGCAGTGCCTAAATATTGTATTTTCATAAGAATCCTCCTTCTATGGGCTATTCCCATCAACTTTGTTTAGTGAAATTCCGCCACTTATTACTGGAGATCATACAGATCACTGCCCCTACTGTGGCCATAATACACCACGATGATCGGGTAATCCCCCAACCGAATTGCTGAGCGATTGCACCGACCCCATAACTCGAAATAGCACTTCCCAAATAGGTTGTCGAATTCAGCATCCCTGAGATCGTGGACACTCTTCTGCTTTCACTAAAATATAAGGGGACCAAACTGACTAGCATTGAGTTTACACCGAGCATCGCTGAGGTGACTATTCCGAGCATAATCAGTGAAATCAGCAAATTGTCCTGCCCATAAATGATCAACATCAGCAGAGCCAGTACTGTTACAACAAAAAGAAAGGCTGCAGTGACTAATTCATTCATAAATATTTTTCTATTGAAATAATTAGATATATAGACACCAGCAAGATTAATAATGGGCAGAACCATGGTTAACCTTATTGCAAGACTCGAACTCGTGTTAAACCCTTCTGCAAGGTAGGTTGGCAGCCACGTCATAATCCCATCCTTCAAAATGCCATGAAGCATCGCCCCGATGGAAATCATCAGTAACCCTGAGGCCAGAAATACGGTGTGAAACGACGTCTTATGAACAAGAGTGTTTCTCCCGACTGCTGATTGGAAATCATCTTCCTCTGCGAACCCATCGCTCTCCGCCTTATATTCGAGCTTTGATATGACTACATACCATATAACTGCTACGGGAAACATAAGGATAGCAGCCAGGATAAATACCATCCGCCAGTTAGAATATTCAATGAGCATTGAACACATAAAGTAGGTTAATAAAGTTCCCGCGGGTACGGTAGTGGAGAGGTTAACAAAAGCTTTAAAGCACTCCTTGCGGGGCAATCGATCGGAGATCAGTCTGGCAATAGGAGACCAGGTTAAGGACTGCATAAGTCCGTTCAGGGACCATAACACAATCATAGCTTCATAGGATGAACTGACCCCCATGGCTAAATTTAATATGGAGGATGTTGATACACCTATAAAAACGAGTTGCTTCGGTGCTACCTTATCACCTAGAATTCCGCTGATAAACTGGCCGATCCCATAGGCAAAGAAAAATACTGCTCCCACTAAGCCTAGCTCGGACTTAGTGAAATTCCCGGCGATAATCATCTCGCCCATACTTGCAGAGAAATTTAACCGACCTACATAAGTCGAGACGTAAGTAACCCAACTAATGAAGAACAACATTCTTATGCTTCTAGCATCAGCAAGCTTTTTAGGATTGTAGGCGGCAACCATAGCGTTCTCCATTCCATCGCCCGTCATTAACTATAATTTGTAGACATGCGCAGGCATTCCACTTACACCGGGAGTATATCTGAATATGCCGCCTGCAAGCGGCTCTCTCAGCAACTGCTCCTCACTGAGGTTAACTCTTGCTGATGTAATATAAAGCTCCTCCCACTGATCTCCTCCGAAACAGCATGAAGTCACCTGAGAGACAGGCAGCAAGACCCTCTCCAGACACTCACCTAGGACGGGGTTCCAGCGGCTGACACAACTTCCTCCCCAATGAGCCACCCACAGCATTCCCTCTCTATCCATAGTCATCCCATCAGGGAAACCTTGCCCGGGCGGGATATGAAAAGCTGTACGGCGGTTCTCGATATTTCCGCTGTGGACATCATAATCGAAATGATCTACGCGGCCGGTTACGGTATCAATATAATACATGGATGTTGCTTCTGCATTCCAGGCTAGGCCATTGGAGCAACCGACCTCTGTAAGCATCCTGAGGACCTTTCCCTCTCTGTCCAAACGGTAAAGAGCACCGAGAAGATCATCACCTTCTATTGGCATGGTCCCGGCCCAGAAGCGTCCAGCCGGATCACACTTCCCATCATTAAAACGGTTCTCTGGCCGGTCCGATTCAGGATCGGCAATAAACTCGAGCTCCTCACTCTCCAAATCCAAGAAGTAGAGACCGTTCTGCAGAGCACAAATCAGTCGCCCATCCTCCGCAGGCACAATAACACCAATTCGGTCGCCGACCTGAATCACCCGACTTACTCCCGTACCGGGAGTGAACAGATGAATACATAGTCCCTCGATATCTACCCACACAATCTGCTTGCTGTCCGGCAGCCACAGTGGGCCTTCACCCAGCAGCGCCAGTTCCTCCACCAGCAATTCCGGTTGATTAGCCAAGCATAAGTCCCCTCTCTCTTACTTTACTTTCCCTCTTGCCGCAATCGGCCATATTTCCTGAACCAGATCATCCTGTACAATGTTTAATTCATCCAACATATTAACTACAGCACAGCAATGAACGGGAATGATCTCCAGCTTGTCTCCAACCTTGAGCCCCTGTTCCGAAGGCGGCAATACCAGTACCCCATGTTCTTCGTTGAACCAGGATACGTTAATCTCTGGGTGTCCAATGACGTAACCACGTCCTGTTCCTAAGACGGAGTCTTCTCCGTCCATCGTGAACACTTTGGTTCCTCCATCGATGACCGCCCGATCGGGAGCAGGCCGGCTGATCACGGTTGCCAGGACGCTCAAAGCACATTGCTCTATCTCAAGCGCCCCAGCTTGGACCTGTGTTAAATCTCCGAAAACATAAGTGCCGGGGCGAATTTCTGTGACCCCCTGCATCAATGAAGCGAAACGGCTCACCGGGGTCGATCCCCCGCTGACCGTTTCAATAGGAAACCCGCAGCCACGCAAGGTATCTGCCGAAGAGGACGCGACCGCAGCTTCATGTACCGCGATGCTCTTCCGTTCCTCATCCGTTTGTGCATCATAAGAATGACCGGCGAACTCCAGCACTCCGGTCACCACAATCCCTTGGAGCGGGGCAAGAGCACCAGCCAGCCGTTCCAGGCTTTCTCCCGGCTGTACTCCCACTCTGCCATAGCCGGGATCAATCTCGATCCATATATTAATCACCATGCCCGCTTTCAAAGCAGCTTCCGATATGGCTGAGGCCACTTCATAGCTATCGCATGCCACGGTGAGCTTCACACGTTTAGCAAGCTGGACTAACCGTTCCAGCTTGGATTGGCCGACAATAGGATACGCAATTACAATATTGTTAATCCCACCGTCCGCCATCACCTCGGCTTCTCCAAGCTTGGCCACAGTTACACCTACTGCCCCAGCCTCTACTTGCAGGCGGGCAATTTGTGGAGTTTTATGTGTTTTGACATGCGGACGCAGTGTAATTCCGGCCTCGTCCGCAATGGCTTGGTAACGGTTGATATTAGCAAGCAATTTCGTACGATCAACAATAATACAAGGTGTGTCCAATTCGTATTTATTCACAGCTTTTCTCCTCTCCTTCCTCAGAATGCCAGCTGTCCGCCGTCCACGACAATACATTCACCATGAATGAAAGCTGCATCGTCCGAAGCAAGAAAGGCGAATACTCCGGAGATGTCTTTCGGTTCACCAACACGGCCTAGTGGAATATGGCTGTGGATATAATTACTAACGAACTCAGGGTCGTCAATCGCCTCTGACATCGGTGTCTGAATGTAACCCGGACATACGGCATTCACTCGAATTCCCGCAGCTCCCAATTCTACCGCCATCGTCTTGGTCAGCAGAATAATCCCACCCTTCGAAGCATTGTAATGCGCATATTTGGCTTCACCAACTAGACCATTCGTGGAGGACATATTAATAATGACACCCTTGCCCCGCTCTTTCATCCGGCGAGAGACACGCTGTGCGACATAGAACATACCGCTCAGATTGACATCAATCATTCTCCGCCAATTGTCATCCCTGATATCTAGGAAAGACTCTTCCCAAGCAACACCAGCATTATTGGCAAGAATATCAATGACGCCACGCTCCTGAACGATACGCTCAACAACATCTTCTACCTGATCAGGCTGAGAGACATCAAGCACTTGGTACGAAACAGAATAGCCTAATGCTTTGAATTGTTCCTCCGTCTTGAGCAGCAGCGATTCCTGAATATCCGCTAGGACGACATGCGCGCCTTCTGCCGCGAAGCGCTCGGCAATCGCAAGTCCGATACCCTGGCCTGCACCTGTCACAAGCGCTGTATGATTTACAAATCGTTTCATTAAAAACCTCCACCTTCCCGTTACCGTTACTCCGCCTTGTATGCAATAGCGTCAATTTCGACCTTAATTCCGTCCAAGCCGGCTTCCACACAAGTGCGCGCTGGGAAAGGCGTCTTGAAGTAGGTTCGATAAACCGCATTAAACCGCTCGAAGTCAGCAAGGCTGGCTAAATAGACACTTACTTTAACGATATCATCCATCGTGTAGCCACCCGCTTCTACAATCGCTTGTATATTATCCAGCGTCAGCTTCGTTTCATCTTCAATGTTGCCACTCCTGATGCTTCCCTCTATATCCAGTGGCCCTTGCCCCGAAACAAACAGCATATTTCCAGCAGCGATTCCTTGGGAATACGGACCACTTCCGACAGATGCCCCTTTTGTACTAATCGCTTTTCTCATGGCTTTTCTCTCCTAACCGTTGATTAATATTAATAATCCGTTTACTGTGAAATCCGGCTTGGCGTCGGCATATGTTTATATAAATAACAATCGACGAGGCCTTCCTGGCCCTGATGCAAAAGCCGCTTCTCTTCGAGTTCCTCCAAACGGTCGACAGTACCCGCAAGATAAGCGGATATCCGCGCAATAGCAGTGTTCAGACTCATAAACAGGCCACCATAACGCAAATCGATAATATCCCAACCAAACGCCTTGTTCACCACATGCCAGCGTTCCAAATGATATGAACGGAGCCGCTCAACCCTTGCCCGAATTTCCGGAAGCAACTCCCGCACAATAACCTCAAGTTCCTGCTTATTTCCGCTTAGGTAAGCGTCCGTAATTCGAATGCCCGCGTCTGCCTTCAGAGCAAGCACACTACACAGCCGTTCGAGCACTTCAAACACAAAGCCGTACTTGCCGTTACGAGTAGCATACAGGGCCATCTGCTCCTGAAGACTTGTATAATGTCCGGCCATATCCAGTCCACGTAAATTCTCATCGAACAAACCCATCATTACATTCTGCCAGAGCATATAACGAGAAGGGTTATACGTCTCGTGATTGCCTAGCTTGATTCCCGGCGGTTCATCTACGTTCTTGATTGCCATGAAGTCTTCCATTCTGGCTCCGGTGCAATAATAAAAACGTCGACTTAACTTGGCTTCATCGAAATCTTTAGCATATCCATGTTCAGCGAACAGCTGGAGACCGAGCAGCGCAGAGAACCAATCACACTCTGTTCCATCATCTCCCCACAGGGTGGCGATCACCTCTGTTACCCCTTCACGTTTGCACACATTCAGCGCTGCATGGGTTGAATCAAAGGTAGCTCCGTAATTCAGCACATACCCCTTCCAGTTCCAGATGCCTCCAGCGAAAATCGGCGTCGATCCAAATCGTTTATGCCGGCGAATCCATTCCGTATAGAAATCCTCGTCATAATGGTAATAATCCCAATAAACAAATTGGACGTTATCGGGCATCCCTTCAATAACCTCGTCGGAGATGATACAATCCTTATCATAATAGTCCCCCTTAACCGAACCGGCACGGAAATACATGTCACTCCACATCATAGGGACCAATCCCAGCCGTTCAACAATCTCCATAACCTTGTTCAGATGAACATTCATAATGTCAAATTTGGAATGCAGCCCGTTCTGAACCAGATACTCGCCAAGACCCAGTTTCCAGGCCTCGTCCATTCCGATATGAATACGCTTGGAGCGAACCGAATCCGATGCAGCAAGAAGCATCTGCTCAATAAATTCATAAGTACCTTCATGGCCGACCAGCAGGGTCTCATGATCATCGCGGATATCAGCAAATGCATTCCACTTCAACACATCCGCCAAATGGCTGAGCGTTTGAATACATGGAATCATTTCGATGCCGAATTGATAGGCATAATCATCCATCTCCTTGATCTCATCCTGTGTATACCGTCCTCTCATATACCCGAAGTACGGCTGCTCCTTTAAATCAAAGCTATCCTCGGTATACAGCATGATCATATCAAGACCCATTAGTGCCATTCGCCGTAAAAAATCTTTTACCGATTCGCTGCGAATGACCGCCCCTCCCTGAGAGACATCAAACATCGGTCCGTTCATTTCAAATTGCGGCTCTTCCTCAATGTGGAATATACTTTCGCTCCGCAGGGCTTCCACAAGCAAACCAAGAGCCCGGAAGAAATGAATTTTTCTATTAAAATAAATGCGTAGGCCGTTCCTATCGGCTTGAACGATAATCCGCGAGTCTGCATGGCGAATGACTTCTACTACACGGCCTTCACTTGTGAGCTCAATACCTGCTTCAGTGGCCAACTCCTCCAACCCTTCAGCTAATCCGTCCAAATCACCGGCAAACCATAATTTCAATTTAGAAACCTCCTTTTTCTATATACTGAAAATTAATTTTGCTCATTGAATACAAAATAATATAGCACCCAAAACTTAAGGATGTCAACGCATAAACAGGCATTATTGTTCCAAACCTGTACCAAATACCGCAGACATAATATAATATGACTATCTAGACAACATTTTTTGTCCACTGAAATTGGAGGGGTATGGTTGATTAATAAAGAATTCCGATATATTGAACTGGCAGGAATTTTACGAATGGAGATTCTGTCCGGCTTTTTGAAGCCCGGTCAATTTCTTCTGCCCGAGAAAGAGCTCTGTCAGGTATACAGCATCAGCAGAAACTCATTGCGTCAAGCCTTGGATTTATTAACAAATGAAGGGATTCTTATTAAAATGGTCGGCCGGGGCACGATGGTAGCCAAAGACCTGGACATCACGAAACATGAAACTAATGTTCTCAATATCATCTGTCCTCAGCATTCCTCATACGTTATAAAGGCCCTTCCCATCTTAATCGAGATGTTTAAGGAACATTATCCCAATGTTGAGTTTCGGCAGTTCCAAACAGAGTTGCGCAATGAACAGCTGTTAAAGGATTTATCCGGTTTCGGAATCCGCGCCGACCTTGTCATTATGAGTGATAATGATATGCAGCGAGTCCCGCTGGATGAGTTTCTGCCGTTGGAGGACATCATGCCAGAGCAGGACTTTAACAATGATCATTTGGTGAATGTATTCCGCCATCGAGAACGGTTGTACGCCGTGCCCCTCACTTACTCCCCGATCTTCCTGGCCTGCAACCCAAAGCTGTTTGCGGATAATGGTTTGGAAATGCCGACAAAGGATTGGAGCTGGGAGCAGTTCGCCGAAGCAGCAAAGCGTATGACCCGAGACTCTAATGGGGACGGATTAAATGATATATATGGTTTAGGGTTATCCTCATCCTTGTACCGCTGGCCTGTGCTGGCCAGAAAGCATAGCTACTTGATGAAACAGGAAGCCTCTGGCCAGCTAAATACGGATGGACTCGCGGAATTCCTCGAATTTATTAGGAATTTGATTTATAAAGACGAAATTTCCCCGAACATCGCTATGAATGATTGGGAGTTGCTAGCTCAGCTGTTTGATGAGGGGCGTTTAGGGATGTTCCTGACTACGACACTCACCACAAGTATGCGCAACGAGAACTTTCCGGTAACCGTTATTCCGCTGCCCAAGAGTCCACTAGCAGTTAAGGGCAACCTCACGATTGCGAACGGGATGATGATTCCGCAGACTAGTGGTAATCCAAATTTAGCTAAGCTGTTTGTACAATTTTCGATGCGATTGGACTTTCAGGTGCGCATGGCTAGAGAAGCCAAATTCCTCTCCATCTACCCTCAAGTGAACGAAGAAGTATGGACAGAATTGGAACTTAGAGCACTGGGTCTGAACGAAGATAACCCGGAGCAGCTTTTCTTTATGAATGAAATCCTGCCTGATTCGACAGTAGAAGTTATTTCCCAAGAGATGGTTAAATTCTGGGCAGGCTTTGAGACGCCCGTTGAATTGACTGCAAGATTGAGAGATATATTCATAACGAGTGATATCGTTTCCAAAGAAACCGCGAAGTAACAATGCGGTTTCTTTTTTTATTTAAATGTAAATTTAATTAACATTGATTATTGACTTTTAGCAATATTATCGTGATATAATGGAACCTGTACTAAACCTATACCATTAGATTCCTTTATTATGTTATATTATCTATCACATGAATTGCAGTTGTTGTAATCGCGAAGGAGTGACCTCAGATGAACATTAGCAAATTAGCAATTGTAAATGAGCGGTCCGTTCGCTTGCGAAGATGGCAGTATGGCGTTAATGCATTCGAAGGGTATACAGCGGAGATCCTGCAGCAGCTTCGAATTCCCTTCCATAGCTTTGAGTCGCTGGATGAAGCCTTGGCTTATCGACCAGACCTGCTAATCGCCGCCATTTGCGAAGAAAGTGCAGAGAACGGCAGGAAGTTGAAATCCTATGCAGAGAATGGAGGCACGGTTATTTCTTATGCGGGGTTAAACGGTCTGGCTAAGGAGCTGGGATATCATGAAGAACGCCCTCTCGGGGTAGGATATGCGTCACTTCCAGAGTTCAGCGATACCCCGTTGCGATCTCTGTCAGCCAAGCCTTGGAGCCCACACACCGGAGGTCAGCCCAACTTGAAACAGACGGGGCTTCTGCATAAGGATAGCCCGGCGGGAGTTGAGTGTGGGCCTGCCCTGCTATCCATCCCCGTCGGCAAAGGATCGATTGAGCGCTGGTCAGTGAATATCCCCGCTTCAATCGTTGCCCTACAGCAGGGAACAGGACCTGTCTACGATGATGGTTCAGCAGCACCGGATGGAACGATTCCCATAAGAGAAGACATTCTAAAAGCGGATGACCGCTGTGCCATGGACTGGGAATATGACCGTCTGCAAACCCCGACGGGCATGAGCTACTATGCTTATCCCTATGCGGATTGGTGGCGACAAGTGCTGATCGGGCATCTGATCTCCATCAGTGCCGCCAAAGGCACCTCCCTTCCGTTCCTTGATTATTGGCCTGATGGGATTCCAGCCGTATTGGCCATCTCCCATGATAGCGACTTGAATATAGACGTGCACGCCGAGACAACACTGAGATTACTCCGGCAAGAAGGCATCCGAACTACTTGGTGCATGCTGGAGCCCGGTTATTCACCGCATTATTACGAAGAAGTGAAAGCCGATGGCCACGAGATTGCGCTTCATTACAATGCCTTGGAAATAGACGGCGGAATTTGGGGGGAGGAAGCCTTCTATAAGCAGAGTCAGTGGTTGAAGCGCTCCGCTCAGCTTCGAACAATTCCTTCCAATAAGAACCACTATACCTGCTTCGAGGGTTGGGGAGATTTATTCCACTGGTGCGAACGCAATGGGATTGAAGCGGATCAGACCAGGGGCCCGAGTAAAAAAGGAAACATTGGCCTGATTTTTGGTACCTGTCATCCCTACTTTCCGATCAGCGATTTCACCGAAGGCAACCGTTTCTATGATGTACTGGAGATCGGCTTCCTCAGCCAAGACTTGAACCATCCAGATTTGTATGATTCCAGTGTTGTCGATCCGTTTCTGAATACCATCCAAGCAGCCGAAGGAGTTGCACACTTTCTCTTTCATCAAGCCCATATTCACAATTATGAATCGGTCAGACAGGCAGTACATGAAGTAGTGGATGGAGCCAAGAAACGCGGCTTCGCATTATGGACGATCAGCGAGATAAACAACTGGGAGCGAGCGCGTCGGAACTTGTGGATCGTCGGTATTGATGATGCCGGATATCCCCTTCTAGAAGGAGCCGCATTACCGCAGCCAACGGCAGTTTATGTACCTGTGACCGTCAACGGTCCATCAGACGATGGAATCTATGAGCGCAAATTCGGAGTTAAATGCAGAAAATATATAGTGGGCGAGAGGGGGATTGAAATTGCCGAAGAAAATGACCGCAGTCAGCCGGTTTAATTCAGAACATTCCACCAAGTCGTTGCGAACGAAGCTTTGGAGTGAGCGGTATATTTTCCTGTTGCTCCTGCCCGGATTAATTTATTTTTTAACATTCAAAATCATCCCCATCTTCGGTAATGTGATTGCCTTCCAGGAGTTCAACCCCTTTAAGGGAATATGGGCAAGCGATTGGGTAGGATTCGCCAATTTCAGACGAATATTTGAAGACAGTGAAGTGCTTCGGGTGCTGCGCAATACATTATATATTTCCTTTATGCAGATCGTATTTGTCTTTCCGGCTCCGATTCTCCTGGCCATCCTGCTGAATGAGGTAGCTAATGAGAAAGTCAAAAAATTCATTCAATCTATCGTCTATTTACCCCACTTTTTTTCCTGGGTCGTTATTATCAGTATCTCCATGATCTTTCTGAAGCCCGAAGGCATTATCAATCAGGTGCTGCAAAGCTTCGGCTATGACTGGGTTTCGTTCATGACCAAACCACATCTATTCGTCCCGATTGTCATTGTAGAGCTCATATGGAAGGAAACAGGCTGGTCAACAATTATTTTCTTGGCTGCACTTGCTTCAATTAATAATGAGCTTCTGGAGGCGGCCGTCATGGATGGGGCTAACCGCTGGAAAAGAATCTGGAGCATCATCATCCCCTCGATCAGCGGAACCATTATCATTTTGATCATATTGCGATTGGGTACAGTACTTGATTCCGGCTTCGAGCAAATCTTCCTGATGCTTAACCCCTTCAATAAAGAGATTGGAAATGTACTTGATACCTTCGTCTACGAGAAAGGGATCAAGCAGAGCGATTACAGCTTCAGTACTGCGGTAGGTCTGTTCAAGGGCGTTGTCGGACTCGTCTTAGTCTTGGGGGCTAATCGCATAGCCAAGAGATTCGGCCATGACGGATTATTTTAAAATATAAGAATTTATATGCTCCACGCAATAATTTATCCTTATATTTCTCGAAGAAACGGGTGCCGTCCATATAAATGACGAAGCCGTTTCATCTTGACATCAACGCTGTGGAAGGGAGTGTCAACTATGCATTATAAGACAAGGTCTGACAAATGGTTTGACGTGATTAATTATATTTTTCTGGGCTTAGTAGGACTATGTATGATCTTTCCCCTTTTGTATATTTTCTCAGTCTCCTTCTCTACTATGGAAGATTTTGTGCAGAGGGATATTATTTTATGGCCTTCCAATTGGGACCTTGGCGCTTACAAGTATATCTTTGCTACGAAAACTTTTGGCCGAGCAATGCTCGTCAGCATTTGCCTTACCGCAGTGGTTACCTTCTTCAATCTGTGCATGACAAGCACGATGGCTTACGCCATCATACACCGCTTCACCGGTTCCAAACTGGTCCTCCGTATGGTTGTATTCACACTGTTATTCTCCCCTGGTCTGATCCCAAGCTATTTGATGGTACGCAACCTAGGACTAATCAATACGTACTGGGCGTTAATTCTTCCAGGAGCGATCAGCACCTTCAACCTCATTGTCATCCGTCAATTTTTCCAGGGCCTGCCTAAGGAACTTTTCGAAGCAGCCAATATTGACGGGGCTAATGAATTGCAGATTTTCTGGCGAATCGCCTTGCCTTTATCCAAACCGGCATTAGCCGCCTTCACCTTATTCTATGCTGTGGATGCCTGGAACGCTTACTTCAATGTCATCTTGTATATGAATGACACGACAAAATGGACCATTCAGGTCGTGCTTCGGCAGTTGGTCATCGTCTCTCCACCAGACAACAATTTGTTATCCAGCCTGCTGCGGGATCCGCCTCCGTCGCAAACCATTCAAATGGCGGCTGTGTTGATAGCTACACTACCTATACTGGTGATTTATCCATTTCTACAAAAGCATTTTGCTAAAGGGGTGATGCTCGGATCAGTGAAAGGATAGGAAGTTGACGGGACGGCAGATGGATTGAACTGCAAGGCCATGCGTGGGGTTAAACACCCGATAGACACTTAAATACGGAGGGGATCTACTAATGAAAAATCTACAAAAGATGATATTTCGTTCACTTACTCTGATTCTTGTATTGACTACGGCAGCATGTTCCTCAGGCAATAATTCGGAGAGTTCCCCTTCTAGCAATACTAACGCCACTGCCGTACCGGCAGGAGACTCCGCGAAATCTAACGAGAAGTACACCATCTCGATGATGGACATGACCTATGGTAAGATCCCGCCGAGTGATGGAGCCGCTGTGCAGCAAATCAATGAGAAGTTTAATATTGATTACAAACCGACAATTGTGCCTTATGACGGATATCTTGAGAAGATGTCTACTACTATTGCCGGGGGTGACATGCCTGACATTCTCGGAATCGAGGAATATGTAGCTGCCGGTTCCCTGCAAAAGTGGGCGGATCAAGGCGCATTCCTGAAGCTGAACGATTATATCACCAAATATCCGACTCTTGCTTTAATCCCCCCTGAAATCTGGGCCGCAGTAACTAATAAGGATGGAACCATCTGGGGCATTCCCCGCTATTATCCTAACACTCCGACTCAGAGCTGGGCGATTCGCCAGGACTGGCTGGATAACCTCAAATTAAAGGTACCTACCAGCTATGAAGAACTGGCTGCCGTTGCCCTGGCCTTCACCAACGACGACCCGGATCAGAACGGTAAAGATGATACGTATGGGTTGGTCATGAATCCAGGAGGTCATCCGAACTATGGAATGGGTGCCTATTGGGATATAGATACCTGGTACCACAAGGATGCAGACGGCAACTTGATTCCAGGTTATATCGGCGAAGGCCGCAAGGAAAGTGTAGCTCTGTTTGCTGATCTGTATAAGCAAGGGGCGATTACCAAGGGTTTCGGCGCCAACGCAAGTATTGAGGTCGGACAGGCCGATTTCTATAACAACAAAGCCGGTATCTACGTGGCCGGAATTCGTGGAATGGACGCCAATCTGGCCAACTCCTTGCTTTCCGTTGCCCCTACTGCCAAATTATCTGCAATCCCGCCATTTAAAGCGCCGGATGGTACACAGGGTTTCACCGCACAACGTGGATACTACCGGATTACCGTTCTGAATGGTAAGCTAGCCGGTGATGAAGGCAAGATCGACCGTATCCTTTCCTTGATAGACTTCGGGCGCACCTTTGTTCCGATAGATGAACAAAATCCTGATAATGAAATTTTTGATTTCCGCTCCGGTAAAGTCGGCACAGGCTATACCAATGAGAATGGGGTGAACACCTTTACCGAGCCGGATCTAGGCTTGATGCCATCCACCTACCTTCCTGACTCCGTTATGTGGGCTCCAAGTGTGCTCGATAACAAATATGCAGACACCCAAACCAACCCGCTTTTAAAGCCCATTGTCAAGGAACTCGAACAACAATACGTCGACTATGAACAGTATGTAGACCCAAGTTATTTCGGCTACTCCGCAACTCTTAACAGCGGTAAAGGTTCGGATGCGGTGAATAAAGTAATCGACACGCAAGTGAAAATGATGATGGGGGAAACACCGCTCTCAGACTGGGATAATATGGTCAATAAATTTCTGAGCAGTGGCGGCTCCGACATTATTAATGAAATGAACGAAAGCCTGAAAGGCAAAGAAATGATTGGCTATAAAAATATGAGCAAATAATCAAGGCGGAATCTTCTATTTCGCTGCCGCTTTAATGGACCGACAACCCAAGGCCCTTTGTAGGCCTTGGGTTGTTCTTATTCCTTTAAGACAAGGGGGCTTATCGTGAATCAACCCTTATACACACACGTAGGGCAGCCTTGCCACAATTTTAATATTCTGGCAACAACAGTTCTAATAGACCCGCTGGACGGCCGGGAGAAGCTGGTGCTCTCCAATTACGCCATGGGCGAAATCGGGAATCTCATTCTTATCGATACGCTGACAGGTGAAAGCGAAAGCATCAGTCTCCCTGCCGGTCCAGGGGCCTGGGGCTTGGTAAACTGGCACAACGAGAAGCTGGTAGTTGGTACCTGTGTGGATCAGGCTTATTTGCATGTTCTTGATTTGCATACGCGGAAATGGGCTCAGACCCTTGAGTCTCAGGGCGAGGCCTACTTCTGGACAATGACACTCGGCTCCGACGGGAAAGTCTACGGAGGTACCTACCCTGGATGTTCCTTGATGCAATACGATCCGCAGGACCATACTCTAGTTAACCTTGGCCACTTGACCGACAACGGAAATAATCAGTATAGCCGTCCCGTTTGGGGAGAAGCTCCCGGTTATATTCTCGTCAATTACGGATATGATACCTCCGGAATGAAAGCCTATGTGATCAGCGATGGACAATTTATCGATTTTGGCGCTCCGGGTGAGCAGATCAAATGGGTTACAAGCAGCCTTATTTGTACGGAGCTTGAAGACAAGCTTGCCTATTACGATGCAGGCAGTCTGCTTCTAGTACACGGAGCTGTCCCAGAACAGCAGATTCCCCGGCTGACCCTTACCTTATCCAATGGGCAAACTATTCCTATTAAACCATTAAGCGACAACCGCTTAGCTGGAGTACGAGGACAAGAATATTTCATCACTAAAGCTCCGGCATACTCTCATTCTCATGGTTATACCGAGCTTGAGGCGGTCGAATTAAAGCATATACCCGTGGATGCACCCTCTACAGCTATCTTCACGCTGCAATCCGATGGCCAGGGGCTGCTGTGGGGCTCCAGTGGATTTGGCCAGACGATCTTCAGTTTCAATCCCGCAACCGGCACCTTCTGGAATTCGCCATCTGTGTGCAATGCTGGGGGCGAGGTATATGGAATGAGGTTCATGAATAACCGATTGTTTCTAAGCGCATATGTAGGCGGTGACCATGTAATATATGATCCCTCCAAGCCTTGGGATCAACTGAATAACGTTAATCCCCGCACTCTGCAACCGGTAGCGCCGGAACTTATTCGTCCTGAGGGAAGAAGTGTGCTCGGCCCCGACGGAGGATTCTGGACAGGCTGGTCTGCCCAATATGGTGTATATGGCGGCGGCCTGTCACGGGTTGACCCGGCTACACTTGAAGTCGAGACCTGGTATGATCCTGTACCAGGGCAGCAGGTTTCCGCTCTGGCGGCTGACGAGAAATATATCTATTTCACAACCAATGGTGGGGCCAGCGGATTAGCCCCTCAGCAGGTGCACAGCCGTTTCGTGGTTTGGGTCCCAGGGAAAGGATCGGTCCATGAAGAGATATTCCGCGAGGATCAGGAAGCGGGCAACGCGATGGTTACTCTTGGTGGCAAGGTGGCTTGTGGCGCTGGAGAAGAGATCCTTATCTTCGATCGTCAACAACAGAAGTTCGTTATTACCCTATCGCTTAGAAAGAGATGCCAATGGCTCGTAGCCATTGATGATCGGACAGCAGGCGCTTTCTGTGACGAAGAATATTGGGAGATTGATGTGGAGACGGGCGCTCAGCACTTCGTATCCCGTCTTCCGGGCTCTGTAAGAGCTTCGTCCCTACACGACGGCCAACTTTATTTTGCTGTGGGCTCAGACTTGTATCTATTAAACAGATCATCCTAGGAGGGGTAAGATATGTTAGAAAATTTAGCGATCAACGGTGGACCACAAATCAAGACAACGCCATTTGGAACAGGTAATCGGTTCGGAGATGCAGAGCTACAAGAGCTAAAAGAAGCACTGGAGCAAGGAACGCTGTTCTATCATTATGGTCATAAGGTCAAACAGTTTCTGCAGAAGTTTAACGAGATGTACGGCGTAAAATACAGCGTCGCGACTTCCTCGGGTACTGCGGCGATTCATGTTGCTCTAGGAGCGGCAGGAATTACTGCCGGAGACGAGGTCATCACCAGCCCGATCACGGATCAGGGCACAGTCATCGGCATTCTGTACCAGAACGCGATTCCCGTATTCGCGGATGTTCTTCCGGATACGTATAATTTGGACCCCATTTCGCTCGAGGCATGCATTACTGAACGCACCAAAGCGATTGTAGTCGTTCATCTGGCTGGTAATCCCTGTGATATGGATGCCATCATGGCCATCGCAAACAAATATAACCTAAAGGTCATCGAAGATTGCGCACAAAGCTACCTTTGTTATTACAAGGGGAGGCTGACCGGAACCATTGGTGATTACGGTTGCTTCAGCACGAATGATTTCAAGCATATCTCCACCGGAGATGGCGGAATGGTAACGGTAAATTCGGGACAGGAGGAAGACTATTCCATTACCCATGCCTTTGCCGACAAAAACTACCAGCGTTTCGATCACGCAGTGAGTCGGGATATTCATCATATCGCTCCCAACTATCGTATGACTGAGCTGCAAGGCGCTGTAGGCATCGCTCAGTTGGACAGGCTGGACTGGATTTGTACAACACGCAACACATACGGAACAATGCTGATAGACGGTCTTTCCGGACTTGCCGGCATTTATCCGCCGAGAATCACTGAAGGCGGAGTAAGCTCCTTCTGGTTTTTTCTATTTCGTTTGGATACAGCTATGCTAAAAGGCTCCGTGGACGATTTTGTGGCAGCATTAAATGCGGAAGGCATTTCTTGTGTGCGAGGTTATATTCCCCAGCCCGTGTACCTCCAGCCTCTATTCCAAACAAAGGAAGCTTATCCGGGAACAAATTATCCATTCAATCTCTCAGAGGTTTCCTACGAGGAGGGCATTTGCCCACAAGCCGAGAACGTTCTGCAATCTTCTGTCCGCATGGGGATCAGTGAATTTTATACCGTTTCCGATATCGAAGAGATGATTGCCGCCATTCGAAAAGTAGCGGCTCATTTTATAAAGGAAGGGTTCAACTAAAATATTTAATAATCCGCCAAGTCTATTTCTCAATAGGACCTGGCGGATTTTCTTGTAAAGCGCGATATAAGTCTTAGATTACGCACCTGGGGTTAGTCCTGAGCGAGCCATTCCTTAAGGTGAGCGGTGACGAATTCGTCATCATGAAGATGCGGGTACTGGCTATAGACCCGATCAATTTCCTCTGCTTGCCCGGGTGATAGAATTTCATCAGGATTCAAGCACCATATGCCTTTTAACAAACCTTGTCTCCTTAGCACCTCATGAATACCGGGTATACAGCCTTCAAAATGATGTGCCGGATCAAAAAAAGCAGCATTGGAATCTGTCACTTGAATGTTTCGGGTTAACCATTCCTTCGAGATGGCTTCATCGTTTCGTATCGCTTTGATTTCTTCTAATAACTCCACCGCTTTATTCGTCCATACCGCCCAATGACCAAGCAATCCCCCTACGATAGTTTTTGCTATGATCCTACCATTCACTTCAAACCGATAGGTGGTAAGCAGGTCCGTAATAATGTTGTCATCATTCCCTGTATAGAGGGCAATTTCATTCCATCGGCTTGAATTGCACACGGCTCGCACCACATCGATGGTCTGATAGCGATTAAATGGCGCCATCTTGATCGCAACGACCCCCGGGATCTCCGCGAACCTGCACCAAAACTCATAGCTGAAGATTCGGCCTCCAACCGAAGGCTGCAGATAAAACCCGATAACCGGCAACTTCTCTGCTACTTGCTCCGTCCGTTTGAGAATATCCTCCTCACTCCAATCGATCAGTCCACCCATGCTAAGTAGCGCCACGTCATAACCTAGCCCTATCGCAATATCCGTCTCCTTTAACGCTTGTTCCGTAGGTCCGCATATCCCCGCGACTTTGATAAAGGGACGCTGAAGTCCGGCCTTAGCCACCTCTTCCGCAGCCATTCGCAACACCGTCTCATACAGGTTGTGCTCCTTGTCGCGAATCTCGAATTGGGTCGAATGCACACCGATGGCTATTCCGCCGGCTCCTGATGCTATATAGTAGCGTGTTAACGCCCTTTGATGCCTTTCATCAAGCCTGCGGTTTTCGTCCAGAGCCAGAGGGTGAGCCGGAATAACAAGGCCCTCGTGCAGGGCACGCAATAATTCAGCAGATAATGTTGTTTCAACTTTCATTAGAATTTCCCCTTTCGCTCTTGGAAATGTGTAGGCTTATTCAGGATTTTCCCGCCTTGTCGAATCCATTCCGCCGTCCAATCGATCATTTGCAGCAAAGAGACACTGGGATAGCCAAACAACTGGTGCGATTTAGCCGCATTGTTCAATAACGCAGTCTCTGACTCTGTGCCTTCGAATATAGCGGCTTTGCCAAAACGCTTGGCAAATTCAGACCCTGCCCAGCGAATGGACATTGTCTCAGGCCCAGTAATATTTATTAGGTTCGGCGGGCTAGTGCACTCTGTTAAACACCGAAGCGCCATAGCGTTGGCATCCCCTTGCCATATTACATTTGCAAAACCCATGGTCAAGTTTATCGGACGTCCTTCATAGACTGCCCGCGCTAGCTCTAATAGAACACCGTAACGCAAATCAATGGCATAGTTTAATCGATACATTACCATAGGAGTCCCATTCTTAAGGGCATGATATTCGAAGATCCGCTCCCGTCCTAGACAGGACTGGGCATATTCTCCAATCGGTTCGGGCATCACGGACTCATCCGCCCCGCCACTACCGATAGTAGTAAACGGATAAATATTCCCGGATGAGAACACAACGATGCGAGAGTCTTTATACTTTTCAGCGACCCTGCCCGGCAAATAAGTATTCATCGCCCAAGTAAAGCTTTCTTTACCTGTCGTACCAAATTTATTTCCCGCCATATAGATGACATTCTCAACATTCGGCAGACGCATCAAATCCTGATCATTTAGCAGATCACATGCAATGGTCTCGATTCCAACATCCTCCAGCTCACGCCGCGCCAAGTCATCCGAAAATCTGGAAATTCCGATTACCCGCTTGGACAGGCCACCTTCCAGGATCGCATTCCTCGCGAGCTTGGCTAAGCTCGGCCCCATCTTGCCTCCCACACCCAATATGGCAATATCACCCTTTACCTTCGCCAAATCATTGATCAAAGCGTTCGATGGTTCAGCCAGCTTTGCTTCCAATTCCGTAACTGTTATCACCCTTGTCACCCCTTCCATATGTGTTCCTGTATCTATCATACTGAAAGATTTCATATAAAGACAGGTCTTTATGTAGTCTTTAAATAGATACAAAACGGGGTGACCCGTTCAGAGGGCAAGATCAACCAAAAAGGAAAACCGAAAGATTTGACGGGGTCTTCCTTTAGGCGCTTTTTCCATTCCAGAGATTTCTACAAGGCCGTTATCAATCCAGAGCAGGAGCAGCCGATGCGCACTTCGTACTGTTATCTCTAACAGGAAGGCCAAATCATGAACCTTATATTCATATTTACCATAACGGGCCATTTGACTTAGAAGCTTGCTAAGGTAGGCACTCGTCATTCCCGCCTCTTCCGCTTTTCTCATGAGTTCTGCATCCACAGGGGGCAATACCTTGTGCATAGAATCCGCCATTTCGAGGGGTCCAATCAGCGTCTGGTCTTCCCTGACGATAAAGCAGGTATTTCCTCCGGCTTCCTTGGACTTGCGAAGCGCAACCCTTGCGTGCGTGCCGGCTTCATTTGCCGAAATTCCAAATCCAATACCGATGCTTAAGGAGATCCCCAAAGATTTATTAGCTTCCTTGCCAAGAGGAATCGTCTTATACCCCCTGTTTCTCTCTCAAATATCCCCCGAGTAGTGAAGAAGAGGTACTCATCTCCTCCAATCGGCGTTAAATAACCATCCAGCGATTCAACGTACCCCAGCACCATTCTGTGGATATCCAGCTTCAACTTCTGAACCTCATGTTCACTGTTATGCTTCATGACCAGCCTGCCAAAATCATCCACATTAATCATGCCAACCACAATTTGCAATTCCTTCCCACGGCGCGATTCAGTAGACAAAAGCGCCCGTTCTAAGGATACAACAATATCCTGATCCGACGGCATCAGCCATTCGTTCGCAACCTGAAGCTCTGTCAATTGCTGTGCCACACGTTCTACTCCGGTTAAAGCCATAGAGAAACCTTCCCCTTCCGACTGCTTGCGGTGAAAAGCAAGAAGCTCTTCAGGCGCTGAATAAGCCGGCCCATCATAAACAACCACTTGAATATGATCCAGCTCCAGATCACGCAGTGTAGAGGTAACCATAGTTTTGGTTAGCGTGTCTACGGATAGGCTGCCTTTCAGTTTCCCCAATGCCATGGAATGAAAAAGCGCCTTAAACAAAGCTGCCCCAGTAAGTGGAACATAATGTATAGGTATGGAAGTTGATACCGCTTCTTTCACTTTCCAATGCGCCAGCGCTCCTGACAAAAGGATCACCTCAACCTCCTTGCTCATCTGCTCGGCGAAGAGTGCCGCTTCTTCCTCATCGCTCACGATCTGCACAATCGGATCGAAAGTCGGGAACGACTGGACCATACGCATTATTTTTCCAACCATGACTGGTGTACCGATAATTCCGATCTTAATTTGCATTGATATGTATCATTCCTCTGCCCTTCAGGCTTGAACTTCTATTTCCATTATATCGAGCGATGCCGAACTAGTACAACTTGAGCAGTAACAAAAACAACAGCCAAGGAAACGTTCCCTCGACTGTTGTTGTATTGAATGCTTAATTTACATCTCACTTGTTGTAAACAGTGTATATAAGCACTGCGATTTCAGCCCTTGTAGCATTACCCAGCGGGTTGATGCGGTTGCCGCTTCCCTTTATGATGCCCTCATTTACAAGATTTGAAACGCTGGTTCTAGCATACGAAGCAATCTTTGCAGAGTCGCTGTATCCTGCGAGTACAGCGGTATCTCCTGTTACAGACAACTTACCTGCTACATTAAGGGCGTTATTAACCATAACCATCATGTCCTGCCTCGTGATAGAGGCTTTCGGATTAAACGTGTTGTCCCCCACTCCTTCTATTACCCCTAATTTTCTAGCGATCCCTACGGCTTCATAGTAATAATCCTTTGTGCTTATGTCATTGAAGTTGGCATCTACATTCGCGCTGAGTCCAAGTCCGTTGACAAGGAGCTTTATAAAGTCAGCTCTGGTTATGTTTGCTCCCGGTGCATAAGTTGTATCAGAAGTACCCCTAATAATCCCCTTTGATGCAAGTACGGCTATTTGATTCTCAGCCCATTCATACTTAGCTGTGTCTTTGAATGTCTTGTGTACAAATGCTACTGCATACGTGCTAAAGTGTGTAGTCGTAAATGTAATTTTGCCTGAAGCAGGGTCATACCTTCCACTTGGAACAGCTGATGTATGACCCAAATCATCCACATACCACACCACAATATGCTCTGCATCTTTCAATTCTTGAGCCGTAGGGGTATAGTCCATAGATACGGTCACCGGAGCTTCAGAATTGTTCCAAGCCACCGTTTTCCCATCGACCAGGACTGTAAGTTCAATCACAGGTCTGTCTCCTATTACCGCCTGCAGTTCTTTGCTCATCTTCGACTTATCCGCATGTTCTATGCTGAGTTCTATATAAGCAGCATTTCCTATGGAATTCTGAGCCAGCATATTTGAAGGGACCGTTAGGGTGCCATTAGGCGTTTCTATTTTTATCCTTTTATCTGCTCTGGCTGCTGTAAGTGCATTTGCAGGCAACTTCAGCACATATTTTGCAGCTCCGTCTACCTTGCCAACCTTAATAGTTATAGTTCTTACACCGCCGTTATCCTCATTAACCTTATTAAATAGTTCAGCAAGCTGATCTGACGTAAATTCAACATTTACTGCACCGTTGGCATCTAAGTTACCTTTTTCAGCAACGGCAATATTGTTATTGTTGTTGTTGTTGTTGCCATTGCCGTCGTCATCTGTACCATTTGGCGTATATTCATACGCACCTAAATCAGGTGCACCCACTCTGCTGCGCCCCAGGATATCAACAATCGGCGCATTTTCAATTACCCCTTTGTTAATACTGTCGCTGCCCGAAGTTACATCCAGAATATTAGCAAATATCCTCTGAGCCTGTTCATAATCATCTGTTGCGCCAGCGATTGAACCTTTAAAGGTTACATTTCCCGCGAACATATTGGTGTATCTGTTATTAGTCTCCGCTGCATTTTCGGCTGCCATAAATTCATTGATCGGCATTACGCTAGAACCGAACTGGGCATTAGCAGGAAATGTTGTGTAATCATACATGTTATTCTTGAATGTGTTATCAACTACCATATGGGTTGTTGACTGATCGGAATTTGTTCTTATGGTGTTGTACTGATAACCGATAATCACCGGCTGTACATTCCCATCAACAGAGTTATATTCCTGTGTACGGTCATTATAGAAGATGTTGTTCTGGAATAGGTTATTCCGTACGTTCCAATCCATATACAAATCGTTCGCCCAGCTGTTGTAGAACGTATTGTTAGTCACTGTGAAGCCTTGGATACCCACAAGGATCAAGCCGTATTTAGATTCAGAGAACACACTGTTCTTAATTACAACATCAGTAGATTGAATATCGTAATTGTCACCAGCATAGAACTGCATGCCGCCGCCAGGTGAATCCGAAACTTTAAGGCCATCAAATACAAGGTTGGAACTGTGGCCTATATAAGCACCATGGTCTGCCTGGCTCTTTCTGGTCTGGCCGATATCCCATATATTGATGTCTTTGAACTGAGAATTTGTAGTACCGTTAATCAATAAGCCCTGTACACCAGAAGTGATCTCTTCCGGAGTATCAATATCCCAGATGTTCAGATTCTTCAATACAAGGTTGTCACTGTCCAGAGTCCAGATCCCGGCACCTTTGAAACCTGTAATATAGAGTCCTTCAATTGTAATGTAAGAGCTGTTGGTAATCTTCGTCATGAGCTCATCTGTAGCTGCTTCATTACGATCTTCATAATTATCCTTGCTTGTAAAGATAGGGCCGGGAAGCGAGCCATTTATTAAATCAAGAGGGTCGTTTGGATCCGTACTGGCCTTGATGATAATAGGTGCATCAGCAACTCCATGTTTGTCATTAATATCATACCGTCCGGTGTAAATCCCTTTATGAACAATGATGGTATCACCCGAATCGGCTGCGTTAATGGCTTGTGCAAATGTCCGGAACGGATGCTCTGCCGTACCGTCACCACTCAACGATCCAGCATTGTCGCCTGCCAGGTGGATGGTCTTTAGGCTGTATGGTGAATAATAAGCACCTACGTCCTGACCCAAAGTCGTGTAAGGCGTTCCTGCATAATCCATTGAAGGAGCCGGAATATCCTTGGTAGAACCATCTGCAAAGGTGTCGGAAATTGATTTCACACCGTTTCTCGCTGCAGGACTTCCCTTCGCAAGATTGAAATCACCAGTTACCGCATCTTTGAACATAGGATCTCCAATATGTCCTCCTGTTTCATCCCCGTTTGCAACAGTCTCCGTAAAGGTTTGATCTGCATCATAGAAATGGGTGATCTTCTCGTCTGCAGCAGCATCATACAAATTGTATTCAGAGATGAATCCCGAATTCTTATCGATGGCATTGAATGCCCCCTGACCTCTGGAGCTTCTGGAGAAGATATTGTTGATAATATCAAGATTAGCAGCATGCCCATCAGCTTGTGTTACATCAATGCTGTATCCGCTATTATTATAGAAGGTATTGTTAAAGATGAAGAAACTGGATTCACCTGTTCCCAGAACTCCCTTTGCCGAATTGGTGATCAGGCAGCTGTTAAGGTTCAGGGTAATTTGGTTGTTAGCTTCGATGGCACTGGCACTTGCATGATCAACCTTGGTCTGGGAAATAGTTACCGGGCTCACCTTATTAGCGCCATCCAGAACTATGCCTTTTTCCACATGATTCAGCTTAACCTTGTTAATGGTCAGATCAGAACTATCCAAGGCGCGGATACCTGTTGTTACATTTGTAATCGTTAGATTGTTCAAAATAGCTTTCGGAGCCGCATTCAAAGTGACTGCTGTGTTTCCCTCTCCGGAATTTACTGTAAAACCCTCAATAGTAACTCCAGTTGCGGTGTCCAATATAATGTTACCATTCAGAATAACGGCTCCATCTGCTGAGATTACATACTCATTTACTTCCTGTCCCGATCGGTTGGCCAGCGCTATGTTCTCATTATAAGTGCCTGCTTTGACAATAACCCGTTCCCCATTCCTCAAAACATTCAGCGCTGCACCTATCGTCTGAAACGGTGCCTCCGCTATTCCTGAGTTTGCATCATCGCCGGTCGAAGCATCCACATAATAGCTCACCTCGACGGCTGTCGCTGCATAGGCACCAATGTCTGAAGGAATCTTCCTGGCAATTCCGTTGATATCCTTAGCCGGAGTAACAGCATCCGTAATCCCTGCACCTACAGCTGGACTCAGCTTATATATTCTGTAATCCCTTGCCCTGACGTTGATGAATTGAGCAGGTGCTTTAACTGCATGCGCCTCTGTAATTGCATTCAAGTCTGTTTGGGCTATAACATCCGCATTGTATAGATTATAATCAAACTCGTTATTTGCGTAGCTTTCTATCATTGTAGAGAATATATTATTTTTCAAACTATTGCCGGTGGAATCGGTACTGAAGTCAACGTCTTTCACATTTCCATACAGCGTATTATTGTAAATCTTGTTAGTAGTAGATTCAGTGGTTAAATAAACAGCCGTCTGTCTATCTGTAATGACGTTGTTTGTAATGGAACTATTCACACTATTGTTTAAAAGAATAGCATCCGCAGCTTTCGGGGCAAAAATATTATTTGTGACCACTGCCCCATCTGTTTGTTTTAAAGTTAAAGCTCCATGAATATGGCTGCCGTCAATGGTTACTTTCTGACCGGACAACGAAATATTACTGGCAAAGGTAAGATTGTTCATAGAGACGGCTTTATCCACCGAGCCTATAACATTCACAGTCCCCTTTAATATCACTTCGCCATTATACGGCGTTACATAAACATCTCCGTCTCCGGCTGATGCTGCCATATCAATGGTCTCGTTAGCCTCATAGCTACCCGCCATAATCTGGATATTTTTAGCTCCTGCATTCACTGCAGAAGTAATAGAAGGATATGGATGTAAAGGTGAGCCGTCTACCGTTCCGGTATTCCCCCCTACAAAAGCAAAGGTTTGATCAAAGGCATAGGCTCCGGCTTCGTTCTGTGTCCTTGCATGCCCGGTTATGTCGGCTGTTGGTGCCGTAATACCAGAAATAATGCTTGCATCCGCCGCACCGATTGCAGGGTTCGCAGCAAATATAATTCGGGCATCATTTAACACATTTGCAAAAGTGACCTCACCGGACTTCCCGTTAACTTCAAGCGCTCTGCCCTGATTGGCCCATGCCGTTGCGCTCTGCAGTTCAGCCAGTGTAAGGACGGGGCCTTCTCCTCCACCAGCGTAAGTAACTCTTTCCGAACCGGCAATAGAGTAGACGTTGTTATCGAATACAACATTCTGGGAAGCGTCAACAATGGATTTCCCACCCTCAAGCTGTGTACGGATAGGTTTGGTAAATATATTATTTTTGAATACTAAATCCGTTGAAATGTTAATTGGAGCAGCTACAGGATCGTATGTGCCCTGCACCGGGTAAATATCATACCTCCCGCTTCCACCACCAGCATCGTACCTATCCGCAAAAGTATTATTGTAGAATAGAAGATCCGTGCTTCTGCCCCATAAGTTAATGCTGCGAGCTGCTCCGTAAATTACATTGTTGAATATCTTCCCATAGCTGCCCGCTTGTTCCCTGACCTCCTGGAAATACAGTCCCCAGCCATCATTGGAAACTATGACATTATTGGAAAACTCTAAATTACCAAAGCCGATATTCACCAAATCTCTTGTTGCAATGGCCGTGCCAGTGTTCTGGAAACGGTTGTGGGTAACTGTAATGTTAGAGCTGGCCTGTCTGCCTGCCGTATGGTTATCTATCCGCACAGCTGTACCGCGGGACCCATTCTGTGAGGCATTCGGGGCAAAGGTCAGACCTTCAATGTGGATATACTGGCTATGTCCCAGATATATAATATAATCCGGATTCTCCGACGTTAAGACTACCTTTTCATTCTGATAGCTCTTGAAGCTAATCGGTTTGTCCGCAGTACCTGCATAGGTCTGCAAAACAATAACACCGTTATACGTGCCTTCCCTAAAGTACACAGTATCCCCTGCTTTCAATTTAGCAATAAGGCTACTAGATACTGTTCGCTTAGGGCTGTCTATGGTTCCCAGATTAGAATCGCTTCCATTCGGAGAAATATAATAGTCATTCATAATAAAAGCCTCTGTACTAAAGCTCCATGATACATCCGCCGGGAGATAATTCCCGTTCGTACTCATCAGATTTTTCTTTACAGTAACGTTATAAGTAGCATCGAAATTCAGCAGAGTCTCTGGAGTAAAGGTAATCGCAGTACCTGTTCCTTCATCTAGTATGTTGAAACTGCCAGGTACAGGTACCGTATTCCCGTCAACTACTGTTGTAACAGCAATATTATTGGAGAGATTGCCGTTATCCGCATTTACTCTTTCCGATAAGGTGATCTCTATAGCAGAGTTTACTGTTATACCACTCCCCTGCGGGGTCTGATTTACGATATAGAAAGCCGAAGAATCTCCTCTGTATTCGTACGCACCGATATCGGTTGTACCCAAGCGGCCTCTGCCATCACGATCAAATACTGGGGCGTTCACATCCGTTCCCATATTGATAGCGGCACTTCCTAATTGCAGGTGATAGTCTGTAGCACTCACAAACAAAGGATTGCCAACTATACTATTGGCCTCATTCACAGGTCCCCCCGTCCCTAAGCCGGTACTGGTACTGTCATATAAGTTATAGTCAACCGTATTATTAGATTCGACATCAAAGAAGTAAACGGCCTCACCCACTGTTACAATTGCAGCAGGACCTTCCGCCCTGAAGATATTGTTTGCGATGGTATCGCCAGTATCTGTTCCATTCAGGATAATATTTGCTCCATCACTAGAATGGGAAACAAATACATTGTTCATGATAAGCGTATTGGTAAAGCTACCATCCTCATTCAGGATGCCTTTGTTATTGTCGAATATATTATTGTAAATTCTATTATCTGTGGAATCCTTTAATAGAATACCTTTTTGATCAGGCTGAGTGAAGGTATTATTATAGAAACTTGATCCTTTGGTATTGCCGGAGATTTCCATTCCGTAGGTTGCTGTTGTAACCGTCGAACCGGAGATGTCGCTATTGATCAGACCGTCTGCCAGAAGTGCGGAACTTCCGCTGCTCGCCAGCGATAACCCTTCAATTGTCACATTGGCAATATTTATTAGAGAAATGGCCGGACTTGGGCCACCATCGATGCTGACTACACCTGTACCCAGCTTTTGAATCGTAATGGATTTGGTGTCTGGTGCACCGGTTCCTGTAATCGAGAGATTCCCCGCATAACTGCCCGGTTTAACAAGTAGTGTTACGCCCGGCACAATCGCTGCATCCGCATCTTCTAGGTTGTTAAATGCAGTGGACTCACTTAAACCGTCCCCACTACCCGCAGCATTTGCATCTAAGTAAAAAACCTTGCCATACGTATACGCGCCAATGTCGGGAGGGCCTAATCGCTCATTTCCGTCACGGTCATTTTGCGGCATACCTGTAGGGGTGCCCGCATCAGCACTGGGGCTTCCTTCTTTTAGATGGTAATCCGAGGCAGCTACAAAAGTATCTGCAGCTGTGGCCACAACATCTGTGCCGGAAGTTTTAAGGCTATCACTTGTAACGCTGTTATACCCAACAGTATTACCCGCACCCAAAGCAATAGCTGGATTTCCCAAGAAGATATTATTAGTTATGATGCTATTTTCATAGGTTCCACCGTAAAAATGTTCGCCAGCGCCTGCAAACACATTATTGCTGATAATACTATTTGTTGAGGTACTTGATTCAAAATGTAGAGTCCACCACTCTGTAAATATGTTGTTCGTGATCGTTGTATTATTTATTCCATAGCCGTAAAAGGAATTATC
Organism: Paenibacillus sp. 19GGS1-52; assembly: GCF_022369515.1. Taxonomy (NCBI): domain Bacteria; kingdom Bacillati; phylum Bacillota; class Bacilli; order Caryophanales; family Paenibacillaceae; genus Paenibacillus; species Paenibacillus sp. 19GGS1-52. The sequence goes on from NZ_CP059724.1 coordinate 6,250,595, forward strand.
AGAACCTTCAACATAGTTACTATCAATCACTAAATTTTCATTGTCAGTGTTAAGGTAAAAAGCAGCATAAGTAGTACTGTTGGCGCCAAAGTAACTATTTTGAACTTTAACATTTTTCACTCCGCTTATTCCTGCTACATAGCTATCACCTGACTCAGGTGTACCGCCAAAGGCAAAATTAATATTGCTAATATTTATATATTCGCTGTTCGTGACACTAAGTGTGAAGTTCTTCCAGAACGGAGCATTTACATAAGCACTACCCGTTATATTGGTCCCAACTTCTCCGCGAATCGTAATCGGAGCATTTGTGTTTCCCGTTAAACCGTTCAGAACAAGTGCTTCTGTATATTCACCCGCTTTAATGACTAGCGTATCACCGGACTGTAATTGTGAAACACCTTTTGCTAACGTTAGGTAGGGTGCATCAATGCCTCCAGTGTTGGTATCCACTCCGTTATTGGAGACATAATACGTAGTACCCCCGCCTGTGTCTTCTGCAAGCACAATCCCCTGTGGCATGACTGTAAATATAGACATGATAACCATCAAAACCGCAATTAACCCGTTGAAAGTTTTCCTCATCTTAGAACCTCCTACTGTTATTTTATTTTCTGCATGCTGAAAACTATTTCTCGACTTTGAATTGAAAGTAATATAGCACCCCGAACTAACCAGTGTCAACGAGGAATTGTTCCAAACCTATACCAAATTTGAGTCCGATTGTCATGAAACTTAACATTTATTATTGACATATCTTAATATTATCATAATATATTGGTATTGGTACTAAACCTATTCTATTTATTTAATTAATTTTTTATTTTATGTAACTATATCTGACATTATGATTCGTGAGAGTTTCATTTGAAAGGGAGTGGGGAACAAGTGAGCGATAACTGGAGGTTGGCTAAAAGAAGCGCTCGAATACGGTTGATGGGCACACAAAAAAAGTCAGTCTCCTATAACTCGAAGACTGACTTTTTTCTAGTGCTCATAGCTTTAAAGTGCTTAGTTCACCTTGGAAAATTTCATCTTATCCAAGTTACCTACATACATTAGGCTTGATGTAGTCGAACCCGTAAATACGACACAAATAGTTTGTTTACCGGTCAACAATTGACCAAGGGCTGCGGCGGCTGTTTTGTAGGTTCCCCAGCCGCTACCCGTATTCGGCAGGTTAACCGTACCGATGATATCACCATCTTTATTGTTCAACCTGATTTCTGCTACGACGTTTGCAGGTGCTTTTTGGGAAGGCGCGTCGTAGACAAACTCAACATGATTTTTACCTTGAGTTCCGAAATCAACATCATTGTAAGTAATCCACATTCCAGTAAAAGTGTTCTTGACCACCGTTCCCCCGTTATTTGCTTCGGTGCCTAAAGGTTTGCTATTAAACGTGTTAACAGCCGCTGTCCATTCAGTCTTGTTCTCAAGCTCTACGGTCACATCAGGGTCCGGCACCTCTGCTCGTAATGAGAAGCTGGCGTTATCGAAGTTGCCGATGTATTTAAAAGTTGAGCTGGTCGTGCCAGTTAATACGAGATACACGTCTTGAACACCGGTAAGTGTCTCAGTCAAGTCACCGATGGCCGTTTTGTAGGTACCCCATCCACTGGCTGTCGGTGGTGTAGCAATCTTGCCGACTAACTTACCGTTTACGCCGCCGAGTCGAACTTCAACTGCCGAATCGACTGCACAGTTTCCGCTATTGCTTGCATATTCGATGGACAATTGATTAACACCCACGCTGCCGAAGTCCATCCCTTTGTAAGCAAGCCAAGCTCCGTTAAATGTATTCGCAACCTGTTTTCCACTCTTTCCGCCTTCCGTTTTCAGCGGAGTATTGCCGTTGTCCGTATTTAGATCGGTTGACCACTCATCGTAGGTTTCCAATTCCAAGGCTGCAAAGTCGTTTCTAATCTTTTGGTATCCGAATGTAAGACGATCGAAGTTGCCAATGTAAGGAAGCGCACTCGTCGTGCTGCCCTTCATGACCACATACAGTTTTTGGTTACCGGTTACTGTTCTATTCAATTGGGCTTCTGTGGTGATATACGTCCCCCAAGTGCCGCCCGTATTCGACAGGTTGACCGTACCCACAAGTTCACCAGTGAGACTTCCCAATCTGATTTCGAGTGTGCTGCCTGCCGGCACTTTATTCGTAGGCGCATCATATTCAACCGTAATACGGTTTGCACCTGTAGTGCCGAAATCATAATTATCAAAGGCAAGCCATGCGCCATCAAACGTGTTCTTGACAACCGTTCCTCCGTTATTTGGTTCGCTGCCTAACGGATTGTTATTAAAAGTGTTGTTAGCCAATGACCACTCGCTTCGGTTCTCAAACTGCAGCGTCAGGCCGTCATCTACAGGCTGATCATCACCGGGTGCATCCGGTTTATCTACCGGCAACGGCAGCGGCTCAGGCAGTTGTTCCGGATCTGGCTGTGGTTCTTCAACCGGTGGCTTCGGCGTTGGATCAAGCACGGGTTCCGGCTGCAATTCAATCGGTTCCGCCAGCCAGAGTGAATCATATATATTGCCGTTGTATGCATCCACCAAGTAGATATTCACCTGATATTTGCTGGCATTCACATTGTATAGCTGTGCAAGCTGGAAGCTGCCAGTAGTGACAGGTACAGCCGTAGACATCACTGCACGTTTATTCCCATCCATAAATTGGAAGACCGCAACAGCTGAATCCCCATACGCCCCTTTTAATGTGCCTGCAACATTGACTACCATATTCTCGCTTCGGTTAACCTCGCCTGCCTTGAGATCATAAACATCCCACTGTATGTCCGAAGTATAGGCAGCATTCGACACTAGCACTTGCCCAGCCAAAGTGTTCAAGGTCTTATTGGCCTTGACTCTCACCTGTACTTTGCCTGCCTCGTAATTCAGCGGACCCACGGTCTGCGGAATCACGGTGGCTGGCTTCCAGTTCAGACCTCCATCTGTGCTGTATTCATAGTCGGCTGCTTGATCGAAGCCCTGCACAGGCGTCCATCCGAAGGTATTGGCTTTATCATCCACTATAGGCTCAGTTGGGGCACCCGGAGTGGACATCTTCTTCACTGCTTCGAGGCTGAATTCGAAAGCGATATCCGAGCTGGTTGCATTCGCCTGATGAACCTCTGCAGACAAGACGTTAGTCCCTTTGACCAGATAGGCCGGATCAATTATATATCCATTCCGATCCCGCTCATCATTAACGGTTGCACTCGCAAGAGTCTCATATTTCACTTCACCAGATGCCATGTTGCTGCGGATAATCTCATGACCGTTCAAGTACACTACGGCTCCATCATCACGAATCAGATTGGCATCCAGTTCGAGAATACCCTCCACATCGTCTACCTCAAACGTTTTTCTGAAATAGGTGGTTGGGTACTTTTTATTTCCATCTGGTCCATAGCTGACCTTTGTCTTCACCTTGCCCAGATTGTCATAACCCAGCATGGCAGGCCCGGAAGCCCAAGTGCTGTCATTATATTCCGCTGTTGTCCAGCCATTGCCTGCAGACAGGCCTTTGTCTAGATATTTCCAGTTCGATTGTTCGGCAATCAGTTCTTGATGGACCAGCTTGTTATCGATCTCTGCTGTGTAATCCTTTGTTGGCGGTGCCGCGCTTGGGGTTGCACCCCAACTGGTATTTGGCACTGCATCCATATCAAATTCCAAAGTACCGCCTGCCATAATATCATCGTAATTGATCCAGGCTTGATTGAAGTCCTTGCCATTCAGCTGCGCAGATTGAATAAAACGATTGTCACTGGACACATGATCGGCCTTGATCGTAAAGGTCTTGCCGTTGTCCAAATGCAGCTTCATCTCCGAGAAAATAGGGGACCCGATCACGTAATAGGGACTTCCCGGGTTCCCAGGGAACAAGCCCATGGCACTATACACAAACCAGGAGGACATTCCGCCTGCGTCGTCATCCATGGATTGCAGATATCCTTCCGGATCATCACGGTATACGCGGGATTCCATCGGATAGGCATAAGGCCCATGGTTATGGTATTTCTGCGTTACGACTTCAGTCGTGTATTCCCGTGCATAATACTGGGTCAAATAAGGAAAGCCCAGATAATCGAATAGATAAGGGGCATTCAAATCCGGTTCATTGATCGCCATATATTCGTCAATAGCGAAGAAATGCTGCAACTCTTTCGCCATTTCTCTCTTACCGCCCATTAATTCAGCCAGTCCGTAAACATCCTGAGGCACTGACCAGCGATATGTCCACAGGTTCCCCTGATAGGCATACTTGTCGACCGCTGTAACATCTCCCTTGGCTACTGTAGTTGCATTGGGCGTGAAGAAACCTCGTTTGTCTCCGTTCTCGTCCACTTGATCTGGATTCCATAGATCTTTATAGGACAAGGTAAGATCCTTATATTTCTCATACGTTTCTTTATCCCCGATCATTTCGGCAAGCTTCATTGGAAAATAAGCACTATCTGCTTTTTCCAGCTTACCAGAAATATCTGTCTCACTGATCGAGAAATTGTCTGCATCTACAGCCATTCCCTTAAGTGCTGCATACACATCAAAGTCGGTAAACCCTTTCGCATAAGCATCAAGAATTACTGCACCATTGAACTCATTTCTCACAGTCGGACTCGGCCAGTAACCTGCCCCCCACTGCGTATACGAACCTCTGGTATCGTACAAGTCTACCAATGACTTCACCATATTCTCATATTTCTGCGGCTCCAGCAGTGAGAACAAGGAATATTTACGGAAATCATCCCAGGTTGTCCAGCCATTGTAATACTCAAAATCATCACCTAGTTCTGAAGCTTGGCGAATCGTAGTCTCATCTCTTCCGGCCTTAAACGTACCATTGGAGCTGGTCACATTATTCGGGTGAAGGAAAGAATGATACAGCTGTGTATAAAAAACAGTCTTGTTCTCTTCATCCGCATCCGTAATCTCAACCTTGTTTAGCAACTGACTCCAAGTGTCTCTCGACTTATTATGCTGCGCGTCGAAATCCCAATCTTTAATATCGTTATTACGTTCGATTTTGGCCTGATCCACACTAATCGTCGAGAGACCGACTTTGGCTTGAATCACTTTATTGTCTTTCGTATTGAAGTTTACCCACACTCCGCTGTTCGAGCCAGTACGGCTAGCTACCGTTCCTACCGCATCACCCTGCCAAGAGGAATAAGAGTCAAAGTCATGATCGAATTGAATGGAGTAATACATTGTGTAGTAGCCATTTCCGCACACATTTTTCGATTGGATCATGCCTGTAATTTCATTATTGCTCTCCACTTTCAGGTTGGCATCTACCATTCCCGCGTAAGAGTTGGACAGATCAATCAGCACAGATCCAGTATCCACCTCTGGGAACGTGTAGCGATGGAAGCCAATATTGGCTGATGAGGTAAGTTCAACCCCAATGCCGGATGCGAGCTTCACGCCATAATAACCTGGAGAGGCTTGTTCGGTGCTTTTGTCGTACTTCTGCTTATACTCATTGCTGTTCTTCGTAAAAGAGCGGGTTTCCGGCATCATCAGGATGTTGCCGCCTGCACCGCTACAGCCTACGCCGCTAAACCGCAGATGCGAGAATCCTTTTAAATATTTGTCTTGATAGTAGTATCCACTAAAGGCTCCCCCATCACTATCCGGACCAAGCGCTACCAAGCCGAACGGAGTTGTTGGCCCCGGATTCGTCTGACCGTTGTCGCCTAGCGTGTTAATGAATGGGTCTACATAATCCACAGGCTGCAGATTAGTTGCTGGATATGCAGGGGTCTGCGTAGATTCCACCCCGTACACTTCCAGTTCATACAAGCGAGCCGTATTATTGTCGTATGCTGCCTTATCGATATATAACCTGATGTACTGGGCAGAGAACACTGGCACATGCCGATCAACGATCGTCTGCACATTATTTGTTACCACATCGACATCTACCCAGGTTTCACCATCCACACTCTTCTGCAGACGGAAATCCTTGGTATTCCAGAATGGGCTATTGCCCGATTCACCGATTGCAGCATTCTTCATAACCCATTCGTTAATATTAAAAACTTGGCCCAAATCCAGCACTAACCATTTCTTTTTAACACTGGTATTGTCGCTCCACTTCGTATCGTTCTTGCCATCGACAGCGAAGCTCGCAGCTTCATTATTGTTCGTCTGCCCCGAAGCTGTCACCTTCGCATTCAGAGCCACATTTCGAGTTGCCACATCCTGTATAGAGGAGTCAGAAGCCGCCGAAACGGTATCCAAGGCTAACGGATTCAACATGCTGCTATATAGGAAGATTACTGTCATCACTATTGAAATAAGCTGTTTCCTCATTACGATTGGGTCCTCCTTCTTATGTTTTATAAAGAACCGTTCGGCAACAGCCGATTGATCATGACCGCAACTTCAGCCCGGGTAAGCAATTTCTGCGGATTAAAATGAGTACCGTCTCCCTGAATCAATCCCTGCGACCAGGCTTTATTTACAGATGCTGCGGCCCAGGCAGCAATCTCTTTCACATCAGTAAATGAAGGCTCGCCTTTCCCTGACTCTGTAAGAGTAAAGTATTGTACTGCACGAACAAGCGCGACCACTGCTTCTTCACGTGTAATCTTATCATTCGGTCTGAATGTGCCGCCGTACCCAGAAACAATACCTAGTGATGCGGCTGCAGCTACCTGTTCGGTATAGTACTGATTAGCCGCCACATCCGAGAATGGATTTACTGCGGCTTCAGTCGAAACCTTCCCCGTCCAGCCGATGGTCCGCATAAGCATGGTGGTGAATTCGGCACGGGTTATACTCCGATTCGGCTCATAATGCTGCTCATCCACACCGTTCGCGATATGTTTGGCCGCCAGAGACTTCACAGACTTTTCTGCCCAATGTCCCGCTAAATCTATAAAGGTCTTATTAAATTCAAGAATCGTATAATAGGAAAAGTGCTCCGCTGTGAAAGTAAAAGTACCACTGTTAAGGGTGCCTCCTACATACTCAACTTTATTACCATCCGCATAATAGACACCAGCAAGATCAGTAGAGAGTAATTTACCCTGTTCTTCCGTCAATTTCATAGTAACTATTGCGGGCTTGACCAAATTATGAATATCGAGGGTCTTGTTACCAGAGATAACTTGGATAACAACAGAGAGGATCACTCCAGTTGAAGAATAATCAGAGTTCGACTGAAGTGATTGTTGAACAACACTTTTCGCTTCATCCGTCCAGGCTGTGTTCAGAACAAGGCGAATCCGTGATTGCAGTTCGTCCGTTGCAGAGATGGAGCCTGCCGGGAAACGAACCGTACGATCTCCGGATGCGATGATTAAATCTAAATTCTTATCCTTAAGCTCTACTAATGATTTCGTTGGGAATTCCAGTACACTACCAGAGTTGCTGGCAGCTACTGGCAGCTCGATGGTTACTGAAATGCTTGCCTGCAGTATGGCTTTAGCCATTGTTTCGCTGCCGATGAGATAACGTCCATCTTTGGCTAGTTCTGGCTGAAGGATAGTGTCGACAGCTTTACCGGCATCGGAAGGAATTGCTGCGCTCGCAGGAACAGTTACGCTTCCGTCATTCGAACCCGTTGCCGGCGGAGTTGACGTTGGTGTTGGAGTCGGTGTTGCCGGCGGATCTACCGGTACCTCTCCATTAGGGTTTACTACCGAGAACTGTTTGGTTTGCGTTGAGTTGCCGCTGCCAACAACTACCTCATACACCCCAAACGGAGCAAAGTCCTCATTTGTCGGAATAGCTACACTAGTAGCATAGCTATTATTTGAAGGTGTTATGGCATCAATATAAAGAAGTGTCTTATTGGGCCTTACAATCTTAATTACAACATCGTTGGCATCGCTCGCAACCGTCCCGGAAATCTGCATTGCATCGCCGCGAACGACTTCCTTCGCACTCAAATTGAGCGTGAAGGAAGCTGCTGCGTAGCCGGAAACTGGTGAGAGCATGAACAACAACGCCAGAATGGCTGCTACATATTTTTTCACCGTATTCAGTCCTCTCTTTCTTTCCGCTATTGCAGCAGAATAGATTTCGCCAGTTGGAGCGGTGTGTTTAGATCATTATTAAATTGATCAAGTACAAACACTTTCACTTTATATTCCGTTCCTGTTTCATTGAAATATTGAGAGATTGTGATCTTGCTTTGCTTAAGCGGAACTGCATTCATGAGAATAGGCGTATCTCCCTTTAACAGTTCAAACACCACATAAGCGGCACCACTATATTCGGCCAACTGCTCGGCCGTAACGTCTACTTGTATTTGATCAGTTCTCTTTATTTGGCCTGTAATTGAATAGGTGGTGTGAATATTGTTCACGGTGAACGGCTTATCCGAAACCAGCGGTGAACCGGCGGCAATTCCAGAAGCTTCATCTGCTATAACGCGTACCCTTACCGCGCCCACTGGATAGTCCTTATCTTCTAGCAGCTGTGGATTCTTAGTTGCAGGCAGCCATTCCACTCCACCGTCTACACTGTACTCGTAATCGGATAGCTTGGAATATCCAGGGACATTCGTCCAACCGAACGTGTTATGTCCATCGTCCACTACGGGTCCAGTCGGTGCCATCGGTACCGTTCCTACGATGCTGGCAGTCGAATTGTCCCGCTTATCAACGGCTTTGACGGCAAACTCGTAGTTCTCAGCCACAGTAGTCTCGACCGTATAGTTGTATTTCTCTTGGCCCTCTGCTGCCGGAACATATACGCTCCAGTTCATACCCATTTTCCCGTTGACTTCATAAATTCTAAACCCTCTAACTCCGTCCTCTGCATTAAGGTCCTGCGGTTTGTTCCAGGATAGAACGGTCTTGCCATCATTGGCCTTGTTCGCTACCAACTGCTCAACAGGCTGCGGCTTATCATCATTTCTGACAATCGTATAGGTATCAAACGGCGTAGCCTGACCCGATTTATATGAATCAATGGTGAAGCTGTTTTCCGTCATCCGAACGCCCGAGTAGATCGGAACTTTCGGTTGCTCATATACCGCCGCATAATATCTGTCTACTCCGTCTTTGAGATCGTAGTACTTGGTACCTGCTGAATTGTTAATCATATAGAGCGTACCGTCAGGATTGAGCGCATTGCCCTTCTCATCTGTCTTTACATCCGCCACTGGCTTGTTGTCATACATCTGATAAGACCTCATAAAGGTATGGTCATGCCCCTGCAGCACTACATCGATCCCCAGTTCATCAAAAACAGGGTAAAGGGTTTGTCTCATCGCCAGAATGTCGCTGTCCAGCGCATGATTGCCGAGTGAATAGATCGCTTTATGGAAAGCGACAACCTTCCACTTCTTATCCGTTTGAGCTACTTCCTTCTTCAACCATTCAATTTGTTGTCTAAACGACTCCTTCTGACGATCATCCCAGCCAATATCCATGGTATTCAGCACCATAATATGGGCATCGCCGTAGTCATACGAATATACGCTGCCCGGTGGTAACGGATTCTTGATGGAATCATTTGGATAATTGAAATGGTAGTAATAGTTATCGTTGTAAGGTCCTTCGTGATTGCCTACGGCCGCCATCAATGGCAGCTTCATCAGCAAATCTTGCGGTTTCCCGAAGTAATCAAGCCATTGCGATTCAAGCGAACCGGCATCCACCTGATCACCTGTCATCACTAGAAACTTGGAATCCGGGTAATGCTCCAGCCCTTGCTTAAGGGTATTGGCCCAGACTACATAGTCCTGTGTGTTGGAACCTTGTGAATCTGTCATATAGAGGAATTCATAATTCTTCTCATTCTCTGCTTCCGTCGTAAAGCTACCAGCCTTACTCCAGTTCCCCTCGTTGCCCACTCGGTATTTATAAGCGGTACCCGGGGTCAATCCATCCACCAATACCTTATGGCTGATAAATGATCCCTTGGTTGAACTCGTGATGTTGAGATTTAATACCTTGGTTTCTTCCGGCTTTCCTGTGAAACGGATCGTTCCTGAGGAACCGAATTCCTGATCTGCTGGCACAACCTCTACAATGCTTTCTATGATATTGGTTGGTGCACTTTCCGGCTTCTCATAGGCTGTATACCAGGCAAATGAACGATTCGTTTTCGCACTTCCATTGAATGACATCGCAATGGCGATCGGCGAATAATCCGCTACATCATTAACCGGATTAAGTCTGAAGCTGTCTATAGCTTTCTCATTGGCAAATTGCAGTCCGGCTTGTCCATCATACGAGACATGCACATTTTGACTCGATGTGATCGGAGTTGCCAAATTCATTATAAGAACAGATGGATCTACACCCAGCTCCACACTCAGAACCTGAATGGGCTGATTATCTGCTGTAACGGTCAGGTGATCCGACAAAGTGGCTGGCAATTCCTTCAATGCAGAAGCCATGGCCAGCATTATGCTCGTTCCTTTTTGCAGAACACTGCCTGCAACGGGTCCTGTATACTCCTTGGGCAAGTAGAAAGCTGCGCTTGGCACGATTTCTTTAGTCATACTTGGCGTAGACCAGCGCAGATATAGATTGGAACCCCCCATATCTTCAAAATATTCAATTTTGAAGTTGTATTTCTTCCCACCCTCCAGTGAGATGGAGTTACTCGCCAACTCCTTATCCCAATCATTCACCCAGTGGTCAATGACGAGCTTATCATCAATCCACAGACGAAACCCGTTGTCACCAATGATGTGAAAGGTATATGCATCTGTCTGTGGCGGCATAATCTGTCCGGTCCAACGGGCATTAGCATGATCTTGTGAACCCGTCCAGCTCTGCAGCACCGGGTCCAGATTAGTAAAATTAATTTGTGGGTCTATCGTCGTCGCTTTATAGTCACCAAATCCAAAATCACTATTCCCAGTGTAATATTCACCAAGCAAGCCCTGTCCTTGCACCGCTAGATCTGTATTCTCAGGCTCTGAGTATCCATAAGCCTGAAATTCGTAGATATTGGCAGCATACAAACCAGTCGAAACATCCACAGCTCCTGGATTCGTGATATTGAGTTTGAAATATCTTGCTGTAACCGGTGCTTCCAGATCATGAGTTGTTGTGCCATAAGTATTATTGGTAACCGTAACTACAGGTGTCCATGACACATCATCATCGCTGGTTTCTATGGTGAAATCCCGGGTGTTGTTACTGTCCGGTTCTCCCGCCGCACCCGCATGAGCTAGTACAAACTGGTGTACCGTAGCTTCAGCACCTGTATCAATCTTCAACCAATAGGGGTTCTCTTCAGTAGGTAAATTTGAATTCCCTTCGTAACCCCATTTACCGCTTGCTATATTTCCGTCAATGGCTCGAGATGGGGCATATGCTTCAGACACGTAACCATTCGCGGTTGCAGTTACTCCAGCCGCAGCAAAGACGTTCGTATACACAGTCTCTGCATTAGCCGGCTGGACCGGAACATAACCTGCAGAAAACAACGAAGTCAAAAGCACGACGGTTGCAAGCACACGGGTTGTCAGTGCGTTACTCCTTTTCACTTCTTTATTCCTCCTAATGAATGTATTGATTTCATTAGAACAATATAGGGTCTAAACTAGATTCATTCAATTCATGCATTGTAAATTCAAATCAATTCTATGTTAATTCGCGAGGGGAATTCTCGTCTTCGCTGTAGATTTCATTTAGTTAACGGCACCTTCAAATCTCGTTACTGATTATATATGTAATAAAATGTATAATTTTAGGGGGAGGCTGTTGCCTTGTAGTAGCTCTGGAATATTCAATAAAAAGCAGTCCTGCCAACAATAAAATCGCTGAATCAAAATTCCCGAATGAAAAGCTGCCCACAAAAATAGAGCCTAGTCCAATTGTTAGCTCAGTGTATAAATTCGACGTTTATTCCCTATTAATGGATGAATAAATATTCAATAAAATGAAGATATTTTTGTATTTTTATCCTTCCACAACGTAAAAAAAGAGCAATAAGAACCGGAAGCTACTTAAGCTCCTGATTTTCTCATGCTCTTTTTTGTTGAATATTCCCTTAAACTTTAAATCGTTCCACCAAAAGATTTAGTTCACCCGACATTTTCTCCAACAATTCCACAAATGTCGAAATGCCTTTCATATCTTGAACCTGATCCTCAGCCGCCATAGATACAACCTGCACTCGTTCTGTAGTCTGTATAGAAATGAGTGCCGACTCCGCTACCGAAGCCTCAACCTGCTCCGAACCTGCTGCCACTTCCTGCGATACGGCTGAAACCTCCTGCGCCTGTTCGCTCACTTTTTTCACTTCATTTATTATCCGCAGGAAAGATTCTCTTGTGTCACGGACAATCGATACGCCATGTTCAATTTCCTTACGTTCCTGCTCCATCGCTTGAATAACCGAGCCCATTTCTTGTTCTATCTCATCTGATACTGTAGAAATAGTATTTACCGAAACTTGAGACTCCACAGACAATTTGCGGATTTGATCCGCTACTACTGAGAACCCTCTTCCATATTCACCAGCCCGAGCGGCTTCAATGGCTGCATTTAGGGCAAGTAAATTCGTCTGTTCGGCAATATTCCGGATAACACTAACCATCTCTCGCACTTCATCCGTACTAACGGATAATGCCTGCAGTTTTCCAGAGGTCTGATTGGAGTATGAGGTGATCTCTTGCATCTGTTGGATAATATGCGTTATATAGGCTTCACCTTCTTCGGCAGCGACCGCAGTGATCTGAGTAGAATCGGCCACTATTGCTGTTGAATAGGCTATTTTCTGAATTCCATCACTTACCTCCTGCATGGAACGTTCCACTTCATTTCCTCTAGCTACCTGCACTTCAGCTTGGGAGGCTGTTTCCTTCATTTGTTCTGAAATCTGGATGCTGGCCGCGCTCACCGACTCCGTGGATAAACCGATTTGCTTGGAGGCTGTATAAATATCTTTCGAAGTATGACGGATCACCCCGATCATGATATTTAATTCGCTAACCATTTGGCCAAAAGAGACGGATAATCGTCCAACCTCATCCTTTTGCTTCACTTCCAATTGCACGGTGAGATCACCGTCCCTTACTTTTTGCATATTTTCGGTTAATTCTTTAATAGGCTGAGTGATATATCGTGAGAATAAATACGTTAGGGCAGAGGTACCTAGGATGAACAGTACAATAATCCAGACAGTCCGACTCCGATTGTGCTGCATGAGTTCATAAATACTGGACGCATCAAAGTCTGCACCAAGAATGCCAATCATATTTCCAGCTGAATCTTTAATAGGTAAATAAGCGGAGAGGAGTTCACCATACGTCGCATCTTGGTAAAGATCGCCGATCTGTGTTTGTTGGTTATCAAAGGCTTTGACCAACAGCTCTGAAGGCTCAGGTTCGTTTTGTCCCAATGGGGAAAAATCAGCAGCGGCAGAATCCAGCGGCATTCCATCTACTATGTATGTATATTGAGTTTTTCCGTTGTTTTCCGCTTTGGCCATTGTATATAAGTATTTTAAGCCGTTCACTTCACGGATATTGCTAAGCTTCTCTCTAAGCTCTTTATAATAATTATTTTCGCCCGACTCTGGATTAATCGTTATGTACTTGGCCATATCTATTTCTTTCAGTGCATTTTCACCAATTTGTTGCGCTTGCAAGCCTATAGACTTCTGCACCAGATTCTCAGATGAATTTAAGAAAATCAATCCCAATAATGAACTTGTTACCAATAGTAAAATAGTGAAAAATAACATCATTTTTAGACGCAGACTTCTCATTAATTCGCTCCTTTTCCTTCTACATCAAGACTTTCAAACAAGTATAACTGCATTTTCAAAAAAAGAAAGAGCCTAAGTGAAGGATTTTTACGTCCTCCTCAGGCTCTTGCTCCATGCAGCTCTGATAACTTCCCTAGTATTGCTCGACGCAGGTCGCTACAAACAAATCATCCTGCTGCTGCGTCATAGTCGCTCTACTGCCTTTTAAAAAATACTCATATCTCCCGAATTTCGCCAATGCTTCCTGATCGTCCTGCCATACCCACTCATCAATTTCCGTCTGGCAACGGTGGTCGCGAAAGGCAGCCAGCTTGGCCTCCAAATGGGCAAATACGTCGATTTTGACGACATCCTGTCGAGTATAGCCGAATCCTTCCGGGTGCTCCATCGTATCGCCATAACTGATGAAATATAAAGACTCTTTACGCCCGGTGATCTCCGCTGCGGCAGTCGCCGCTTTGCCGATCGCGCAATGATCCGGATGTCCGCCAAGCTTCTCATGAAAAGTAAGGATAACGTCTGGATTCACTTCGTTGATAAGCTCTGCAATCCTGTTGGTTAATTGGACTTCGTCGGTAAACTCCACTGTTTTGTCGCGGATATCAAAAAAAATAAGCTGCTGGATGCCCAAGCTATCACAGGCACGGCGCAATTCCAGTTCACGAATGGCTGGCATCGTTTCACGGTTGATGTAAGCCGGATTGCCCATACGACGCCCCATTTCGCCTCGTGTAGCGCTCACTAGCGTAATGTCGACTCCCTCACTAGCGTATTTCGCGAGTGTGCCTCCGCAGATAAAAGTTTCATCATCAGGATGAGCAAACACGGCCAGCAGCTTCCGAGTTGTTGCTTTATGGGTCTTGTTCATTCCGGAAACGGCTCCTTTCCCAAATGCAGAGCGACGTTCATTCGCCCCTTATCGTCATACCCGGCTAATAGCAGACGACCCTGTCCATCCCGTTCATAGTGCGTGAGTGCTTCCATCCGCAGCCAGCCCAACTCATCGAACCGCAGAGCTACCCGAAATGAATCTTCCCCGGCAATAAAGGCTTCCGTAACCTTAACCTTGTAATTGCGGACAAAGACAAAGGAAGTCGCCTCGCTGTGAATATAGACTTCTTCGCCAACGTAGGCCTGAAGTTCAGCCTCCACTTGGTTCCTGCTTATTAAGTTCATTATGATTGGTTTCCTTTCTTAACCATTCAGGGACGGGATTTTGACCAGTACGCTATATTCTGCACCTGCTGTCAAATCCTTGATGATCCCATCCACAATATGATTGCCATTGACATACACTTCAGTTTTTTCAACGCCTGATTCGCGCTTGATGTCGATATGCAGTTCTGCACCTCTAAAGGTACGTTTGACCGTGACCTCTTGCCATTCCGAAGGAAGCTGTGGATGGATCTGGATGCCTGCTTCATTCCCTTTTAATCCAAATAAACCATCGATCAGACAGCGATACACCCACGGAACCGTGCCTGTATTGAACAAATGACTGGAGCGCCCAGCTGTATTGGGATACTGTCTATAAGCACCACGATAATAATTGGGTATAAACACAGGCAACTGGCCTCGTCTGATCACATCCGCAGGGTCTGGTCCTGGAAGCATCTTTCGCAGCAGACGATACGCATCATCTTGCTCTCCCACTTGGTACAATGCATAGATATAAAAGGCTGCAGCATGGTTATAGACAGCTCCATTTTCCGCCGTTCCCGGGAACTTCTGTGTAACTCGGCCCACATCCTCCCGCATTGCAGTGTAAGCTGGGGCCAGTTTCTCAACACCATAAGGTGTCTCTAATTGCTCCTCAACCGCCTGCATTAATTTCTTCTGCTTCACTGGATCGGCAGCACCACACAATAGTGCCCAGCCCTGAGGATTTATGAAGATACGACCTTCCTTATCGGTGCTAATGCCAAAGACAATATTGTCATCCGTGATTCCACGCGCGTACCATTCGCCATCCCATAAATATTTGTTAATGACCACATTCGTCTCATTCGCAGCCAAGCGGAACCTGTTGCTGGTTTCCAGTTGTTCACTTTTCTCGCAAATATCAGCCCATATGATAAATGCATAAGCCGAAGCCATCGTCAGCCAGCCGGAAACACCTTTTCCTTTATAACCAACCATATTCATCGGGTCACACCAGTCGCCTTGATCGATAAAGTTCAAACCCCGTTCATCTCTCGCACCCATCAGCCAGTCCATCGCCCGATTGATGTGTTCGAATACGGAAGCCACTTCCTCACCATCCGCAAAAGGGACCTTTTCATACAGAATGGTATAATCATTCGTTTCATCCAAATAGGTACTTAGGCAAATAGGCAGCCACACACAATGATCCGTATGAGGAACCTGATTAATATATTTCAACTCCGCCGCTTCATGCAAAATAATACCATCCGGCATGGCACCGCTTGCATTTTGCTGGCTTAACGCTGTCACGAATGCTGCTCTGGCTATCTGTGGCTTAATATAGCTCATGCCCATATTGTCTTGCAGGTAGTTCCGGGTTTGGGGATCCGTGGTAAGACGGTTGGTTTGACCATGATAATACATTTGCCGCGGCAACCAATGGTTCACAAAATTGTCCAAGTCAGCATCCGGCGTCTTGATCTCAATACACCCTCTGCCTTCCCTTATGTATTCTGCATATTCCCGTTCAGCTTGGACAAAACCATCCTCACCACTCGCATTTCGATCTACGAACAAGCTTTGGCGGATCTGCGCAATCTCTGCTTCGTCTTTAGCTGGACCAAATATAAACCGATAGGCCTGCTCTTCACCTGGCTCCAGATGCAATCGATATTGCAGAACCGCAACCGGCGATTCATAACGGGATTCTCCTTTGGACAACACTTCATTCTGGATCGATGATGGGGAGGTAATACCGCCTTCTCCTTCAAAAGCCTCTTGGTTCACTTCCCAGGCGGAAGGCTCTTGATCTGCTAATAGGAAAGTCTTGTCTTTCAACAGCTTAATCTTAGCGTAATCCTGATATTTCTGATAAGGTGTAATCGCAGAAGCTACAATCCCCTGCAACTCTTGCTTATACTCACCCGATTGATTCATCCAGGACATATAACCAATGGTAAAATAGGGATAGATGCTGATGTTCCGTTTCGTTTGCGAAAGATTTGTGACTTTAACCCGCCATAGTTCCATGGCATCCTCTTTAGGTAGACTCAGAGTCATTTCTATACCAATACCATCGCTTTCGATCTTCCAGACTATATTATTTTTGCCTACAGCAAAGGTATATTTATCAGGTAATGTGCGAACCGGCTCATAAGGGACAGAGAACACTTTCCCATTCTCTTCATCCTTCACATAGACAAAACGGCCGGGATGATGCGCATAATAAGGCTGCTCCGGTTGCATAAACGTCTTCGCTTCCAAATTTGGCGCATACGAATATTTGGCAGGTTCCGGCTGCATATACTGAGCTACAGCATAGCCGCGACAGTTCATATGAATCATCATCTTCTCATTCCATAGAAATCCCGAAGCCTTGGGAAGGCTAGTAGGACTCAGCAGTTCATAATATTCATTGTCATCCGTTGCTCTTATCATCATCGTGCCTCTCTTTCTTCATTTAACTTATCATCTTTGAATTATACCTTATCTCCACTATGACTGTCATAGACAAGGTAGCTAATTCATCGTAAGGAGCGACAAATATGATCATATTCCCAATCATTCCGTGGCTGATCTCCAGCGTGTTCTTCTTATCGATGCTGTCCATTGTAGCCGTCAGCTGGAAGAATGGAATATCGCCGATGCCCACCTCAAGACCTGTACGGAAGGCGGTTATACAAGAGGTGAACCGGATTCCTGGATACGTAAACGTTGTAGAAGCCGGCTCCGGCTGGGGAACGCTGGGTCTGGATGTCATTCGCCATTGTCCAGGAAAAAGGCTGACAGGTATTGAAAATTCCAGCATCCCCTTATGGTCCTCCCAACTGCTAGCCCTGTTTGGTACACGTTGGCTGCACGCAGCGAACAGTCGGGATAAGCTCCATGGAAGGCTTCGTTACCTACGCGGGAATATTTACAGCAGCTCATACGGTCATGCGGATATCGTCCTCTGTTATTTGTTCCCTGGAGCGATGAAGCAGTTGGTGGACAAGTTCAAGCATGAACTGTTGCCTGGTGCGGTGGTCATCAGCGTCTGCTTTACCCTTCCCGGCATGATGCCTGTCCGCACAGTAACTTGTAACGATACTCTGCGGACCAAGGTGTATGTGTACACTTTTTAAACTACTATCCACACAAAAAACAAGCAAGCTCAGGAATTAACCTGAATCTTGCTTGTTGGGATCTCTATAGTTCAACCTTGTTGTTCTTCCTCTACTCTTCAACCTTCTGCCGTTTCCCTATGCCGAAGACATAATAACCCACAATGACAATCAGGAGGAAAGTAGCCCCAACAATTAATGATGTATGCGTATCCGGGTTGAACCACATTCCAACCAACACCAGCGACAAGAAAATGATCGTAATGTAGTTGCTGACAGGGAAGAATAAAGACTTAAAGGGATGATCCTTCATCTCATCCTTCCGTGCCTTCCTGAATCTAAATTGACTGAAGGCCAAGGCCAACCACGGCACCATCCCCGGAAGAATACTGGCACTGTAAATATACAGAAACAGCTTGGAGTCAGGCGCGATGTAATTAAATAAGACGCCCAATAACAGCAAGGATATGGTAGTAATGATACTATTTCGGGGGACACCACTTTTCGATACTTTCCCGAAGAACTTAGGAGCTTGTCCATTTTTGGCCAAGGTATATAGCATTCTCCCCGCACTGTAAATCCCGCTGTTGCAGCCCGACATCGCTGCCGTGAGCACCACAAAATTGATGATGCCTGCAGCAGCTACAATGCCTACCTTGGCAAAGGTCATCACGAAGGGACTGCCGTTCTCGCCCACTTCATTCCACGGATAAATGGTGACAATGATAAAGATAGCACCCACGTAGAAAATTAATATGCGCCAGATAATATTTTTGATCGCTTTTTGCAAAGTGACTTTAGGATTCTCTGCTTCACCGGCTGTAATCCCAACTAATTCTATGCCCTGATAGGCAGCCGTCACGATGCAGAGGGCAAACAGAAATCCCTTCAAACCACCTGCGAAAAAACCGCCATGCATATAAAGGTTCGAGAGCCCAATCGGCACCCCGCCATTCCCTAAACCGAAGAAAATCATCCCTGTTCCCACAACCAGCATAACGCCAATGGCGACAACCTTGATCATGGCGAACCAAAATTCAAACTCCCCATAAAATTTCACTGCCGCTAAATTCGCCGCTGCAATAATCCCTACACCCGCGAGCGCAGGCAGCCATTGCGGAATGTTCGGGAACCAATAGCCCACATAAATTCCAATCGCCGTAACCTCCGCCATCCCTACCGTTACCCATAGGAACCAATAACTCCAAGCGGTCAGGAAACCGGCCAACGGATGAATATACTTATGGGCAAAAGTAGCAAAGGAGCCCGTCACCGGTTCAAGAACCAGCATTTCCCCCATGATTCTCATCACAAAAAACATAATAATCCCAGCCAGCAGATACGCCAGCAGCACAGAAGGTCCAGCCCATTGGATTGTACTTGCCGAGCCCATGAACAAGCCTACACCGATGGTGCCTCCAAGTGCGATCAGTTCAATATGCCGCGCCTTAAGTCCTCTAGTTAGTTGTTTTGTTTCCAAAAAAACGCTCCCTTTCGTGTGTGTAACACCTATCATAATATGTAAGTATATCAGACTGCTGTGACATTCATTAACGCATTGCAGAATTACTCCGCCGAATCAGGTATATGCTTACTTTATTTGCAACTTTTTGGAAAATAAAACGTCTACATTGAAATAAGTAGCCTAAGGAGGACAACGGAAATGTTAAATATATTCAAAGTCAGCAGATGGATTAGTCTGACCGTTGCAGCATTTATATTGACTACCCCCATCACGCTTTACGCCGCGGGAACAGAAACCACCCAGCCTGTCAACACGAATACTACGCTGCCAGTCAGCGCGAACGAACGTCTGGTGCTTGATCCTGGGTTTGGCTATCAGAGCATTTGGGAACCGCTTGCCAAACAGCTGTACGCCAAAAGTCCAGTGAAGGCTTATCTGCCAACCCGCTTACCGGACTCCGATTGGAATTATTACGCCATAACAAGCAGTTTGCTAGAAGATGGATACCAAGTTGATGTTCATAAAAGCACTCAACTTCCTTCTGCGGGAAGCACTTTGCCATCCTCCACTACAGCACCTAATTCAGGCCCACTTCTGTTCAGTCTCTCTGCCGGGAAAGCATCGACACAAGGAACCGGCACCATTCTCCTACAGCAAAAGGGAGGCTGGAATTTCTATGCCGACCCAGCGGCCGCTGGGAAAGAGAATGACAAGCAGCAGCTAGTCCAGGCTTTTGCTGGTGCAACCAAATTCAGCATTCCGTTCACCGATGCCAAAGGCACGGTACAGGTAACAGGCTCTGGTACAGACAGAGTTTACTCCGCCTATTGGACTTATGACAACAAGACAGGATATACGTTCGAGAGCAGAACTTCCCTAGCTGACTTTATCTCCCTGTTGTACAGCTTCAGACCTGTTATTAATCTACTGGACAGCGCCGATGTGATATTGCTTCCACTGGAGAATGAGTGGCTTATGGGCATAGGTCGGACCACCGCCTTCCATTCCAAAATGAACCAATCAACCACGCTGAGCAGCGCACCTGCAATCATTAAAGGCTCCGTTTACCTGCCGCTCAAGAATATCGTACAGTTTATACAAGGGAATATGCAGTATGTTCCCGACGAGAACGCCATTCATTTCTCGGAGAACGGCTACGTCAATCCATTGAAGCTTAATCTGAAGACAGGGGCGGTCTATAGCCAATCCAAGAAGGTCGCCACAATCTCTGTTCAGAATAAAGGCGGCACTGTTCTGGTTCCGTTAAGCTTTCTACGGGATCAGTTCGGTTTGAAGCTTAGCTACAACAGCAGTACCAAGAAAGTGCTTCTACAATACAGCACTTGGTTCGCAAATTATCGTGTTCAGGAACAAGCGACCAAAGCGGAAGCGACCCTTACTGTACTCAGTCAAGGAGGCCCCCCGTTTGTATATGAGAACAGCAGACTCGGTTCGACAGGCTCATGGAACTACCTAGGAAACAAGCCCCCGCAAGGGTATAATTCTTTAAAATATACAATTTATGAGGTTACCATCCCGCTGCTTCCCGGAGCTAACGCATTCGTATATCGTGATCATGCGAAGAAAACAATGATTGATTCCATCCCTATTACTGCAGATTTGTCGCCGGCAGATATCCCCTTTACCCACAGTGGCAATGTGCAATACGATTCACTGAAGATGGATCTTAAGCTGACATCAAATGGCGGCAAAGTCTGGCCGTCCGGTTATGCCGAAGCCTCTTCCTACGTCGATCTCAGCGGTACTATTCTGCCGGGCAGCCCCGATTTCGCCGCACTGCGTTTAACTTACCATAAAGTTAATGGCGCAGAGAGCCCCCCTGTCTCATTTCCCGTGGCTGATAACGGCAGCTTCGCCTACCGTTTCAAGCCTGACCAAGGCCCTGGGACGTATGTAGTTACCGTCTACAACCCGCCGGAATCGCTCTCCAAAGGTGATCTGGCCGGCATTGTCTCCTTTGTTGTTGAAATGAAATAGATTGGTCTGGACATTCCAGCATAAGAACCCGAACCATTGAGATTTCAATGCTTCGGGTTCTTTGCTGAAAGCTGAACTATAAAATCGTTGATCACGTGCCACTAGTATATATGAAGTGAAAGAAAAACCTTATCCCCATGGCGATTTACGAAATCAGCTTAATAGAAGCTGGCATTCAACTTATTAACAAAGATGGCATCAAAAGCTTTTCCTTGCGCAAGGTCGCTGCAGAATGCAGTATCAGCCACACCGCCCCCTACAGCCATTTTAAAAATATAGACGAGTTGATTACTGCCATGGGAGAGCATGTAACGGAGCAATTTATGGATACACTGCGCACATCTGTTCAAGGAAAAGAAGGCAGTCATGAGACCGCCAAAAAAAACGGTCTGAAGAAAAAGCATATTATGAAGAGGCTTTAGGCCACTAATAAAAAGCCTGCCATAAACGCAGGTTCAATTCAGTGATGTAAAGTTCAACCCTATGTAACAAAAAATTAAAACACGGGGCTCCACTGGCTGTTTATTATGGTATAATCGCGTTGATTTGTTGAGTACATAAACAGAAATCAGGTGATTAGATGTTCGAATTAAAGTGGTTATGGCAGAACCTGGAAGGAAACCGGACGCGGTACATTCTCGCACTTTGCCTCTCGGTAGTGGGCTCATCGCTCACGATCGTGAATCCGTACATAAGCCAGCGCATTGTCGATACGTTCATCGCCGGAGATCACGCGCAGCAGAATCTCACACAAGAACGAGGGCTATTGATCGCACTCTGCCTGGGTATGATCGGCTTTTCCCTCCTTCGTACGGGTCTTGCTTATTTGACAATGATGCAGTATGAGCATTCCTCGCAAAACATGCTATACCGCATCCGCATTTATCTGTACAACAAAATCCAGGGACAGGATATGCACTATTACGACCATAACCGTACTGGTGACCTCATGACCAAGATGACAGGCGATCTGGACATGGTAAGGCACTCGATGGCGTGGATTATCAAGACGATCATCGAATCGGCAACGATTTTTATTGCTTCAGTTATCTACTTCTTCACTATTGATGCTGTACTGACACTGTGGCTGCTCATCCTTTCGCCCCCGATTTTCATTGTGGCCTACATCTTTGCGAAGCGCGTCCGCCCGATGTATATCGACCTTCGCGAACGGCTCTCGCAGCTCAACTCCACCACGCAGGAAAATATCTCTGGCAACCGTATCGTCAAAGCTTTTGCCCGCGAGGAGTACGAGATTGAGAAATTTGCCGACAAAAACGCCAACTATTCCAAAGCAAACAAAACGGCTGCGCTCGTCTGGCTCGATTACTTTCCTTACCTGGAAACCTTCGCTCAAGGTTTTAACGTGATCCTGATGATTGCCGGCGGGCTCTTTGTCATGAACGGCCGCATCACCTTTGGCGAATTCGCTGCCTTCTCTTCATTGATCTGGGCTGTTTCGAACCCCATGCGCAACATCGGCATCATCATCAATGATATTCAACGCTTCTTCGCCAGCTTGGCCAAAATCGTGGATATCTATTATGCCCGGCCTAACATCGTCAATGAGCATAAGTCCATCGGCAACCGCCGTTATGATGGCCGCATCGAATTTGATCATGTCAGCTTCAAATACGACAGTGCGACGGTACTGGACGATGTCAGCTTTAAGGTTGAACCCGGTGAAACCGTGGCTATCATGGGCTCGACGGGATCGGGCAAGACGACAATCGTTAACCTAATCCCACGTTTATATGATGTGTTCGAAGGGCATGTGTTAGTGGACGGCGTAGATGTACGTCAGCTAGAGCTCGACGAGCTTCGCGGAAACATCGGCGTGGCAACTCAGGACGTTCTCTTGTTCTCGGATACAATCGACGGAAACATCTCTTTTGGTGACCCTGACCTCCCGGAAGAGGATACAGTAGAATATGCACGGCTGGCTGACGCGCATGAATTCATCATGAAGATGTCCGAAGGCTATGACACTATTGTAGGGGAACGCGGAGTGGGTCTCTCCGGTGGGCAGAAGCAGCGTATCGCGCTGGCCCGCTCCATGGCGGTCCGCCGGCCTATCCTGATTCTGGATGACACGACCTCTGCCGTTGATCTTGAGACTGAACAGCATATTCAGAAAAGTCTGCGTGAGCTTGATTTCGCCTGCACGAAGATCATCATCGCACAACGTGTATCCACTACCGCGAAGGCCGATCGTATCCTCATCATGGAAGACGGGCGTTTAATCGAAGAGGGTACTCATGCCGAGTTGCTGGCAAAACGGGGTTATTACTACGAGGTGTTTATGCTGCAAACCGAGGGCATTGGAAGGCAGGTGATCGCTCATGGCAAGGAATAAATTCGATATTGATGAGAATCTGGAGTCCCCCTTTGACATCAGACACTTCCGGCGTGCAATGGTATATATCAAGCAGCAGCAAAAGCCCATGGTTATCGCTCTTGTGCTTAGTACCCTTTCGGCGGCGGCGGCACTGTCTGCACCGCTCATCCTGCAGCATGTCGTTGATGTGACGATTCCCGAGAAAGCCGTCCTTGCACTTTTAGGCTGGTCAGCACTAATGCTGGTAACTATCGTGGTCAGCGTTATATTCGCTACCATCCGCTCACGCATCATGACTCGCGTCGGGCAGGACATTATCTCCGAGATTCGCATGGATCTGTTCAAACATTTGCAGGAGCTGCCTTTTAAATATTACGATGACCGCCCGCAAGGCAAGATCCTCATTCGAGTCGTAAACTATGTAAACGCGGTATCGGATGTGTTATCCAATGGTATCATCAACTTTATTCTGGAAATTGTGAATTTAATCTTTATTGCTGCATTTATGTTCGCCGTCAATGTTCGGCTCTCGCTGATTATTCTTGCAGGACTGCCTGTCTTCCTCGGCATTATGCTGATTATCAAGACCCGGCAGCGGCGAGCATGGCAGGCTGTGTCCAACAAAAGCTCCAATCTGAACGCCTATATGCAGGAGAGCATCAGCGGCATTGGTGTGACACAAATCTTCTCCCGCGAGCAGCGCAATGAGGGTATCTTCACTGGCCTCGCTGCCAATTTCCGCAAGGAGTGGATAACGGCTGTACGTTACAATGCCCTTATTCCGTTTACAGTCGATAACTTAGCTACGATCGTTACATCGTTAATTTATCTGATAGGCTTATTGGCACTGGACCCCAAAGATGTGACCTTCGGCGTCATTCTAGCGATGAGCAGCTACGCCGCTCGTTTCTGGCAGCCGATCCTGAATCTATCGAACCTGTACAACAATTTCATCAACGCCGTCTCTTACCTGGAGCGCATCTTCGAAACGCTGGATGAGCCGGTTACCGTCAGCGATATTCCAGAGGCAAAGGAATTACCACCCGTTCAGGGCGATGTGACCTTTGACAACGTGACCTTCGCCTACGATCCGGGGCACAACATCCTGGAGAACCTCTCCTTCGATATCAAGGCAGGAGAAAGCATAGCCCTGGTAGGACCGACAGGCGCAGGCAAAACAACAGTCGTCAACCTAATCTCACGCTTTTACAACCTTACTGGCGGCAAGATTCTTATCGATGGCCAAGACATCTCCCAGATTACGCTGAAATCTCTGCGCAGCCAAATGGGGATTATGCTGCAGGACAGCTTTATTTTCTCCGGCACTATCCTGGACAATATCCGCTACGGCAGACTGGATGCTACCAAGGAAGAAATCATCGCTGCCGCGAAGACGGTATGTGCCGACGAGTTTATCCGCGAATTCGAGCAAGGTTATCTGACAGAGGTCAACGAGCGCGGCTCGAAGCTGTCGCAGGGGCAACGCCAGCTCCTTTCGTTTGCACGGACGCTGCTGGCCGACCCGCGCATTCTCATCCTGGACGAAGCTACCTCGTCCATCGACGCCAAGACCGAACGTCTGCTTCAGCAAGGCCTCAATGAACTGCTCAAGGGACGAACCTCGTTCATTATCGCACATCGGCTGTCCACCGTGAAGAACTGCGACCGCATCATGTATGTGTCTGACAAAGGCATCGCGGAATGTGGTACGCACGATGAGCTTATAGCGCGTCGGGGCTTCTACTATAGACTCTACACAGCACAGAAGATGGAGGCATAGAGCTTCTTTCTAGACTAAGGAAGATTCTTGGGCACAAGACGAACCCCCGATTCCAGAGCGGAATCGGGGGTTTTCTATTATTTGCACTTGGACCGCCGCTTCTCTGGCCTCCATATCCCCAAATTTTCATAGAGATTAATCTATCGCTGTCCAGATATTTAGCGCACGCGAGCGGATCATAATATTCGTGTGATTTCTATATAATCTCAAACGGTCTGCACACTCCGGACTCCACAATAGAGCACTTCCAGCCACTTCCAGCAAAGAAAGCCCAAGAAACTGAGATTCGTAGCCCCTTTCAGACCCGAGCCTATCTACAATTTCTAATAGGGTTTCCGGTTGCCAATACCCTGTGCTGTCTTTTAAATTATGCGCAACCTGCTTATAAGCATCGCCTAGAAGATATGGTTGAGATGAAATACAATTCATCATTTTATTTAGATAAACGGCTGTTCCCTCGGCGTTATTCCAATCAATTACTGCTATATACAATTTCATCACTACTTGCTGCAAAGTCTCATCGGTAGCCAGACTATCGATCAGGTTCAGATACAAAGGTATAAGATTCATACGTGTGTACCGGGGCAATGACGTCAGTCTGTCTGCAAATTTCAGGAGGCGCTGCAAGTGAGGTACATCTCTCTTAGTATTGGCATTCCACTCCTCATTGATTGGAGCACTAGCCAACTCTTTAAATACAGCAGTCACCACCTCATTGACCTTGCCGTCGCGGCAGGTTTCAGTGAGCGTGTTCATGGCAGCATTCCATCTGGTGCTGTCTTCCAAATTCGTAATAGCCTTTGCCGTAGCAGTGGCAATGGCTTCTTCATTGCCGTTTGTCCACTGCATCATACAACTGAAAGCATGTCTGCCAACATCCGCATCAGGATGACTGGAAATTTCGATAATTAATGCTAAATAGCGCGGTCTATAGTCTAGCGGAAGTTCATTAGGCCGCTCAGACAATAAACTTTGTGCGATATCACTTTGTGAATAAGAAGCCATGG
The DNA here is from genome assembly GCF_022369515.1 of Paenibacillus sp. 19GGS1-52. Taxonomy (NCBI): domain Bacteria; kingdom Bacillati; phylum Bacillota; class Bacilli; order Caryophanales; family Paenibacillaceae; genus Paenibacillus; species Paenibacillus sp. 19GGS1-52. Next base: position 6,277,137 of record NZ_CP059724.1, read on the forward strand.
AACTTAACATATCCCACCCGCGTTCATCATCCAGAAGCTGTCTCGCCGCATGTCCTATGGCAATGATTACATCCTTGTGTACGTTTGTTTTTCCGAACTCGTTCATCAATAGCGGAAGGCTGTCACTGCTTCTATAAGCTCCTAGTAACCGGACAACCTCTTTCCTGACAGTGATCCGCAGCTTGTCCCGATTTAACAGCTCTTTGAGCATTGAAGTCAACAGCAATGGATTCACTCTTCTGATGCATCGAGGTATCGAGTACATAGCTACACGGGCTCTGTCTCCATCCAGATGCTCCAGCAGAACGGGAAGTGCTCGCCCCGGTTCTTCCGTGAGTGAAAGGGCATGAAGTGCAGCTTCTACTACAGCTACTTCCTTATCCTGGATAAGCTCCAGCAGCTTATCCGGACCAAGGTCAGGCATATTTGCCATGATCTTAATAACTCTTGCGCGCTCCGCAAGGCTGCGCTTGGCATCGAATGCTATTTTTTCTAATAAGGAGCTTAGAGCTTGTTGCTGACGTGGCAGCCAACGGTTAAACCCGTCTGCAGCCGGCACTAGATAGATCGTTTTGCCCGATAGGAATCTGCCCTTAATAACAGTACCCGCAATAAACGGATCCAACCATTCCTGACGCTTCCGATGCAGATGCAGGAACACTTCATAGATTGTAATGAACGATTTATCCAACGCCAGTAATTCTTTAACTCTTTCATCCCGTGTGGTGTGAGGAGCAAGCCAATGTCTGGCCGCCCGTACAGCTATAGAATCTGTTTTGGCCCTTGTTGCTTCCCTTAACAGATTTTGAAGCTTTGTGATGCCGTAACCTCTTTTGCCGAATGAATTAGCCAGGCTAATTACCAGATTGTAGTCTTCTCTTTGGGTGGCCTGCATAACTAATGGATAGATCGTGTCGAAGATAATCTCTGCTATCCCCGGGGGATATTCTCCTCTAAGGATGGCAGGGACAGCTGTCCATTCTGCTTGGCCAGTTTCTGGATCGTGTTCAAGGAGAACTTGAAGAGCTCACTGTGTGGATGCAAGGCATTATGCCGTAGAATTGCAAATGCTAGGTGCTGAACGGCAAACTTTGTAGAATGCGAAGAATCTCTGGCATCAATAACACTGTCTACAAGCAAAGTAAGTTCTTGCAGATTCGTATCCGTAAACACAGATGCAGGACTATCCGAAAGCTCTATAAACACTGCACCTCGAACAGGGTCTTGGTCATTTTTGATCCGGTCCAAGAACACTAGTGTCTCATCCATACCCTGTCTTGATAGAACCGTACTCTTAATCAGCTGCACAAGTACCATTGCGCGTTCGTCTGCGCTGGATGCACGTGTGGCTTGTTCGAGCTTCTCTCTTGAATGATGAATAGAACGGCAAGCCATAATTCTAATTGTTCTATCCCGATCATCACGAATTTCACGGAGGCCAAGCATCCTAGTGGCTTCCTTGTCACGTAATGCATGGGGTAATACATACAGTAATCTTTCCGGAAAAATGCGCTCTTGGCGTTTATCTTCTTCATACACCGCATCAAAAATCACTTTGCGATTAGAAGGCGCAATATGATGAAGCAATTTCGCTATATGTATAGGGTAATCTACGAGTAATTTGGCTAACTCGGTCCATTGATCTATAGATAAATATTTACTTCTTTTTAGAATGCCCTCAGGAATACCATGAGAGATCAGATCGCTGCGTGACTCCGCTCGTATCAGCAGTTGATACACCCTATCAGGATTTAGACGAACTAAAGTGCTAAGCTGTTTTTTTAACGCAGGATGTATGATGTCCATGGGTCCATGATTCATCGCACATTCTAGCATCAGATCTGACTTAAGATTGCATAGAATCTCCATAGCTGAAGAGAATCTCCACCATACATAGCCCTTTTCCCTGAGTGGTGTGCTTTCTAATGTCGTCTTGAAATACTCTGCAACCGCATCAAGGTGCCGGCCGGCTAATTTGTTCCAGTCTCGTATGGCATAGCTGATCTCCGCAAGCCACTGACTAACCGTGTCCTTAGAGCATGCCGGTAGTATAATGACGGCTTCCTCCGCTCCCCACCGGTCATACAGCAAAGGCAACAAACGCTCCGCCAGTTCTCGACGGTTTATATGTGAAACACTGCGTAACAGCTTGCGGCGGCAATCCTGTGATAAATCGGGGAGCTCACGTTCAATATCAGCATCTGAAGCCGTTTTAGCCAAAAGCCCTGCTGCCATATTTCGGATGCTTGCCAGGGGATGGCGCAGCGCTGACACAACAACATTAGCATCTTGTGTTACATCAGCACCGGTTAATGCAAGACGTGCTTCATAAGCACCATCCTCCAGCAATAAAGACAGCAATCCCGAATACTCGGTTGATCCCCTATGATCATGGCCCAGAATCGCTACTTTTTTTATTCGGTCCGAATATCCCAGTGAATCTAGTTCTTTAAGCAGGCTCTTTTTGTCCATTGGATCTTTTTTGATAATCATAAGTCCCCTCCTTCACCTGTTCTTCTCTCATTCAAGCTTTATTCTCCACATCACGATTCATCCCCTTTAATAAATCTATAATTCCACACCGGGATAGGGTGCCGACAAAAAAAGGTAACCCGGATGTAGTTACTTCACCACTTTCCAGGTTACCCGTAATGCATTACTCTATTTTTCCGCGTTTTTGTATAAACACATAGGTACTCTCATCCGACAGCTCTTCAACAAAGCTGTGATCCATTCCGTCAAAGCGTTTGATATCCTCCACGCAGCTAATCTGCCGCTCGGCCATGAAGCGTACCATTTCACCTCTGGCCATCTTGACCTGTGTCCCTTTCTCAACTACCTTGCCGCCGATCTCCTGCCCGAATACAACACTAACCATTCGAACATTCCCGTCCAAATAGGGGGAGATGCACTTGCTGTATTCCTTGGAGGCCAGATTCAGAATGCAGTCGCTCTCCGAGCACAGCTGATCCGCCAGCTTCCTGTTCCAGAACTCATAGAGGGAACCGAAGCCCGGCCCGGCCAGCTTAGCCTGCATCTCCAGTCTGTACGGAACAACCCCATCGAATGGCCGGACGATCCCATAGAACCCGGACAATATCCGCAAATGCTGCTGAAGATACTCCAGTTCGTCCGTTTGAAACACACCAGGCGCCATGTACTGGTATTGAATACCCTCGTAGGCGAAGATGGCCGGCGTCAACTTGCGGGTTAAATCCATATTCCGAATCCGCTCCACATTCAGCGCGGTGATGGCATCATTGCATTTCCATAGCGCTTTTGCTTCTTCATCATTCAGCTTCTTCAATAAGGCCAGAAGAGTCTCAGACTCGCTTAGGAATTGCGGTATCTGGCGGTAATCCAGGAAATCCGTATCCGTCTTCATCTTCTTGGCAGGCGATATAATAATTCTCATGCTGCTCCCTTTTCTTGCCCCCGCGGGGAAATTAAATGTAACCTTATCCTATCACAACTTCACACTTATAGGCTCTGGGTAAGTTATGAGCTTCTGGAGTAGGGTTCATTATTGTTCATACATATTTTTATGAAATTAGGAGTTTCCCTGAATTCCGCTCGGTTATTTGGAAGTTACTCTACACCAACAGTTAAGGAGTTAAAGGAAATCTGCACGTGCTGGTGTAAAAGCGTCCAGCAGGATGGCATCATCCTCCAGTGGGATGCAGCCATGGAGAACATTGGATGGAAAATGAATGCTGTCGCCCGCTTTGACAATTTGTACATCTTTTGTTTCACCATTATCGATCATAAACTGAAAGCTGCCCTGTATTACATAAGTAACCTGCTCATGTACATGCTTGTGCAGTGGGATTTCCCCTTCCCCAGCTTTCGCAAACATCACTTTGGCATACATAATCTGAGCGCTGTGGGCCAGCACTTTCCGGGTTGTATTGCTATCTACTGTGTCGACTTGAATATCTTGGTCTTTAAAAAACATGAATCCTTCCTCCTAAAAATTTTGTCAGCGTCACTTCACTGCGTTACTTCGTACATAACTCGCTTCGTAAGCATATGCTTACTTGTTATGGAGCTTAGCTTCTTATGATCCATAGAACATTAATATAATTTTACTAAATCGATTTAGTTATAGCTATCTAATGATTCCGTTCAATTTCCGAAGCCACCGTTGCTTGCAGCACCGCCTCAAATAACTCCAATGAAAAATTGTGGCTAATGCATAAAAAATAGCCCTCTCCGTCTATCAGACAGATTGGGCTGATTCAGCTTGAATTACTATTTTCGGCTCCGAGACTATAACGTCTCTGTACTAAGCGTAAATCCTTCAATTACCGCGTCTTCGTCAATCTCAATCAGAATGCAGCGTTTCCCTTGATAATTCACCTGCTTCACATACTTCAGATCCTGTGGGCTGATCGATATCGAGGCTACCTTTGTATCGATCTTGATCGATTTCGAAGTGAATTTAGGCATCACGCTGCTCGCCTTCATCTCATAGTGCTTATCGTCGACGATCTTTTCAAACGCGCGTTCCACCTTTTCCATCGTCACGTTCTCTACGCCGCTCACTTTCAGCACGCGTTCCACATCCCGGTAATCGAGCTTCGGGGGTTCTTCCTCATCCTCGTTGGTTTCGATGACCTGATGGATTTCCTCGTACACCTGTGCGAGGATGCCTGCGTCGAGTTGTTCGCCCGTTATTTCCTTCACGATATCTTCGAAGATGGATCTCTCTTCCAGTGCCGTCACGGATCTCTCTGCATTCAAGACCTGCTCGATGAAATGCGGGTTCGGATCATTCGCTCTCCCCGTGCAATACAGAATTCGGTTCACATCGGAATAGTTGTCCGTCACACTTGGATAAAAGAACCCTTGCTCCGGCGTACTTAACTTAATGATCGGATCAACCATGACATTGTATTTAAACTCTCTCTCCACATAATCGAACAAGAGCGTTTTCCGTTGCTGCTCCGTGGAATTCACGCTGCACAGAATGAACGGATGCGCGAACATCTCGTTCTTCTCACTCTCTTCGGCTTCGTCATTCCTGCCCTTGGTCGGCCGGGAGTATTGTCCGCGAACGAACGTGACTACCATATCCTTTTCATACTTGGCATCCACTAACATTTTGTCTACGAGCATCAGCATCAGGTCCTGCCATTCGTCTGGATCACCTGTCACTAGACCTTGGTGAAGCATCACCTGCGAAGGCTCCTCCGCTTCCTCCAGAAACTTCAACTCGAACAGCTTCTGATCCAGTTCGCCGGTCAGCAGTTTTCGGAAATTGCCCATGTAGAGTTCCTGCTTCTCTCTGTCCAGCATGGCAAACGGCTGCCGCTCACAATGATAGACCTCGTTGGTTTCCTTCATAATATACACATTGAGAATGTCGTACAGATTCAACAAATCGTGATCCATTTTAAATTGCTTTCGTATATGTGCGGCTTCTTTCTTTATCATAGTTCGTGACACAGCTCCTAGGAAGTAAAGTAGTTTTATCAGTATAAACGATATAAAAACCCTTCGCCAGAAGGGTTTTATTGTTATTTCTGTTTAGTTCCGTTTTAAACTAGGCACGCCTAACCCTTTGTAGATGACAACATATTAAATAAGATGTAAATCACTCTCCTTACGGAGAGCACCAAGCAAAAACAAAAACTTTTTTCACTAACGGCAGTAATTATTTGTGAGAATCAAGAATAAACATAGAGGCATCTTGTCCCATGAATATTTTACTTCCAGTATAAATCGTTGTAGATTTAATATTCGTGTACCCAATTCCCCTCATAATGTCTGCCAGCTTTTCTTGATCAAATCCGTTATGAACCCTATCTGAAACTATCTCTTCATTCTTATCAAAATCAACAATCAGTAAATGTCCACCTTCATTAAGAACATCATATAATCTGGATAAGAGTAACTCAACATCATCAATATGAAGTAGAACCTGAGCCATAAAAATATAGTCAGCATGAATATCCGATTGGTTCTCTTTTTCAAAATCAAAGCATAATGTCTCTGCATTCTGAGTATTAAGATCAGAGATTTTTTGCTTTATTTGGCTAATCATATTTGGAGAGGTATCCAGAAACAGCATAGAATTAAATTCACTCAGCAGATTCATACCAACAAGTCCGGTTCCACACCCAAAATCAATAGCAGACTTACTCTTAGCATCCACCAAATATTCCCGAATGGCATCTGATGATATCTTTGCGATGTGGATTCTTTCAGAATTGTCATAGCTATTGGCTATCATTTCGAACTTATCCGTATTTCCCATTATGATTCCTCCATTCCGCCTTGTCATCTAAAACCTCATTCATAACGTACTACGCCGTAGTTCATAAAAAAACTGCACAATCGGATGCTTTATCTTCATCTTTTCGGTCATGTTTAAAATCCGCTTTTTTCCAACTCGTCTATCCACCAAAGCTAGAATATTCAATAAGATCTCATTGCTCTCTAAGCTTTCCTCTATAGAAATGGCTAAAAACTTATTAGCTATAACGATAAAATCCGATTTACTTAATGAGGACTGTGCACTCAAAAGCTCTTTTGCATATGCTGATATTTTTCTGCTTCTTGCAATGATTTGTAGACGATCCTCTGGAATTACTCCCTTGGTATCTTTTCTAACCTCTTCAATTTCTTCATTGCTAATCGGGATTTGGATATCTGGATCATTCTTGATTTCCAGCTCCGTCTGATACCATTTGACTAAGGTAGTTGTATCAATCATATTGAGTACATTCTTTTTATCTACCGCAATATAACAAATCCCTGTTTTATCAGGTAAATAACGGTAGCCAGTTGCACGGTACTGGACCCTTCCGTATAACGCAGGACAGAGAAAACTCTCTAGCTGTTGCTTCAATTTGCTCCAGGACATGTACCCTCCAAAATCGCCTCTATTTCTGACGCAGGCATAGGTTTATAAAAGAAATACCCTTGAATCTCATCACACATATATTTATTGAAAAATTCAAACTGAGATTCTGTTTCAACCCCTTCGGCAATCACATTAAGGTTTAAATTTTTAGCTAATTGAATGATAGTCTTTGCTATAGCTTCATCTTTGTTACCTGTTGAAATGCCCCGTACAAACTGCATGTCAATTTTGATTCGATCTACAGGCAATGACTTTAATCTGCTTAAAGAAGAATAACCTGATCCGAAATCATCAACTGAAATGGTCACTCCTAGCTCCTTCAGTTCATGAAGCACATGGACAATATAGTCATCTCCATCAGCCGCAGCGCTTTCAGTTATTTCCAATTCAAGATATTTCGATTCCAAACCAGTTTCACTAAGTGTTCTGTCAATAATGCTGAGTAGATTCCGATCTTGGAACTGTACAACGGATAGATTCACTGCCATTCGTATAGGCGGTAGCCCCAGAACCTGCCACTCCTTATTCTGTCGGCATGCTGTCTCGAGAACCCATTGGCCAATGCGGATGATCAGTCCGGTTTGCTCTGCCAAAGGAATAAATGTAGCCGGTGAAATCATCCCTAAATCCGGATGATTCCAACGGATCAAAGCTTCAAGACCCACGATTTCTTTTGTTAATACACTAACCTGTGGCTGATAGTAGAGCACTAATTCATTTCTTTCCAATGCCCTATACAGACTGTTTGTCAGTTGCGTTTTTTTCAACACTTCTTCTTTCATGGCTAGTGAGCATACGGTGTACTGATTCTTCCCCTTTTCTTTCGAAGCATACATCGCCAGATCGGCATTTTTAATCAACTCTTCTGTACTTTCGCCATCTGCAGGATATACTGCAATACCCGCACTGGCCGTAATGAAAAATTCCTGGCCTTTGACAATCACGGGCAGAGCAATCGCTCTCATGATCTTTTCAGCAATCTTTCTAATGTCTTCTAATCGATTAATTTCAGTAAGCTTTATCAAAAATTCATCTCCACCAAAACGCGAAACCGTATCATGTTGTCGCAAACACCCAGATAGCCTACATGCCACCTGTATTAGCATCTCATCTCCACCAAGATGGCCTATGGTGTCATTGACTGATTTAAAAGAATCCAGATCAATGAAAAGAACAGCAATGAGATTATCGGTTCCCCTAGATGATTGGATCGACTGTTCCAACTGTTTCTTAAACAAGGTGTAATTTGGAAAGCCTGTCAAATCGTCATAAAACGCCATATAGCCGATTTCTTTTTCGGCTTCCACCTTTACCAGCGCATCTGACAATAAATTGGCCAGTATTCTCAGCAACTCCTGATGATTTTCCCCCAACGTCCTTGCCACCTTGACTGATGCTAAGAACAAAAGACCCAGGATTTTCCCTTTATTTCTTACAGTAATGGAGATCAGCGACTTCATCTTATGATCTTTGAACATTTCTTTTTCTGCTCCAGCTTCTGGTGGCAGCATTTCCACGTCTGTTATATTGACCACGTCAGTGTTTAATCTCTCGTTCATCCACCAGGGGAATCTTTCTCCGGTCAACTTTGGAATGATATCAATCCCGGATTCAACGCCTTCATTGCACCATTCATAAGTTTTTTGATGTTCAGTTAAACTAATGAAAAAAGTTCGATCTACTTGAAAGTGCTCTCCACTCAGCTCTAACAACTTATTAATTTTTTCATCCAAGTCTAATTCTGTAACCTTAACAAAGTCACCAGAAATTTGAGAAATCATCTTCTGAAACCTGATTTGAACTTCATTTTCTTCAAGACGTTGGATGTATACCCGGTTGACAAAATAGGCCAGCCAAAGGGTTATACTTAAAATACCAATCCTAGCAAGATAATCGGAACCATCAACCGGGACCATTGCTTTCGGCACTCTCACCCAAATATATATTTGGGTAGCTAGAATTGAAACGCCTACCCAAAAAATCATAAACCGTTTATTGAAAAGAACCGACAGCATCACAATAATAAAGGGTGCCGCCCATACCGTGATACTTGCAGAATCAATAAAGTTAATCGCGATCAGAAGGATGGATACTAACATAATAAAAATAAATAAGAATTCTTTGAGATCTGCATTCATTGGTAGAAATTTAATGATTAGTAATACTGCTCCTATAATAAAAAAGAAAAAACTAAATAATAAAACAGAGTTGAAATTGGGAAGTTTTTGATTGAAAAAATACTGTGCTGTAAAATTCAACATCCCTCCAATGATATACACAAAAGACATGATATTAATGAATTTATCCATGTTGACTTCACTTAATATCTTCCCTGGTTCAGCTCTATCACTTTTTTCTTGACCCATTAATCCATACCGTTTAATGGCATAAAAAATAGCTGTTGTGGGTAAAAGCACAATCACAGGTGCCATTTGAGGAACTGTAAACGATGTATATGTATTCACAATCACATCTGTCATGGATCCCAATATCATGGCTATGCTATATGAGGATATAAAGAGATAGGCCTGCTTTTTCTTTACGGGGTCTTTCGACTTTTTTCCCCAATTCCAGAGTACCACCAACCCCGCAAGGGTAAAAAAAACATAATATAGGTTAAAATACAGATCGCCCCAGCTGTTCGCCGAAACATTAACCCAGCCCATCGCAGTATTAATCAGCTTGTACTGTCCCTTTGCTATATCACTATAACCAAAAGCAAAAACGTTCACTACCGCTGGAAAATACAATAGCACATAAAGCCATTTGTTTTTCAGAATTTTGTTCTTCTCTGTCAAAATAAGAAAAAAATGCAGTAGTAAACTATATACGGTTCCCCAACCCAATGAAGTCAATCTGCGCCAAAATAAAGCAGTCTCATAATCCTGTGCCGAATTGGCAATAGAAAAACAAAATGCCCATATCGAAAGTGATAGACAGGCTGCAAAAAAGAGTCGGTTTAACATGCTTTTAGGATTGATGGATATGATGTATATTCCCAAAATAAAATAGATGGCAAAAGCAATAAAAAAAACTAAAGAAAAAACATATGATAATGACATTATTGAGTCCCCCATTCCCCGCCGCTGAGTATGCTTGTCAGAGAGAAGTCTTAATTATTACGACTATACATACATTTCGGCAAAATATGAATTTCTATTAACACCAATTGTTTGGTTTAATAATACTTAAAAATGCAAATGGGGACGTAATTAAAGCTTACGTCCCCATTTCGTCCCTAACCTACCCTTTCACTACTCACAAACCCTTTGTTCAGCATGAATAAACTCTTGCTAAAAAAGAGGAAAAGACTGATGGACATAAAATATAAATTCACAATACATGTAAAAAACACTTCATTTTGATTGGGTGAAGCAGATAAGTATTGGAATGGAAAAATCACAAATGTTTTCTTGCCCTGCATGCAGCTGTCTGAGAATCGAAAACGGTCGTTCGCGCTTACGTTTTGGTGTGTATGTTAGCATGGTTGGCCGTAGTTGTCAGCAAATAAAAAGGAAAACACTAAAAATGCGGTAAGTACTGAATTAACAGTACCTACCGTATTTAAGTAACTTGAACGACTACTCTATATCTAACGAAAGACCAAGACTGATATTTAGCATACGTAAAACCATGAGTAACGACTCAAATCTCGTAGCACTAGCATTTGGTTTGAATGAACCATCCATTGCACCTTCTACAATACCCATATCAGATAACGTATCAATCTCAGCCTCTGCCCAGTGACCCGCAACATCATTGAACTTAGCACTTTTTACTAAAGTAGTATTGATTACTTTTGAAAGCATAGCCACTATTTCCGCTCTGGAGATCGTTTGATTCGGTTTAAATGTTCCATCCATGTAACCCTTTATTATCCCGTTTGATTCTAATATAGCAATTGCATCTGCCGCCCAATGGCCTTTGGTATCCTTAAAACTGGAATCACCTTCTGACTTTAAACCCAGTACTTTAACTAATATTGTCGCAAACTCTGCTCTAGTTATCGTAGAATTTGCATGAAATGAAGCATCCGCATACCCCTTAACGATCCCAAGTTTAGTTGCTAACTCAATTGCTTTAGCTGTTGGGGAATCTTTGGGCACATCCTTAAATGTTACTGCAGTTGCGTAGATTGTTTTTTCTACTAGAGCCTTAATTACATCGATATTTACCTTCTCGTTGTAGAATGGCTTAAGAGTTGGTGTTGGTACAGGCGTAGGTATTACAGTTGCTGCAGGCGTTGCAGTTGGAACTGTTGGTGGTGTTGAACCGCCACCGCCATTGTTGGATGAGTTATTAAGCGTCCATTTCGCATACAACGTCGTATTGCCAATCACCTTTTCTGTGGCAAAGTCCCACGTATTCGTTAGAGCGGATTCCTTATACCAGCCCCCAAAGCTGTAATTTGCTTTCGTTGGTGGAATTGGTGCAGTGATCGCAGTGTTATAGTCAGCGTTCACATTCGCTATTGCGCTGCCTCCGTCTACTTCAAAGCTGACTGCGTAGTTAATTGGCGCCCACTTTGCATACAACGTCGTATTGCCAATCACCTTTTCTGTGGCAAAGTCCCACGTATTCGTTAGAGCGGATTCCTTATACCAGCCCCCAAAGCTGTAATTTGCTTTCGTTGGTGGAATTGGTGCAGTGATCGCAGTGTTATAGTCAGCGTTCACATTCGCTATTGCGCTGCCTCCGTCTACTTCAAAGCTGACTGCGTAGTTAATTGGCGCCCACTTTGCATACAACGTCGTATTGCCAATCACCTTTTCTGTGGCAAAGTCCCACGTATTCGTTAAAGCGGATTCCTTATACCAGCCCCCAAAGCTGTAATTCGCTTTCGTTGGTGCCGTTGGTGCAGTGATCGCAGTGTTATAGTCAGCGTTCACATTCGCTATTGCGCTGCCTCCGTCTACTTCAAAGCTGACTGCGTAGTTAATTGGTGCCCACTTTGCATACAACGTTTGATCCGCTGTAATGACGTTTGTTGCAAAGTCAAATAGTACTGTCAGATGGGTGTCGGTGTACCACCCTCCAAACGTGTAGTACGTCTTGCTAGGAGCGGATGGCAATTTAGCATGACCGTTTTCGAACACAGTCTGAGCATCTACTGTCGACCCCTCACCACTATCAAAGCTTACTGTATATACACTCAACAGTTTTTTAATTTTGTTATGATCAGTATCAGCCACATACACTGTGCCGTCACTACTTACAGACACACCACGCGGGTAACTAAATCCCCCCGATCCAGTGATGTCTTCCCATATACTGCTTCCGCTCAGCAGTTTTTTAATTTGGTGATTAACAGTATCAGCCACATATACTATGCCGTCACTGCTTACTGACACACCATACGGATAATTAAATCCCCCCGATCCAGTGATGTCCTCCCATGTACTGCCTCCACTTGGCAGTTTTTTAATTTGATGATTATAAGTATCAGCCACATACACTGTGCCGTCACTGCTTACTGACACACCACGCGGATAGAAAAATCCTCCCGATCCGGTGATGTCTTCCCATGTACTGCTTCCGCTCGGCAGTTTTTTAATTTGATGATTATAAGTATCAGTCACATACACTGTGCCGTCACTGCTTACTGACACACCCACCGAATAGGAAAATCCTCCCGATCCGGTGATGTCTTCCCATGTACTGCTTCCGCTCGGCAGTTTTTTAATTTTCTGATTATTAGTATCAGTCACATACACTGTGCCGTCACTGCTTACTGCCACACCACACGGATAATTAAATCCCCCCAATCCGGTAATGTCTTCCCATGTACTGCTTCCGCTCGGTAGTTTTTTAATTCTATCACTATCAGCATCAGCCACATATACTGTGCCGTCACTGCTTACTGCCACTCCCGCCGGAGAGTTAAATCCTCCCGTGATATCAAACCAAGCTTTGGATGCTGGTGTTGCATAGGCAGTTCCCACTCCTATAAAGATCTGGATCATCAGAAGGAAAACCAGTACGAAACTCATCAGTACTGCGGTTATTCTCTTCCTGGTGTGTACGTTTTTCATATTTTTCAACGCCTCTCCTAATTCAAATATTTTTGTTTCTGCTGTCAATTAATACTTAAATCCAAGTCATATTTGTAATCATATTAGTAGGACTATCTATATAACCAAATAACCCCATATAGATGCTTGATTTAAAACCGTTGTCGTCCATATTTCCACGAGTAAGCGATTCAACTTTTCACAATATGTTTCAAAATAGATTTCGCGATATCTCTACACGTGCCACTCACACATATTGATTTCTCCCCCAAGCGCAATCAGTCCCAACATTATTCAACCTACCACCATCAATATCACTGAGATGATGGAACCTCCTTCTTTCACCCATGATAAGCATTCCATTTCCTCATTCAATTTTATCTTCCTACTCCTAACTAAGACCAGTATAGCAAACCCCAATGACAACAGAATGACAACCTTGGACAGAATAAAAGCCCTCGGGAAAGGCCCTCTGACCTACCTCAGTAACGGTTTAATAACAGGAAGAATACAAAAGGATGAATCAAAAGAATGGTTAGTGAAGAAAGTAAGTGAAATGAAGAAAAATGAGGTTTTTGGGAGATTACTCAAAAGTGGCTTGTTTCAATGAAACATTTTGTACCTGGGAAAAAGAAAAGCCGAGCGAGAAACTTATTTTGATGGATGATGAACTTTGAAGGATTACAAACATGAATTTGAGTAGACAATTTGTCTAAGGAATATACCCTTTTCTCTTGTGCGTGATACTATGTGAATTTAGATTTAAATTCAGGATTCCTTCCCCCTACTCCCTTTTTCTCCAAAGAAAAAAAGAGGAAATACTTTTCTCCTTTTTTTGTCCCTACTATGTTCAAAATGAATAAACCCCTGCTACAAAACAGCCCTCAAACCCGCATTCCGCAGTTGCCCGAATAAATAAACTCTTGCTACAGACACAGGAAAAGGCTTAAAATTCGCAGCTCCCTCCTCCTCCTGTTCCAATCGCCCAAACCCACGTCCAGCAAGGCATCTCAGCCTTTCTCTCGCCTTTTTCTTCTCTATGTCAAATAGCTAACCATCTGCCGTCAGAGCAGGAGAAAACATAGGTGAAGTGCTGGGGTTAGGAAGAATTAATCAGAGTAATTGATCGATTAAAAAATCCGAGGAAACACATGAGATAAGCTTAAAAGCTGGAGGAAAAGATTCGAGGAAAATATGGAGAATGCAGGTGTGGCAAGGGATTCCAGAGGCTAAGCAAGTAAAAAAAGAGAGAGGAAAAAGGTATGAGAAGAAAGGATTTGGGTGATGAGGCGGGGGGTGGGCTGAGTAAAAGAAAGATAAAAAACCGAGCGAAATACAGGAGGAAATCCTGAAAATCGGTCGGCTCTGCGGAATCGTATGGATCTGGGTTTACACCGTGCTCCATTTAGCGATTTGATGGTTTTATTACGACTTTATTCGATTTTTAGCACGAGTTTATTTGTAATAGCAGGGGTTTATTTGTTGGCTACAACATTCCTCACCAACAACGCCACCGACTCCACATGCACCGTCCACGGGAACATATCCACCGGCGTCACCTCGACGGTTCTGTATCCGCCATCCTCCAACACCCGTAAGTCCCTTGCGAGGGTGGATGGATTACAAGATACATACACCACCCGCTCCGGCTTCATCGCTAGAATGGTCTCTAATAGCCGCGGGTCGCAGCCCTTGCGAGGCGGGTCTACCACGATTACATCGGCTGTGATCCCCTGCTCTTTCCAGTTCGGGATTACATCCTCTGATGCTCCTACCTCGAATACTACGTTACTCATGCCGTTTAACAAGGCATTAGCGCGGGCATCTTCAATCGCTTCTGGCACGATCTCCACACCGTAGACCTGCTTGGCATGCTGCGCTAGGAATAACGAAATTGTACCAATCCCACAATAAGCATCGATTACCGTTTCATTACCTGTAAGTCCCGCATACTCTACGGTTTTGCCGTAAAGGACCTCGGTCTGAGGCGGATTCACTTGGTAGAAAGATCGGGCGGAAATAGCGAATTTCACGTCGCCTATATAGTCATAGATTACATCGTTATCCCAAAGGGTACGTGTAAGGTCTCCAAAGATTACGTTCGTCTGCCCAGTATTCACGTTCTGGCAGATGCTTGTTACAGCCGGGAGTGCACGGCGAATTTCTGCGATCCATTCGTCAGTGTGCGGCATACGGTCACCGTTTGTGACGAGTACAATCATCATTTCACCGGTGCGGAAGGCGACCTTCACCACAACATGGCGCAGCAGGCCTTTGCCGGATTCTTCGTCGTAAGCTGAGATTCCGAGCTTGCGGCCGATGGCTTTCACTTGGCGAAGAACGTCATCATTACTCTCATGCTGAATGAGACAGGTCTTCATATCTATGATCCGGTGACTACCTCGGGCATAGAATCCGCCGACTAAGCCGTCTTCGCTGGCGCCAATTGGCACTTGGGCCTTGTTGCGGTAACGCCAAGGCTCAGTCATGCCGAGCGTAGGCCGGACAAGAATGCCAGTCTGAGCCACCTGTTCTCCCGAAGCAAGTGAAGTTCCAGAATGCAGTGGAGTCTCCACTACGTTCGCCGTCTCCGAAGCATTCCCCGTGCTGCCGTTAGCCTCTTGCCGACTACCAACCAGCGTTTCTGCAACGGTCAGCTTGCCGATCCGCTGCAGGTTGTCCACCACCAGTTGGCGTTTCCACGCCAGTTGGGCAGAATAGTCCATATGCTGCAGCTGGCAGCCGCCGCACTGGTCATAGATCTCGCAGGGCGGCGCGATGCGGTCGCCACTTGCTTCTACTATTTGCAACAGCTTGGCGTAGCCGTACTGCTTCTTCGTCTTGAGCACCTTGGCCCGGACCTTTTCACCGGGCAGGGCACCATGCACAAAAAGAGTATAGCCTTCAACGCGGCCTACCCCTTCGCCTTCGTGAGTCATGCCGATAATATCGAGCATAACCTCGTCATTCTTATTTACAGGCAGTCCGGCTACAGGCGCCGTGCTCTCCCGGCGGCTGGTGCTGCGGCTACTGCGGTGTTTACTCATTATTTAAAGTTCACTTCTTTCATTATCTTCATTAGTAATGGTACTTAATTATTCTGGGCAAAAACCTGCAAATGATGCGGAAGAACCTGGAAGTAACCAGGCAGAGTGCCGCCTAACTCACCATCCAGGTTCAACTGAACTGGCCCTGGAGAAGTAACTTCCATCGCATCGGTGCGGAAATGGATTACTTTTTTATCCTTTAAATGCTTGCCACTCAGGGCCAGCCTAACTAAACGGATGAACTCGGGAAGAGTACATTTCTTGAGCGCAATAACATCGAATAGTCCATCATCGATACGAGCATCGGGAGCAAGCTTCTCAAATCCACCTACTGAATTCGTATTGGCGATTAGAAACAGCATGAACTCGCCATGAATCATCTCCTGCCCATTGGCACGGATCACTAGCTCCTGAGGAGATAAGCTGGCCATTTTCTCAATGCCTTTTAAATAATAGGCAAGCTGGCCCATCATTGTCTTCAGTCTGCTGGGTACTTCGTAGGTTAGCTCAGTCAGACTGCCACCACCAGCTATATTAATGAAGTAACGATCGTTGGCTTTGCCGAGGTCAATCATACGCATCTCATTGCGGAGAACTAGATCACAGGAATCCTCCCAGTTCTTTGGAATACCCATGGCCCGCGCGAAATCATTGGTTGTGCCGAGCGGCAATACGCCAAGTGGGGGAAGATTCGGCTTCTCCGCCATACCATTAATAACCTCATTCAATGTACCATCGCCACCAGCAGCTATAATCATATCGTAACCACGTTCTACCGCATCTGCAGCCGCTGCTGTGGCATCGCCCTCACCAGTTGTTGCATGGCAGGAGGCTTCAATACCGCCTATATCAAGCCGGTCCAGAATATCGGCGAGCCGCTTCTTCATTTCTTCCCGTCCAGAAGTGGGATTATATATCAATCTCGCAGTTTTCATTTACCGGAACGCCACCTGTTTTTATATTAGATAACCTAACTAATTATACTCAATTCAGTGCCCCACAATCAAATATCAGTGAATTGCGTTGGCTTTACTATCCTAATTCGGTAGCATTAACTTTATGTGTATGCGGCAACCACCAGAATAAACACGGCGAAGTCGCTATCTTTTCTGAAGTTATGATGTTGCAGTAGGTGCTTCATCCTTCGATTAGCACCCGTTGCAGGAGTGTCTCAATTTGGTGTTCTATCCAATGCGGCAGCAGCGGATGTGGTAAAAGAGTCTGGCCGGAATACGCATAGGTCAGCCCTTTTAGTTTAGCGGGGATCACATTCTTAGTGAAATAGCCTTCACTCAAAAAAAGCGGAGCCACCAGTACATCATAGCCCTGCTCTTGCCAATACTCTACTCGGCTTCTAATATTGTCCGGATTCAACAGACCATAATCGGCAGCCGCGATTCCACTCACTTCACGCACGCGTTCCGCCAATGAAGAAATGCCCTGTTGCC
The DNA here is from genome assembly GCF_022369515.1 of Paenibacillus sp. 19GGS1-52. Lineage (NCBI taxonomy): Bacteria > Bacillati > Bacillota > Bacilli > Caryophanales > Paenibacillaceae > Paenibacillus > Paenibacillus sp. 19GGS1-52. The sequence goes on from NZ_CP059724.1 coordinate 6,294,511, forward strand.
AGCGTTGCCGGAAGCCTTTGTGCACACTGCCATGCCCTACAAGCAGAATCATCTCCCGCTCTGGTTCCTTGGACAGCTCGCGAATCTTATCCCAGATCATGAAGGCAATATCCGGGTCATCATCAACCGGATAGCCATAATGAACTCTCGCCTTTACCGTGAACCGTTCAAGATCTGTTTCTCGTTCAGGCTCAGGCTTTGCGCCGAGCGCATATTCTATTTCATCCACATGGGTACTGCCCGAAGAAACAAACAACGGGATCACTAGTATATCTGTGACCCCCGTTGTTTCCAGCTCATCTATTCCATCTTGAATCAAACGGCCTTCTACCAACTCCAAAAAAGAAACCGCCACGGGAATTTCTTCCCGCAGCGACAGACCGCTAACGGCTTCCTCAACGATCGAAACCCAAGTTTCGTCGCGGGAACCGTGACTGATAATAAGTACGCCCGGCTTCACAGATTATCGTCCCAGACGTTCTAGCGTTAGTTTATAACCGTCATTACCATAATTCAGGCAACGCTTCACACGTGAAATGGTCGCTGTGCTCGCTCCTGTTTCTGCTTCGATCTGGTTATAGGTGGAACCTTTACCCAGCATACGTGCTACTTCGAGCCGCTGCGAGAGTGATTGAATTTCGTTCACTGTGCATAAATCATCAAAGAAGACATAACATTCTTCCATATTTTTCAATGTCAAGACGGCTTCGAATAATTGGTCAATACTTCTATCGTCTAGCTTTTTCAGCTGCATAGTATTCATCCCCTAAAAGTATTGTCAGCATTAGCTACCCATAATTAAGCTTCGTACAAAACGGACCCACGAAACATAAACTTAATGTGACTATCTTGCCTTAACTATATTGTACTGGAGTGCTTTTTTCAAGCATTAACGGTTTCACGCTGTAATGAGTGAAAATCACGGACAACCGTCCACCACAGGCGTACAAAAAAGATATGTAATCTAATTCCATTCTTCTATTTGTGGTCCATTTGCCGACTTTCCTATAGTACTACATAAGCACTGAAAATCAAGTATAGACACGCTTTCTTCACTTCCGGTAGCACTATGGGCAACCGCCCTTTTCCGCACCTATCCCGATAAACCGGGCATTCGTCTATACCTTATGTTCGCCCATGACATACAGTAAAGTAAACCACTAACCCACTAACGAAGGAATGTGATATTATGCCTGATCATTACTACAATCATTCCCGCCGGGGCCATCGTTCGCTGGCCGAGCCGTTTAATACATCACCCTATCCCGGCATCAGTCCATACGTGCAGGCGCCAATCCCTGGGGAAACTGGAATATTCCCTGCTTATGGAGCAGGAGCTACCAGTACTGCACTGGCAGTACCTGAAGCAGCCGAAGCTGTAACCTCCAAAGCTGGCGGACTGCTTGGAAATCTTGGCGGACTCGGCAATCTCGCGAATATGGATCAGCTTAAAGGTTTTATCGACCGTATGGGCGGTATTGACGGAATCGTGAGCTCCATGGGCAAGGTACAAAAGGTGATGTCCGGCTTTCAGCAAATGGCGCCTATGGTCAAGCTCGTAATGGGCGGCTTCGGTAAAGGCGCAGCCGCGGGCGCATTGGCAGCAGGGGCTCTGGCAGCTGAAGAAGATGCAGCTCTGTATAAACCCAATCGCCGTAAAAAAAGACGCTCTACACCGCAGCGCCGCAAGTCTTCCCCGCCAAGTCGCCGGCGTTCCACTCCAACCTCTGGCAAGCGCCGCCGCAAATAAGCGGTGGCGTTTGCCAGATATACTTACGCTCCTCATTTCCTGCGTAAATGAATGCATAACAGCGTATGCCAGTTGGCATACGCTGTTATTTTTGCAGCAGCAGCTTGGGAATATTGCCTTTCAAGCCGCTTTCGAAACCCTTACTTAAACCAGCCGCTCCGCCGAAACCATCGAAACATGCCAGTACCTAACCCGAGCATTAGCAGTAGCACCCCAAAGTAACCATAATGCCAATCCAGCTCAGGCATCACTCTGAAGTTCATCCCATAAATCCCGGCAATAAGCGTCAGGGGCATGAATACCGTGGTAATCACAGTTAGTGTCTTCATTATGGAATTCATCCGGTTGGAATTGAGTGAGATGTAGCTATCACGCAGATCGGCAGTCATTTCACGGTCGACCTCGATCATATCCGTTAGCTTCAATAGATGGTCATAAATATCGCCAAAATAGATCCGTTCCTCACCATTGCTCTGAACATGCTGTGAATTGACAATCCGGTACATCAAGTCCCGCATCGGCACAATCGTCCGACGCAGCTTCAACAGCCGCCCACGTACATCGAATACCTGTCTCATCAGATCTTCCACCGACTGACTGCTGCCTCTGCTCTCCAGATCAGCCAACTCATCTTCAATGCTGTAGAGGCTTGGAAAATACTTATCTACCAGTTTATCCATCACTCTATAACCTGCAGCCATCGGCCCACCCGACCATCCTTTGCGGCTATGTATTTCACTTTTCACCTGTTCCCAGGCTTCATTCATCTCTGTTTTTTCCTGATGGTGGTAAGATACCAGGAATTTCTCACTCAGGAACAGGTCAATCTCTTCCGCCTCAAGCGTGCGGTCATTCAAGGCATGTAGGACGAAAAATTGCACATTCTCATAATAATCGAGCTTCGGACGCTGCAAAATATGCATACAATCTTCAATTGCCAAAGGATGAAAATGAAAATACTGGTCTAGCAGTAATGTCTCCTCTTCCGTAGGTGTAGAAAAGTCTGCCCAGATCCAGGCATACTTGTCCAGTTGGATATCCATCAGCGGCATTCCCAATAGAACCTCACCCTTATGTGTTACCGCCATAGTACGTATCATAAAATAGTTCCTCCGTTTTATCGTATCCCACACCTTCATTGTACCGCATGTCGCCTGTTCTTCCCAAATCAGCACCGAATCTAGAGTAAAGGGCTGGCCTGACCAGCCCCTCCTCATCAAACCGTACGTGAGGTTTTCCCTCATACGGCTTTCCGATGTTCGTCATTCATGGGCATACAGTTTACAATAGCGTTTTAAGTCCATACTGGACGGCAATATATCTAACCTCTTTCAGTGAACCCATCCATCTTCTACGTTGTCTTTTCTTGGCATACCACCGGGTTAATCGCTGCAAAATATACCAGTCCAACTTGGCTAATCTCTTTTGGCTGTAGTTCGTGTAGTAATAATTTCTCCATCCTTGGATCTTTGGATTGAGCCATTTCACCTGTTCCGCAAACGATTTCGAGCGCATGCTCGGGGGAGCCAATCTTTCTTTGACCACCTCTCGAATGCGTTCCTCTGCCTTTTTCGTTAGCCACTGTTGTGTGGTGTAGTACACCTTGCCTTGGGATGTTTCTGCTCTCGTTTTTCGGTGATGCATCCCCAAGAAGTCGAATCCTTCGTCTCCCGTCCATAATCCTACAATGCGGGTTTTGGTCGGGTGTAGGGTTAACTCCAAACGCTCCATGATTTTGCGTATGAGCTCATACGCATGTTCGGCGTCCTTTTTCGTTTTGCAAACCACTACAAAGTCGTCTGCATACCTCGTGAGTTCCCCTACTCCTTTCCCGTGTTTCTCCCACAATTGGTCGAAGTAATTTAGATAGATATTCGCAAGGAGCGGTGAAATCACGCCTCCTTGCGGAGTCCCTAAATCCGAGCGTCTTACCGTTCCTTCTTCCATAACTCCCGCTTGTAGCCACTTCCTCATTAATTTCAGTATCCGCCTGTCATTGATACGCATTTGCACCAATTTCATAAGCTTTTCTTGATTAATGTTGTCGAAGTAGCCTTGGATATCGACGTCGACTACCCAATTTCCTTTGCGGTTGCAGGCTTTACGAATACGTTCCAACGCCCCTTTAGCACTTCGTTTCGGGCGAAAACCGAAGGATACTTCCTCAAAGTCGGCTTCAAAGATGGGCTCAATTACTAGTTTGGTTGCCATCTGTAGGACTCGATCGCGCACAGTGGGTATACCTAATGGCCTTTGCTTGCCATCCTTCTTCGGGATATAGTGTCGCCGTACAGGTTGCGGATGGTAGTTGCCTTCTTTAAGCTCTCGCTCACAGGCCTTGAGAAACGGTATTTCTCCTTGTTCCTCAATATCTGCTAGCGTCACGGCATCTACTCCTGCGGCACCCTTATTGGCTTTCACTCGCTTCCACGCTTCGCACAGTACATCCCACCGATAGATCTTGTCATACAATGCATGGAATTTACGCTTTTTGTTCGCCTTGGCCGCATGACCTAGCTTTTCTTGGAGTTGTTGAACTTTTTCCTTGGGTGTCGTTAGCCGGTTGGCATTCACTCACTCGTACCTCCTCCAAAAGCATAAACAAAGCAGGGCTCCTTCCCTCCCTAAGGTTATGTTGTCCTTAGGTTCTTCGGTACTATGAGCCCCTCGGACTCCCTTCCCACAGACGGTTCACTTCGTCTTTTGGACTTATAGAGCGTCTCTTTACGGATTCCTAAAAAAAAAATTCGTGTGGGGGAGGGTCTCCCCAGTTCACTGCATTATCTTTCAAACCCATGCCGTTCCCTATACGCCGGAGGATTCTTCACTGCTGCTCCAAGTTCTGCACAGTTTCCATGGCCTTCGTCTATATTCTCGAGACTCGGCACCCTCTTTTCCCCTTTGCAGGGCCTTTTTGACGACGCGGCAGGATTCACTTCATGTTGCGGCCTGGATTGTCGCTCGCCCTGTCTCTGACAGGTACTTTTGTCGATGCGCTTTTACACACAGATTTCTCCATGCGCAAGCATCCTAGCTACCAAGGTGGCTTGGCCCCTCCTTGGGTTGGACTTTCACCAACTAGATAATGCGTGCCTCTGGGCACGCAGAACAAAAAAATAACCGCCAGCCCGCTGATCAGCGGCTCCGGAGGTTCCATTACTCAAGTAGCTATGCACTTCGTCTTTACCGCCCAATCCCTTCCTGCAGCTCCAAATGCAGAACCTGCAGAAATTTCTTGATATTCACTTTGACCTTGCCGGATTCCCGACCCAGCTCAATTTCCTTCATCTTCAGACGCACCTCTTCGAAATCGAAATAAAGCGGTGCATAATGCTCGAACTTGGGGTTTCCGTAATCCGTTAGTCCGATGGCTGCCAGATTGGTCAAACCCGCAGTTAGCGCACGGCGCAGGCGTTGCTCAATAGCTTTAACCTCTTTGGCAGCTTCAGCGGGATCACTTTTATAACTTGCAGCGGCCATTTCGTATAATTCTTTGAGCGGTGGCAAGCTGCCCACATCCTCTTTGGCCGACATCAGCTCCATAATCGTGATAATATCACGACTGCCACTTTCGCTGATCATGCCTATGTTCATCAGAATCGGCTGGATAACTTCCTTCACCGAACGTTTGAATGAAGCTGTCGGCGGAGCGCCAAATTGCAAACCCTCCAGCTTGACCAGACTGGACTTAATCTCCTCCAGATAACGATTAATGGCATAACGCTCATTTACTTTATGCAGTACCGATTCCACTTCAATCTTGTTGATCGGCTTGCGGATAAAGAACTCAATCCCGCTCCGGTACGCCCGACTCACCATATCCCCGTTCTCGATCTGGGAGATCATTACGAATTTGGAACGGCATCCTTGAGCCTGTAGAGAATTAATGGTCTCAATCCCATCCTGATCAGGCATCAGCAGATCCATCAGTACAATATCTGGACATTCACTAAGAATCAGACGGACTCCATCTTGTCCATTTTCGGCCATACCCGTCACTTCGCCAAGACCACTATCTTCGATAATATGCTGCAGCATTCTTCTTGCGGCCCCATCGTCATCCACTATACAGAAAGAAAGCGGCATTCTCTATTCCTCCTTCCGCAGCTTAGCCGTCAGTATTATAATCTGAAACATTGCTCCACCTGTGTGGGACGCCTGGCCGACCACAATCTCCCCCTCAAACAAATGCACAATATCGCGGACATGCGAGAGGCCAATCCCAGTTGCTGCTACACCTTCATCATCGAACTTTGTGGTAAACCCTGGCTCAAATAGCAGCTCACGGTCACGATCTTTGATTCCTGAACCACTGTCAGTAACGGAGAATATGGTGGTTTCACCTTTTTCATAAGCATCAAGGGACACTTTCCCTTTCCCTTTAATCACTTCAACCGCATTGGCGGTAAGATTGTTAAGCAGCGTCAGCAGAGGAATATAGCTTGCGGTGGTATAATCGGAGGTTATATTAACATTGAAGGTGATTTCTTTGCCCAACATTTCGGCATATTTGGTATTACTCTTTACTGCAAAACGGAGGATTCCCGAAAGCGGCATATCGCCAGTAACTTCACGGTCAACAAGCTTGACCAGACCCGCTAGAATGCGCTGTGAATCCTTCTTCACCTCGTGAATCTCCTGGGTAATATCCAGCACCTGTCGGCTGTACGATTGAAGTCCTTCTCCCTTGAGACCACGGTACAGTTCAAAGCTGTTTAAGGTTACGTTCTCCAGCGTCCCTATCGACTTTTTCAAATAGAACACCTCACCATACAACCCAGAACCGAAGCCGAGCATCTGCTCCATCCGCCGATTCTGTTCCGTCTGGGCAATCCGCAACTGGCTGACAGAAATACTGCTATACACTCCGGTAGTAAAATATGTGCGAATTACAGCAATAGCCATCAGATAAGTCCACTCATTCAGTTGAAAGGAAGTCGAATCCAGTACAATCAGCCGGGTCAGCAGCTCCATTTCATTCGATATCAGGTCGATCAACGCCGCAACACCACCCAGTACAAGCGGATGGAAGGTATCCAGCCGGCTTTTGATCAGATTCATCAATACTGCGAATACAATATAATAAACCATAGCTGAAAAATGGCTGTTCATACTCTGTAAGAACGTCAGGCTACTGTCTTCCATAGCGTCCATACCGGTGCGGAACAGCAGTACTACGGTGCCTGTCACAAGTCCGGTACTCACATAAGGAAGCTGCTTCATTAGCAGTAAGAATAGCAGAAAAGCGCTGCTGCCCATAGCAATCCGGAAGATATCACCATCAAATGGATTAATCTTGAATTCTCCAGCTACTGCCGTTCCGGCGGCGACCACGAAAATCTGCATGTATTTATTTTTTAGAATCGATTGTCCCATCATCACTGCTCCTGCCAAGAGATGTTGACAACTATACTACCATAATGACCATTGATTTCATACGCACGCCTACTACCTCTTATATCTCAGAGCGTTTTAGTCTCCAGCCTTCTGGACAACATGGATAGCAGGAAGTTGACGCTAAAATAGATCAGGGCAACGAGCAGCAATGTCGGTATCGCGTAACTATACCCGTGTCCAATCACAATGTTTGCGTTATGCATTAGCTCAGGAAGTGAAATAACCACAGCTAGAGAAGTATCCTTGAGCAAAGAAATGAATTGACTCACTAATGGTGGAACCATACTGCGCAACCCCTGCGGAAGCACGATATGCCATAAGGTCTGAAAGTTGGTCAACCCGGAGGAACGTGCCGCTTCAATCTGCCCCTTATCGACCGAGGTTAATCCCCCACGCACAATTTCAGCAATCATCGCCGCTTCGAATATTGTTAGTGCTGCGATGGCTGCCGTAATGAGCCCCAGCTTAATGCCAACCTCCGGCAGCGCAAAGCGAATAAAGAATATAATCAAGAGCAACGGCAAATTCCGAATAAGCTCTACAATCACGAACATAATCGGCGACAACACAGGGATTGCCGAGTAACGAATCACACCGACTATACAACCAATTACAAAGCTGAGTATGATTGAAATAACAGCAACGATAAGCGTAATGTACAAGCCATCCAGTAAAAACTTCAAATTATCGGCGGAGTACGCACCTGCAAAATCCATATAATCCCTCCTTAATGCTTTACATAGCAAAGTCTTGAAATATTATGATTTATATTATCACTGCGTGAAGTCTTGAGCTTCCGATCGCTGTTATCCTCATATTTCCTGATTTGAACCGCCTCTCGCGGTAGAAATCTGAGGATAGCATATGCTTTCGATGTGAGCTTTCTTACAGAAAGCTTTCGGGCGAACGCTAACGCTTCTACAGCTCCAAGCCTTCCCTCCGTTATTTGTATCACTAGAATTCAAAGCTTTGCCAAGCAAAGCTAAGTTCGCAAGCAACTATCGAAGGCTTCGCCAATTAAGCCTTCTCTTAGTATTTACGCTGCAGCCTGCGCTCCCACACTCTCATCGCGTAACTGAGCGGCAGTGTCAGCACCAGATAGAACATCGCTACGAAAATGTAGGTGTCGAACGTACGGTAGGTCTCCGTTGAGATCCCGTCCGCAAAGTACATCAGATCAAGGCCGGCGACAAGCGTCAGCACAGAGGAATTCTTAATTAGGTTAATAAACTGATTGCCTAGTGGTGGAATAACCAGCTTGATCGCTTGAGGCAAAATAATATACAACATCGTCTGTGCGTAATTCAGTCCAGAGGAACGTGCAGCCTCAGTTTGACCTTTAGGAACAGCCATGATCCCGGCGCGAATAGCTTCTGCGATAAAGGCTGAAGTATAGACGGACAGGCCAATGGTCCCAGCTATAAAACCGTCAAGTGGAAAGCCTAAAGCCGATGGGCCGTAAAAGAAAATATACACAACGAGCAGTAGCGGAATATTACGAATAAACTCGACGTACCCTGTTCCGAACCAGCGCAGCCCCTTGACTGGGGTAATGCGAAATATGGCGATCAATGCTCCCAGCAGAAAGCTACCGCAGAGCGCCAGCAAACTGGACAGAATCGTATGATAAAAACCTTCCAGATAGGCGCCGAAATGATCGGTCAATATCGAAAAATCCATAGGTGTCACCTCCCCTTGCCTCAATATAAGTCTGTCGTTCATGCTTCCTTCAAACCATCTAAGGTTTTACTTTTTAAAATTTCACGAAAGGATGGAGCGGGTTTATACCGCTCCATCCTCTCGCTACTGCTTATGAGAATAACAAACTATATAAGATGAACTAAGAAACTTAAGAATAGGCAAAAGTAACGGAGGGGAATTTTGGAACTGTAGGAGCGTAGCGACCGCCTTTGTCTCCGGATTTCATCCGCTAACAGCGGTATAAATCAAGAAATCAGGAGACAACAGCGGCCGGAAGTCCAAACATTCACCGCAGTTACCATAAAAGCCGATTTAGGAGAATCTTAAATTCAACTTATATCGATGAAATTCTGAAGAAGCTAATTGCCCTTACTACTTATTTCGCTGGAGCTTTACCAATCCATTTGGTGTAAATAGCATCATAATCGCCACTCGTTTTCAGTTCAGCCAGTGTATCATTAACGGCTTGAACAACATCTGTATTACCTTTTTGTACAGCTATTCCATAAGGCTCGTCGCTAAACGGTTCACCCACAACTTCATAACCTGGATCTTGAGCAGCCATTCCGTACAGAATGGAGTCATCGGTAGTCAGTGCATCCCCTTGTCCGGCTTTCAGGGCACTGAATGCATCCTGGTAGTTATCAAATTCCAGTACAGTGATACCCGGTACCTTTTCTTTAATGTTTTTGATTGAAGTTGCACCTTTGGAACCCAGTACCTTTGTATCCTTCGTTACATCCTGGATACCGGTAATAGCACTGCCCTTTTTCACTAGCAACGACTGCCCAGCCTGGAAGTAAACATCCGAGAAATCAACTTCCTTCTTGCGCTCTTCCGTAATAGTCATCGTAGCAACAACCATATCGATTTCACCGTTATTCAGCATCGGGATGCGTGTCTTCGAAGTTACTTCCTTCAGCTCGATCGCATTTTCGTCACCTAGAATATGTTTGGCGATGGCTTTGGATATGTCGATATCGAAGCCTTCCACTTCACCGGAGCCTGGATCTTTCAGCCCGAACAGCTTTGTATCATATTTAACTCCGACCAACAGCTTGCCACGTTCTTTAATCTTGGCGATAGCTTCTGAAGTGGTCTCCCCTGCAGCCGCATTACCATTCGTAGCAGTATTATTAGCAGCGTTATTGTTGCCACAACCCGCAATCACGAATAAAGCAGCAACCATCATCACACTTAGCAACTTCCAACTCTTTGTCATTTTCATTCTATTTCCTCCCCGGATTCCTATATTTTTAATGGCTTAATACACGGCTGAGAAAAGTACGTGTCCGCTCTTCACGCGGACTGGCGAAGAATTGCTCTGGCTCTGCCTCTTCGACGATTTGACCCTGATCCATAAAGATGACCCGATCTGCTACCTCGCGGGCGAAGCCCATTTCGTGAGTAACGATAACCATCGTCATCCCTTCATTGGCCAGTGTGCGCATAACGTCCAGCACTTCGCCGACCATTTCTGGGTCAAGCGCTGATGTGGGTTCATCGAATAACATGATCTTCGGCTTCATGGCCAGGCCTCGGGCAATTGCGACCCGTTGCTGCTGTCCACCAGACAGCTGGGACGGATAGGCTAGCGCCTTCTCGGCAATGCCCACCTTCTCCAGATAGGACATTGCGATTTCCTCAGCTTCCACCTTGGATAGTCCAAGCACCTTAATAGGAGCTAACGTAATATTATCGATCACCTTTTTATGCGGATACAGGTTGAAATGCTGGAATACCATGCCGATCTCTTTGCGCAGCTTGTTAATATCTGTCTTGCGATCATTTACAGTGATATTGTCTACGGTTAACCCACCGCTCGTAATTGTCTCCAGCCGGTTAATACAGCGCAACATTGTGCTCTTACCGGAGCCGGAAGGACCTACCACTACAACGACTTCCCCTTCCTGAACATGCAGGTCAATTGTTTTCAGTACATGAAATTGTCCGTAATGTTTCTCTACCTGATGAAAGTCGATCAACGACAGGCCCCCTTCGCTATAAAATGTATATCAGCACCCTCTGTTAACTTTGGTAACACTTAAAACACACCTTACCTTAGAGACTATATAAAACTACATAATCCTACCGACAATCCAATTTATTCATGTCATTTTCTTTTCAAAGCGTGAGATATTTCATTTTCTTTTCGCTCCGATTAATGTTTTTTATCAATTCGTTGTAACTTTTCATGACATTATGTCTCCAAATACAAAAAAAACGAGTAACGCCCCAAAGTAGGTCGTTACCCGTTTCTCTTAGAAAAAGTATAAAGGCTAACATTGTTCAGCCTTCTTAGAATATGATCTTAAATATGACTCCGGCCAGCACCGCGCTGAGTGGAATCGTTATAAACCAGGTAATTACAATCCGTCCGGCTAATCCCCATTTCACTGCAGAAAAGCGTTTGGCGGAACCTACACCCAGAATGGCAGAAGTGATGGCATGCGTTGTACTAACTGGCAGATTCAACAGCGTGGCCGAGAAAATAACAGATGCTCCTGAGATATCCGCTGCAAAACCGTTGATCGGCTCGATTTTGAAAATCTTCGTGCCCATCGTCTTAATGATCTTCCAGCCCCCAATAGAGGTACCAAGCGCCATCGAAGTAGCCGCTGCAATCTTAACCCACAGTGGAACTACATCCATCGATTTCAAATGGCCTGAGGTAACCAAGGCAAAGGTGATAATCCCCATCGCCTTCTGGGCATCATTCGTCCCATGTGTAAAGGATTGAAGCGCAGCTGTAAGAATCTGCATCGAACGGAAGCCTTTATTCACTGTATGCGGACTTTTCTTGGCGAAGATCCACTTCAGGATGGTCATTATTATATAACCTACAGCAAATGCAATCAGCGGGGATAGAATAAGCCCCTCGACAATTTCAATAAAACCACTCCAGTTGATGTGGGCCGATCCGGCGCCAACATAAACTGCACCAGCCAGCGCACCAATCAAAGCATGGGATGAGGAAGAAGGAATTCCGAACCACCAGGTGACCAGATTCCAGATAATCGCCGCGATCAGCGTTGCAATCACGATATTAATTCCGTTATCCAGCAAGGTTGGATCGGTAATGCTTCCACCAATCTTTTTGGCTACGCCTGTAAAGAGCAAGGCTCCGATAAAGTTCATAGAGGCAGCCATAACAATAGCCGTGCGTGGCTTAAGTGCCCGCGTGGAAACTGAGGTAGCGATTGCATTAGCCGTATCATGGAACCCATTGATGAAATCGAACGCAAGTGCGAGAAAAACAACAAAACCTATCATAAATAATGATGTTTCCATATTCCTGGGCCCCTTATGAGTTACGCATGATGATCGATTCCAGCATGTTGGCTACGTCTTCACATTTATCCGTGGTCGTCTCCAACCGCTCATACAACTCTTTGCGCTTAATGAGCTCAATAGGGTCTTTTACTTTTTCAAACAAGGCTTTAGTACAAATACGCAGCACATCATCACCTTGGTTCTCTAGTTCATTCAGACGGATCGTATACTCACGAATGGCCAACAGCTTCTTCTGGGAGAGCAGATGAATCGCTTTTTGGATTTCATAGGCGCACTGCCGAAGAATCTCCGCGAACTGCATAATATATTCATCCGCTTCCAGCAGGTTATACATATAGAAACGTGAGGCTGAAGCCTCCAGGCCATCCATGACATCATCCATGCTGGTAATCAAATCCATAATGTCGTCACGTTCGAGTGGCGTAATGAATGTCTTGTTCAATTCCTTAATCACCGTATGCGTGTAAGTATCGCATTGGTTCTCGTACACCTTCATTTGTGTGGCGAATTTCTCCACATTATTACGAAGATCGCTTATATTCTGGGCAAAGTAATCCGCAGCTTGGACAATCGTATCCGCCATATTTTCCAGCGTCTCAAAGAATATGTCCTTTTTTCTCAACTTCATTGTTTTAAACCCCTTCACATAAAATTACCGTGATAACTCGAAGTCACCCATATGTAAAAAGCATGAAAATGAATGACAACCCCTGTTATCTTATCATATTCGTACAAGGGATAGAAGCAAAAGAAACGAACTTTTTACGCCTTATTAACAATTCCCTGTATCCAGGAAAATAATCATGTATTCCGCTTCGTTGTTAATATTCCCTAAGTTGTACTTTCTGTCTGGCTATACACTACATGACTGCTAAAAGAAGGTGAATTAGGGACAATGAGAATATGAGTTATACCAGGGTACATAAAAACCTCTTTTCCATCCTTCACGAACCTAATCACATCATCCGGCTGGCGCGACCACCTGCCCTTGATGACCTGTCCGCGCTGAAAGAGCAGTGCCTCTCCACCCAACTCCACATCAACTTGAAGTCTGCCCACATCGTCGAGCACTTTATGATCTGCACCCATCACTATAACATTGGCAGCTTCCACCGGATTGTCGTTATTGAGATCCAAATGTGGTTTACCATTCACTAGGCGCTGGTAGGTACGCCGCTCCGTATCATATTTGTAGCCAACGGTATAGCTCTTCAGCAGAAAGTTCACACTGAACTCTTGCGCCGTTTCTCCGTCTGTAGGTATGTAATCAGGATTGTTAAACAGATATCCAGGAACTGCAGTATCCTCTGCGAATCCCAGCTTCTGTGCACCTTCCCGAAGCTTCGCTGAATTGCTGTATAGATTATGCGGCGCTTTGCGGGTCTTATCCCGCCAGAAGTACGCTCCAGCACGACCAATTTCGTCCATATCCTCTTTCTTCTGCTTTTGCAAAATAGCGTACGCTGCCGGACTGCCCCCGGCATGTACGGTTATACCGCCATAGCTCTCGCCAATATCGAGCAGATAAGGTCGGATGCTGCGGATCGGGCCGATCTTAACGATCCCGGGATGGCTTTGAAAAATCCCGATGAGCCGTGTAATCCCGCCTTCCGCAAGAACCTCATACAGAATATCCGCTTCACTTATACCGGATTGCGGCCGAGCCGCAGGGGCATTATTAATCATAATGGATAAAGGACGAGGAAGTGTTGCTTCAGTAACCGGAAGCCCTGTTAAAGTTGATACGAATGGCGTCGAAGGCACCACTGTAGGTAATGGCAGGCTTGAAACCGTTGGCTGCGGAACCATCGTAGGCTCGCTCGTTGGTGCAAGAACCTCAACAGCCTCCTTTGACCCACAGGCAGAAAGCAGCAAAGTCATAAGCAGAATACCGGATATAAGACGGGAAGAAGATCGTTTCATAAACTTTTGTTCCTCCTAAAATTTTATGGAGCTTAACCTCCACTGAGTTGCTTCGCAATAGAACTACTTCGTAAGCATATTCTAAGTTTTGTGAGCATTACTTCTTGAATTGGCTTCGTACAAAACTACTTCGAAAGCATACTCTAAGTTTTGTGAGCTTAGCAGATGGCTTCTTCCATTTAATCACAGCCTGTCCCATTTGTCTTGATCCTGTTGTCCCTATCCATATTAAAACAGGGTACAGCCCGTTATTATCCGGCTGCACCCTGCGATATGATATCTAATTAGTCTAACATCCAGCAATTCAGGCTAAGCGTTCCGTATTGATAGGCCTGAATCATCAGTTGCGCGCGCTTGCCTTCATCCGCCGTTCCCATGGCATAGAAGAGCGGTACAAAATGTTCTCTTCCGTATGAGGGGACAGCATTGCGCGCGTGTGGCGCCCTTGCCTCATACGCAAAAAGTGTAGGTAAGTCCCAAGTTTGCAATCTTTCCGCAATCCAGGCATCGAAGTCCTGCGCCCATACTTCAGGCTGATCCTTGTCACTAAGCAGCCGCAGATTGTGGACCAGACCTCCGCTTCCGATAAAGAGTATTCCTTCATCGCGCAGCGGAGCCAACATCCGACCGATGTTGTATTGCTCTTCAGGAGATCGCAAAGAATCAACGGATAAAGATACCACTGGAATATCTGCTTGCGGGAACATCTTCTGCAGAATGACCCAGACTCCGTGATCTAACCCACGTCCCAATACAGGCTGAGAAAATAAATTGTTACTCTTAAAGAGTTCGGAAATCTTGCGACTGAGTACAGGATCGCCCGGGGCGGGATAGGTCAGCGTGTACATTTCTTCGGGAAACCCGTAGAAATCATGCAGTGTCTCGTGCTTGGCGTCTACCGTTAGCAGTTGTTCCGGACAATCCCAATGTGCCGAGAACACTACAATTCCACGAGGCACTCCAAGATCTTGACCTAGCCGCTCCAGAAAACGGGTATACTCGTTATCCTCAAGGGCGAGCAATGGGGAACCATGCGCGATAAAAAATGCCGGTAATTTCATCGATGCCAACCTCCATAACCCAGTATATGGTGAGCACCTTTATTTTACCGCTTCTTTCGTATTAATGCGAGTGGTAGACAAGCCTCTTAGATCATCCAATTTTGCCATTCCTCCTGCTGGTGCTCCTGCTGGTTCATCCACTCTCTCGTCCGCTTAAGCAGCTGTACTTGGGCCGGGCCCGATGAGTAGGTATGATCGGCTTGAAAAATGATTTCTTTGTCACAGCGCCCCTCAGGTCGTGTCCAGAATAACTTCTGGTAGAGAAAAGCATAATCGACCGGAATGACATCGTCAGAGGTTCCGTGAATCACCAATATATCTCCACTGAATTTAGAGGCTTCCTGAAACGGCTGAAAGGCTGCCAGAGAGTTAAAGTACACTGGTGTGAACAAGTAGCCCGCATGATCAGCAGAACCGCTCTTCACGGAGCGATCATACGCATCCCGTCCCACTATCTTTACGATATCATTAAAAGGATAACCTACGGCAGACCATAACACGAGATTCTTTACTCGGCGGTCACGGACACCTGTCAAGAGCGCAACTGCTCCGCCCAGACTATGGCCGATCAGAGTTACACGCTGGGGATCAATATCGGCGGAGCTAATTCCATAATCGAGCACCGTACGGGTCTGAGCAATCATAGATTCCATATCCTCGGTGCCATAATTGCCGCTGCTCTCTCCGCAGCCAATATAATCAAACCGAATGACCATATATCCGTCTTCTGCCAGCTCACGGGCAGCCTTGACAAAAATCCGGTCTGCGCCAATACGGTTGCCTACAAAGCCATGGCAGATAACGGCCAATGGTACTCTATCCTTGCAGCGTCCGGAAGTCCCTTTTTCTTTAATTGGGTAATGTATGCTTGCAGTCAATTCTTCTCGGTTATGCCGGATTATGATATTCCGTTCCATTGCCGTATCCTCCTTATAATGGTAGATTATTTCAATTTAATATAATTCCGATTAATTTAGTATGGATTATATCTTTATTATACGGTTTACGATATTATTGTCAACAAGCTACGGCTATTTTCAAGTCATGCTAAAGACCCCTTTCGTTCCTGAGAACAAAAGGGGCCGCGAATGCGAAAGCTTCAATCAGTCGTAGCTATCGTGAAACATATCATGGGTTTTCTGTCTGCCTTCCCAATCCTTCAGCCATTCCTCTGGGGACCCCGCTTTAGAGTCCCATAAGCTGAAGCCATCCGAATTGCCCCAATCTCCCACTACATTGGTTGGTGCAGGCTCGAAGCCGTCGCCCATGAATTTTCCTGGCTCTTCTCTTTTATCCTCATGTTCCATAACGCTCCCTGCCTTTCCCAAAGCTATATTTAACAAGCAACAACATTATCAGTGTTCACTCTTATATAAGGATTATGCATTAGGAATTGAAATCCATCTCCTTGCACAGAGTTGCCATGCAAACGTATACTCTAGGTTAAAGAGTATTTCGATTAACAATAATGGAGGTTTATATCTACACTATGAAAGCTAAAGAAATGATAAAAGAAAACAACACACTGCGCGAACAGATGACGCCCTTTAACCGGTCGTATTTTGAAGATATGATCATTGCCATGCGAGCCAGCCGTGTGGACTCCATTCAGGCAGAAGAATTGCTGCTGGATGCCGCAAAGCACCTGCTGCGAGAGCAGCGTAAGGGCAAAAACGCCAAGCAGACGTTCGGAGAGAAACCCGAGGATTATTTCAGAGAAATTATGAGCAGCAATCCCGCACGTCCCATACGAAGCAAACTGAATTATTACTTCATGATCCCTACAACAGCCCTAACTTGCTTCTTCGGCATTTTGGCAATTGCCGGACTGTTATCAGAGTGGAGCAGTGGCTCAACAGGTATTTTTGGCAAAATCAGTCTCTTTACTATCATTGCAGTAGGTGTAGGTTCCATAATATTAATTGAGTTGCTGATGAGATGGATGAAATCATTGGCAGACGACGACGCCCCCAAACCTAAATCCTTCGATATCAAAGGACTTGGGATCTACATCGGAATCGTAGTCATCGCAGTCTTTGCTGGAAAGTTTCTCGATGCACTATTTCCGATCATCATAATCTCCCCGTGGGTAAGCCTGATTCTCTGCCTTGTCGGAGGGGGATTTCTAAAGTTTATATTTCTCAAGAAGTAGATTTATAATCTATTCCAATAGACAGGAGGCCATTTGCATGAACAAGAAGCAATCTATTCTTTGCACCACGATAGCTGCACTGCTGATGCTGCAGACAGGGCTAGTAGGGGCAAGCCATGCTGAGGCTGCTGTCAGTCCGCCTACGAATAGCGCTGGTGTATCGGCACTAACAGCCAACAGTACTCATGCCGAAGCCGTCTACAAGGCTGCCTTGCCACTGTTATCCTCTTCTGCCAAGCTGCCTCAAGCCATTAAGTACTTGAACGCGAATATGTATGCCGTGGGCTCGTACCATTCGACTCAGTTGACACTGAAGCTGGAGAACCTGCACAAGGCTGCACTGAAAGCTTGGGAAAGTAAGTTCAGCACTAGCGAGGTTCAGCGGAGTCTGACCTCCATTTATAAGGCAGGGGTAAGTATGAGTAGGCTTGCCGAAAGTACAAAAGACGCTTCATTGCGTACCTTGCTACAAAGTGCCGACGAGAGCGGATATAAGCTTGAGACTGCTGAAGGTTCTTTTTTTCCAGTAATTGATTACGGAGCTTACCGCAAATATAAATTGTATGTTACGAAGGACGTCAGTGATTACATTACGATAATGGCTACAGAATCCACCCTTCCGTCCTCCAAGGATAACGGACTCATTATTGCCTGGACCGAGGTAGCTGCACGAGCGTTGTCCCAGGAGAAATTTATCCGGAATTATCCGAGCTCCAACCGTATTTCGGCAGTAAAGTCCTTATATGCTATGTATGTAGCCAACACCTTCTACGGTCAAAATAACACTCCGCTATTTCATTATGATAATTTGGAGATGGATTTGGAGGCTCAGAAAGCCTATATCGGAATTCTGACCAAGGATAGCAGCAACAGCCCATTTTTGCAGAAGCTTGAAGGCTTCATGAAGCTGTTGAAGGAGAATGGCTATAAATCAGATGATCAGGTCAAGGCATATCTGGACAAAGAAGTGCCTCTTACAAATTAACAAAAAAGCGCCTCTCCTTCATCAGGAGAGGCGCTTTTTTGATATTAGGGCTGTATAAGAGATTAAATAAGCATATTAAAGAGGTTCATATCCTTGTTGATCTCCACATAATCTACACCTTTTTCCTTCATCCGCTCGACGAGCGGGGCGTAGGATTCCTTGGATAGCAGCTCGATGCCAACAAGTGCCGGCCCGTTCTCCTTATCATGCTTCTTGGTATACTCGAAGCGGGTGATATCATCATCAGGTCCCAGCACCTCAGCCAGAAATTCACGCAACGCGCCTGCCCGTTGTGGAAAGTTGATCATGAAGTAATGCTTTAAACCTTCATAAATAAGCGAGCGCTCCTTGATCTCTTGCATGCGGTCAATATCGTTGTTGCCACCACTGACGATACAGACAACCGTTTTGCCAAGGATTTGTTCACGGTACATATCCAGCGCGGCAACGGGCAAAGCACCCGCGGGTTCAACAACAATTGCGTTCTCGTTATACAGCTCCAGAATCGTAGTACAGACCTTTCCTTCCGGTACTTTAACCACATCATCCAGAAAACGTGAGCATATATCGAAGGTCAACCCACCCACACGCTTCACGGCAGCACCATCGACGAATTTGTTGATCTCCTTCAGTGTTACCACTTCTCCACGCTGCAATGCTTCGCTCATGGAAGCCGCGCCTAGGGGCTCGACTCCAATAATCTGGGTCGCAGGGCTAACCGTCTTCATGTAGGTGGCAACCCCAGCGGCTAGACCACCCCCGCCAATGGTCACGAATACGTAATCTGCTGGAATATCTAGACTTTCCATAACCTCCATTGCAATCGTTCCGTTGCCTGCAATAATTCGTGGTTCATCGAACGGGTGGATCAACGTCATGCTATGGTCGATACAAGCCTGCAGTGCTTCCTCATAGGCGTCATCGAAGGTGTCACCCTTCAGAATAACCTCAACCTGCTCACCGCCAAACCGCCGGACCTGCTTCACCTTTTGGTTAGGGGTCGTACTTGGCATATAGACCTTGCCTTTAATACCTAGTGCTTTGCAAGAATAGGCAACACCCTGTGCATGGTTACCTGCACTTGCGCAGACAATCCCTTTGGCTCTATCCTCTGCGGACAGACTGCGAATCATATTGTAAGCACCACGGATTTTGAATGAACGGACAATCTGCAGATCCTCACGCTTCAAAAAAACATTGCAGCCATATTTGGCCGACAATACTGCGTCACGCTGCAGTGGAGTCCGGACAATGACCTCCCGCAGCACATGATGGGCCCGCACGATGTCTTCCATTCCTACAATCCGGCCTTCGCCTTCTCTCATATTCATATCGCCTCACTGTCTCTATCTAATCATTTCGCTTCTTGTAACATACTCTTCCGCGGACATTTTTTCAAGCATTGTCCTCCACACACAATACAAAACCGGCCTTAACTGCTGCTAGCAGCAAGACCGGCTTAACAGAATCTATATTCATTAACTTAGACTTTGAATCTCTTGACGGTCTGCAATAGTTCAGCCGAAGTGTTCTTAATTCCATCCATCTCACTGACAATACTGCCCGATTTGTTGATGATCTGCTCGGCTTGGGCCGCAATACTACCCGCTCCTTCAGCACCCTCATTAGTAGCAATGCTGGTCTCTGAGATCGCCGAAAGCATACTCTGAATCGAAGCGAGCAGCTGTTGAGAGGTCGCACTGAAATCAGTCACCAGATCCTCTACAAATTTAGCATCCTCGCTGTATCGCAGTCCCGTCTCCTGCATCGTATCATAATCCTTCAGTACCTGCCTGTCCATGAACTGCAGCATGCTCTCAGCTCCCTCGACCAGGTTGGATACTGCACTAACAACAGATTCGGTTACCCCCTGAATTTCAGAAACCGTATCTCGCGAGTTCTCAGCCAGCTTGCGGATTTCATCAGCAACAACAGCGAATCCTCTACCCGCATCACCCGCACGGGCTGCCTCAATCGAAGCATTTAGCGACAACAGATTGGTCTGGGATGCAATATCCAGGATCGCACCGGATAACGCATTGATCTGTGAGATCGACTTGGACTGTTCAATTGCCTGGCGCAGCTTCTCTTCGCTCTGCCCATAAATTTTATCGGCTTGCTGCCGTGAGAGAAGAGCCACTTCTTTAAGTCTTTCAGCACGTTCATTGATTTCCTTGGCCGCTCCAGCACCGTCCTGAGCTCTTTGGGCAATTCCGCTAATTGCATTTTCAATTTCAATCGTACTAGCGTTCATCTCCTGCATAGAAGCAGCCGTCTGCTGCATCCCAGCCGACAACTCCTCCGTAATTGCAGAAATATCAGAGATGCTCTCGTCTAGCACAAATATATTTCGCTCTGTATTATCAACTGCGTCAGAGATATTATGTGAATTCCTCACGATGTCCAGAATCAGGTTTTGCTGCGAAGAGATCATACTATTAAAGCCTTCGGCCAGAACCCCGATTTCTCCCTTCGCTGTCACCTGAGCCCGTACTAACAAATCACCTGTCATCGCCGTCTTAAAGGAGGCTGTAAGAATTGGGATTTGCTTCAGGATGTTGTTCGAGACAAAATATAGAAGTATAGACATTAATACAATAGAGGCAATGATGGAGAGAAAGAAGATCAGTTGGAATAGATGAAGCGCCTGTTCTGCATCCCCCTTAGGTACGATTAACGCTACCGACCACTGTTTATCCACCGCAGGCGCATAAGACACATAACTGGCTTCCCCGTCGATATTCGTCTTAATGACACTAGAGCCCCACTGTACCATCTCATCATTGAGCGCTTTCCATTCTGCCCCAAGGTCTCCCATCTTTTGCAGCAAAATATAATCAGGGTTAGGATTATAAATAAAAGTCCCCGATTTGTCGATCAAGACCGCATAGCCGCTACCTTTGTAGTTAAAAGAACTAAGCGCCTCCGTGATCTGCTCGGTTGAAATATCAGCTCCAGCCACCCCGATCAGCTTGCCAGAATCGTCCAGAATCGGAGCACTGAGACTGACAACCATTTTGCCAGAACCAGCATCAATGTAAGGGTCTGTGACCGTAAGCTGCTTACTCTTGGCCGCGGTTGCATACCAGCTGCGCTCCTTCAGGTTAAAGTCAGCTGGTGGCTCGAACTCATCCTGTGTAATCACCTTATTGGCAGCATCCAGACCTACATACACATTGAGCAGGTTCTTATTGGAGCCTTTGATCAGATTCAAAGTTCGTATTAGATCACCATATCCACTGGTCGTCTTAACCGTATCCGAAGATGCTGCCTGTACAATGAAATCCCGTACATAGGCATTCGCATTCAGAAGCTCTACGCTATCCTCTGCAGGCTGCAGCAACTGGTTTATCTTTGCATTGATATTCCCCTTCTCATACGTCAGCGAACCGTTCAGATCATCAACAATAATTTTCTTGGCATTGCTATAGATGACTACCGACACAATTATGAATATTGCAACTACTGACAAAATAACGGATAAAAACAGCTTGCCACGAATACCCATATTCCTAAAGGAATGAAGCACTGCCTGAAATCTGGAGGATAGCTGTGCTGCTTTCCCTTTCGACGCTGTCTTATTGTCCGGACGTAGCCCGGTCTTGACCTTCTTTTTGGTACTTTTCTTCTCTGCCATAGGGCTCCCCGCCTTCAAAATAAGATATTTATTAACGAATGTTCTCTCTATTGATTCGTTCAATTTCGACTTATTTCTTCAAATTACTGCTTTATCCCTTTAGCGTTTCACACCGAGCTGTGAATTAACTGTGACCATGTCAGGTATTTTCAGAAAATAACGCATTTAAACAAACATTTTTGTATAAGAAGGGCGGTATTCTACTCTGAAATTCCCTCCAAATCAGGTTTTCCTATAAATACCATGTCAGGTTTCGTGCCGCAAAACGATGCAAAAAAAGCCTAGAAGAAAAATCTCTTCAAGGCTCTCTGATCTATATATTTATAATTATTGTTTCAACAGCCATTTCAGCAGATCCGGCACACTCGCCCAGAGGCGGGAATGCATAATAACATACTCAATAGCTTCATTATTGTCACCCATTCCAACATAATCTGGGAGGTTGTGCGGCAGTCTTTTGACCCCAAGAAGGTACTCTGGCACATGCTTGTTCACATTCCGTGCTACACGGTACAGCATCTTCAGCTGGGAGGTAATTCCATTCTTTTTATACTCCAACACAATCCGGTCATAGGCAAAAGCTGCGGCCGCATCATCCTTGCCGTATTGATTCAGCACCCGTTCTGCCTCGGCCAGCTTATTGCCATAGAGGTAAACAGCGGCCAGCAAGTAACGTGCACCCGTATTATCCTCGGAATTGAGCACCAGAATATTCTCCAGTGTCGTCGCTGCTTCTTCCGCATTCCCACCAAACCAGCAGGATTCCGCATAGCTTTTGCAGATTCGGATGTAAGAACGGGTCTCGTAAAGACCCCAGAAATGCCCTTTGTTCTCCGCAAAAAAGAGTTCACCTAACTCACGTTCTCCCGCTGCGATACCCGCTCTTAAAAAAGTACGCGCTTCGTGCTCATTGTCGGATTCTTCAGCCAATAAGAGATAAGCATCAGGACTGTCAGGATAGGCCTCTAATGCTGCTTCAGCCAGCTGTATCCGTCGTTTTGAAGAAGTCGCTTCCTTGGCCTTGTGCAGGTAGGCCTGCTCCTGATCCTTGGGACTGCCTGAAGGATTCAGTGAGAGTACTTCATCGTCCTCCCCGCTCATCCCATACTCCTCGACATAGTTAAGCATTTCCTTAACTTTCCGTGAAATGGTCGCCGTTGTGATCTCATATTTAAGGGCAAGCTCGGCTTGTGTAGTCAGGAATCCGTACTCTTCAGACAGGATATATTCGATCGCTGCACAGAAGGAGCCCATTTTCTTCACAGCAGGTTTCGTCTTACGGGAATAGCCGTTCCAGAGGACCAGGGCTTCAAAAATAATCTCCTTCTCGTAGTCGGATCTCATGCTCTCGATAAGATGCAGAGCTAGCTGCTCATGCGCTGGATGCTCCCATTTCAGATCACGCGATGCCATTTTTCTCAATTTGACAAGCGTCAGCTTACTTTCGGAACCTCCTGCGGATTCCGGTGCAGCCTGAATGAACTTGGATTCGACAGCCATAGCCTCTTGAGCTGCTGCCTCCTCTGAAGTTACCAGACGCAATATCGATTCTACTGCAGACGATTCCTTGTCCAAGCAGCATTTTTTATATTTCTTCCCGCTTCCGCATGGGCATAAGTCATTTCTTCCAACCTTACTCAAAAGTAATTCCCCCTTAAATCTGTAACTAGCCCTACACCCTAAGCGCATCGCTAACGAACTATAAGTATCATTTCCCGGCTCGAGACATTCTATATAAATAAAGCTCAGCGGCCGGTCTAATGGATCACCATTTAAAAAAGGCCTTTCCATGATCGGAAAGACCCTTTATCTGTATATAGCCGCACATTTTCCCCCGTACGAGTTGTATTATAGCACTTCTTCTATCACTTGTCAGTCCTTTTTTAGGACTTATAGCGTAAAAAAACACTAGAAACAGTCCTTTGTCCTCATACCAAAGCCTTCATAGCAATGTCGCTGCGATACTGCTTCCCGGGAAAAGAAATCCCCTCTGCACTGACGTATGCAGCTTCACGTGCTTCAGCAATACTTGTACCCAGTCCAACGACTCCGAGCACTCGACCGCCGTTCGTTACCCAGCTGTTATCTATGCCGCGCGCCGTACCTGCATGGAAGATCAGCCCTCCTTGGCTGTCATCCAATCCAGTAATGGGCACACCCTTAGGATATGGACCAGGGTAGCCTTCCGAAGCCAGCACTACACATACTGCTGCTTCTTCACTCCAGACAATCTCAATATCTGCAAGCCGGCCTTCAACCACGGCCAGAAATATTTCCAGCAAATCGCTTTTCAGCCTAGGCAGCACGACCTGAGTCTCTGGATCACCAAAACGGGCATTAAATTCTATCGTCTTCGGCTTGCCGTCAGGAGAGATCATCAACCCGGCAAATAACACGCCGCTAAAAGGACGGCCTTCTGCTACCATCGCTTTAGCTGTAGGCTCTATTATAGTCTTCACCGCTTCAAGTATAATAGCATCGGCAATATGCGGCAGTGGCGAATACGTACCCATTCCGCCCGTATTAGGTCCCTTATCACCATCAAAGATCGGCTTATGGTCCTGGGCTGCGGCCATCGGCCGCACGGTCTCGCCATCTACAAAGGCCAGAATCGACATTTCCTGTCCGGCCAGAAATTCCTCAATGACCACTTGGGCACCCGCTTCACCAAACACCTTGCTGACCATTATATCACTTAGTGCCTGCTGAGCTTCTTCCTGTGAATAGGCTACAGTAACGCCTTTGCCTGCTGCCAGACCATCTGCCTTGATAACAATCGGCAGTTCCTGAACGCGCAAATAGGATAGCGCAGCTTCATAGTCGCTAAACTTCTCATACGCTGCTGTCGGAATATTATATTTGTGCAGCAGATCTTTCATAAAGGTCTTGCTGCCCTCAATTTCAGCTGCATTCTTGCGCGGTCCAAACACGGGAATTCCCTGTGCTTCAAAAGCATCGACGATGCCGGCCGCGAGTGGATCATCTGGTCCGATTACAACGAGGCCAACTTCCTTCGCCTTGGCAAAGGCCGTTAAGCGGTCAAACTCAAATACGCCAATTGGCACACATTCAGCAAGTGTCGCAATTCCGGCATTGCCGGGAGCGCAGTAGATTTTACCTGCGCCCTGGCTTTTGGACAGACTCCAGATGATGGCATGCTCCCGGCCACCTCCGCCAACCACTAAAATATCCATAAAATCCTCCCCAGCATTCTAGTGTTTGAAATGACGGACGCCGGTAAAGACCATAGCAATACCATATTCATTAGCGACCTTAATGGATTCTTCGTCCTTGATGGAGCCTCCTGGTTGAATTACAGCAGTGATGCCTGCTTTGGCTGCCATTTCAAGCGTATCGCCCATCGGGAAGAAAGCATCCGAGGCCAGTGCAGCACCCTTCGATTTCTCACCCGCCTGTTCAATCGCGATTTTGGCCGCACCCACACGGTTCATCTGTCCAGCGCCTACGCCAACCGTCATATTATCGGCAACCAGCACAATCGCATTGGACTTCACATGCTTAACCACTTTCCAGGCAAACAGCAACTGCTTCAATTCATCTTCCGTAGGCTTGCGGTCAGTCACAACCTGAAGCTCGTCCGGATTCACGGAATGCACATCGCTTTCTTGCACAACCATACCTCCGTCAATGGAGGTAACGATAAGGCTGCTCTTGCGTGCCGCAGCTGTGCTGAGGTTGCCCAATTTAAGCAGACGGATATTCTTCTTCTTCGTAAGGATTTCCAGCGCTTCGTCAGTAAAGCCTGGAGCCAGCACGATTTCCAGGAAAATGTCCTTCAACATATTTGCTGTGTCAGCATCAATGATCCGGTTGGCTGCGACAATCCCGCCAAAAATAGAGGTAGGATCAGCATTGTAGGCTTTTTGATAAGCCTCATATACACTTGCACCTACGCCTACTCCACACGGATTCATATGTTTAACGGCTACTACAGCGGGCTCTTCAAATTCCTTAACGATCTGCAGCGCTGCATTGGCGTCGTTGATATTGTTGTAGGACAGCTCTTTGCCATGCAACTGCTCAGCGGCTGTCAGTGTATCCAGCGCAGCCAATGGCTTGCGGTAAAAAGCCGCCTTCTGATGCGGGTTCTCGCCATAACGCAGATCCTGAATCTTCTCATAAGTTACTGTATAACGCTCCGGCAGCGGGTCACCGAGCACATTGGCCAAATAATCAGCAATCAGGGCATCGTAAGCCGCCGTATGACGGAACACTTTTGCCGCAAGTTGTTTGCGTGTTTCAAGCGTGGTGTCCCCACCGGCGCGTACCTCTTCAAGCACCTTGGCATAATCGCCCGCATCAACCACCACACTTACAAAAGCATGGTTCTTCGCCGCAGAACGCAGCATCGTCGGTCCGCCAATATCGATGTTCTCGATAGCTTCTTCGTACGCAACATCCGGTTTAGCGATCGTTTCCGCGAACGGATACAGGTTTACCACGACTAGATCGATGTAGTCCAGGCCAAGCTCACGCATTTGGCGCGTATGCTCCTCGTTGTCGCGAACTGCCAGCAAGCCTGTGTGTACAGCAGGATGCAGCGTTTTGACACGTCCGTCCATAATTTCCGGAAAACCTGTCACATCGGAAATTCCGATGACTGGTACGCCTTCTTTAGCCAATAGTGTACTCGTTCCGCCTGTGGAGATAATTTCTACGCCCAATGCAGACAACTCGCGGCAAAAATCCACGATGCCCTGTTTGTCCGATACGCTGACCAGCGCTCTTTTGATACTCACTTTGAATAGTCCTCCTCCGGGTTATACGTGCGGTTTTAATGGTGTTTAATGTGGTGAAGTGTTGAAACAGCCTTGGAAATCTTTTACAGGAAAGATAACACCCGACTAAGGCAAGTGACTCTTTACAAATAGTTAGAGGGAAATTCTCCCTATAATTTGAGCTTCTAGGGTCTAATTAACGGTATAGCGGGAATTCCTCCCCCTAATATGTCTGAATCAACCCAAATTCAAGAAATCCCCGGAATTTAGAGGGAGAACTTCCCACTAATCTATAATCTTATCTATTAATCGGCTAATTAGAGGGGAGTTTTCCCTTTAATGTAATTCACATCGGGAAGCTAATCCGTTGTTGTATAAGCTTTCTCGTCAAATTTCCGGCTTAGCTTCCGACAGCTAATGACCTTAGTGAAATATTTCCCGAGAAATATCGGAACAGGCCGAGCTTGGGAGGTGGATGTCGATTAGTAGCTCACCTAAGTCTCAACATTGTTCACTTTTCGCGAATAATCGTCTTTCTTCCAACTAACTCAATTCTTCCGGCAGCAAGCGCAGCAACCACTTCTGGATACAGCTCATACTCCACCTTATGAATCCGATCCGCCAGCGAAGCAGCCGTGTCATTATCTTCTACAACTAGGCTTCGCTGGGCAATAACCGGTCCGGTATCCATGCCTCCATCGACAAAATGTACGGTTACTCCTGTCAGCTTCACGCCATAATCCAGCGCTTGGCCCATCGCATCTTTACCCGCAAAAGCTGGCAGCAGCGAGGGATGAATGTTGATAATCCGTCCGGCGTACGGTATAAGCAGCACCGGCGTAATGAGCCGCATATAACCGGCCAGCACAATCAACCCAATCTCCCGACGCTGCAACTCAGCCACAATCTCAGCCTCATAAAGCTCACGGCTGGCGAAATCTTTGGGGCGCAGCAGAAGGCTGGAAATCCCAGCATCCTCTGCACGTTGTGCTACAGGCGCCTCCGGCTTGTCCGAGACAAGCAGTTCAATACTTCCGCCTCCCAGCAGACCTTTCCGCTCAGCAGCTATCAACGCAGCAAAATTACTGCCCTGCCCGGAGGCAAAAACAGCGATTCGACTCCACTGCATCACACTTCCGCTCCCGTAAAGGTAACCTTGTGTTCGCCTTCCTTCACCGTGCCGATCAGGTACGCCTCTTCTCCACTAGCTATCAGCAGCTCAAGCGCACGTTCTCCATCTTCAGCAGCAACCACTAACACAAGGCCAACCCCCATATTAAAGGTGGTGAACATATCCCGATTACTTACGTTACCTTTACTCTGCATCAAACCAAAGATTGGCAGAATCGGCCATGAACCGTAATTGATCTCCACATCGACACCCTCAGGCAGCATGCGCGGAATATTCTCAATAAATCCGCCTCCGGTAATATGAGCCATCCCCTTCACCGAAAGCTGTTCCAATAGTGTCAGTAAGGGCTTCACATAAATCTTGGTTGGTGCCAGCAGCACATCCACCAATGGCGCTCCAAGCTCTGGCAGCACATCGTTAAGATTATAGCCATCTTCCTCCAACAAAAGCTTACGTACCAACGAAAATCCGTTGCTATGCACACCGCTGGAAGCAAGGCCAATTACCGTATCGCCAGGGGCAATATTCGCTCCTGTTACCAGCTTGGCTTTGTCAGCTATGCCAACTGTGAAGCCGGCAATGTCATACTCGCCAGCCGAGTACATACCTGGCATCTCCGCTGTTTCGCCACCGATCAACGCGCAACCTGCCTGATGGCAGCCTTCGGCGATTCCAGCTACGATAGCCTCGATTTTCTCAGGTATTACCTTATCGCACGCAAGATAATCAAGGAAAAATAAAGGTTCTGCGCCTTGTACGACAATATCGTTTACGCACATAGCTACCGCATCGATGCCAATCGTGTCATGGCGATCTGCCGCGAATGCGATTTTGAGCTTCGTGCCTACGCCATCGGTTCCCGACACGAGTACTGGCTCATCATACTTATCTTTATTCAGACCGAACAGTGCTCCGAATCCGCCTAGCTCTGTCATTACCTCAGGACGGTAAGTACGCTTTACGTGTTTCTTCATACGTTCTACCGCTTCGTTACCAGCCGCAATATCTACTCCGGCATTTTTATAAGCTTCCGACACTATTGGACACCTCATTTATTATGATTTAGAGCGCGTTTGCGGGGCAGTAGGGATTCAAAAGTGGTTATAACCGTCATTACGAAGAATGTTTGGACTTCCGATCGCTGTTATGCTCTAATTTCTTGAATTTAAATACCACTATGTGGTTGAAATTAGAGCATAAAGGCGAACGCTATGCTTCTCCATTTCCAAAATTCCTCTCCATGACTCCAACCACCGGTTCAAATCTGCTGCAAGCCGCAGTGCGCGCCTTGCTTCGGGCAGCAAGCCCTCGGCGCTTTGGCACAGCCAAGCGCCTCCTTAGCGAGTGAAGCGTCTCCTGTATTTGCTACGTCAGCAACTACATCCATCTTTTTCTTCCCCGCCGAAATCAACCTGCGTCGGGTAATCATTATCGAAGCAGGACAGGCATAAGCCACCTTTATAATCACCGCTGTTACGTCCGGCGATGGAGGTGATCAGTCCCTCTGGCGAGAGGAAAGCCAGAGAATCCGCATTAATTTCAGTACACATTTCCTCAATGGACTGGTACGAAGCAATCAGCTCACGACGGTCTGGTGTATCAATTCCGTAGAAGCAAGGATTCTTAAACGGCGGTGAAGTAATCCGCACATGTACCTCAGCGGCTCCGGCTTCACGCAGCAGATTGACGATCCGGCGCGAGGTGGTGCCTCGCACAATGGAATCATCGATCATGACAACACGTTGGCCTTCAACGACACTGCGCACGGCGCTTAGCTTCATCTTTACGCCTTGCTCACGCAGCTCCTGGCTCGGTTGAATAAAGGTCCGGCCCGTGTATTTGTTCTTAATCAGCCCAAGCTCATAAGGAATGCCTGTTTGCTCCGCATAGCCGATCGCTGCTGAAATACTGGAATCCGGTACCCCGGTTACAAGGTCAGCATCCACGAAGGCCTCAAGAGCCATTCGACTGCCCATCCGTTTACGTGCGGAGTGCAGGTTCGAGCCATTCATGTCACTGTCCGGGCGAGCAAAGTAGATATACTCCATCGCGCACAGCGCTTTGCGTTTCGGTTCAGCAAACCGATCTTCTACAAGACCATCCTTGTCCAGCACGAGCACTTCACCCGGCTCAATATCACGGACCAGCTTCGCCCCGATAACTTCCAGCGCACAGGACTCCGAAGCGAACACATAGGCTTCTCCAAGCCGTCCCATCACAAGCGGGCGCAGCCCGTGCGAATCAGAGGCAACAACCAGCTTGTCATTGGTCATCAGCAGAAAAGCGAACCCGCCTACCAGCTGTCGCAACGCATCCTTGGTCGCTTCAACAAAATCCTTTTGCGAACGCGCAATGAGATGCGCTAGCACCTCGGTATCACTGGTCGTCTGGAAGATTGAACCCGCTTGCTCCAGCTCCTTGCGAATCAGCGGTTCGTTGACGATGTTACCGTTGGTAGCAATTGCCAGGTCGCCGTCACGATATTTGAAGATAAGCGGTTGCGCATTGGTCAAGCGGCTATCCCCGCTGGTGGAATAACGCACATGACCGATGGACATGTCTCCGATCAACGAAGCGATTTTGTCCTTATCGAATACTTCCTTTACCAATCCCATACCGCGGTGATAGTTGAAGTCGCGACCGTTTGCTACACAAATGCCCGCACTTTCCTCCCCGCGATGCTGTAAGGCATGCAGACCGTAGTAAGACATAGAAGCGGCCTCTGGGTGTCCGAAGACCCCGAAAACGCCACATTCTTCTTTTAAGGTATCAAAAATATCTCCCGAGCCCGTTCCTTCATTGTAAAAGTCGCCGGTCCACAGGATGGGTTCCGCCTGCTCTTTCCCGGTCTTTATTTCATAAGACATGGAATGGCATCCTCCCAGATGAATTTCAATTCTGCGATAGGCTCATCAAGTACGGACGCGCCGTCCAGATTCACCCGCAGTCTATCTCCACCTACGGTTCCGATAATTTCTACTGGAACACCGCCAGCAGCAATCGCCGCTTTCAACTCTTCCGCACGATCAGGTGCTGCTGTAAGCACAATCCGTGATTGGCTTTCACTAAACAAAGCTACATCATGACGCAAGCCACCTGCAGAAAGATCTATGCTTGCTCCAACACCACCACTAATACAGCTCTCTGCAAGTGCTCCTGCTAGTCCACCCTCAGACAAGTCATGCGCCGAACGCACCAGACCACCGCGAATCGCGCCAAGTACTGCTTGAAGCAGTTTTTTCTCAGTAGCCAAATCGAGTGCCGGAGGGCGACCTTCTGTTAAGCCATGCACAGCATATTGGAATTCACTGCCGCCAAGCTCTGCCTTGGTTACACCGAGCAATAGAATAGTATCACCCTCTTGCTTGAAAGCTTGAGTCGTAATATGATCGGTGTCCGTCACCAGACCTACCATACCAACAACCGGCGTTGGATAAATGGCTCCTGAAGCATTTTCATTATACAGACTGACGTTTCCACCGATAACCGGCGTATCGAGCACGCGGCAGGCTTCTGCCATACCGTCAACAGCACGTTCCATTTGCCAAAAAATCTCTGGTTTCTCCGGGTTGCCGAAGTTCAGATTATCTGTAATTGCCAGCGGTTCAGCACCGGAGCAGACAATATTGCGTGCCGCTTCGCTGACGGCAATCCGTCCGCCAACTTCAGGATCAAGATAGACATAACGGCCATTACAGTCCGTTGTCATTGCCAAGCCCTTACGTGTACCGTGGATTGTAACTACTGCTGCATCGGAGCCGGGACGAACTGCCGTGCTAGTCCGCACCATGTAATCATATTGATTGTAGACCCATGCTTTGCTCGCAACGGTAGGAGAACCCAGTATCGTGCGGAGTGCGCCGCCCAGATCGGTAACTTCTTCATAACGCAGCGTATCCACCGATTCATTCTCTATATAGTAAGCAGGAACTGCTGATGGCTTGTCATATACCGGACATTCATCCACCAGAGCTGTTACCGGCATATCGCCAACAACTTCACCATGATGGTACAACTTCAGGCGTCCGTCATCCGTTACCTTGCCCACTTTGCAGCAAATGACGCCCCAGCGATCAAAAATCTCCTGCGCCTGTGCTTCATCCTTAGGCTCAACGACGAAGAGCATCCGTTCCTGTGACTCCGACAGCATCATTTCGTAAGGCGTCATGCCTTCCTCACGTTGCGGCACTTGATCCAGATACAGCTCCAGGCCATTCCCTGCTTTGCTGGCCATCTCGGCACTGGAGCAAGTCAGACCGGCTGCGCCCATATCCTGAATCCCAATTACGATACCACTATCAATTAGCTCCAGACAGGATTCCATAACAAGCTTCTCCATGAATGGATCGCCCACCTGGACCGCCGTCCGATTGGCTTCTGATTCTTCTGTGAGTTCCACTGAAGCGAAGGTAGCACCATGTATGCCGTCTCGTCCAGTAGGTGGTCCTACGTAATAGACCGGATTCCCTACACCTTTAGCGACACCACGCTGGATTTTATCATGATCAATCAGTCCTACGCACATCGCATTTACAAGAGGATTACCATCGTAGCTGTCGTCAAACATAATTTCGCCACCAACCGTTGGAATCCCGATACAGTTGCCATAAGCTGCAATACCGGACACCACATGCTCAAACAAATATTTTGTCCGGTCACTTTCCAGTTTCCCAAAACGCAAGGAATTCAGAATGGCTATCGGTCTTGAACCCATGGAAAAAATATCACGGATGATCCCGCCTACACCAGTAGCTGCGCCTTGAAAAGGCTCTACCGCTGATGGATGGTTATGGCTCTCAATTTTGAAGACAACCGCTTGGTTATCACCAATATCTACGATCCCTGCACCCTCACCAGGTCCCATTAGAACACGGGGGCCGGTTACCGGGAAACGTCGCAGCAACGGCTTCGAGTTCTTGTAAGCACAATGCTCGGACCACATAACACTAAATACACCGATTTCTGTGTAATTTGGCTTGCGTCCCATGAAAGAGGTGATCAGCTCATACTCGCTGTCCGACACGCCGAATTGGCTGTAGATTTTGAGTTCTGCGATTTGCTCTGCGGTCGGTTCTTTAACGGATACTTGCTGAGTCATATTGATCCCTCCATGTCTTCAGTATGGATGTAAACATCCGTTTGCCGTCTTCTGATCCAAGCAACAGGTTAGCCGCACGCTCCGGATGGGGCATCATGCCAACTACATTGCCTTGAACGTTACTGATACCAGCAATATCAGCTACAGAACCATTAGGATTGTCGCTGTATGTGAACACGATCTGATTATTAGCCTTCAATTCTGCCAGTGTCGCTTCATCACAATAATAGTTACCTTCACCGTGAGCGATTGGAATGACAATTTCTTCACCTTTAGCATAATCAATTGTAAATGGGGTTTCATTATTAACGACCTTAAGCACCGTGTCATGACAGCGGAATTTCATGGAGCTGTTACGAAGCAATGCGCCGGGAAGTAGTCCAGCTTCCGTAAGAATCTGGAATCCGTTGCAAATACCGAGCACGAACTTGCCTTGCTCTACCGCCTTCGCAACTTCAGCCATTACCGGAGCAAACTGGGAAATCGCGCCGCAGCGCAGGTAATCACCATAGGAGAAGCCTCCTGGGACAAGAATACAATCAAAAGCCGACAGATCTGTTGCCGTATGCCACACATATTCGACCGGTTCGCCGAGCGTGTCCTCTACCGCCTTATAGCAGTCAATATCACAATTGGAGCCTGGAAAGACAAGTACAGCGAATTTCATCTTGATTAGTCCTCCAATTCGTAGCGGTAATCCTCGATCACCGTGTTGGCTAGCAGCTTTTCGCACATTTCCTTAAGACGGCCTTCCGCTTCAGCACGGTTATCCGTATCCAAAGTCAGCTCCATATATTTACCGATACGCAAGCTTTCAACTTCCTGGAAACCTACAGAATGCAGTGCCCCTTGCACCGCTACCCCTTGGGGATCGAGCACACTTTTCTTGATGGTGACATATACCGTCGCTTTTAACATACGCTTGTTGTTCCTCCTAAAAGTTTTGTAAGATACGCTTCATTGAATTATCTTCTTTCAAAACTGACTTCGAAAGCATAGGCTTGGTTTTATAGAGCTATACCTCCATTGATTTACTTCGCAATAAAACTTGCTTCGAAAGCATACGCTTAGTTTTTTACAGTGGAATATCGTTTATAATGACTTGCCGGTAAGACGATGATAGATGTCCAAATAACGGCGAGTTGTTTCTTCAACTACTTCAAGCGGCAGCGGGTCTGGCTTGCTATTTTTATCCCATGTGGATGCTGAAAGGTAGGTTCGGACCGGCTCCTTATCCATACTATCAATCTCGATATCGAGAGCATATTTATCCTTAGCCCAAAAGCGTGAGGCATCCGGGGTAAAAATCTCATCAATCAGAATCACCTTGCCGTCCAGCAGGCCGAATTCAAATTTGCAATCAGCAAGTATAATACCATGCTCGGCGCAGTACTCTCTGGCAAAAGCGAACAGTTTCAGGCTTTTATCCTTCAACTCCTGGGCCAGCTCAGCGCCAATTAGCTCCTGCATTTTCTCAAACGGGATATCCTCATCGTGACCCACATCATTTTTGGCCGCTGGGGTGAAGATTGGTTGTGACAGCAGCGCGTTTTTGCGCAAGCCCCCAGGAAGCTCGATGCCATTCACCTTACCCGTTTCTTCATACTGTCTCCAGCCCCCACCAGTGATACATCCGCGCACTACACATTCAATATCAATGCGTTCTGCTTTGCGTACGACCATAATGCGGTTCTTGAGTGCCTCTCTATCCTTAATGACGTCTCCGAGCAGATCCACATCAATATGCACGACATGATTCTCCATTAGCTCCTTAGTCATTCCGAACCAGAACGCACTCAGCCGGTTAAGGACATTGCCCTTCTCCGGCACTGCCGGATCAAGCACATAATCAAACGCAGATATCCGATCCGTAACAACGATCAATATCTGGTCCCCCAAATCGTATAGCTCACGAACTTTCCCTTTATAGAGCAGCGGCGCATTGATGAGTTCCACTGCAGTGGATACGGCAGGGTGTGTCATGACCTTTCCTCCCTTGAACTAATGATCTTGCTTTATATACTTGAGCTAAAAAGCTGCTGTGCATGTAGCTGTTCTACGCTTCGCAAGTAGAATTGAAATAACCCTCTGGTCAGTAAGCTCCACTTCGAGAATGTTTGGACTTCCGATCACTGTTATGGTCATGTTTCTCTGATTTAACCGCAAATTGCGGTAGAAATCTGACCATAAAGGTGAACGCTAGCGCTTCTCCAATTCCAAACCTTCTCTTCGCTAATCTTTGACCAACTGTATATCTCCATTCTGCAGCTTACGCTCCAGAACAAACCCTGCCCATTAACCAACGCTCGTATTATTTTACCGTTCCTTAGTTCACCAATAACTTACCTTTATTAGATGAGTTCCAGCTTGCGGAAAATAGTGTCCACATGCTTCAGGTGCCATGTAGGGCTGAATGCATCGTCAATCTCTTCTTGGCTAAGCAGATTGGTAATCTCAGGTGTAGCCTCTACGATAGTACGGAATTGGATCTGTTCCTCCCAAGCCTGCATCGCACGCGGCTGGACAGTATCGTATGCCTGCTCGCGGCTGAGACCTTTATCGATCAGCTTGGTCAGGATGCGGCCGGAAAAGGGAACGCCGAACGTGCTGTTCATGTTGCGCTTCATATTTTCCGGGAATACAGTCAGGTTCTTCACGATGTTCCCCAAACGGTTCAGCATATAGTTCAGCAGCATTGTCGCATCCGGCAGG
The DNA here is from genome assembly GCF_022369515.1 of Paenibacillus sp. 19GGS1-52. Lineage (NCBI taxonomy): Bacteria > Bacillati > Bacillota > Bacilli > Caryophanales > Paenibacillaceae > Paenibacillus > Paenibacillus sp. 19GGS1-52. The sequence goes on from NZ_CP059724.1 coordinate 6,330,092, forward strand.
ATGATACGTTCTACCGAGGAATGTGAAATATCACGTTCATGCCACAGCGGCACGTTCTCGTAAGCAGTAACCATATGACCGCGAATGACACGGGCCAGACCAGAAATGTTCTCACAACCGATTGGGTTGCGTTTATGCGGCATCGCGGACGAACCTTTTTGACCCTTAGCAAAAGCTTCTTCTACTTCGCGGATCTCACTTTTCTGCAAGGCACGAATTTCGGTTGCGAACTTGTCCAGTGAAGTAGCTACCAAAGCCATTGTCGCCATATATTCGGCATGACGATCACGCTGCAATGTCTGCGTGGAGATGGGTGCCGGGCTTGTACCCAGCTTGCGGCAGACGAATTCTTCCACAGACGGGTCGATGTTGGCATAGGTGCCGACTGCGCCAGAGATTTTGCCGAACTGTACACCATTCGCCGCATGACGGAAACGCTCTAGGTTACGCTTCATTTCCTCGTACCACAGTGCCATTTTGAGACCGAAAGTAGTCGGTTCGGCATGTACCCCATGTGTGCGACCCATCATCGGGGTATCCTTGTAGGCAACAGCTTTATCCTTGAGGATCTCGATGAAGTTAAGAATATCCTGCTCCAGAATCTCATTCGCCTGACGCAGCAGATATCCAAGTGCCGTATCTACTACATCCGTAGAAGTAAGCCCGTAATGCACCCATTTACGTTCCGCACCGAGACTTTCGGAAACTGCGCGGGTAAAAGCGATCACGTCATGGCGGGTCTCCTGTTCAATCTCGTCAATGCGTGCGATGTCGAATTTGGCATCCTTACGCAGTTTAGCCGCATCCTCATGCGGAATTACTCCAAGCTCTGCCCAAGCTTCACAGGCACACAATTCCACTTCCAGCCACGCGTTAAATTTATTCTCTTCGGTCCAAATGGCCCGCATCTCAGGTCTGCTATATCGTTCGATCATAGGTGGTCAGTTCCTCCAAAGGTTAGTTTGCTCTACCCAGGACAATCCGTCTCCGGTATCCTTGCAGAGCAGGTTAATATGGCCCATTTTGCGGCCTAGCTTACTTTCTGTCTTGCCATATATATGAAGCTTAGGTGAAATCCCCAGCCGATTTGCTTCTTCATCTGCTTTACTTAAGACCTCAATCGTACCCTCCAGATGCTCTCCGAGCACATTTACCATGACCACTGGGGTCAGCAGTGAGGTATCGCCGAGCGGCAAGTTGCAGATGGCCCGGACATGCTGCTCGAACTGTGAGGTCACACAAGCATCCATAGTGTAGTGACCTGAATTATGCGGTCGGGGAGCCAGCTCATTCACGAACAATTCTCCGTCCCCCGTGACGAACATTTCCACCGCCAGCAGTCCAACAGCGTTCAGTCCGGATATTAGCGTCTCTGCCAACTTGCAGGCCCGCTGTTGAATGTCCTCCGGGACTCTTGCAGGCACAATGGAAACATGCAGGATATTGTTCACATGGATATTCTCGGCAGGCGGGAAGCTCTTCACCTCGCCTCCAGCACTTCGCGCAGCAACTACAGAAATCTCGCATTGAAAAGCGATGAATTTCTCCAGCACCAGCTCCGGCTCATTCGCTTTGTCGGAACTGGATTCTGGCACCAATTGCCGAAAGGCTGTGCCCAGCTCTTCTTCGCTGCGAATGACGGCTTGTCCCTTGCCGTCATAGCCCCCTGTAGCTGTCTTCAGCACACAGGGTAGTCCAAGCTCGGCTGCCGCGCGCTCAAGCTCCGCAAGGCTGCCGACCTTCCGGTACGGGGCGACGGGCACGCCCGCTGCCTCGATGGCGGCTTTCTCGCGCAGCCGATGCTGCGTCGTATACAGCAGCGCGCTGCCCTGCGGCACGTACGACTCCTCCGTCAGCAGCGCGGCCACGCCTGCATCCACGTTCTCGAACTCGTACGTGATGACGTCTGCGCGTTGCGCCAGCTCCCGCGCCGCGGCCCGGTCATCATACGCCGCAATGATTTGCGGCGTAACTTGCCCGCAGGGCGCATCCGGCGCGGGGTCCAGCGCCACGAAGCGATAGCCCATGGCGCTGCCGGCTAGCGCCATCATACGCCCGAGCTGCCCGCCGCCAAGCACGCCGACAGTCGAGCCGGGCAACAGCGTCCGGACGGCATTTGCCTTTTCTGCCTCCGCCTTCAGTCCACTTTCCTGGCGAATCACTCCTGCCACTTTCAGCTCCTCCGGTCTCATAGACTGTCGCTGCCTTCCAGTACTTCATCGCGAATTGCATCACGCCGTAATTGCACCCGGCTCTGTACTTCAGGATCGAAGGCTCCGATGATCTGTGCTGCCAGCAGTCCTGCATTTACGGCCCCAGCGCGGCCGATGGCTACCGTAGCTACTGGAATGCCACCAGGCATCTGTACGATCGAGAGCAAGGAATCCAGACCGTTTAAGGCCTTGGTCTGTACAGGCACTCCAATGACTGGCAAAATCGTCTTCGCCGCTACCATTCCTGGCAGATGCGCTGCTCCGCCCGCTCCAGCAATAATAACGCGGATGCCGCGGCCCGCTGCTGCTTCTGCATATTGGAACATCAAATCCGGTGTCCGATGCGCGGATATTACTTTTTTCTCATAAGACAGATCAAGCTCCTCCAGCACCGCACAAGCATGCTCCATCGTTTCCCAATCTGATTTACTGCCCATGATGACAGCCACCTGCACAGACATGATTTGACCTACCTTCCGTTACTATGAATGAATACTTTTTCTGAGTATGCTCCTAATTATCTACTTGCTTAGCTTCCCTTAAAATCGAAAAAAAAGCCCGATTTCCAGACGCATTTTGCTGCGGGAGATCGGACTACTGAAGGAAATAAGAGATAGTTATCCCGCACGGCCTCTTAGCCTGCTGGCATAAAGCGCGGAAAAGCGCACAGTGCAGCAGCCCATTACCTGGGATGGCTCTGTCGCATTCTATCAATCCATTTCCTCGTAGTCCGGCAATTTACGGTTCCCGGGTAGAAACTTCCGGGCCATATCCCCGGTTTTATACGAGCTACTTATGACTTCAGTTTAACAATGCCCTACACTCGATGTCAACTTAAACACGAACATTGTTAAATTCACTTTATTAATTGTTCGCTTTTGGGCACATTCACTTTCTTTATAGCGACTAATTGTTCGGATAGCGAGCCGTTTCCACTTAGTTCCAGCCTTAAACACCACAATGTCATCCTACTTTTGCAGTATACTGCCTCGAAAGAAAAAAAAGGGGAACGCTTAGCAGCGCTCCTCTTCTATACTCTATACTATTTCACTACCAATACAGGAATACGTGCACTCTGCACTACGTTGTGACTCACGCTACCCAGAACAAATTCACGAATGCCTCCAAGGCCGCGGCTACCAATAACAATAACATCAACATCATGTTGTTTGGCATATTTCAGAATCACTTCAGCAGGTGAACCCTGTAATAGCTCCACTGCAGCATTCAGACCTTCTGATTCCAAACGGCTTTTTACTTCCTCAGTCGTCTGTACTGCCAAATCATAATATTCCTTGTTCACTGAAGCCGGCAGAGGCGCGAGCGCTTCCCCGATAAAAAACCTTGGGAATTCAAATGCATGTACGACATGTAATGAAGATCCTGGGGTTACCTTAGCCAGCTCAATTGCGCGCTCCAATGCTTGATTGGATGCCTTTGAACCGTCGTAGGCGAGCAAAATTTTAGAGAATAACATGTACGCCACCTCATCTTCTGTTTTGTATGAAAATAATGGATTGATAATGCCATTATCTTAAAAAATAACTATAAAGTAGAACATTCAGCAGCAGCAGCAGCGGAATTCCGATTCTAAAGGACGTATGTCGCGTCTTGTGGCGCTTGCGGTACATGGCGATCAATACACCTAACGCTCCGCCTATGGTGGCTAGCAGAAAGAGTGTTCTCTCCGGCACACGCTCCCGCCTCTTACGGGCTTTGTTCTTGTCCTCGGACATGACCACATACCCGATAATATTAATAACCACGAACCACAGCATAACAACCTTGATCATTCCTTCTTAGCCCCTCCTCCGTGCATCTACCTACTTCATATTATATTACCCTTTTGCACAAAAAACCAATATTCCTCACATTCTCTGCAAGCATCCGTGTCTAACTTCCTATTCTATCGATTCGTTTCCCGCATCCATACCCATGATAATACCGCAGCCAAAGCAGCAGCTATTCCCCCCAGCCAGAACCCTCCTGTCAAACCATACACAGAGCTCATCCATCCTGCTACAAACGGCCCTGCCGACATCCCTATCGCATAAACAGCCTGATAAAACCCCATAGCCGTAGCACGCTTATAAGGAGCTATCCCCGCTACCGATTTACCTAGCAGCAGTGGAAAAATCAAGCCCTGCATAAAGCCGTTGCCCACCTGTGTTATGCACAGCGCCGCAAGCGTTGGCATTGCTGGAATAAGCAAGGTGAAGATTGCACTGCCTGTAAATCCCAATAAAAGAGTCCCCCGGTCACCCAGCAGCTTCCCGAACCAGCGGGAGCCATAAAGTGTTGCGATGGCATGGGGCACCATAAATGCCAGCGTCAGCCAGCCCAAGCTTTCCTTGCTCGCACCGAGGCTCAGTGCCTGATTGGGCGTATAGCCAAACATTGTAATAAATAACACGCAGTGCGCAAGAACAGACAGCAGTGATACTTTTACAAGCAGTGGCTCTTTAATGACAACAGCCAAATCCTTAATTTGTATCGAGCTCTCCCGTTTCTCAGGTCTTTGATCAGGCAGACGTAGTGCAAGCAGAAGCGCCACAATGGCTACGATCCCGCCGATCAGGAAAGGCGCATTCCAGCCCCAATGGTCGACCATATAACCACTGATCATCATACTCGACAGTTGGGCAATTACAGTTGTAAACTGCAACATCCCCATCGCTCTGCCAGCTTCCTCTTTTGGAAAATATCCCGCAAACATCACGCTATACACGACCCATGCCGATGCCGCAACACCGGACAAAGCTCGCGCTGCCAGGGCCCAACCTGGATTAACGCCCCATATAAACAGAAAACAGCTTCCGCCGCTGGCAATCAACCCTAGATAAATAAAGGGGCGCCGCCGGTTAAGATAATCAGAGCCAATGCCGATCGGCAGGCGAAATATAATCTGCATCAGACCATAGACCCCGAGAACCATCCCTACCATAAAATACGATGCACCCAAATGCTCTACGTAAGGCGAGAGCACCGGAACATAAATATAGGAAGAGAACCAGAACATAAATACAATTATCAAAAAGAAAAATCGGCTATTTCCCTTCCCCTGTACAGGTTCTGCCGATTGTAACGAACTCATCTGCTGCTTCGCCACCAGTGTATCACCTGCTCCATCCATCATTAGCCAATATTGGCGCAATTTTGATCTCTGCTTCACTTACTTTAGCAGCAATACTATCCCTATTTCCCCTTTTGCTGTCCTTCCATAGCCGCCTTCAGCAGTTCACCCAGATTGGACCCAACACTTTCAGGCTTGCTGTATTGCTGTACCAGCTTCTGTTGTTCCCGCTTATTGATATGCTTGTGATCTTTATCCATAGTTTCTGTAATACCACAACCTAGACACTGGACGAATAGACCCGCTTTGCCTTCTTTTAACTCCATTTTTTTATGACACTGCGGGCAGCGACGGTTCGACAATCTCTTCTCTCCGGCACGGGTATATCCGCAGTTATCAGCAGGACACATCAACAGCGTGCCGCGCTTGCTCTTTTTTTCCAGCATTCTCGTTCCACATTCCGGACAATGGCTGCTGGAGACATTATGCGGCTTATATTCCGCTATACTAACCTTAACACCTGACACCAGCTCCTGTGCCATACTGCGAATGCCTTGCAGAAAAGGCCCCGGCTGACCTTGACCACGGGCGATCTTTTCCAGATCTGCTTCCCAACGTGCCGTCAGATCCGGTGTACGCAGCTGTGGGGATACCAGCTCAATCAGTTGCTTGCCTTTGTTTGTAGGATGGAGTAGATTTCCTTGACGTTCAATCGTGTCGGAGCTTACCAGCTTCTCAATAAGGTCAGCCCGTGTTGCCGGTGTTCCTAGCCCGTACTTCTCCATCTGCGTTAGCAACGACGCTTCATTGTGGCGTTTCGGTGGTTGAGTCCTTCCTGCTTTAACTATACAGCGGCGAATTTTCACGATTTCCCCTTCAACAAGCTCCGGTAGCTTAATAGAGCTGGCTGCTGGCTCGTCTGTCGAACTGCCATCTTCGTTATCACTGCTCATATCTCCACCATATACCTCGCGCCAACCTGCCTCTCTTACTGTAGTCCCCTTCACATAAAAGCTTTCGCCCTCTACGCTTACAGTTACAGCTACAGTATCATAACAAGCTGGCGGATAAAACAGACTGATAAAACGCCGAACAATCAGATCATACACCTTTCGTTCCTCCGAGCTTAACCCGTTTAATAACACCGTCTGCTCCGTAGGAATAATCGCATGATGGTCACTTACCTTGCTGTCATCCACGATCCGTTTGGTGATGGGCAACTGTTTACGAAGAAGAGGCCGCGCTAGAGAGGCATAAGGACCAACTCCCACACTATCCAGCCTTTCCTTGAACGTTTCTGTCATATCAGAAGTAAGATAGCGGCTATCGGTACGTGGATACGTAACCAGCTTATGCTGCTCATACAAACGCTGGAGCAGACTGGAGGTCTGTTTTGCCGAAAAACCGTGCTTACGGTTGGCATCCCGCTGCAGCTCAGTCAGATCATAAGCGAGCGGATGAGGCTCAATCTTCTCACTTTTTTGCACCTTGATAATACGCCCACTTTGCCCGCTGAGCTTATTACTCATACTTGCTGTCTTTTCTTTATCAAAAATACGTCCATCCCCATTAGTTCCCCGCCAACCCGCTTGAAATTGTTCAAAATCAGCAGTTATCGTATCGAAATCCTGTGAATGGAAACCAACAATCTCGCTCTCGCGATCCATAATCATTCCTAGAGTAGGTGTCTGCACTCTTCCCGCTGAGAGGGGTGCGCCATACTTGCAAGTTAAAGCCCGGGTAACATTAAGTCCGATCATCCAATCCGCTTCTGCACGGCAGCGAGCCGATTCATATAGACGGTCGAACTCCTGCCCAGGCTTTAGTGCTGCGAATCCTTCCTTAATCGCCTTATCCGTCTGTGAGGAAATCCACAGCCGCCGGAACGGCTTTTTCCAGCCCGCCATATTTAATATCCAGCGCGCCAATAGTTCTCCCTCACGCGCAGCATCCGTGGCAACAATGAGTTCCTCAATATCCTGCCGTTTCATTAGCTGTTGTATTGCCTTATACTGTTGACTTGTTTCCCGAAGCACCTTCAAGTTCATTCGCTCCGGTAGAATTGGCAGATCCTCCAATGCCCAAGTCGCAAATTTACTATTGTATTCCTCAGGCTCCGCCAAGCCGACCAAATGACCTAACGCCCAGGTTACCACATATTTAGGACCTTCTATATAGCTCTTCTGTTTATCCTGGCATCCCATTACTCGCGCAATCTCTCGCGCCACTGATGGCTTCTCTGCCAATACTAATATCTTCATAACGCTCCCCTTTCCATTTCGAATTCATTATAGCATCAAGAAGAAACGGCTTCGCCGTCCTTTGTATGGACGGCACCCGTTTCTTTGAGAAATATAAGGATAATTACTCTATTGAGTTCTTTTCACATCAACGTATGCACTCGTTTTAAACAACAAACAAGCTTCAAAAAAGACAGTCCCGCCACCCTGCCCGCGTACAAATACACCTTCACTCGTGACAGGAGATCTACAAATACTGATTTCATCTCCAAACATAGCCTCTTGTATGTAAGTTATTCTAAAGCGCTGAAGGTCAGACACTTCCCATTCATTTAGTGATAGCACGTCACAACATAAATCTCCAAATCTTGCATTATTCAAATGATTGTTATTGTCGAGTCCACTGTATCTTACTTGATATTTGTATACCTCTTCCATATAAAGCCCAGAGGGTATCACAACTTTATTTGGCATTGAACCTACTGAATCACCATGATAGTGCTCCACTTTTATGGGTAAGGCAGTGGGTCGGAGTATTTTCCGCTTATCGATATCTACCAGAGCCCAGATCGAGCGTGCGCTTGCAACCTCTATACTACTGCTGTCGAATATTCTGTAATCTCGCTGCCACAAAGCACCTTGTGTACCTTTACTCCATGTGCGGATGGAAAGGAGATCATTTTGTCGAGGAGTTCTTTGGAATTCAAGATCAAGAGTGATCATCATCCAGCCCATTCTTGCCGCCAGCATCTTCTCTAGGCTTAAGCCCAATCCACTTACCGCTGAATCTGCCACACGTTGCATCATATCCAAAATGAAAGATAATTTCCCATTAGACAGATAATCTGTGTCACTCGCATGAACCATATGTTGTTCCGTCCACACAAGTTTAGTGTTGTTATCCATTATTTATCCCCCTTAACAGTTTAAACTCACACGGCTTACTTGAAGTATCCACAATATGCTTACACTATCCACATTAATTTGGGGAGAACTCCAGAAAATATAAATTTATTAACATGTGGATAAGTATTCTAAATTAAGTGTTTTCTCGAAACTTATCCACAAAATTCATATAAGCTCTATTTAGACAGAAAAAAGCCACTGTTGAATGAATCAACAGTGGCTTTATTTGCTTGGCAACGTCCTACTCTCCCAGGACCCTTCGGTCCAAGTACCATCGGCGCTGGAGGGCTTAACGGTCGTGTTCGGGATGGGTACGCGTGGAACCCCTCCGCTATCGCCACCAAACGGGCATTTATAGCTAAATGCACAGGCTTGAATCGCCTGAAAACTGAATCCGAATCGAATTTGCGTTTCTTGCTTGTTTGTGGATAAGCCCTCGACCGATTAGTATTGGTCAGCTCCATGCATTGCTGCACTTCCACCTCCAACCTATCTACCTCGTCGTCTTCAAGGGGTCTTACTAATTGGGAAATCTCATCTCGAGGGGGGCTTCACGCTTAGATGCTTTCAGCGCTTATCCCGTCCGTACGTAGCTACTCAGCCATGCTCCTGGCGGAACAACTGATGCACCAGCGGTACGTCCATCCCGGTCCTCTCGTACTAAGGACAGCTCCTCTCAAATTTCCTGCGCCCACGACAGATAGGGACCGAACTGTCTCACGACGTTCTGAACCCAGCTCGCGTACCGCTTTAATGGGCGAACAGCCCAACCCTTGGGACCTACTTCAGCCCCAGGATGCGATGAGCCGACATCGAGGTGCCAAACCTCCCCGTCGATGTGGACTCTTGGGGGAGATAAGCCTGTTATCCCCAGGGTAGCTTTTATCCGTTGAGCGATGGCCCTTCCATGCGGTACCACCGGATCACTAAGTCCGACTTTCGTCCCTGCTCGACTTGTAGGTCTCGCAGTCAAGCTCCCTTATGCCTTTGCACTCTGCGAATGATTTCCAACCATTCTGAGGGAACCTTGGAACGCCTCCGTTACTCTTTAGGAGGCGACCGCCCCAGTCAAACTGCCCGCCTGACACGGTCCCCGTACCCGATGAGGGTACTAGGTTAGAACCTAGATACGATCAGGGTGGTATCCCAACGTCGCCTCTGCAGAAGCTTGCGCTCCTGCTTCTTAGGCTCCCACCTATCCTGTACAGATCGTACCCAAATTCAATATCAAGCTGCAGTAAAGCTCCATGGGGTCTTTCCGTCTTGTCGCGGGTAACCTGCATCTTCACAGGTATTAAAATTTCACCGGATCTCTCGTTGAGACAGCGCCCAAGTCGTTACGCCATTCGTGCGGGTCAGAATTTACCTGACAAGGAATTTCGCTACCTTAGGACCGTTATAGTTACGGCCGCCGTTTACTGGGGCTTCGGTTCACAGCTTCGGGTTTAACCCCTAACCGCTCCCCTTAACCTTCCAGCACCGGGCAGGCGTCAGCCCGTATACTTCGCCTTACGGCTTCGCACAGACCTGTGTTTTTGCTAAACAGTCGCTTGGGCCTTTTCACTGCGGCCCCCTCGGGCTATTCACCCTACCGAGGCACCTCTTCTCCCGAAGTTACGAGGTCATTTTGCCGAGTTCCTTAACGAGAGTTCTTCCGCGCGCCTTAGAATTCTCTTCTCGCCTACCTGTGTCGGTTTGCGGTACGGGCACCTTCTCCTGGCTAGAGGCTTTTCTTGGCAGTGTGAGATCATGACCTTCGCTACTACAATTTTCGCTCCCCATCACAGCCCAGCCTTAACGATGTGCGGATTTGCCTACACATCAGCCTCACTGCTTAGACGGACACTTCCATCAGTCCGCGTCACTACCCTCCTGCGTCACCCCATCGCTCATAGCGGATTACGGTGGTACAGTAATTTCAAACTGTTGTCCTTCGACTACGCCTTTCGGCCTCGCCTTAGGTCCCGACTTACCCTGAGCGGACGAGCCTTCCTCAGGAAACCTTGGGCTTTCGGCGGATCAGATTCTCACTGATCTTTTCGTTACTCATACCGGCATTCTCACTTGTATACGCTCCAGCACTCCTCACGGTATACCTTCAACGTATATACAACGCTCCCCTACCCCAGATACAATGTATCTAGCCATAGCTTCGGTGGTGTGTTTAGCCCCGTTACATTTTCGGCGCAGAGTCACTCGACCAGTGAGCTATTACGCACTCTTTCAATGGTGGCTGCTTCTAAGCCAACATCCTGGTTGTCTGTGCAACTCCACATCCTTTCCCACTTAACACACACTTGGGGACCTTAGCTGATGGTCTGGGCTGTTTCCCTTTCGACAATGGATCTTAGCACTCACTGTCTGACTCCCGGTAATAAGTATATGGCATTCGGAGTTTGACTGAGCTTGGTAACCCTTGCGGGCCCCGCACCCAATCAGTGCTCTACCTCCACTACTCTCATACCGAGGCTAGCCCTAAAGCTATTTCGGGGAGAACCAGCTATCTCCGAGTTCGATTGGAATTTCTCCGCTACCCCCACCTCATCCCCGCATTTTTCAACATGCGTGGGTTCGGGCCTCCAGTGCGTGTTACCGCACCTTCACCCTGGACAGGGGTAGATCACACGGTTTCGGGTCTACGCCCCCATACTATGTCGCCCTATTCAGACTCGCTTTCGCTGCGGCTCCGGCTTCTCACCTTAACCTTGCATGGTAAACGTAACTCGCCGGTTCATTCTACAAAAGGCACGCCATCACCCATAGATCGGGCTCTGACTTTTTGTAAGCACACGGTTTCAGGTTCTATTTCACTCCCCTTCCGGGGTGCTTTTCACCTTTCCCTCACGGTACTGTTTCACTATCGGTCGCCAGGTAGTATTTAGCCTTAGCAGATGGTCCTGCTGGATTCATACGGGGTTTCACGTGCCCCGCACTACTCGGGATCCGTCTCGGAGAGAACACAGTTTAGGCTACAGGGCTTTTACCTCTATCGCGGGCCTTTCCAGACCTCTTCGCCTACCATATTCCTTTGTAACTCCATGTGAGACGTCCCACAACCCCTAAGAGCAAGCTCTTAGGTTTAGGCTGTTCCGCGTTCGCTCGCCGCTACTGACGGAATCACTATTGTTTTCTCTTCCTCAGGGTACTTAGATGTTTCAGTTCCCCTGGTCTGCCTCTACATACCCTATGTATTCAGGTATGAGTAACTGTGCATTACCACAGCTGGGTTTCCCCATTCGGACACCCCCGGATCAAAGCTTGCTTACAGCTCCCCGAGGCAGTTTCGTTGTTCGCCACGTCCTTCGTCGGCTCCTGGCGCCTAGGCATCCTCCGTGTGCTCTTATTAGCTTAACCAATGCTCCGGTGTTTCGCTTGTTTGCTCATCTTGTTTTGAATGTTGCTACCGGATGACTCCGTTCGCAGATCATTCAAAGCCAAAAGTCGCTTCACAATCAAAAACCTTCGCTAAGCCATAATACACTTTCGCTCGTTTACACAAGCGACAGATAAAATGTTCTAAAACGCAAATTCGTTTCGGTATCCAGTTTTCAAGGATCAAGTTTTTGTTCGTCCTTACAGACAAAACAAAATTGAGAGCTTCAACTCTCAAAACTGAGCAACGAGTGAGTGTGTGCAAACCCTAAGGGCTCACTAGAAGCCTTGCGGCTTCTGTTCGAATGTTTCCGTTACAGGAAACGATTCTCCATAGAAAGGAGGTGATCCAGCCGCACCTTCCGATACGGCTACCTTGTTACGACTTCACCCCAATTATCTACCCCACCTTCGGCGGCTGGCTCCCTTGCGGGTTACCCCACCGACTTCGGGTGTTGTAAACTCTCGTGGTGTGACGGGCGGTGTGTACAAGACCCGGGAACGTATTCACCGCGGCATGCTGATCCGCGATTACTAGCAATTCCGACTTCATGCAGGCGAGTTGCAGCCTGCAATCCGAACTGAGACCGGCTTTGTTGGGATTCGCTCCACCTCGCGGTTTCGCAGCCCTTTGTACCGGCCATTGTAGTACGTGTGTAGCCCAGGTCATAAGGGGCATGATGATTTGACGTCATCCCCACCTTCCTCCGGTTTGTCACCGGCAGTCTGCTTAGAGTGCCCACCATGATGTGCTGGCAACTAAGCATAAGGGTTGCGCTCGTTGCGGGACTTAACCCAACATCTCACGACACGAGCTGACGACAACCATGCACCACCTGTCTCCTCTGTCCCGAAGGCCGCCGCTATCTCTAGCGGATTCAGAGGGATGTCAAGACCTGGTAAGGTTCTTCGCGTTGCTTCGAATTAAACCACATACTCCACTGCTTGTGCGGGTCCCCGTCAATTCCTTTGAGTTTCAGTCTTGCGACCGTACTCCCCAGGCGGAGTGCTTACTGTGTTAACTTCGGCACCAAGGGTATCGAAACCCCTAACACCTAGCACTCATCGTTTACGGCGTGGACTACCAGGGTATCTAATCCTGTTTGCTCCCCACGCTTTCGCGCCTCAGCGTCAGTTACAGCCCAGAAAGTCGCCTTCGCCACTGGTGTTCCTCCACATATCTACGCATTTCACCGCTACACGTGGAATTCCACTTTCCTCTTCTGTACTCAAGCCACCCAGTTTCCAGTGCGACCTCAGGTTGAGCCCAAGGTTTAAACACCAGACTTAAATAGCCGCCTGCGCGCGCTTTACGCCCAATAATTCCGGACAACGCTTGCCCCCTACGTATTACCGCGGCTGCTGGCACGTAGTTAGCCGGGGCTTTCTTCTCAGGTACCGTCACTCTTATAGCAGTTACTCTATAAGACGTTCTTCCCTGGCAACAGAGCTTTACGATCCGAAAACCTTCATCACTCACGCGGCATTGCTCCGTCAGGCTTGCGCCCATTGCGGAAGATTCCCTACTGCTGCCTCCCGTAGGAGTCTGGGCCGTGTCTCAGTCCCAGTGTGGCCGTTCACCCTCTCAGGTCGGCTACGCATCGTCGCCTTGGTGAGCCGTTACCCCACCAACTAGCTAATGCGCCGCAGGCCCATCCCTCAGCGACAGATTTCTCCGTCTTTCATCCTCTTCCCAGGTGGGAAAAGGAATTATCCGGTATTAGCTACCGTTTCCGGTAGTTATCCCAGACTATGGGGCAGGTTGCCTACGTGTTACTCACCCGTCCGCCGCTAAATCCTGTTGAAAGCAAGCTTTCAACAAAACTCCGCTCGACTTGCATGTATTAGGCATGCCGCCAGCGTTCGTCCTGAGCCAGGATCAAACTCTCCAATTTGTATTGAAAAGAGCGATTGCTCATTTTGAAACCTCTGACGAGAATTTACATTCTCAACCGACAAGTTTACTCCAGCATAAATGCTGTGAAACTCATCTTCTTTTGGATTTTACTTTCGTAAAATCCCACTCACTCGTTGTTCAGTTTTCAAAGATCAAGTTCTCGTTGTCGGCGTTTAATGTCTCACCAGCAACTCTTATAATATATCATACGGTGTTTAGAAAAGCAAGCTTTTTTTATTTCTTGTTAATTCAATGTGTTTCGCTTGTCCGCTCTTCCAACAGCGCTCACTTATAATACCCTATCTACTAGTATAAAAGCAACCCCTAATCAAAAGAAAAACAACCAGCTTAATTATTAAGCTGGTTGTCTATTTGTTCATATAGTAATTCAACTACTCTTAGTAGTATTTGACTGCCGTATATTTAGTAGAATTCTTAATCAGATCTACGGTTTTATTGCTCTTAACCAATCCAGCATCTACTGTTGTATCAATAGTCACCCATTTGCCATTAAGAAGGACTTCATTCCAAGCATGGTATTGAGTAACATAAGTGGAGTTTCCCATGACCAATTTAGCTGGTATATCTACACTACGTAGCATTGCTGCAAATAATGAAGAGTAATCATAGCAAATGCCTTTTTTGCTGGCAAGGGTATTATCAATGTTAGGGATATAGTCAGTTGTTACATTGTTAGCCAGTGAATAATCGTATTTCACATTAGCAACGATGTAATTATAAATTGCTTTAACCTTCTCTTGATCCGTTGTTTTGCCTTGTGTAAGTTGTTTTGCTTTAAGAATAGCTTTATCAGAAGAACTCCATTTAACATTCTGAACAGAGCTTAAATATACTGCATTTGTATCATTCAAGGATAAGTCCACTACTTCAGAATATAGAGCTTTGTATTTGTTACCCGTTATGTTCTCAAGAACTGAGACTTTATAGGATCCATTACCTTGTTGCAATGGGAATTCTTCAGCTTGTCCAGAAGCATAAAGATTATAAGTGTAGCTGCTGCTGCCTTTGGTAATCATAAGTTTGATCCGTTTGTCCTTCGGCACATCATATTGAACTCCAATAATGCCTTGGTTTAACTGCGATGTATTGAGCCAACCCGTTTCTGTGCCAGCAGCTTGAGCTGAAGTTATCTGAACAGAAGTAGCCACTACAAATATCGCCAATAACATAAGATAAAATTTCTTCAATGATAAAACCCCTTTTCGGTAGCTGGCTGCCATCCTGACGGGAAGGCCCTTTAGCTTTGCGTCCCTATCTTTCAATAGGTTTGCCGTTATCGTAAAAGCTTTATCTGTCCTTAAACATACTAGAAATAATGGTAGAATTAGACAAAAAATAAACAAAAAAAGCCTCTTCATTCGGTAGCTGGCTGCCATCCTGACGGGAAGGCCCTTTAGCTTTGCGTCCCTATCTTTCGATAGGTTTGCCGTTATCGTGCTTAGCTTTTATAGTTATATACTACCATATTTACGCGTAGATTCAAGACCTATAGTGCTAGATTTCCAAAATTTTATAATAAATTTTTGGAAATTTCTATTTTATGACATTAAGTGTGTTAGGGTAGTTTGGCTTGTACAATTAGACGGTGTGTGGGATTTACTAGTGGGTCACACGTGATCAGCGTGAGAATCTTGTCCTTGTTGTTCCCGTTTAACACAGATACATCCGTAGGTTCGACGATAGAAATTTTGTATACTTCATAGTTGTACGCTTGTTTGCTTGTCTTCACGGTGATAATATCTCCTACTGCAACCTCATTCAATCTATTAAACAATCTGCCTGTCGTTCTGGCTCTATGTGCTGCTATTGCGGCATTGCCAATCTGACCGATAGAAGTTGTTTCCTTCATATGTGTAGCTGCGTGCTTCATGTTGGCTTTCGTCGCCCCTTCAAGAACAGGCAACAACAGATTGATCTTATCAATTTCGATTAATGCAATTACTTTCCCCCCAAGCACAACTTCAGGTTCCGCCTTTACAGCAGCATCACTCGGAGGCTGCTCATCCAATGCAGATTCTTCTGAGAGCAGTTGGGTTACCTCAGCATATTTACTTTTCAGATCAGGGTCAACCGTTGCTGGAGCACTGTTACTATAACTCTGTTCCGCCTCATCTAATAGTTTCTGCTGCTGCCAGTCGTTATACCATTCATTAGCTTTGGGGAACAGCATGACAAGTATTCCTGCAAGTATGACTAAATAGGAAAATTTACGCATGATATTCACCTCCCTACTTTTAGAAAACCCATTTCCGGCTTCCGAAGAAATTGATGATTACAGTGACGAATGTAACTAATACCTTCGAGATCAACACTTGAATACCAAGTTTATCTGTTAACAAATGCATAAGCAGCAGGGATATTCCCAGTACAATCAGGTTCAGTACGATAAACTTCAGCAACTGCATTCGGTCGAAGCTATCCTTTTTCCCCCGATCACTGTCCCGAAAGGTTACTTTTTTATTCAAAATAAAGCTATTGGCCGTGCCTGCACTATAAGAAATAACCTGTGCCAGGGTGTATACCAACCCAAGTGAGTTCAGAAGTGTAAAGATTGCAAAATCAATAAGGGTATTCAGCAAGCCAACAGCATTGAATTTCAGGAACTGAATCACTCCTGCGCGAAGCTTCTTATCTGACATAATCGTTTCCCTTTCGGATGTGACTATGATCTTGCTCTACATCAAGATAGCCTTTAGTCTCCCGCACAATATACAACGGTCTGTCCTTGGATTCATCATAAATGCGGCCGATATACTCGCCGATGACACCGAGCAGCATGAGCACGATACCATTGAAGAGCAAATTAACGCCTACAATGGAGGCCCAGCCCGGAATGGTCCAGGAGGTGAAGACTCTTTGAAATAACACAAAAAATAAATATAGGAAACTGGAAAATGACAGAAAAAAACCAATATAGGAGGCAATCTTCAGCGGCTTGTGCGAGAAAGAGGTGATTCCGTCTAGCGCGAAGCGAATCATTTTTTTGAGTGGATACTTTGTTTCGCCAGCAAATCGTTCCTCACGCACGTATTCCACCATAGTCTGTCGGAAGCCCACCCAGCTCACCAAACCTCTAACATAACGATTCTTCTCTTTGAGACCACGTAGAACATCGCATACTTTACGGTCGATGAGTCGAAAATCCCCCGTATCCGTGGGAATGTCCACACTCGTCATGCTACTGAGCAGCCGGTAGAAGATCTTTGCCGTGACTTTTTTGAAAAGGGTCTCTCCATGACGCTTCAGACGTTTCCCGTAAACAACTTCGTAGCCTTCCTTCCACTTCGCGATCATCTGTAAAATCACCTCAGGCGGGTCCTGGAGATCTGCGTCAATAACAACAACAGCGTCTCCCTCAGCGTAATCCATACCGGCTGTAATCGCTACTTGATGCCCGAAATTACGGGAGAAGTCGATTAGCTTCACATTCTCGTCCCTGCTGCTGATCTCACGCATGATCTCAGCCGTATGATCACGGCTGCCATCATTAACGAAGACCAGCTCATAAGAGTCGTCGCTTTGATCCATTACTTTTTTTAGACGATCATACGTATGTTTAATAACTTCCTCCTCATTAAACATGGGGACAATTACACTGTATCTGGCTTTCACCTTTGTTCCTCCTAAATTTTTATGAGCGTCTAGTCTAACCCTCCTTAGAAAACCCAAGAAGGGAACCAACGCAGCATACTCGTCACATAACTACCGCTGACCTCCATGCCCGACAGCACGGGATAAAATGCTACAAAGAGCAGCGCTGCCAAAGCAACATAAGCATACCGAATGTATTTGGCTCGTGGGTATTTATCGTCAAGCAGCTTCATCATATATACAATACCAAGAATCATAAACGGCACCATAGCAAAATAATGGTAAAGGAACGTCTCGCGCGGGACCAGCATCCAAGGAACATATTGCGAGAAAAAGGCAATCCAGATCATGTACAAGGTCTTATCTTTACGCTTTATCGTAAGCCAAAGCGTGCTGAGCATCGCGAAGATCCCCGTCCACCAAATAAGTGGATTTCCCATGGTCACAATACTGCTGACCTTACCTGTCGGTAAGCCTTCATCGCCGCTGAAGAACCAGACTGGTCTTTTCATAAACGGCCATTCCCACCATGATGAGGCAAATGGATGTGTAGCTACAAGCTGACTGTGATAGTCATACATATTGATCTGGGCATCAATTAACCTTTTTATAGTAAAACCTTCCGGTGAGGCGGTTAGTACAGGAATAAAGGATAGGCTGTAAATCCCTATCGGAATGAGCACAAAGAAGACAAGGCAACTGAGCAGTGTGATGATTGTGTTCTTCCAGAATTTCCCTCTTGCATCGCGACAGGCAATGATCAATTCCTGATCCTTGAGCTTGCCCTCAGCCAATACATGCCCCGCCGCCCGGTATTCTCTATAGCGTTCAAAGAGGACCAATGCCAGTATGATCGCCAATCCGGCTCCGCCGTATAGTACAATCCATTTCGAGGCCACTCCGATTCCGAAGAACAACCCAGACCAGAAAAGCGGAACCAGCGTTTTTCTTAATGTAGTCTTATAGAAATTCAATGTGTGATAACGCTGCATGAAATAGAACATCAACATAATGAAAAATACGCCGTAGACATCTATTGTAGAAATCCTTGTCTGTGTAAAATGCATAAAATCCAGAGCGAACAGTCCTGCTGCAAGAATAGCATACTTACTCTGCTTGAATAAGCGCAGGGCCATTACATAGATCAACGGCAGCATAGCAATCCCAAACAGTGTACCCATAATGCGCCAGCCAAAAGGAGTCACCCCAAACAACTCCATCCCTACTGCTATCAGCAGCTTACCGAGCGGTGGATGAGTGTTCTCATAGGGAACAATACCGTGTGTGTATTCATAAGCTGTACGGGCATGATAGATCTCATCAAAATAGGTTCCGTTCATAAAACCTGAGTATTCCGGTATCAATGACTGCTCGTCGAACAAATTCGCCGATGTTCCTCTTTTGGGAGCTCCATCAGTATCAGGTGTAACACTGGCAATCGGGAGTGGAATCCGGTTTCCACCCTGCTCGTATAAAGCCATTTCATTTAAGGTGAAGCCTGGTGAGTTCACCGTAAGTTTCACGTATCTAGCTGCAACGTTCAGCGGCTGACTCTTCCATATAAACACATTTCCAACATCCTCATTCACATCCAAGGGACTGCTCCATGCATCCGGAGATTCACTAAATTCCAGTCTGAACTTGCCGGTGCCTACGCCTCCAAATACATTTACGCGCTCCAGCTGTCTGCTCTGTCCCAGATCCAGGTAGAAGCTCTCACCTTTCGTGGAGGGCTCCCATAGAGTTTGCGGAGATTTGGTAGAACCCAAATTATATAAAGCAAGGGCCGCGTAAATTGCGGTTATGGCAATGATCCATATCCAGTCCTTCCGCTCAAGCTTCATCTTCACACCCTTGCCTCTTTCCTGAAGTGGCCGGATTCCCTCTACGACCTCTACATCTTTTTCATAATTCTGCACCCGTGTAAAAGGCACTGGAAGAAGCTTAATCTTATTGCGGATATATACATCGTACCCGATGTAAAGCATATATACCAACAGGGCCAGATTAGCGATAGCTGTGACCAAAACGATTCCATCCGAGGGTGGATTGTCACCAGCGTTAAGATGGGCCAGCGTGAAGCCCACATTAATATATTGCGTTAAGCTGAAACCAAGAAACAGGGTTAGAAATCTGCGATCCCGGTTCTGTATATAAGTGAACAAACAGAGGATCAGTACCGGATACATATAACGCTCGTGCATTTTAGTACCTAATACAAAAACTGTTACGATCAGAACCATTCCGATAAAATAGGATTTTGACAATTCCAGCCGATCCTTCTTGAAGGAATAGAATGCTGCTAGAGCTACGGCCACCAGGATAAAAATAAAACCCCACACACGGTACGTAATGCCGAGCCAAGTCAGATCAAGCGCTGACCACATGGGGTCTGTCAGTGCATATAGGTTAAATGCATTGACTGTAGAATAAGGGTAAGAGGACAAGGTTCCTTTATACAGATTAATTAGTCCACTTAGACCTCCATTATTCCAGAAGAAGGGTGCAGCCAGCAGGCTGAATATACCCAACCCGTAAAGAGCGCCGACGGCAAGCTGCTTCCAGGCCCGGTGATGATAGAAAGCAAACAACAGTACGGGTGTAAAGATCAGCGCCTGCGGTTTAATTAGTGTAGCCAGAGCAAACCAGATGGCTGAGCGAACGAAGGATTTGTTCGCTGCCCCTTGAATGCTAAGCAGCAGGAAGATCAGAAAGAATGAATCTGCTTGTCCCCAAGCGGCTGAATTAATAAGCACAGCCGGATTGAACAGAAACAGTAGCATTAAACCAAAAGCCATACCGGAGCCAAGTTTTTTACGTCCCACTTGATAAATCAAGTACCCCAGCACCAGATCGGAAAGAATTGCCGGCAGCTTGAACAGCAAGTTCTCCCCACCTGTGCCATGCGCAAAGCCAAATACACCACGAACAAGGCTGAGCAGATACAATATGTACAAATACCCTGGTGGATAATCGGCAAAATAGCCTGCTTCGTAGAACTTCCCAGGTCCCACATCAACCAGCCGCTGCCCCCAAGCTATAAATGTATTCATGTCATTCTGATAACCCTGCGCGGTTAGACCCAGCCATATCCGCAGGATAAAAGCCAGGCCAATAGCAACACACAGCCATCTTGTATAGATATTCTCCGTCCGTCCCAGAAACTTCTCACTGCGAAGCGCTCTATTGTACAGCACAGCGAAAAAAATACTGAACAACACCGAAATCAGCAACAGCTTTGCCGGCGATACTTTATGAGGGGTATCCGCTGCATTGCTACCAGCATCCGGGGCTGCTGCAGTATTAACCAGTGAAACTACATTCGCCCCTTTGGGGGCAGCATCCAATCGTTCTACGGACAGATCATCGAAATAGGCTTTGCCCTGGATCAGACTTGCATAGCCGCCAAGGGCTGCACCAATTGATATTTCTGACTGGTCCGGTCCAGTCTGCCCGATGAATTCAAGATACTGCCAATCTCCGGCCGTATCCACTGTGCTGGGATAACCCCCACCGACTCCGACGACGAATATATTAGCACCAAACCCCTCGCCTGCCGTGCTAACCACCTTGGTATAACCGGATATTTTATAATAACTATTCGGAGTAACTTTGATATTCTGCACCCATTTCAGATGATTGGGTTCAAGATTCTCGATCACTGCTGCTTTACTGCCGGAATGAACTACCTCCGATTGTACCGACAATATACCGGAGCTGTCTCCGGATATCCACATGTCCTTGGTCCAGTTAGACGGGTTATCCTTATCACCCTCCTCAAAGCCAGAGTTTAACAATAAATTTCCATCTGCATGTATGCTCGTCACCGGAAGTATAAACAATAACAGCATTACAACGATCATTGCGGCCGCACGTGTATTTTTAATCATCGTTCCAATTTCACCTCGTCAATGTTAATCCAGCCCGTCCCGCCGGTTATATAAATCTCCGCCTGTTGATTCTGTTCCAATCTAAACGCCGGAAGCGTAATTGCATGGTATGTATCTCCGGGCGTAATTTCAGCTTCCGCAAGTACACTATCCTTCGTCCGTATCCCCAGCCTTCCTCCTTCATTACCAGCGCTGGCCATCGCGGATAGCTTATATTCACCAGATTCCTTGGTGATGAAGGATTGTGTAATACTTTTTCCAGTCCCCAGATCAAGATAGCCCAGATAACTGCCCTTATAGGAATTATTGGTGGCAACCCCCGTCCCTTCCGTAAACCTCCAGCCTGATTTCCCTTCTTCAAAATCTCCATTCACAAAATCAGAAAGCATTGGCTCAGGCTCTGCAGGGTCGCTGGAAGTGATGGCTCCGGCTGCTGCGCTCTTTGCGATTACCACAGTATAGTTGGCAAAGTGTTTAATCCTATAATTCTCACTTTCGGCAGGAATAGCGTCCCCATTCCCAAAAATATAAGCCGCTGACTCTCCCGGAACGATGTTCGGATAACCAAATACATATCTGCCAAAAGAAGCTACCTTCTGAAACGCCTCTCCTGGATTAACATAATTAACAGTCTTCAAGAAATCATGCGGATTTACTCGCTCATAAAAAAGCACATAAATATAAGGCATGTTAACCTCATCTGTGACGTAGATCTTCCCTGTACTCTCCTCTGAAGCATACTGTATGGCCTCACCAATTGATTCATAGAAGGCAGGTCCAATGGTTTGAGGGAAATCGCGGAAATAAACGGTTGTAAATAAAATAAAGAAAAGGCTGAAGACAGCTGCGGAAAGAATGCCGATAGCTTTCAATTTGTGGCTTAACCACATAAAACCTGCAACAACCAGTAAGACCAGCGGGTAGAAAATAACATTAATCCGATTGATATTTACATCAGTAATAAAGGTCATTAGCACGGCAACCAAAAGCCAAATCAGTACGACCGCCTGCCCCGTTCCCCATTGATCACGTTTTCGCACCGCTTTTATCAACACCATAAGTCCGATAAGGGCAAAGGGCAAGGCGATAGGGTAGGCATATCCATAGGGTGAGATTGAATTCCAGGGCAATCCGTCGCTCCCGCTAAGCAAAAGCTTAATAAATGCAGTGAAATTACTTGAGGCAGTATGTACTATTTGTCCGCTGAAAACAGATGATACCTGATCCATACGCGGCATTGTCAATCTAGGGATAGAAAACAGCAGAGTTTCGACTCCCGGCAGCTTCAAACGGTTGATGATTATAAATATAAGAATAGGCAGAGCCAGTAATATAAACAGTGCAATGTTCCACAGAACAGTTCGGAAATGTATTGCTCTTCTATACAATAGAAGAATTAAGGTACCTAAGGCAAATATCGGGACAAAAAAGTAGGCCGTTCCATAAGCATACAGCGAAAGAGCCAGCATCATGCTAAAACCGTAGGACCATTTCGAGTTTACTAATGATTTTAGAAGAAAATAAACGGCAAGCAGGATCAAAGTGGGAAATAAATTCGACTCCAGCGCCCATCTCGACATCATAATATGCCAGGGATTAATTGCAATGAAGAACATGGTGGCAAGGCCAGCCCCTCTGGAAACAAACAGCTGTCTAGCCATCAGATAAAATATTACCATCCCCACTAAGCCCATAATTAGGCTAACTGCCCGTATGGACATTGGGGTCAGACCAAACAGCAATATAAAAGGCATGGATAGGTAGGCATAAAGCGCATTTTGCCCACTGCCCCAAGCAATGAGATGTATGGGCAGATGAATGCCATTCCGATCCATTCCGAAATGAAGTATAGCGTAAGCGTCATAACCTATGGAGGCTTCATCCTGATTCAACCCTGGCGGAATAGACCCTAAATACAAAATTCGAATTACAGCTCCCAGCAGAAACAATAGCAGCGGCCAAGGATTGCGCTTAATGTAGTTATACCCACTATTTAATCTGCTGGACAACCTAATCACCTCTTCAACAATATAATCTAAATACCAGACATTGAAAAGGCCGGAACAAAGGTTGCCCCAGACTAATTCACGGCTTTAGAAACAAGAAAACGGCCCCTTCAGTTATGAAGGAGCCGTGGATTACTATTGTGCTCAGGCTTAGCCCTGACTGCCGATAAATACATAACGGAGAATAATCAGGACGGCGAGCAGCCACATCATCCAGTGGATATCGTATTTCTTCTTGCCGCCAAGATTGGCAACACAAGCGAGAATGACATAAGTGACGATACCGAAGGAAATACCATTAGCAATGTTGTAAGTGAATGGCATGATTACAAAGGTCAGGAAGGCCGGAATAGCTACAACCATGTCCTCAAAGTCAATTTGACGAATGGATTGAGCCATCAGTACACCCACAATAATCAAGGCTGCTGCAGTTGCAGAACCCGGAATAAGTGCAGCTACAGGAGCGAGGAACAGAGCAAGCAGGAAGCAAACCCCTGTTGTTACAGCTGTCAGGCCTGTGCGGCCCCCTTCAGCAACACCAGCTGCGCTTTCTACGTAAGCTGTTGTTGTGGAAGTACCCAGCATAGCACCACCTGCTACAGCGACTGCATCCACGAACATTGCTTTACCGACACGTTTTTTGCCTTCTTCAGGGTTCTTCATAATACCCGCACGTTCAGCCGTACCTACCAATGTGCCGAATGTATCGAACAATTCTACAAAAGTAAAGGTAGCAATGGCCGAAATAATACCTGTGTGCAGGATGCCGTCCCAGTCAAATTCCATAAAGTTCAATTGCGTAAAGTCAGGAACCCAAGGGGATTGCGGGCTGGATAAAGCGCTGAAATCAACTGCGCCCATCAGGATAGCAACTATCGTAGTGCCCAGAATACCGAATAGAATTGCACCGCGTACATGCAGCACCATCAGGATAGAAATCAGCAACAGGCCGATAATTCCCAGTTGAACGTTTGTGTTATCAAGACTACCCATATGGATAACTGTTTCAAAGGATAGTACATCTGTGAACTTGTTAGCAGCGATGTCATTGCCGGCTTCGACACCAATCGTCATCAAGCCGCTGTTCTTCAAGCCGATAATCGTAATAAACAAACCGATACCTACCGTAATTGCATGCTTCAAGCTATCTGGAATAGCCGTTAATAGTATTTGCCGTATTTGAGTAATGGTCAGCAGGATAAAGATCAATCCCGAAATGAATACTGCTGTCAGACCCATTTGCCAACTGAATGGATGATCTGTTGTTGCAGAGGACAGAACTACGGAAGCAAAATAGGCGTTAAGACCCATACCAGGCGCCAAAGCTACCGGAAAGTTTATGAACAGGCCCATCGCAATAGTGAAAATACCTGCTGCCAGCGCTGTAGCCAAAAATACCGAATACCAGCCCATGTCAATACGGCCAAAAGCTGTCAAAGTGTTAGGATTAACCGACAAGATGTAAGCCATCGCCATAAAAGTGGTCAAACCGGCCATAATCTCTGTACGTACTGTGGTGCCATTCTCTTTCAACTTGAAAAAGCGATTCAAATTGTTCTCCCCCTAAGGTGTTTTGGTGTCTGACAGCAACAAAAAAAGCCGGCATCTTAGTAGATAGCGGCTCAAAAAAAGAGTAGCTTCCTTGTAAACCAGCGACAAAAGTCGAGAGTCTATAGGTTTGCTCTTCTTAATCGTAGCCAGGCCATTACGGTGACCTCGTAGAGACTTCCAGGCCAATCCCCAGAATTATACGAATAGTTGTTGTTGTTGTGCTTTATCATTTTAGGTGGACATGACATGACTTGTCAATGGTAAATGCGAACATTACACGTCAGGTTCTTGAGAACGTTCGTAAAACGGACATTTTTCCTGTGTTCCTGTGATTTGAGCTCGAGGTTCACGGTATTTTCCAGGAATGAGAGGGAAATCTCTCTTCTTATGGTTATAGATGGATTAAGTGTGAACCCATAAAATTCTAATGATTCAAAAAAAGCCTGAGAATGCTCTACACTCAGCATTCCCAGGCTTACTTAGTTTATTCGGAATTTGCTATTCCCACTCAATGGTTGCAGGCGGTTTCGAGGTAATGTCATAGACGATACGGTTGACGTTCTCTACTTCATTAACGATACGCACTGAAATTTTCTCAAGGATATCCCACGGAATACGCGCCCAGTCAGCGGTCATGCCGTCGATGGAGGTAACGGCACGAATGCCTACGGTGTAGGAATAGGTACGGGCATCACCCATAACGCCTACACTTTTCATGTTAGGCAATGCGGTGAAGTACTGCCAGATCTCACGATCCAGTCCAGCCTTGGCGATTTCCTCACGCAGAATATAGTCTGAATCCCGCACGATGGTAAGCTTGTCCTCCGTAACTTCGCCCAATACACGAATGGCAAGTCCCGGACCCGGGAAAGGTTGACGCCAAACGATGGCATGTGGCATTCCCAGCTCTTCACCCAGTTTGCGGACCTCATCCTTAAACAGCGTATTCAAAGGCTCAATCAAACTGAACTTCATATCTTCCGGCAGACCGCCCACATTATGATGTGATTTGATCGTCTGTGCCGTTGCTGTTCCGCTCTCTACGATATCAGTGTACAGCGTACCTTGGGCAAGGAAGGAGAAATCCCCCAGCTTGGCTGACTCTTCATCGAAGCAGTAGATGAACTCATTACCGATAATTTTGCGCTTCTGCTCAGGATCATCGACTCCAGCCAGCTTACTCATAAAGCGATCGCGTGCATCAATCTTCACTACGTCAATATCAAATTTGCCGACGAACGTTTCCATTACGCTCTCTGCTTCACCCTTGCGCAGCAAACCGTGGTCAATAAACATACATGTTAATTGGGCACCAATGGCCCGATGGATCAGCATAGCCACTACGGAAGAATCAACCCCGCCGCTAAGTGCGCAGAGTACTTTTTTGTCCCCGACTTTGTCCTGGATATCTTTAATCGCTTCATCAATAAAAGATTCCATGGTCCATTTGCCTTCACAGTTACAAACCTCATACAGGAAGTTAGAGATCATTTGGTTACCATGTACGGAGTGTTGAACCTCTGGATGGAATTGAACAGCGAAAAACTTCAGTTCATCATTACTCATTGCTGCAATCGGAGCACTTTCGGTTCCAGCATCCAGCTTAAAGCCCACCGGAAGCTCTACGACATGATCGCCGTGGCTCATCCATACGGTCTGGCGGCTCTCTAGTCCAGCAACCAGTTGAGCCCCTTGTTCAAAGTCGATATCGGCTTTGCCGTATTCACGTTTGGAGGAACTCTCTACCTTGCCACCCTCCAGCTGTTGAGCCATAAGCTGCATGCCATAACAAATGCCAAAGATTGGCACTCCTAAATCATAAACGGCTGGATCTACATGTGGCGCATCCTCAGCATACACACTGCTAGGACCTCCGGAGAAAATAATACCCTTCGGCGAGAGTGCTTTGATCTTGTCAATTGGCGTATTGTACGGCAGCAGCTCGCTGTATACCCCTAAATCCCGAATTCTGCGCGCGATAAGTTGATTATATTGTCCTCCAAAATCGAGAACGACGATTATTTCATTTGGCTTATTCATTACGTGCCTCCCTTGATTATTGGATTCATTATACTCATGGATAATTCACACCGTCAAGGAAAGGAGATCACGTTATGCCTAAGCTTTTTGGGTGATATCTGCGAACAATATTAATCTTTCTACTCTGATCAAAAAGGCGGCTGGGTCCGATTAAGGATAGTATCCGCTTCCATAGATCATTCTGAGCTTGAAAATGGGGGTTACGATCACATCCATCAGCTCAAACGAAATGTGATCGCCAGGCATTCCCGCATAAAGGCTGCCGGATCGGAGACGGCAGCTACCCTGCCCTTGCTGTACGCCAAGGCTTCATAGCGGCGTACAAACTGCCGGACGGCTGCGTGCAGTCCGGCATCTTCAATCGGCAGGGAGGCGACGTACTCCCTGCCCGTTGCCCCGGGCGGCGGCGGGCCGTAGCGCGCCGCCAGCCCGTGCCAAGCCAGAGAGGCCGCGCGCAGCTGCCTCTCACGGCTGCCCGCCCTGCTGCTGTGCGCCGCCAGCAGCAGGGCTAGGCTCCGCCGCCAGCGCCAGGCGGCGGCGGGCAAGAGCAGCGCCGCGGCGAGCGGCGCTGTAGCGGCCCCGCCCGCCTGCGGCAGGGCGGGCAAGCCGCCCCGCGCACGCGCAGCGGGCGGGGTGGCACTCGGCGGCGCGGCTGAAGCCGCCGCGGGGAGAGCAGGCGGCGCGAATCCAGATGCGCCGCCTGCGCCAGGCGTCGGGTCAAAGGGAACCCAGCCCGCGCCAGCAAAATAAACCTCCACCCAGGCGTGGGCATCGCCCTGGGTGACAGCATAACGCTGCGGCTCGGAGCCCGCCTCCAGTGTTCCTGGCCCGTAGCCCTGAACGTAACGGGCTGGAATACCCGCGCTGCGCAGCAGTATCGTCATTGCAGTAGCAAAATGTACACAGTAGCCCTGTCTAGTATCAAATAAGAAGTTATCTACAAAATCGGTTCCTGACGGTGGGATCAAAGTGTTCAGGGTATAAGAATACCGGCTCCGCAAATAATCCCGAACCGCGACTGAAGCATCATAGCGGTTCTCGGCAGGAGCTGTAAGCTGCTCGGCCAGAGAGGCAATCCGCCTGGGCAGTGATGCGGGCAGCTCTAAATACTCACTTGTAATGGCCTGCGGATCATAACCGTTCAGGGTGCGTAGAACCGCCGGATTGCTCTCCGGCAGCAGCGCCTTCACAGTATACTCTGTCACTCTTGCCGAGCCTGTAAGATCCGGCAGGCGAAAGCTTTCTTCCCCTTTATTGGCCAGCACATAACCAAGGCGGCTGCCATCAGCCAGTTGAACAGCCAATACATCCTTTATGGTCCCCGCATTGAATAGAGGAAGCCCACCGGATGAAGGAACAACAAATTGTATCCGCTGAACCAGCGTCCGCTCTCCCTCAATACCCTCCACGGATGTTCCCTTCATCAGGAGACTGGATAGATTAAGCGGAATGTATTCCTCTGCTGCCTTGATCCAGCGGCGTCCATCATAATAAGCCATGCTTTCTCCGCGCCAATAGGTGGGGACGCTGCTCACAGCAGTAAAGACAGGTTCAGTGCTGCGTGACAACGGAACTCCGAGCTCTCCACCGTCTGAACTGTAACCCGTCGTTCCAGTCTGGAGTCCCTCCACACGTTCTGGAAGATGCCCTGAAGTCCATTCCTGCAGACTGCTAAATGCCGACTGCAGTGAAATGGGGGCTACAGGTCGTGAACCATAGAGTTGCTCACCCAACCAGGCCGTAGTTGTCACAGCAACGGCAGCGGATAGTGCCAGACCTCCCCAACGAGCATAAGGTATCCTATTGCTATGTGTACGTTCTCTAAGATGCAGCAGTCTGCTCATCGCTTGCATCCAGACAATCAGGCCTAACGATATTATGATATTCATCGTTGTATTTAGGCCAAAGCCCATATCCAGAACAAGTAAATAGACCATTGTTAACACCGTAAATAGCAACGTACTCCCCCGATAAAGAGCTAGCTGCTGTACTGAACATACCAGCAACCCCCAGCCGACAATTAATATCAGTTGCCTGCTATCTCCACTAAGCTGGGAAACCTGTCCCGAGAGAAGCGAAATGGCATCATTCGTGATTCCTGCTAAATAACTGTTGACCCATCCTATTCCTTCTTTAGCGGCACAGATATAGAACCATGTCAGGGTAATGATGAGGATTTGGTTGCTTAGAAGAAGCCAAGCCGGAAGCTGAAACATTCCCCACAGCAACAGTACTAACGCTGATATGATCAATGTTACGAGCAGTTGTGCAGTGTCTGCTTGCGATGTAGAGCGGTATAAGGGCAGCAGCCATTGAATAAACAGCCCCATGATAGGCAAAGAGAACAGCAAGCGGTAGTAGAGGGGCGATTCCCCCTGTTTTCCGACAGGACTGTTCTCTATGGGAAGCGAACTCTGCATCTCTCCAGCACTCTGAATTCTACTACCGTAGAGTTGGTTTCCCGGATAACCCATGGAACTCAACCTCCTTGTACCTTGAAGCCGGCAACGCGGTATCCAGACGATATAAACGTGCTCCAAGACGCTTTAGGCTGTCGCCAACTGATCCTTTTACGGACTGCCGATAGGCTTGCGAGGTTACACTTCCATTTACTGGAGGTGAATCAGCCTGCAACATAGTATCACTCGGCTGTAGATGAGCTTGTGCTGGTGTATCCACAGTTCCTGGCGCCGGGCTGTCCCAGACATAGTAAAGATCAACCTTCACACCTTGCACCAGAAAACGGGCGATGACCTTGGCGGATTCCTCCTCCAATTGACCAGTGATAACGGAAACAGTCATTCCGGGTATCCAGCTCCGGGAGGCATCCTCCAGCAACTGCGTTAAGCTACGTGTGCTATCCGGAGAAATTCCCGTCAGGAAATCCAGCACTCTGCCCGGGATTTTGCCCAGGCCTTCATGTCTGGCTGTACCTTCTGGCCAGCCCCCGCTAAACAGTTGAATATAAGTGCCAGTTCGTTCGGCAGAGAGCATAAGTCCCAACGCCGTCGATACTGCTTTTTCAAATGCGGGTATCGTATCGCCTCTATAGCCCCGTGGCGTTAAGACGCCCGGAGGGATTTCATAGCTTTTAGGGCAATTAGCTAGCACCACACAGGTCATCTGCCCTCTTTCCCGCTCTGGCACCCTAGTCTGCAGTGTTCCCCTCCGGGCACTGTTCTTCCAATGAATTCGACTCTGCGGATCACCCGGCGCATAATCACGAATGTCCAGAGCTTCTTCACCAATGCTGCGTCCTCTCTTAGAAGCCATATCCCCTCCAGAAATAAAGCTGCTATCTGGCAGTACATCGCCAAAGTACAACGGAGCTGGTAGCACCTTTAATACCTCGTTGCCCTCGGGCTCGATTCTACCTGTGAACCAGCCTGGCAAGTCCCCCAAGTGACTCTGCAACCTTGCAAATGATGAATGCCCCGCGGCATTCCTTCCAAGGTGTAGGTATAACCAAAGGAACGCCTCAATCCAGGAAATAACAGCTCATGGTGGCTGGTGCCACTCCAATAATCGACAATGGTCATCCATGGAAGCGGAAGCCGCCCATGGAAGCTGACCTCTACCTTCACTTGGAGTATATCTCCGGCTGCAGGCCGGGCTGGAGTAACTGTCCGAACCAGCTTTACGCTCCGTGGACCAAACAGCTGCAGTCCCAGCCCATTAAGCATAAACATTCCAAGAGCTATCAGGAGGAACAACAATGAGGCTCCCCCGCGCCAAGCATATAAAATACCGATTATACCTGTCACGCTCAACATCCGCAGCCATTCACCCAGAGCCCGACGGCTTCGCGGTAAGGTCACACTTCTCACATTCTTGGTATTCTTTTTCTTGTGCTGTTTCCGTTCATAGAGAGAGGAGGAGAACAATAGGACACTTCCTTTGGTTAATAGACTTATTACTGTCTATTCTTCCCATGAAAAAGAGTGCCCAGACATGGATTGGTTTCTTCAGAGCGACTTTACTCTGCGCTCCTTCTCTGTGACGCTTATATTTAGCGGGGGATGACCCGCAATCTCCAGCAGATCCCGCAGCGATACCCAGATCGAACTACCGATCAGCTCCACTCTCGCAGCTTTCGCCTCCTGCACACCGTCAGCACGGTATAAGATCAGCTCCTTGTTCCCTATATTTGCTGTGACAGCCGTCCCGTTCCAATTGACCTTCCCGCTACGGTTTACGGTGTCCCAAGTTATTCTGCCACCGAGCCGTTCAATAACAGCACGAAGCGGCACCATGTATTGTCCTTTACTAATGACATATTCCCCCGGATTCAGCCTGGTTTCCAGCTTGCCAACCTCCAGAACAAGTGGTTTACCCGGCTCAAACAGCTCGGCATTAGGAATGATATTTGAAGCGATCCAGGCCTGCGTAGGTGTAGATCTTTCCGCATCTTTAGTTTTCGGAGATACTCTGAACTGCACAGGCTTCACTTGATCGTCCAATATATCAAACACATACCCGGCTGCCTTATAACGTTTAATAATCTCAGGCAGTGCTTTGGCACTTTCTGTATGACCTCCACCATCATGCAGCAGCAGAACAACCTTGGAGGCTGTTAATCCCATAGTCGCCTCCTGTAAAATTTCTGAAGCAGGCACTCCTTTTCGCTTGGAATCGCCGCTATCTACCGTCCAATCTGTAACCAAATAGCCTGCTTGCTTCAAGAGATAGAAGTAGGTATTATCAAAATGACCGAAGGTGCCTCCAGGCGCACGTATCAACTGCGGGCGAACTCCGGTAATGCCCCGGACAATTTCTTCCGTACGCTTGATTTGACTCCAAAACGCGGTAAACCCTTTATATAATTCGGAGTAATTATGATTGTACGTATGATTGCCTATAGCATTACCCTGCTCCCAAATGGCGTTAATCCACTCAGGATGGCTCTGTGCCTGGTTTCCAATGACAAAAAAAGTAGCCCGCACACCCTCCTGCTGCAAAATCTCCAGTACTTTGGGGGTAACATTACTAGGGCCGTCGTCGAAGGTGAGATATGCCGTTTTTGGATTGGATGTTTGCGGTTCAGCACTTGCTTGCGGGCTTGGAGTCATCGCGATGGCTGGAGTAACTCCTGCAGGTGCAGTTGGCAAATGTTGCGTCACTGCACCGGGAAGTTTATTCTGAAAAGAAAGAGATTCTACGCTTGCAGCCTGCAGAGGCTGGATCTTCCAAGCACCCAAATATTCACCTGCACCCCAGCCTGACATAACGATGAGTATTACTGCCATAACAAGCAAACCGCGGATCACGATCCGGCGGCTGTGTTCGCTTTTTTTCCTAATCATCTTCTCTACCTCCAGCATTCTATTGGCATAAAATCCTTTTGGTAGATTGTATGAAGACAAGCTTCAAATTAGAATAAATAAGGCATCTGCCTCTTGGAGAGTGACGATCTTTATGGAAATGCTGAATTGGATACAGGAATTATTCGCCACATACGGATATAACGTGATGTTCTTCGGCTTGCTGCTGGAATTCGTAGCGCTCCCCTTTCCCGGTGAGACTACAATGGCCTTTGCAGGGTTCCTTTCTTATACCGGAAGGCTGGATTTCATGACGCTGATGGCCGTGGCCTATGCAGGTACTACAGTCGGGATGACGGTCACTTATTTCGTTGGCCTGAAGGCCGGACTCCCCTTTATCCAACGCTACGGCAGATGGTTTCTGTTCTCACCCGCCAAGCTTGCGAAGACCCAAGTCTGGTTCGAGAAATACGGCAGCGTTCTTATCTTCATCGGCTATTTTGTCCCAGGTGTACGCCACTTCACTGGTTATTTCGCTGGCATTATCGCCCTTCCTTTCCGTAAATTCGCTTTATATGCCTATAGCGGAGCGTTATTCTGGGTGTTGCTCTTTCTGGGCATCGGACGGGTATTCGGACCGCAGTGGATGGGTATTTTTCACCTATTCGAGCTCTACTCCAAGTGGATTATCTCTGGCGGAGCGCTGATTGTTGCAGTGATTGTTATGTACCGCTACCGCAAGCGCCTAACCTCCCGCTTTCTCCGACGCAAGGCTGACTTGGAGCTGAAAACAAAGGTTAAAGAGACTTCCAAGGGACGGTGAAGCTGCTGTCCTTCTTTCGGCGCACCCAAGTATATCCCCCCAGCAGCAAAGTAATCGCGACAACTCCCGCACCACCAGCGAATCCCAACATCCGCGGTTCCACTGCACCTAATAGCCAGCCCGTAACCAGCATCGATAGGCCCATCAATGTATTGCCTACTGCTGAAACTATCCCAAACAGGACTGGCTGCAGCGCAGGCGGAGTCTCTCTCATCAGCAGGGTATCCAAACAGGCATTGCCTACTCCACCAGCAAGTGAGAGCGCAATGTATAGAAAAAAGGCAATCGTAAAATTAGAGGCAGTACTAATGCCCATTAGCAAGAAGCCCTCCATTAATAGTCCTGTTAGTGCAACAAGGAGGAGACCCCGCTTTAAATAACGTCCGGCAAAAAAGCTTAGGCTGAGTCCGATACCAAGCGCCGCGTAAAATGCCCCTACTCCGATATCCCCGGCATGAAATACCTGTATCGCATACACACTGATGAGTACGTTGTCTAAACCATTCGTAAGCGGCACAAGCAATTCATACCCAAGCACAATCTGCAGCGTAAGACTGCCAGCAATCAGAAACCCTATGCTTTGCCACACCCCACCTCTTGGGTGCTTCGCCCCCTTAATGAGCGTTTTGTCGGGAGTAATTATTAGAGTCTTCTCCTCTTCTGCAGCAGAATTTGCTTTGAAGTCAATACCGTAGATTAGCAACGCTGCCACCAGAAATGATGCTGCATTCATGATAAAAGCCATCTTCGGACCGAACCATAGTGACACCACGCCACCAGAAAAAGCTCCCAGAATCAGTACACAGCCTGTCATAAGCTGCTCCAATCCGTTAACCGTAAGCAGCGCATCGCGCTTCACAAGCAGCGGAATGGTCGATTTACGAATGGGATTATAAATGGCTTCACCAGCCGCCAGCAAGAAACTCCCTGCATACAGTAACCACAGCTTATTTTCTCCATCTACCCACAGAAACGATAGCGCTACCGGCACCCGTAAAATATCAGTTGTCATCATAATATACTTCCGTGGTAGCTTGCTGCCGAGCATTCCTCCAAGTGGTGCCAGGAACAAATAGGGCAGCATGCGTACACCAAGTGATATGCCTACTGCCATCCCCGATCCGGTCAGATGCAGCACCAGAGCCAGCATAGCAATCCCACTAAAGCGATCACCAATTCCGTTGATCAGTCCAGCAGTGAATAGCCGGGTATATCCCCGACGATTTGTTAGAATTGCTGTAGCATTTCCCATCCATATAACCCTCACAATCTAATTATATAATTGTCTAATTAGATGTTAGTCGAATTTAATGCTTATGGCAATGCTTTATTTTCTTATTTTTGCTAAGATTACAGAAAAGGAGGATTTCCCTTTTGAAAATAGACCGCTTGCTCTCCATTGTCATCCTGTTAATGAACCGCCGCCTGATTCAGGCTAAAGAGCTTGCCGACATGTTCGAGGTGTCCGTACGCACTATCTATCGTGATATTGAAAGTATTAATGGAGCCGGAATTCCCGTGGTTACCTATCAGGGTGCGAATGGCGGAATCGGTCTTATGGAAGGCTATCGTCTAGATCGTAATGTTCTGACAGACCGCGAGCTGGCTGCTATTTTTAATGCCCTGCAAAGTGTCTCTTCTTATACTGGAGCTGAACACACCTTGCTCATGGAAAAGATCAGCAGTGTAATCCCGCCCTCACAAACCGCCGCGTTCCGCAGCAAAACTACACAGCTCATTGTCGACTTCTCCCCCTGGGGCCTTCAAGGTCCACTGGAAGAGAAGCTGGCGATTCTGAAAGAAGCACTCGAGGATAGTGTTGCTGTATCCTTTGAATATATTAATGCCGCTGGGGTGGCAAGCCTGCGTTCAGTAGAACCCTATACACTTGTGCTTAAGGGACAGGCGTGGTATTTATATGGATTCTGCGCACAGCGTGAGGACTTCCGGCTTTTTAAGCTACTGCGCATGAAATCGCTTGTTAAGGAGAACAGGGAATATATACGCCAGGATTTCCCTTTGAAAGAGCTCCCCTGGAGCTCTCAGTGGCAGAGAGATGGCGGGCAGGCCCGGGCAGTGCTGCATTTCAACCCTGAAGGCAAGCATCTCGCCGAGGATCGCTTCGATTCTACTGAGCTGCTGCCCGACGGAAACGGTGGGTATACCCTCACAATCGACTACCCTGAGGACGGGTGGCTGTATGGCTTTCTACTCAGCTTCGGAACAGCTGTCGAAGTGCTGGAGCCAGAGCATATCCGGCATAAGATCGCCGAGCTTGCTGCAGGAATTGCTGCCAAATATACGGAATCAGCAAACCAAACCTAAAATGCGAATTTCTCTGCAATTAACAATAAACCTGACGGAATGCCGTCAGGTTTGTTGTCTTATAATGAACTTACTACGGGCTGCACTACTTTGCTAAACGAAAAGTATACTTTCATGCAGTTTAGCTGACGGAACTGACTCGTAAAAATGCTAAGGAGTGTGCTGGATATGGAGCAAGAACAAGCACAGCAAGAAGAGACGTTATTGTGCCAAAGCTGTGGTATGCCGATGCATGATGGAGAATTATTGGGAAGCGATGCTGATGGAAATAAGATTACAGAATACTGCATGTATTGCTATGAAGCTGGAGAATTTAAGCAGCCCGATATCACACTGCAAGGCATGACCGATCTCTGTACCGGCTACATGGTGGAGGAGGGAATGGAAGAAATATCAGCCCGCAAGGTGCTTGCTGATACGCTACCTCTTCTGAAGCGTTGGAGTAATGCAACTGGAAGTATCGGAATGTAAATAAAAAGGGGGCTGTCTCAAAAGTAGATTTTCTACGAGCAGAGACAGGCCACCTTCAATTTCAAAAGCATAAAAGTCAACAGAGCAGCACACCTCCTGTTATTGGAGGTGTGCTGCTCTATGTTTTTGGTCTATGGCTGCTCGCTTCAGTAAATTGTGGGCAAGCGAAAGCCACCCGACCTCAAGCGTCACTTTTTCCATGCCGCGAAGCAGAAAGCGCCGGAAGCCCCGGTTATTTTTCAGTTGTCCAAATACACTTTCCGGTTCCGTCATTCGGCGTACGGCCAGGGCGTAACCTTCCTCACTTCGCAAGATCTCCCGAGCCTGCTTTTGGTAACGCAGTCGTTCCATACTAACAACCACTTCCCTATCTCCAGCTGCCTTCGTGCAGCGTTCCTTCAACGGACAGCCCTCGCAGCTCTGACTTCGGTAATGACGTTTGTGAATTTCATATCCACTCTGTGAGATTTCCTTACTTTCTCTGCGGAAATGCAGCATTTCCCCGGCGGGGCACGTCCAGTTATCCTCGGCTGTATCGTATGTCCAGTTCTCGATTTTACCAACATTCGCTTTCCAGGCTTTGCTCTTTTCCTTGTGGTAGCTGCCGTACTTCACCACCGCCTGAATCTCTTTCTTTTCCAGATAGGCGTAGTTTTCTTCGCTGCCGTAGCCTGCATCCGCAATGACTGTCTTGGGCAGTTTTCCGAGGATCTGCTGCGCTTTTTCCATATGCGGCTCTAAACAGCGGGTGTCGGTCGGTCTTTGGTGTAAACTGTAGGCTAAAATAAATTGGTTTTCGGTCCCGATTTGCACATTGTATCCCGGTTTCAGCTGGCCATTTCGCATGTGGTCTTCTTTCATCCGCATAAACGTTGCATCTGGATCTGTCTTACTGAAACTGTTCCGGTCACCAAGGAGCTTTTGGTATTGTTCGTACTTCAGCAGTCGGGGAAGCCAATCCTTGCGCAGCGTCCGAACAGCTTTTTTTAAGGGCTTGTCTTTCGGTTTTTGGGCCAGCTGAGCTTCGAGCTTTTGCACCACCTGTTCAAGTTTCACGCTGCTCACTTCGGAATCTGTGCCGAGTTCAGCCAGGTCTTTGCCTGAATTCTCTTGTTCTTCCTGTTCTTCTGCCGTTTCAATGTCAGCGAACAGGGCCTGCACCTTATCTTGCAGTTTGACTTTGTGTTTACTGACGGCTTTCCCCCAAACAAACGTGTAGCGATTGGCGTTCGCCTCGATTTTGGTTCCGTCCACAAAGTAATGCTCTAGGGAAACGTATTTTTCGTCAGCCAGAAACTGAAGCACGGCGGTAAATACGGTTTCGAGAACGTTCTTCATCCGCTGGGAACGAAATCGATTCAACGTCCGAAAGTCTGGCCGCTGCCGACCGGCGAGCCACATGAAGGGGATGTTCTCCCGAATGGATTTGGCGATTTGGCGAGAGGAATAGATGCGCTGCGTGTAGGCGTAAATAATGACTTTGGTCAGCATTTTAGGATGGTAGCTGTCACGGCCACCACCTGGGTAGGCCGCGTCAAAAATGCCGTCGTCCAGCCGGTTAACGGCGGCATTGACGATACGAACGAGGTGATGTTCTGGAATGTCGTCCTCTAAATCCATTGGCAAGCAAAGTTGGTCCATGGTATATTGAATGTACAAAAGAAACCTCTCCTTGATTTAAAATGGTTGGTCGCACTTCCATTTTAACAAAGAAAGGTTTCTTTTTTTATGATTTTTAGAAGGATTGTAGATACGAGTCCCGCTTAAACAGCGGAGAGGACGGAACGATTGTGGAAAAGCGATAGCGTTCGCCTTGGTCTCCGGATTTTCACCGCTAAGGGGAATGAAAAAAATCTGGAGACCACAGCGATTGAAACAACGGTCCGTTCGCGGAGCGTCCTCACAAGCGCAATGTCTATCTGACTCCAAAAAAGAGCTGTCCCAAGCAGCCATTTCTACACTGGTACCCATAGACTGGACACTTTAAAAAAAGGTGTTCAAGCTGTGGGTACCTTTTTGTATACTGAAAGAACAGCGGAGGGGATTAAATGAGTAAGAAGCGATTTACAGAAGAAGAACGTGAACAGATGTCAAAGAACAGATACGTCGTTAGAGTGAGTGACAAGGCGATAACCTATGCGGATGAATTTAAGCAGTTATTTATTGACCAATACATGACAGGCAAAACCCCAAGAGAGATCTTCGAAGCTCACGGATTTAACGTGAGTGTAATGGGTATGAAGCGAATCGAACAGTCTGCTGACCGCTGGAAGAAAGCCTATGAACAAGGAGGGATTGTAGGACTATCCGACTCTCGAAAGGAAGCCACTGGGCGTCCTTTGCAGCGGGAGCTATCCCCGGATGAAGTCATTGCAAAGCAAGAAGCGAGGATTAGACTGCTCGAATCTCAAGTCGATTTGTTAAAAAAGCTAGACACGAAAGAAAGGTTGCTGGTAGCCAAAGGAATGAATCTAAGCAAAACTAAGTTATTCGAACTCATTAAGAACGCTGTGGATCAAGGTCTAGGACGTATGACAGGCTACATTTGCAAGTTGCTTAACGTTTCTCGTTCGGGATACTATAGCTACTTAGGTTCCGCAGATACACGCTTGGAGCGAACTCGTTCAGATGCTAAAGCGGGAGACTACATCAAGAAGGCTTTCCACCGAAGAGGATACAAGAAGGGCTCGCGCTCTATCAAGATGGTTCTAGAGAACGAGTTTGGCATCCTTTATAACCTGAAGAAAATCCGCAGGCTTATGAAGAAATTCAACATCGTATGCCCGCATAGAAAACCTAACCCCTATAAGCGTATGGCGAAGGCTACGAAGGAACATCGGACCCTTCCAAACCGTCTGCAAAGGGATTTTAAAAAGGGTATTCCGGGTCTGGGGTTGCTTACCGACATCACCTATCTCCCGCATGGTCGCTCGGAGATCGCGTATTTATCGACCCTGCTAGATGCCTCGACGGGCGAGATCCTCTCTTACAACGTATCTAACCGGCTCACATTAGATATTGCCACGGACACGATTGACGCTCTCATGAAACAAAAACGTGTGAAGTTACACAAAGATGTCTTCATCCACTCCGATCAAGGCAGCCATTACACGAGTCCAACCTACCAAGCACTGCTGAAGAAGTATGGGATAGGTCAGTCGATGTCCAGGCGTGGGAATTGTTGGGACAATGCCCCTCAAGAATCATTCTTCGGCCATTTAAAAGATCATGTGGATCACCGCAGTTGCCGATCTTTACAAGAGCTACAGTTTGAAATTGATCGCTATATCCGTTATTACAACCACCACAGATATCAATGGGGTTTAAAAAAGATGACCCCTGTTCAATACAGGAATCACCTATTGTTAGTTTCCTAATGGTTCTAAACCACTCTTTTTTCAAGTGTCCTTGACTAAGGGTCCAGATTATTCATGGCTTATGGGACAGCCCCTTTTTTCAAATGACTCTCAGTCTGACTTTATACATTAGCCTGCTGTGGCTTAGTTTCCTCAGTCTTGAGGAAATCCGGCTGTGGCGAGGTCTTCTTGATAAATAAGGAAAGTACCAAAGCAAACACCGTTATCCAAGTGGCCACAGTAAAGGCATGAGCAATCCCATTTATCGTGGCTTCCTGCGTAAGCTTAAGCATTGCCACCTTGTCCGTCTTGGATACCGCACCGCTCAATACTACATCATCAACGTAACTATTCTTTCGATTACTCATCAAACTGACGAACAAAGCCATCCCAAGCGCCCCGCCAACCGTCCGGAGTGTGTTGGACATCGCTGTACCATGCGTGCTTAGGCGCTGCGGCAACTGATTCAACCCGGCAGTTACAATAGGCATCATTAGCATTGACATGCCAAACATTCGTGCCGTGTAAGTAAGAATTAAATGGGTATACGTTGTACTATCTGTAATCTGGCTGAACTCCCACGTAGTTACGGTAGTGATAACCAGCCCAATCACAGCCAGCCATCTGGCGCCAATCTTATCAAATATAATACCTGTAATCGGAGACATAATTCCCATCAGAATAGCCCCTGGCAGCAGCATAAGCCCAGATTCTATAGGCGTGAAGCCGCGGATGGTCTG
Source organism: Paenibacillus sp. 19GGS1-52 (assembly GCF_022369515.1). NCBI lineage: Bacteria > Bacillati > Bacillota > Bacilli > Caryophanales > Paenibacillaceae > Paenibacillus > Paenibacillus sp. 19GGS1-52. The sequence goes on from NZ_CP059724.1 coordinate 6,369,868, forward strand.
TAAATAGATCGGTAGCAGAATCATGCCTGAATACATCGCCATGGTAACGATGATATTGATCACTGTTGTCAGTGAATACATGTTATAGCGAAAAATACGGAATTCAAGCAACGGGGTTGTAGTCTTGAGTTCTCGCACTACGAACACAATCAAAGAAACAACACCCAGAATAAGGCAGGCGATTACTGTTGTGCTACCCCAGCCGTCGGTTCCAGCATCACTGAAGCCGTAGAGCAACCCGCCAAAGCCCAGTGTAGAAAAAATGATACCCGGCTTATCCAGCTTAGGAGAGGTTATCTTCCCTACATTCCGCATCGTCTTCATACCCAATAGGGTAGAAAAAATAGCCAGTGGCAGCACGATAAAGAACAGTACCCGCCAGGAATAATTCTGTACGACCCAACCCGAAAGTGTAGGACCAACTGCCGGGGCAAAAATCATAGCAACCGCCATCAGGCCCATCGCTTTCCCACGTTCTTCAATCGGGAAGATCTGCAGGAACACAATGTTCATTAATGGCATCAGGATACCGGCACCGACTGCTTGAATCACTCTTCCGACCATGATCGTTTCGAAGCCAGGTCCGACTCCACAGATCAGCGTACCTATAGAAAAAAGGACCATTGCCGTAATAAACAGCTGGCGGGTTGTAAATTTCACCACCAGATAGGCACTAATTGGCACAAGCACCCCATTAACAAGCATGAAGCCGGTCGTTAGCCATTGCGCTGTATTGGCGACAATGTTCAAATCCTCCATCATTTTGGGCAATGCGACATTCATTAGTGTCTGATTCAATAGGGCCACAAAGGCACCGATGAGCAACGCCGCGATAATGGGTCCTCTGCGTATTGTCTTGGTGTCCACAGCAGCGTTGGCAGTTATTGTACTCATAGCTTCTTTTTCTCTCTCCCTTGTTCTAATATTTCCACAATGTCACCGTGTATCCGCAGTAGTTCTCCGACATCCTCCAACGAAATATTCGTTAACGGCAGCAGATGCGTTCTAAGAGACTGTTTGCTTCTTTCCCGTATATCTCTGCCCTTATCGGTCATTGCCAGATTGTATATACGCCGATCGGTTTCTGAGCGTTGTCTTGTGATCAACTCGGCCCTCACCATTCGGTCAACTACGCCACTTGCCGCGCTGTTCCCCAAATGCAGCAGCTCTGCCAGTTCCGTAATTCCAATATCAGGATAGACGGACAACTTACGCAGCACTATCAATTGGGTAGGTGTAATGTCCAATTCTTCAGCGTCTTTCCACAGCAACTGCTGAAAGGCATGACTGATGCGGCGGAAAGAGGAAACAATTTCATCGAGCTGTTGCTCATTCTCCTTCAACGTCCTTAACCTCCATTAGTTTATAGCTTAATCATTAATACTTCGCATGCGAACTATTTTACTATTTACCTATTTATTCGTCAATAGTTTGCAGAAACTTTCTGAAATTAAAGCATTTTCTATAGGTTGAAAAGATATAAAGAGGGGACCAAGCTGTAACTTGGTCCCCTCTTTATTAGGTTTATATAGCTATATCAGTTTCATACTCCGCTGCTGGCACTCTCCAGAATGGTTTGCGACAGAACGCTGAGCGTCTCTGTGGTGGATGACTTCGCTCCATTTTCCAGCCCACTGGCAATTGACATCATCAGCTTGATCCGGTTATTCTGGTTCACCACGCTGACTCCGGCATCATAATCGATAGCGACGATATTGGCACCAGGGTACAGTTCCTTCAAGCCCTTGATCATTCCCCGCCCTGTAATATGATTTGGCAGGCAAGCAAACGGCTGAATGCAAGCAATATTGTTCACACCATTATCCAGCAAATCCATCATCTCTGCCGTCAGGAACCAGCCTTCGCCCATCTGATTTCCAACAGATACCAGCCGGCTGGCTTTCTCAGCAAGTCCATAGATATTTTCTCGACCTTTCGCCAAACCTGCTTCTTCAAGCGCAACCTTAATCGGCTTACGATAGATTTCTAAATAGGAGATCAACATAGGATTGATGTACCCTAACCGTTTACTTTTGCCGAATTGATCTGCCTTATAGATCGGATTATAGATGCAATAAAAGATAAAATCGAGAAAATCGGGCATCACCGCTTCTCCACCCTCAGCCTCTATCATCTCGATAATGCGATTGTTGGCATCCGGGTGGAACTTGATTAGAATTTCACCTACAATACCTACTCTCGGCTTAACTACAGCTCTAACTGGCAACTGGCAGAATTCCGCAACGATCTCGCGGATCAACCGTTTATATTCGCGGAACGAGAAGGTAGACAGACTGTTCTTGCAGCGATCCATTCCTTTGCGGAACAGTGCCTGCGCACTTCCAGGAATAACCTCATAAGGTCTGAAACGATTTACCATCCGCATCAAAAGATCACCATAACAGACGGCTGTAATCAGTCGGTTGGCCAGCTTAAGATTAATGCGGAAGCCCGGCTGATTCTCCATACCGGAGGCATTCAGTGAGATGACTGGAATTTGTTCCAGATTGGAATCCTTTAACGCTTTACGCAGCAAAGAGATATAGTTGGTTGCCCGGCAGCCCCCACCAGTCTGCGACATAATAACCGCGGTGCGATTTGGATCATAATTACCGCTCTTGATGGCTGACAGAATTTGTCCAATCGTTACAATCGCTGGGTAGCAGGCATCGTTGTTGACATATTTCAGCCCTTCCTCAGTCTCCTCCGGCCCGGTTGTCTCCAGAATCTTCAGGCGGTATCCGGCATCGCGGAAGACCCGCTCAATTAACTCGAAGTGAATCGGCGACATCTGCGGAGCAAGAATGGTATAGGTTTCTTTCATTTCCTTCGTAAAAATCACGTTTGCTTGCGTCTTATACAGCTGCTTCGGCAGCACTTTGCCTTTTTCACGCTCATGCATTGCTGCCAGCAGTGAACGCAGACGGATACGTGCGGCCCCGAGATTACTGATCTCATCAATTTTGAGCAAGGTGTAGACCTTATTATGACGCTCCATGATTTCCTGAACGGCGTCACAAGTAATTGCATCGATGCCACAGCCGAAGGAGGTCAGCTGAACCAGCTCCAGATCACTTCTACCTGCCGCGAGTCGGGCCGCACGGTACATACGAGCGTGGTAGGTCCACTGATTAACAACCCCTACATCGCCTTCACTATGATCCAGATGGCAAATCGAATCCTCTGTCAGCACTGCGAGTCCCATCCCCGTAATTAAATCCGCTACTCCATGGTTAATTTCAGGATCAGCATGATAGGGATGACCGCAGAGCAGAATTCCTTTGGTGCCTGTTTGGGTTAGAAATGCTAATGTTTCTTCCCCTTTGGTACGCAAATCGTTCTTGGCGCGATCCGCTTCAGCAAGACCCGCCTGCACTGCAGCTGCTATCTCTTCTTTGGGAACCTTCGTGAATGTTTTGGCAAGGACCTTGGTCAGTGCTGCAATATCATCAAAGGTCAGAAACGGGCTGACCAGGGGAATCCCGCTTTCTTTTAGCCCATCCATATTATTGCGAATGACTTCCGGGTAGGAAGCTACGACAGGACAATTAAAGTGATTCTGTGCTGCGTCATCTTCTTTTTTCTCATACACAATCGCCGGATAAAATATAAAATCAACACCCTTGCTAAGCAGACTCTGCACATGTCCGTGAGCCATCTTGGCTGGGTAACAAATCGATTCCGAGGGAATGGTATCCATACCACTCTCGTAGAGCTTCTTGCTGGATTTCGGTGACAGTACGACCCGGTAGCGCAAAGTTGTAAAGAATGAATGCCAGAACGGATAATTCTCAAACATATTCATAGTCCGCGGAATGCCGATAGTTCCCCGATCCGCCTGAGCTTCCGGCAGCGCCTCATATTCGAAAAAGCGTTCGTATTTGTACTGCATCAGGTTCGGCAGCGTGTTCTTCTCTTTCTTTCCCCCTGCACCGCGCTCGCAGCGGTTTCCGGTGACATGAAAGCTCTTATCCGGGAAACGGCTGATGGTCAGCGCACAGTTATTGCTACAACGGCCACAACGGCCCGGGGACACTTCGTATTTAAAAGATTCCAACTCTTGCGGTCCCAGCAGTTTACTGGTGCCGTTAACTCCCGCATTCTCTCTGGCGATAAGCGCGCAGCCATAAGCACCCATAACCCCGGCAATATCCGGTCGTACCACAGTTCTGCCCGTCAGATTCTCGAAAGCGCGTAGTACGGCCTCATTATAAAAAGTCCCGCCTTGCACAATAATATTCTGTCCCAGCTCTTCGGGGTTGCGAATCTTGATTACTTTCTGCAGAGCATTCTTGACCACGGAATAAGCAAGACCTGCCGATAAATCGGCGAGAGAGGCCCCTTCCTTCTGTACCTGCTTCACTTTGGAATTCATAAATACCGTACAGCGCGAACCCAGATTGACGGGTTTGGTAGCCTCCAGTGCAGACTTGGCAAATTCCTCAATACCAAGATCAAGTGCAGAAGCGAAGCTCTCCAGAAAGGATCCACAGCCTGCCGAACAGGCTTCGTTCAACATCAGACTGTCGATGGCACCGCCACGAATCTTGATGCATTTCATATCTTGTCCGCCGATATCGAGAATAAAGTCTACTTCTGGCATGAATTTGGAAGCCGCCTTGTAATGGGCCACCGTCTCCACTTCACCACCATCCGTACGAAGTGCGGCCTTGATCAGTCCCTCACCATATCCGGTAGCATAGGAACCAGCGATATGGCAGCCTTCCGGCAATATTCGATAGATTTCTTTCAAGGCTTCGTTGACAGATTGCAGTGGATTGCCTTTATTGCTTCCGTAAAAAGTATATAGGATTTCATCAGATGCACCCGTAACCACTAGCTTGGTGGTGGTTGAACCCGCATCAATCCCCAGATAACACGGGCCTTGGTAGAGGGCCAACTCAGACCTAGGTGCCGTGGCTTTGCCATGGCGCAGCCGGAATTCAGCCAGGTCGTCAACTGTAGCGAACAACGCTGGCAGCTCGGCATCCTCGGCACTATCGGCCTTAAAGTCTACCGCCGCTATCCGGTCTAACCAGTCAACCAGCGGCAAGGACACCGGATCTGCAGGTGATAACGCCGAGCCGATCGCCACAAAATACTGTGAGCGTTCCGGGAACAAGATGTCACTTTCCGCCAGCCCCAGCGTCTCGGCAAAGCGCACACGCAAGCTCGGCAAGAAAGTGAGCGGCCCGCCCAGGAAAGCCACCTTGCCGCGAATCGGACGGCCGCACGCGAGGCCGCTAATCGTCTGATTGACGATGCTCTGAAAGATCGAGGCGGCTACGTCTTCGCGGCGCGCCCCTTCATTCAGCAGCGGCTGTACATCGCTTTTGGCAAATACGCCGCAGCGGGAAGCTATAGGATAGATTCGTTCATGCTTCTCAGCTAGCGCATCAAGCCCAGCGGGATCAGTCTGCAGCAGGGAAGCCATCTGATCGATGAATGCACCTGTACCGCCCGCACAGGCCGTATTCATGCGCTGTTCGATGCCTCCGCTAAGATAGATAATCTTGGCGTCTTCTCCACCCAGCTCAATTGCCGTATCACACAATGGAATGAGCTCTCTGATTGCCTGCGTACAGGCAATTACCTCTTGAACAAAAGGAACCCCGCCTAACTTAGATAAGGATAAGCCCGAGGAACCGCTTACAGTAAGCGTGGCTTCCCTCTCTGGATATCTGTCACGGACATCCGACAGAAGAGAGAGCGCCGCTTTTTTTATATCGCTATAGTGTCTTACATAATCCTGATAAACAATAGTTCCTTGCTCCATAACAACCAATTTGGCTGTAGTTGATCCGATATCAAGCCCAATACGCAGCATCATCACCACTAATCACCATGCCTTGCTCCAAATTTTAAGTAATATGAGGCAACTATATCATGAGTGAGCCTTATAAAAGCTGTTAGAAATGTTACAGACATTTACAATTATTTACTAACACAAATGTTATTTACTAATTCCTTCTAGGGCAGTTGCAACATGCCCTTTAACCCGCACTTTTCTCCACGCTTCCACTAATACACCCTGCTCATCAATTAGAAAGGTAGAGCGCACGATACCCATAAACTCTTTGCCATACAGCTTTTTAAGCTGCCATACCCCAAACATTTCACTTACTTGATGATCCTCATCAGATAGTAGCGGAAAAGGTAATTCATTCTTCGCTATAAATTTGGCATGTGAAGCCAAGTTATCTGGGCTTATTCCCAGAACCACTGCGCCCCGCGCTGTAATCTGGTCATGGGCGTCGCGGAATTCGCAGGCCTCTTGCGTACAGCCCGGAGTCATATTTTTGGGATAAAAATACAGGATAATCTTCTGGCCCCGATACTGGCTTAAGCTGATTGCCTGTCCGTTGGAAGCGGGGAGGGTAAAGTCCGGTACTTCTTGTCCAATGTTGAGTTCGTTCATGCGTTTGTCTCCTTAAGTCTATGGATTATTATTCCTAAATTGCTTGTATCCCTAAAAGAAATTATAATGTAGAGAATGTGAATGCGAAAGGAAGAACGAGAAATGCCACCACGAAATAAACGGCACGCAAAAGCCGGAAAGTCGAAGAAGAAACCACTGCTTTGGACACTCGCTATTATTCTTCTCCTAATTATCGGCTTCATAGTTTACTATTTCAGCGCAATTTACAATCAGCTTGACAGTATGCAAAAGGAAGGTGAAAACTCGCCCTTTCAGAATGTAGAAACTGTCGATGTGAATACCCCAGATCCTCCAAAGTGGGAAGGTACGGAGCCCGTTAATATTCTGCTCATGGGTGTGGATGCCCGTGGTGTGAAGAAGGGTGAAGTTCCGCGCTCGGACACAATGCTGGTAGCCTCCCTTGATCCGGTAAAGAAGAAGATTCATGTATTCTCCATTCTGCGGGATACGTACGTATCTATTCCTGATCACGGTAAGGACCGCATCAATACGGCGATTACACATGGACCCAACACGGCGATGCAGACGGTAAGCGATCTGCTAGGCATCCCGATTCAATATTATGTCTACACAGATTTCCAAGGCTTCATTAAGCTGGTGGATGCTGTAGGTGGTATTGATTATGATGTTGAGAAGGACATGCTATACAAGACTATTGCTGACGGCCCGGAATACGACATTGATCTAAAAAAAGGCTTCCAGCATCTCGACGGCAATATGGCGCTGCAATATGTACGCTTTCGGCATGATGCTACCTCCGATTTCACTCGGACCGAACGTCAGCGGGGCTTCCTTAGCGCTGTTGCGGACAAGGTGAAGAGTACTACTTCACTTATCAAGCTGCCTAGCATCCTTGGCGAGGTCACGCCTTATATCGATACCAACCTGTCGGTAAATGATATGTGGAAGCTGGCGAACGTAGGTTACTCCAGCACCATGAGTGGCAGTGCGCAAATTCCACCGATGGATCTGCTTGTGGAAGAGAAGACTAGCGGTGGCTCTGCTGTAATTGGCGTAAGCAGCGAAGATAAATTACAGCAATTCGTGCAGGACACTTTGAGCGATCCTGTTCCCTCTGCTTCCCCGGAAGCTTCGGCAGGTAGCAGCGCTAACGATACTACTGGAGCAAACTAAAAATTATATAGCACGAGTATGATTAGAGTTGAATAATACCGTACTTGCAACAAGACGGGCGGACAGCGGAATTCACCGCTAGTTCGCCCGTTCCCTTGAGTATGGACAAGAAGAACAAGAAAGGATGACTATTACATGAACCGTTCTACATCAGAGAAATTATATCAGGAAGCCCTTTTGCATATCGTTGGAGGGGTCAATAGTCCCTCACGTTCCTTCAAAGCTGTCGGCGGCGGTGCGCCTGTATTTATGAAGCGGGCCAGCGGATCTAACTTTTGGGACGAAGATGGCAACCGCTACATAGACTATCTGGCAGCCTATGGACCGATTATTACCGGACATGCTCATCCCCATATCACATCGGCGATTATCGCGGCTGCAGAGAATGGCGTTCTTTACGGCACACCAACACAGCTCGAAATCACGCTGGCCAAAATGCTAAAAGAAGCTATTCCTTCCATGGATAAGGTGCGTTTTGTCAATTCCGGTACGGAAGCTGTAATGACAACCATCCGTGTAGCGCGCGCCTTTACTAAGCGCAGTAAGATCATCAAATTCGCCGGTTGTTACCATGGCCATTCTGATCTTGTGCTTGTAGCCGCAGGTTCCGGGCCGTCCACGCTAGGTATTCCCGACAGCGCGGGGGTTCCCAAGAGCATTGCGCAGGAGGTAATTACCGTTCCGTTCAACGATTTGGACAGTCTGCAGGAAGCGCTGGAGAAATGGGGCGAAGATGTTGCGGCTGTTATGGTAGAACCGATTGTCGGCAATTTCGGCATGGTTATGCCACAGCCCGGCTTCCTAGAAGGCCTCTGCAAGCTGACTCATGATAATGGCTCACTGGTTATTTATGATGAAGTCATTACAGCTTTCCGCTTCCACTACGGCTCCACACAGACCTATGCCGGACTGGAGAACCATCATGATATTACGCCTGACTTGACCGCGCTTGGCAAAATCATCGGAGGTGGACTGCCAATCGGTGCTTACGGCGGTCGCAAAGACGTGATGGAACAGGTAGCCCCACTTGGACCCGCTTACCAGGCCGGTACGATGGCAGGAAATCCAGCCTCCATCTCGGCAGGTATTGCCTGCCTTGAGGTGCTACGCGCTGAAGGTGTATATGACGAGATGGCACGTCTTGCCAACCGTCTGGCAGACGGACTTCAGGAATCAGCGGACCGCCATGGCATTCCGCTGACCATTAATCGCATCCGCGGCTCCTTCTCCACCCATTTCTGCGATCACCCGATTACAAATTACGAGGAAGCTCAGGATACAGACGGCGAAAGATTCGCCAGCTTCTTCCGGCATATGCTTAACCGGGGGATCAACCTGGCCCCGTCCAAATACGAGGCTTGGTTCCTGACTACGGCGCATACGGATGCAGATATTGATGCTACGCTGGAAGCGGCTGAGGAGTCCTTCAGTGCCATGGTAACGGAGCTGTAGGATGGCCCCATGAATCTGTCGCTGCCAGGCACCAGAGAAAATTCAACGGATGTCAAATCATTCGGTAGCGGAGGCGAGACCATAAATTGCATTTGGACCCGCCCTCCGCCGCTAATGGCTTTGCGTTGCTGGATCAACCCCAAAAGCTGTTCATCAATCTTAATTGACGCTCCGTCTACCATACATAAATATAACAACTATTACCAGTATCGCCGCCAGCCGTATCCATAAAGAAACGCCCCCAAAAGCTAGAGAAACTATAATGAAACTTATTATTATCGCTGCTTGGGCATAAATATACTTTTTAAAAACATGCTTTCGAATCCTGTAGATAAACGTAAAAAGTATCAGTATTGCCAATAATATATAGATGGTGGTCATCATGTATGTATCGCCCATATAATCCCCCTTATGTAAGCAAAGCTCCCGCATTCAGTCGCTATGATTAATGATTGTATCACTATTCGTATGTAACCTATAAATTCTTATCTTTCAAAAGAAACGGCCATTCTCCCACATCGGGACAACGGCCGTTAACTTTGGTTATTTACTCCTCTGTTCATACAGACTTCGGATCTCCACACCCTGCGGCAGCTTGAATGGATTCTCTTTATTGATCCGATCAAAAAACATAATGCCATCCAGATGATCTATTTCATGTTGGACAACGATAGCTTGGTAGCCCTTAAATCTCAGGACAACCTCCTTGCCATCCAGATTATAAGCCTTCAGTTTAACTGTTTCATACCTCGGTACAAAACCATGTATCGGGCGGTCAACGGACAGACAGCCTTCGCTTTCCGGCAAATAAACCATGGACAGTGAATGACTGATGATTTTGGGGTTAAACAGAGCATATTCGACAATATTCCCCAACGCATCGGTCAGATACATCGCGAACATCCGCTGCGTTAGACCAATTTGATTCGCAGATATCCCTACGCCAGAGCGCAGCTTGTATTGGGTTGAAATCTCCGAATTCTGGCTATTCTTTAGGAACTGCATCATACATTGCAGCGCCTCGTGTACCTCCTTCTGCGGGGGAAGCTTAACTGGTTCCGTTACAGTACGGAGTACAGGATGGCCTTCCCGTACGATATCATCCATTGTAATGATATAATCGGCATTAAATTTAGCAATCAACAACATTCATCCACCTTTGCCTTGCAGGCTTAATTTAATATGAACAGGGTTATGCGTATTAATATTAGAATATGCTGCTTATAGATTTATGAAAGCTGTCCGCAGTTGGCTGCTATAATTCACATCAAAACCAAGACCTGTAGCCAGTGCAGCGAGTGGTAAGTAGGTTTTATCCTCTTTGCCGACCTTTTGCAGAAATGCTGGTGTATCAATCGCTACATTTGCCCCATTTACCTTGATGAACTTCGCGCCGATTGTAATAACGACTGTCCGTCCACCGTAGATAATCGTTGCACTGGAGGTTTTGTTATCCCACTTCCCGGTTGCTCCTACTGCATTCAGAACATCTTTTAGCGCCAAAAAATTCTGGCCGTTCTTAAGAATCGGCTTATTGGGGGTGTTCAACTCTACCCCTTTTACAACAATCGCCATCGGTGCAGCCGCAGATGTCATCGCGGTTACTGCTGGTGTACGATACGCTCCCCATTGCAGCTCAGCAAACACTCGCGCGATCTTCTCATATCCCAACTGAGTCGGATGGAAATCTGGGTCGCCTGCCCCAATAATATGTGTCAGCGAACCCTCCACACCTGCGAACTGTGCCGCTACATGAGCTACCAGCACTGGCGCATCCTTCTGGTTCACACTTGCAGCGGCACTATCCACTACAGCTGTTAACTGGGCTGCTGCAGTCATCAGCTCGCCATAAGCCGCGCCAACAGCAATTCTGGGAGCTGGCTGATATTGATCGGCCAGTATAATGGTCGCCTGTGGATTTACCGCTCGGATATTCCCCAATACAGCCAACACATTAGTATTGTAAGTAGCTAGCCGCTGTTCCAGCTGGGTCTGGAAATCATTGTCCGCAAGCTCCTTCGCCTGCAAGAATAGGCTGCTCACATCATTTCCGCCAATCGTAATGGTAATAAGATCGGCTTCTGTAAGCTCCGCTCTCACCTGTGGAACTAGAGCTGCAAACTGGGCAATCCGTGGATCAGGAAGCCCTGCTTGAATTCCGTCAGGGGTTGTCGCCGTGCCCTCTCGGATGGCTTCCGTATAATTACTTAATCCGGTTGTAGTCAATCCCAGAATTCCGTAATTGCTCAGCTCGCTTCTGCCATGATACCAGCCTTGCGTAAGCAATCTCTCGGCGTATCCGTAGGGCTTTGTGCTTTCCGTCATTCCCGGCTCATAACCGGCTGTTATGGAATCCCCAAGCGCTACGATGCGAAAGACATCCTGCTGTGGGCTTTGTGTTACAGTCGCCGCTTCTGCCGCGTTAGCCGACCCAGCACCTGCGCTTATCAGTACAGAGAATAACAGCAGACTACTTGCGCCAGCTACCAGAGTCTTTTTATAAAAGTTCAGCATCGTATCTCTCCCCATTCGTAATAATTCTATTCTACCATTCCGGCCAGCTGTGCAAAAGAGCGGTTCCCGTATCCAGGAAACCGCTCTTCAGTATGATCCGTGGTTATTCTTGATCCTTGCCGGATTTCATATCCTGTGCTTGGCTAGAAATACCTTTCAGGTCAGAATTCCCACGAGTACGTTCCAAATACTTGTCGTACCGGTCATCCAATTCATGACCCATCTTACGGTAACGCCGCGTCTCTTCCACAATGGGATCAAGTGTGGTCTGGATACGAATTTCATATTTGGGTGAAATTTGCCGAATCTCCTTGGCCGTCCGGTCTTCCTGCTCCATCTCGCCATCTTCCAGCAGTTCGCTCAGCTTGCGCTCCAAATCATCTTTTTCGCTCATGCCAGTAACCTCCTACAACTTATATCCGGTTGCTTCAGCATCCACCAGGGATTTCACCAGATAATCATGAATACGTCCATTACTTGCTACTATATGACGCGTACCGATATCATACGGTCTTCCCAGTGTATCCGTAACCTTCCCGCCTGATTCTAAGATAAGCAGTACGCCCGCTGCACAATCCCAAGGGTTCAAGCCGACTTCCCAATAACCATCTACCCGACCCGCGGCTACATAGGCCAAATGCAGTGCAGCAGAACCGCCTGCGCGTATACCGCGAATCTGTGGAAGCATGCTTTGCAGTCCCGCCATATTCACTGGCTGCGCAAATTCCCGATCTGGAGGAAAGCCCATAGCAATCAGGCTGTCTCCAAACTCACTTTCCACAGAAACCTGGGTAGGAACCCCATGCATGTAGGCGCCTTTTCCTTTTTCAGCAACGAACATTTCGTCCCGAATAGGATCATATATAACACCGACTGTTAATTCACCTCGCACCACCAATGCAATAGAGACGCAGTAGAACGGAAATCCGTGCACGAAATTGGTGGTGCCGTCCACAGGATCTACAATCCATAAAAAATCGTTCTCCCGGACTTCTTCCACTGCTGCTGTAGCCGCAGCTGCGCCTGGTGCAACACCCTCTTCTCCGAGAATAGCATGATCGGAATAATGTGTCAGAATCAGCCTGCGGATCATCTGCTCCACGCCCTTGTCCACTTCTGTAACAAGATCCTGGGCTGATGTCTTGGTGCCGAGTTCTTTTACCTGCCCCTGTCTGCTCTTGATCCATTCCCCGGCCTTGGCAGCAGCGCTAATAGCAACAGCTGTGTATCCCTTGCCACTAACCACATAAGGTTCCCTTTCATTCTTGTTATTAGGATCTATAGGACTCATCTCTTCACTCCGCTTTCTTAGAAATAATCGCCATCTCCAGGTCACTGCCATTCCTTGCACAGTGGACTCCACAGCATGAACGTTAACCGCCGATGATGTGGTAACCTCCATCGACATAAATCACTTCTCCAGTAATCCCGCGTGACAGATGACTCATCATAAACATCGCCGTATCTCCAACTTCCGCCGTATCCGTTCCCCGCCGCAGCGGTGCCTTTTCCTCTACAATACGGAGAATAGTGTTGAAATCACTAATTCCTTTTGCCGACAATGTACGAATTGGCCCTGCTGATATTGCATTCACACGAATATTGTCAGGTCCAAGATCACTTGCCAAATAGCGGACTGAGGCTTCCAGTGCCGCCTTAGCTACACCCATCACGTTGTAATTACGCAACACACGCTGCGATCCCATATAAGTCATCGTAAGGACTGATCCACCCTCTGTCATTAGAGTATGCAGACGCTGTGCTACAGCAACCAGTGAATATGCACTGATATCGTTCGCCAGTGCAAAGCCAGCACGAGAGGTATCGGCAAAACGCCCTTCCAGATCTTCGCTCTTCGCATATGCAATACTATGAACAATACCGTGAAGTACGCCGAAATGCTCCTTCAGCTCTACAGCAAGATTGTCAATATCAGCATCCACTGTTACATCGCAGGGCAGGATTACCGAATCTGGGAGAGTCTCTGCCAGCTTACGCACCCGGCTTTCTACTCGTTCGTTCTCATATGTAAATGCAAGGCGTGCTCCTTGTTCAGACAAGCTTTTGGCAATTGCCCAAGCGATACTGCGGTCATTCGCCACGCCCATAACAACAATATTTTTGCCCGTGAGCAATTCTCCCATTTCCTTAACTCCTTATAAAAGTTTCATAGAGCCTAAGCTCTACTCACTCCTCAGTTTCATTCAACGTACCCTATTTCTGGTTACTTATCAAGTAAAGACTAACCCCGTGTTTTGAAGATAACCTCATATTATCCTAGTTTAAGGTTCAATATTAACGCTAGCTCCATCTAATAGAGTAATTCCGTTGCCCGCTTGCGCCAGCTCTTTCAGCGCCTCCATTAATTCGAACAAGGCTCCGTCTTTCGACTTCGCTTCGAGCATCGCATCAACCGCAGGAGTGTCAGCCGCAATACGCTTCAGAAAAGCGAGCAAGGGCGCAGGCTCTACTCCATCCGCATGACTCCGTGGCTCAGATGGGCTGCGAGGACTTGAAACGTGAATTTTAGGCGGCAAAAACTCTCCCGCTTGAACATCCTTCAGCGCTAGTGGAGACTTCCATGTTCGTTGAATGTCGGGCCAGAGCTCCCACGGAAGCTCCCCTTCATTGTTCACCCATTGGTGGTGAATATCCAGCACCATCGGCAGGCCGAGATTCCGGCTTACAGCCAGCGTCTCCACTGCATTAAATGTCTTGTCATCATTCTCCAGCGTAATACGTTCCTGCAGCTCTGCGGGCAGATCAGCAAAATGCTCCTGAAACCGCGCCGCTGCCACAGGCTTGTCCCCATAAGCACCGCCAATATGAATATTATTCTTAACGGTTGCCTTTAGTCCCATGGCGTTCAGCATATCTGTATGGTGCCATAAATCCCGAATAGAGCTATCCAGCACCTCGGGACGGGGTGTACTAAGGGGTGTACTAAGGACTGTAAAATGATCGGGATGAAAGGATACCCGCAGCCCATGTTTCTTGATATATTGTCCCACTTCGGCAAACTCCTCAACCAGCGCCGCAAAAGGATTCCAATCCTGCAAATCAGGGTGCGTCGCGAGCGGAATCAGCTTGGAGGTGAGACGGTAAACCTTAATCTCAGAAGCAACATTGTGCTTTAATAGACGCAGCGTATTATGCAGGTTCATGCGGGCGATGTTCTCCAGACGACGCAGCGCAGCTTCGCGGTCGTCCAGCTTCTTGAAAGTGGCCATTGTCATCGTCTTGGATGGAGAGCAATCCTTGATAACAGTGGACATTGCCACATAACCGAACCGCACAATCATCTCTGTTCCCCAAAAAACATCTCATAAGCCAATGCAGTCTGCACTCTGGATTCTTCTTCATTCAGCTTACGCACCAGATCCATCTCTACAGCGGTAACCTCATGTCCCTGGAAATTGATTTCGGCGATCGAAGCCGATATCTTAACAATGGCGACGGCAACATTCTCAGGGGTATAAGCAATTACCTTCTCCCCGGTCGGATACACACGGAAACCTTGCTTCACCATTTTGGTGCGTCCATACTCCAACAGCTCGTACAACTCCTGCTCATTCTTAAACTTACAGATCGAATTGAATTCCATTTGAAAACCCATCTTTCATCTCTCCTTTCTTGGCCCATTACAAACTATTCGTTATCGTACTTCAAGCTTTGTCTGTAATCATATCGCTCCAGTGCCAGCTCAATCATACGGTCCAGCAGAGCGCTATAGGATAAACCAGTCTCACGCCACAACAGTGGATACATACTGTATGGAGTGAAGCCTGGCATCGTATTGACTTCGTTAATCAGAATCTTGCCGTCAGACTTGCGCAGGAAGAAGTCCGCCCGTGTAATTCCGCTACCCTCAATCGCCCGGAAAGCCGCTATCGCCGCATCACGCAAATGGTCAGCAACCTCGGAATCTACAGGTGCCGGAATCAGCATTTGCGATTTGCCATCCGTATATTTTGCAGCATAATCATAATATTCTCCGGAAGAGACGATTTCACCCGGAACGGAGGCCTCAGGTTCATCATTGCCAAGCACACTGACCTCCACCTCACGGGCATCCACGAATTCTTCAATAATTACCTTGGTATCATAACGAAAAGCGAAATCGACAGCCTTGATCAGACTTTCCTTGTCATTAGCTTTGGAGATGCCTACACTTGAGCCCAGATTGGCAGGCTTCACGAATACCGGATATCCCAGCTTATCCTCTACATCGACAATAAGCTCGTGACTCTTACGTTTCCAGGCGCTTACATTAAAATAACAGTACTCGCATTGATCCAGACCGGCTTCTGCGAACAGCTTCTTCATCACAACCTTATCCATTCCTGCCGACGAGGCAAGAACGCCTGCCCCGATATACGGAATATTCGCCATTTCGAACAGGCCTTGAATTGTTCCATCTTCGCCGTACGTACCGTGCAGCAGCGGGAACATCACATCTATTGTCTGCTCTCCACCGGACAGTCCACTAAACACCGCGTTCAGAGCAGAACTCATATCCTCAGAAGCGTCGGCAAGCTTAAGCAACTCAATTCCGCTGAAAGGGGCTCCTAATATCCCCCCAACTTTCCACAGTCCTTGCTTGGAAATATAAAAAGGTACAATTTCGTATTTAGCGTAGTCAAAAGCGTTCATGACTGCAAATGCCGTCTGCAGCGATACTTCGTGCTCTCCGGATTTGCCTCCGTATACCAGTCCTACGGTCAATTTTGTGTTCCCCATATCCTTAACCTCTTCCTCTATTATAAATAGTCGTTAATATGAAAAAAACGGTATACCGTTCTGTCGGTCCACGCGTAGGAATCCCGATAATCCCAGAAGCGGTGACGGCTGCTAACCGTACGTGCATTTACCAGCGGCATGCCGCCAGCATCAAAAGCCGTAACGATTGTGCTGTGCTGATAGAGGCCATTGCCATCCCAATCATATTGGATGACATCACCGAGCATCAGTTGCTCCGGGCGTTCCATGACTTCAGCGCGCAATCCATGGCTGCGGCTCCCGCTCAAATAGCGCTGCAGACTGTCTGAAACTGCCCAACTGAAGCTCCACCATTCCTGTGCACCATTGAAGCCTTTGTACCACCAGCCCGTTTCTCTTTTACCAGTATAGTTGATAGGTGCTTCCCCTGCAAAGAGACATTGGGAGACATAATTAGTACAGTCTACGTCAAAAGTTTCGAACTCGGGATTGCCGTCTTTCCACCAGCGGTCGGCATATGCAGCCGCCTCCTCGCGACGGTAACGAACTTCCCTAGAACCAGCAATCCCGCCGAATATATTCTGATTCAGCAAAGGCTGTGAGGGCTGCGGAGCCGGTACAACCTCACCCCATTTGGAGAATCTCCCTGACGGCTCAACCTGAGCCCGCGGCATAGAGCTCCTTTCAGGTATGCTGCGCTCTACAGCAGCAATCTCCCAGCCATCGCCGTCCCGTACAAACGTCAGCCGCTCCGTCTCAATGGTATCCTCACGGTGGTTCAGGCCGCCTTTTTCATAATAAAGTGCGCTGTGCAGTGCCACCTCGGCTACTACCTCGGACGGAGTCTGCCGAACAGTTCGCAGCGTTCTTACTCCCGTCTCCCCGCGCAGCGGAGTGATACCTCGCTCCTTATACCATTCAGCAAGGCGGCGTGAGCGTTCCCCTTGTTCCAGCAAAAAGCGCGGATCTTTGACAGCAGAACGACGCGGCTCAGACTTAGGTTCCACCCGTCCCCTGTTTAATTGATCTACATAGACATATAAACTTTGCTTCCATTGTTGCTCCATTATTCTTACCGCCCCTTCTTCCCCCTGTTTGGCTGCTATCCTATGTATATGAGGGAAAGGTTGCAGCTATACAGATAGAATTGGGCAGGCGAAATATGGGTCTCAAAACAGGAAAAAAAACTTTACTACCCTCAATGTAACCGTTATACTTAAATAACATGCAATATGAAATTGAGTTTCAACAGATGAAACAAGGAGGCGCAAATATGCCAAGCAAGGATCATTTTTCGCTGGCCCGCACCCTGGAATCCGGCGGCAAAACTTATCGCTATTTCCATCTACAATCCCTTGAAGAACAAGGGGTGGGTGATATTTCTTCCCTACCATTTTCCATTAAAGTATTACTTGAGGCTGCTGTCCGCCAATACGACGGACGGGCGATTACTGAAGATCACGTGAAACAACTGGCTGGCTGGTCAGGCGGCATCGACCGCAATAAAGAAATCCCATTTATCCCGGCCCGGATCGTGCTGCAGGATTTCACCGGAGTACCCGTGGTAGTTGATTTGGCAGCTATGCGCGATACCGTTAAAAAAGCAGGCGGCGATCCCAAGAAGATCAATCCCCTCGTACCTGTTGACCTAGTTATTGACCACTCGGTTATGGTTGATGCTTTCGGCACTGCGGATTCTTTGGATTACAATATTAATGTTGAATTCGAACGCAATGAGGAGCGCTACCGCTTCCTACGCTGGGCGCAGACTGCCTTTAACAATTTCCGAGCAGTTCCTCCATCTACAGGTATCGTGCATCAGGTTAATCTGGAGTATTTGGCTTCCGTAGCGACTACCAAGACTACTGACGGCGAAACTGTAGTCTATCCCGATTCCCTTGTGGGAACAGATTCCCACACCACGATGATCAACGGTCTTGGTGTTGTGGGCTGGGGCGTGGGCGGTATTGAAGCAGAAGCAGGCATGCTGGGTCAGCCGTTGTATTTTGTCACACCAGATGTGGTGGGCTTCAAGCTGACAGGCAGCCTGATTGAAGGCGCTACGGCAACCGATCTGGCACTGACCGTAACGCAAATTCTTCGTAAAAAAGGCGTCGTCGGCAAATTTGTCGAATTCTATGGCCCCGGCCTGTCCAACATCAGTCTGGCTGACCGTGCTACCGTTGCCAACATGGCCCCGGAATACGGAGCTACTATCGGTTTCTTCCCTGTGGATGACGAAACGCTGAATTACCTCCGCAGCACTGGACGTCCGGATGAATTGGTGGCGCTGGTAGAAACCTATTACAAAGCACAAAACATGTTCCGTACTTCAGATACTCCGGACCCGCATTTCAGCGATGTCATCGAGCTTGATCTGGCGTCTGTTGTTCCGAGTTTGGCTGGACCGAAGCGTCCCCAAGACCGAATTGAACTTACGCACATGAAAGAGAACTTTGAAGGCATTATCCGTACACCGGTAGACAAGGGCGGCTATGGTCTTAACGATGAGAAGATCGCTCAGGTTATTGAAGTGGAGCATAAGAACGGCAGCACCAGCAAGCTCAGCACTGGCGCAGTTGTTATTGCTGCCATCACGAGCTGTACTAACACTTCCAATCCTAGTGTAATGCTTGGAGCCGGTATATTGGCTAAGAAAGCTGTCGAACGCGGACTGACTAGACCCGGTTATGTTAAGACAAGTCTGACTCCAGGATCGCTGGTCGTTACAGAATATCTGCAAAAAGCAGATCTGCTGAAGCCACTGGAAGCACTGGGCTTTTACTTGGCTGGTTATGGCTGCGCTACCTGTATCGGCAACTCCGGCCCACTGCCGGATGAAGTCAGTCAGGCCATCACGGATAATGATATGACGGTCGCTGCTGTAATATCCGGTAACCGTAACTTCGAAGGTCGTGTGCACGCTCAGGTAAAAGCGAACTATCTGGCTTCACCGCCGCTAGTTGTCGCTTATGCACTGGCTGGGACAGTTGATATAGATATGCAGACTGAACCTCTCGGATATGATCCACAGGGAGAACCTGTCTTCCTGAAAGACATTTGGCCTACTTCGCTTGAGATTCATGAAGCCATTGGCCGCTCTCTGAGTCCTGAGATGTTCCGCCGTAAATATGAACATGTATTCACCGCTAACGAACGCTGGAATGCTATTCCTGTGCCGGAAGGCGAATTATATGAATGGGATGACAACTCCACGTACATCCAGAATCCACCTTTCTTCGAGCACCTAGAAGACGGTCTTGACGATATTCAGAATATTACGAACGCACGCGTACTGGCACTCTTGGGCGATTCTGTGACGACAGACCATATCTCACCAGCCGGTAATATCACCTCATCCGGTCCGGCAGGCGAATATCTGCGCGGACATGGTGTTGAGCGTGCAGACTTCAACTCCTACGGCTCGCGCCGTGGTAATCATGAAGTAATGATGCGCGGTACATTTGCCAATATCCGTATTCGCAACGCCGTTGCTCCAGGTACAGAAGGTGGCGTAACGACCTTCCTGCCAAGTGAAGAAGTCATGTCAATCTATGACGCTTCCATGCTGTATCAGTCTGCTGGACAGAATCTAATTGTTATCGCTGGTAAAGAATACGGTACTGGCAGCTCACGTGACTGGGCCGCTAAAGGCACGCTCCTGCTTGGTGTCAAAGCCGTTATAGCTGAGAGCTTCGAGCGGATTCACCGCAGCAATCTGGTCGGTATGGGTGTACTTCCGTTGCAATTCCAGGAAGGCCACGGCTGGACCAGCCTGGGACTGACTGGACGCGAGACGTTTGATATTACCGGACTGGATAACTATGTGTTACCAGGACAGGAGCTTACCGTCACCGCTACCCGCGAAGATGGTACGAAGTTCGACTTCCCAGCCATCGCCCGACTCGACAGCACTGTTGATATTGATTACTACCGCAACGGTGGTATTCTGCAGACTGTACTTCGTCAGATGCTGGCGGATGCCACAGCTACAGAGACTGCTCTGCCCGTAGAGTAACTTTCGCATTAAGTACAAAACTTAACAAACGAGCCAATCTCCAGATTATTGGAGACTGGCTCGTTTTCGTTTTTGATCCGTAGAGCGACCTGTGACGAACTCCGTACTATAAGGAGCGAACTGAAGTTGATCATTTAACATGAATTTCTGCTGTTAATATGATCAAAATACCTCTTAGAAGCTAATTAACATGAATTTCTGCCTCTATTTTGGTTCTAGAAAGCTGAATTCCGGCATTCAGAGAAAAATAACGGCATAAAATGTAGTTATTTTGTAATTTAAGCATGAATCCAAAGATTTAACAGCATGAAATGCCGTTAAATCAAACAAGCCTCCGGAGACTAGCAAAGCTCAAGTATGAAGAGATCTATAATTCCTTTTAAGTTAGGGCTCAATTCCATAGATCAAGCTGCCTTTATAATAAGCCGTGATCCGGTCCCAAGGCAGATAAGAATCATGTTGGGCATCAAAGGAATAATCATTCGCTCTATTATAGGGACTCCAGTCATTTTTGTTAAAACGCAGCTTCATCTCACCCGTTGTCTCACCGGGAAGCAGCTTGCCCGCAGTTGAAGGAAACCCAATCTCTACGTATACATCCGCTCCGTTTCGCGGAGCAGCAAGCGCAATAAATCTTCCGGTAATGTTGGCATTCCCAAGCTTGGCATAATCCACATAAAAGGACTGTTCCTTTATCCCCTCCGCCGTATACCAATAACGCAGCACGATATCACTAAGAGACAGTGAAGCAGAACCTTCGTTAAGCAGCTCCATATTGGCGTGAATAGATTTGGCATCTGCCCCAAGCTCACTGCCTTGATAAAGAAGTGAGACCTTCAACCCTGTGATATCTCTACTGCTGGCTCTCGGCAGTGATATCTTCTGCTGATCTGCAGCAGGAGTTGCCGTTGGCTGCTGTATTGGAGCTGAACTCACCCGGGCAGTTGACATAGGCACATTCACCGAAAGTACAGGATTACTCACCTTCCCGCCAGCTGATATAGACTTATTCATTATAGGAGTCAGCATTTTCTGTTTAGCCGCGTTCCACGTTGTCCAGTCATCCTGCAGCAGACCACCGGTATCTCCACTATTCGGATTCAGCGTCCAGTAGGTCCAATATAGCTTATTGTTGGCAATATACCGTACTAAGGCATTCTGCCACTTTCCTTCTAGGGAAACGGTATCAACTGCCCGCCCACCGAACTCACCGATAAGCACCGGAGCAATTCCTTGCTTATGAATATACCCCCAGTTGGCATCCCAAACTGCGCTCAGATTAGTCGGGAAATTGGCCGCATGGAACCAGGACTGATCCGACACGCCAGGTCCATAATCATGAGGCGAATACACAACACGTCCGTCTATCTTAAGCTTAACCGGATACGCCGCGACACCCTTCAGGTTGCCGCCCCACCAACTGGAGCTCGTCTGCCCCTTTACATTCTTCTCTACTCCTTCAACCAATATTAGCCACTTACTGTTAACAGCACCAATCGCATTGCCTGCCCGCTGGGCAGCAAGTCGCCAATCCGTGCGGGTATCCCCTGTGCCCCAGCTCGCCTGGCCATGCGGCTCATTATGCAGATCTGCACCAATGACAGTCGAGTTGCCTTTGTAGCGCTTGGCAAGCATCGTCCAGTCCTTAATCCAGCGCTCCTCCGAATAAGCAGCAGTATACCAGAGCTCTGACTGTGCGCCAGAATCCGGACGATGCCGATCCAAAATAATCTGTATACCACGCGCTCCGGCCTTCGTGACCAGCTTGTCCATGATCTCAATGGGCTTCAAGCCTTTGAGATCTGGATTTTTGCTGTAATCCACTCCATTTACTACCGAGGTGCTGTTAAACATTTCATTACTGAAAGGCAACCGAATAAGGTTATACCCTTGCTGCTTGACCTGATCGAGCATGTCATTCATGGAGCGACTCCACAGGCCGTGCGGGGCGTAATTCGCGGTCTCAAAACCAAACCAATTAATCCCATTAAAAATCGCCTGAGTCCCTCCAGCATCCAGGATGCGGTTCCCTTCTGTATGATAAAACCCTTTTGCACTCGCTGCTGAAGTTACTGGTGCTGTAACGCCTCGAACCGTTCCGGCCACCAGAGCAAAAAGGATCACGCTAAGCCAAATTCGATACATGGATCTCCTCATAGAATAAGCCCCCTCATATATGAATTACCCAATCCATCGGAAGTCAGCCGTTATTTTCGTAGAAATCTTCCCTTAAGCCGTTTCAGCGAGAAAGAGAAGGATAATTTATGGCGTGAAACTTATAACTTCTTCTCTTTAGAAAAAAGAAAACGACCCCATCTATCACAGGATCGTTTGAGCTACAACTACGGAATCATCATGCCCATTTCACTGGCGGCTTCGTTCAGAACTGCTGCGTACTCGACCAGCGTCTCCTGGGAAAGCCTGCTGACTGGACCCGAAAGGGATAAGGCTGCCACTACATTTCCGCTGCGTCCGGTAACGGGAACGGCCACCGCTGCCGCACCAGGTTCACGTTCCTCAAAGCTGGTCGCATAACCCTGGTGGATAATCTCTTTCAACTGTGTTCTATACACTTCTCGTTCGATGGAACTCGGCCAGCCTGGTCCTTCCAGCAGTTCGACCAGCACTTCCGGTGGAGCATACGCGGCCAGAACCTTGCTTGAAGCACCAACGGACAATGGCAGGCGCGCACCGATCTGTGCTACCCGCCGAATCGCCTGCTGGCTCTGCACGGCCTGAATGCGTACACGCTCAATGCCATCACGTAAATAAAGACTAACCGTCTCTCCCAGGCGGTCGCGCAATCGTTCCATAGCCGGCAGCAGCAAAGCAGCTGACTCGTCAAAGGCAGGCAGGTGCATTGACAACTCCCAGATGCGGATGCCTAGCCGATATTTCTCCGTTGCTGCATTGCGGATAAGAAAACCCTTCTCCTCCAAAGTAGTCAGCAGACGATGTACAGTACTCTTATGTAAGCCAATCTGTGAAGAAATCTCCGTTAACCCCAAATCACTAGTCCGCGTAAAGCAAAGCAATATATCAAGCGCACGGTCTACCGCGCGTACTGTCAGTTTGCGGTCCTCCACAGTAATTCCTCCCCTTTGTTTCACCAAATGAAACACGGTTACAATATTATTTATAATTAGTTCTATCTTAGTGCAAAAGTCTACGCAAAGTCCAGCAGATTCACAGAGTGGAAAGGAATGGGTGGCAGTTTACATTTAGATTACAAAAGGACCTAATTCATTGACTTTGTAAGGGTATAAACATACGATTAAATATATGAATTACTTAGCCTATGCTCAATAACTAAACTTTTAGGAGGGGACCTTATGGATCTCGCACCATCCCACACCAGTACACCGGTCTCCCGCCAACCCAAAGAGCAAAAGTCCGGCCTGCCGATACCACCGACCCAGCTCTCACTGCGGACGATCCGCATTAAGCATATTATCGTAGCTCTGCTGTTATCCGTATTTTTCTTTTTTGTATTCTGCTTCATCGCCCTGCATGCCTATATCGCCTGGGTCCTGTCTAATCCGACTGTCGCCCCACTATATTCCAATCCTTCAATGGCCAAGGGTCTACCCTATGAGAATGTGACCTTTCCGGCAATTGACGGCAGCCGGACCTTGCAGGGATGGTACATTCCAGTCAAAGGAGCTACCAAAACGATCGTCTTCAGCCATGGCTACGGCGCTAATCGCGAGGAAACATGGGTACCGATGTACGATCTCGCTCACTATGCGCACAGCCTGAACTTCAATGTCGTAATGTTTGATTACGGCTTTGCCTCCCAGACCAATAAGGATATCGCAACCGGTGGCAAAAAAGAATCCAAGCAACTGCTTGGCGCCATTCAATTCGCTAAGGAACGCGGAGCAAGGCAGATTGTGGTCTGGGGTTTCTCCATGGGTGCGGGCACCGCATTGCAGGCAGGACTGGTGACAAAAGACGTCGATGCCATGATTCTGGACAGTACCTTTTTGCTGGAGCCTGATACGCTCTATCACAATATTAAGCATAATATTAACCTGCCCCGTCAGCCTTCCCTAGAGATTATGGAGTTGCTCTTCCCAGTGCTGAACGGCACGGGCTTGAATCAGATTCCTTATTCTAAAGTGAAGAAGGAGGATTATCCTTTCCCGATTCTATTCCTGCACGGCACCTTGGATGAAAAAGCACCTTACCCTATTGCTGAAGAGCTTGCAGCAAACCAGACCAACCCGTACTCCGACTCCTGGATTGTAAAAGGCAGTCATCATGAGCTGCTATTCCGTGAGCATCCACGCGAGTACTTGCGGCGCGTTTCCGCTTTTCTTGGCAATGTGGCTTATGCGAAATCCCAAGAAACAAAATAAAGAACCTCCCAGACCCTTCATAAGCTTCCTTAGCCGTTCATATAATGGACTGTTGAAGACTTATGACGGGAGGTTTGCATGTAATGCTATATGTATACGGACCGCTGCTGCCCTTGCGTATTCTAGAAGAAATCGTATTCTGGAAGACTCAAGAGAAAGAGCATACCGAGGTTATAAAAGCGCTCGTGCCTAACTTGGAAGAGCCTTATGTAAAGCTGTTAAATGAATGGGCAGTCGTCTTTGGTGCTACAGAGCAAGCGGCAAGAAATTTGCTCGAAGCTGCACTCGCACCTGCACCTATGCCGCACTTAGTACTTATTGCCGAAACCGAGCAATTGCTGCATATTGCCTGTGTTCAATCGCGTGAGTTCGTCCGCCAGCTATATGCCTTAATGGAAGGCAGTGCTGCCGTGAATGCGCAGCCTTTGGCCGGAGTTGTCATCCTGCATATTATTCGCGAATCAGAGTATTTTCTAGCCGTTCTCGAAACACTCACTACTCCCGGTCAGCTATCTAGACTAGCAAGTCTTTACACAGAGAATGATGAACTACCAGCCTACACATCCACGTTATCCGAAGTTCGGGAGCTAGCTTCCGTACCCATTGGTGGTCACACCTTGCCTCCATTACCTTATGCTTATAATGCACTCGAACCACATATCGACGAGAAAACGATGAGAATACATCACGACAAGCATCATCAAAGCTATGTAGATGGACTCAATAAGGCTGAGACCAAACTGGCTGAAGCCCGTAAGAAGGGGGACTTTGACCTCGTTAAACATTGGGAACGGGAGCTTGCCTTTAATGGGGCGGGGCATTATTTGCACACCATCTTCTGGAATGTAATGTCTCCGCAGGGTGGTAGACGTCCAACCGGAGCGCTGCTTGCGGACATTGAACACAGCTTCGGAAGCTACGACAGCTTTAAGCAGCAGTTTAGTGAAGCGGCAAAAAACATAGAAGGCGGCGGCTGGGCCATACTCGTCTGGAGTCCGCGCAGCCATAGACTGGAGATACTTACAGCAGAGAAGCATCAGAATCTCTCACAGTGGGATGTTGTTCCCCTATTGGCCCTAGATGTCTGGGAACATGCTTACTATCTGAAGCATCAGAACAATCGTGCCGACTATATTAAAGACTGGTGGCAAGTCGTCAATTGGCCGTATGTGTCCGAGCGTTACGCCGCTGCCAGTAAGCTGATCTGGCAACCCTACTGATAGGAACACACAAAGTGAGCGCATAATGCCTATTTCCAAAATCCGCAGCAAAGAACCCGCCCTTCGCTATTCTGAGGAGAACGGGTTCTTTGTTATATGCTAATCCTTAATTAAAGTCAGAAACTCCGCCCGAGCAGCGGCATTCTCACGAAAAGCACCTCTGGCTGCCATCGTTACTGTCTTGCTGCCAGGCTTCTTCACTCCGCGAGCACACATGCACAAATGCTCTCCCTCTACAACAACCATAACACCGTGGGGTCCAAGCACCTCTGTCATAATATCCGCGATCTGTGCCGTCATCCGCTCCTGCACCTGCAAGCGGCGGCTTACCGCTTCTACCAATCGAGCCAGCTTGCTAAGTCCGGCGATACGCCCACTCGGAATATACCCGATATGCACTTTGCCGAAAAATGGAGCCATGTGATGCTCACATTGACTGTAAAAGACAATATCCTTGACGATAACTAGCTCTTCATAGGACTCATCAAAGGTTACGCCGAGCGCCTCGCGGGGATCTATCGAATAACCGCCGAATATCTCCTCATACATCCGCGTGACACGCGCTGGCGTTTCCAGCAGTCCCTCGCGTCCGGTGTCTTCCCCGATTAATTCTAATATTTTCTCAACGTGATACTCGATCTGCTCACGGTTCTTCGAAACCTCATCGTTTAAGTAATCCTTGATGTCCCCCATGAAATCTCCCCCTTCCGCACCCGCGTAAACATTCTATCTATATCGGGATCGGTTACTTGCTGCTCTTACGGTTATGTCCTTGACCTTTACCAGTCGCTGGAGCGCGACCTGCCGCAGGATTCTTGGTCTTCATCATTTGCTGAGCACGCTGCATTTGCTTGCCGTTCAGGTTATAACCCATTTGTTTAGCAACCTTTTGCAGCATTTCAGGATCATTCTGCATCGTAGTCATTTGTCTGCGCAAATAATACACACCAATGAAGAATCCACCGATCAGACCCACGACCAACGTAATAATAGGTAATGCAATGTTCATCTAATGTCCACCTCTGTACTCTATTGTCTACAACGCCTTTTTGGCGCGCGAATCTATCATAGCATTTCAAGAACTGGACAGCAATTGTGAAAAATTCACACAGCGTTAGAACAGATACGCTCCCGCTTCGTTTCCCTTTGCATGCTCAGCTTCAAGCTGCAGCAGACGGCTTTTGATCGCTAAACCTCCAGCATAGCCAATCAAGGAGCCACTTGCGCCAATCACTCGGTGGCAGGGCACAATTATTGGTATTGGATTACGGTTGTTCGCACCCCCGACGGCACGCACAGCCTTAGGATTGCCTATCAATAGGGCAATATCTTTATAGGATGCGGCTTCTCCATAAGAAATGGTGCATAGGGCTTCCCAAACCTGCAGTTGAAATGCCGTCCCTCGCATATCTAGTGGAAGTTCGAAGCTCTGCAACCTTCCGGCAAAATAATCTTCAAGCTGCACTTTGGCTAACGCAAATCGCTCTTCATCGGCACATAACTCGGCAGAGCCAAAACGGGCTTTGACCCATTTCTTAATATCCTCCTGAGTGTTCATAAAGCTCCCAAATTCCAGTAAACACAGCCCGATCTCTGTTGTACACAGCGTGAGTGGTCCGATCAAGGATTCTAATTCACTATAATATACGACCGTTTCAATGTTACTCTCCGCCAAGATGTTCATTCTCTTGTTTCCTCCCGCTTAAGCAGCTTGTCCTGTGCCCTGTGCAGCATTTGCTGAACCGTAAGGTCTTCCTCTCCCAAAAGTGCCTGTTCCACTGCTGACAGAGCCTCTTCGCCACCAATGCGTCCCAGTGCCCAAGCTGCGGTACCACGCATCTCCGGGCGAGGCTCCTGCAGTAGAATTTCTGTCAGTTTCGGCACAGCGCCAGCCTCCTTGAAATTGCCTAAAGCGATGATCGCATTGCGCTGCATCGGCTTCTTACCTCTCCAGGCTGCTGAGCTGCTGCCGAACTTCTCCTTGAACTCACGGTTGCTTAACTCCAGTATCGGCAGCAAGAGCGGCTTGACGATGTCGGGATCAGGCAACAGCTGAGGTCGGTGATCCCAGTTCTTCCCGCGGTTATGCGGACAGACAATCTGGCAGGTATCACAGCCGTATAGCCGGTTGCCGATTTTGGTCATGTGGTCCTCACTCAGGAAGCCCTTGGTCTGTGTAAGGTAAGAAATACAGACCTGTGCATTAAGCTGTCCCGGACCCACCAGCGCTCCGGTAGGACAGGCATCAATACATTTCGTACAGTCCCCACAACCTTCCTGCACAGGTACATCTGGAGGGAAGGGAATATTTGTCACCATCTCGCCAAGATAGATCCATGAGCCCCATTTGGGAGAAATGATGGCACAGTTTTTGGCACTGAAGCCAATCCCTGCACGTTCAGCTACCGCCCGGTCTACAAGTACGCCCGTATCGACCATACTCTCCAGCACGGCATCCGGTACTCGCTCGCGGATGAAGCTCTCTAGCTTAGCCAGTGCCTCACGCAGTACATGATGATAATCCCTACCCCAAGAAGCACGGGCCAAGATCCCTCTGCGGGCACCCGGTTCAGATTTGGGGGGATTCTGCATTTTGGACGGATAGGCTACGGCAATGGCAATAATGGACATCGGGTCGCCTGACTTCAGAGCGGGAATCGTCCGTTTATTCAGATCTGGTTCCTCAAAGCCGGATTCATAACCCTGATCCCGGTGCTCCTGCAGGATGTTTTTCAAATATAAAAATGGCTCTGCCGTAGCAAAGCCAATATCATCAATGCCCAGTGATGGCGCAGCCTCTATAATTTCAGCTTTGAGGTTGGCCCACTTCGAAGGCGGGAGTGCATAGGTTGACTGAGAATCATTGTTCATTCCGCCTTCTCCTTTTCATATAATATCAAGAGGCTTTTCGCCTACAGTGCATTCAGTTTGGACAATGGCCACCAAATATAATCCACTCTTCCCACAATACTGTCTCCTGGAACGAAACCGAAATAACGGCTGTCCTTGCTGGCTCCAGCATGTCGGTTGTCACCCATCACAAAATAGCTTTCTTTCGCTACGGTCAGCGCAGCAAAATCAGGGTCCTGAATCTCGGTATCGATATAAGACTCGTCAACTACTTTGCCGTTCACGTATAGTTGGTGTTTCTGTACTTCAACAATATCACCCGGTATGCCAACGACCCGTTTCACTAGATATTCCTTGTGGTCTAGACCCAAGCTTGGATCATGCAGAACAATGACATCCCCTCGCTTCGGGCTCGTGAACGTCAGTGTAATTTTATTAATAAACAATCTTTCGCCTTCTTGCAGTGTCGGCTGCATAGATTGGCCTTTGACCGTTGATAGATTGAATACAAAAATATTAAGCAACGACATCACTACAAAAACAGCGGCAGCGATAATTAGCCAATCCTTCATAGCCATGAACCATCTCTGCCCTCGTGCGATTTTGGAGGCTTTGTGTATGACAGATCTTTGCTTCTGCTTGCGGCTTCGCATGAATGGTTCTTCAAGTTCCTGACTCATATGCCACCCTCTTGCTCTCTCGTTAATGAATTAGTCTTATAACAATAGAAAAGCATATCTCCCAGCCATTTGCAACGGACTTGGGATGATATGCTTCAGTATAATGGAACAGACTATTCAGTCGCTATAGTTCTCTACTCAGTAAAATGTTTCCGCTTACGCAGTACCGAATTTCTAACAAATTATCCGACAATGCTGAGCTTACGTACCGATTTAAAAAGTTGATTCTCATCATAGCCCATAGCTTCATACAGCGGTAATGCAAAAGAATTATGCTCATCGACGGCGACAAAAATACCAGTAACCTTGCGCGATTGAAACCTATTCTCCATGGCCGATACAAGACTTCTACCGACTCCTCTGCGGCGATAATCGGGATGAACGGCAATACGGAAATAACAGCCGTGGTTCTTCTCGATCGTGCCGATTAGCACACCAACAATCTCTCCTTCTTCTTCAGCAACTACAATGAGATCTGAATCCCATGAAAGCTGCCTGGAGAAAGGCTCGATGGTGTTCTCGAAACATTCTTCCGAAAGTGCGGTCTGCAGCAATTCAGTTACAGGACTAACGTCGCTTAATTGAAAGGAACGTACGTGCATTCTTTAAAGTCTCCCTTTTCTATGGCTTAGAATTTTACAAAAAGAAGGAGTTCCCATAACACTGTAGAGACGTAAAAAGCATCAAAAAACGAGGAATACCTGCTTTTAAATCTATTAAAGCATACTTTTCTCGTGATATCATCACTTTTCTTTTGTAAGCGCTTGATATGAAGCGTTTACATTTGATTTCGTCACAATATTTCTTTAATAAGGAAACATTTCGGGTATAAACATCTGCAGCCCATGGAATTCCATAATGTTAACATAGATTTTACAAATGAGAAGATCATGTTGACAAAAGTGACTTTTTAAACACTTTAGTTTGTTTAATGTTGCATTATTGTTCCAGATACGGTTTAATAATAGTATCCTATTGGATACATATCCCATAGCCCAAATCGGAAATAAGGGATTTTGACGTTCAACTGGCCAAAATTCTTTATATAAACAATTCTACTAATCTCAGGAGGGATTTTTCCATGGCATTTCAATTACCGGCACTTCCGTATCCGAACAACGCTCTCGAACCGCACATCGACGCATTGACGATGGAGATTCATCACGACAGACACCATAACGCATATGTGACGAACCTGAACGCCGCGTTGGAAAAGGCACCCGAATTGCAAGACAAAAGCATCGACGAATTGCTTACTGACCTGAATGCTGTACCGGAAGCTATCCGTACCGCTGTTCGCAACAACGGTGGTGGGCATGCTAACCATACCCTATTCTGGGAAGTTATTGGACCTGATGGCGGCGGCGCACCTACTGGCGCATTGGCTGCAGCTATTGACAGTGAGCTTGGTGGCTTTGACAAGTTCAAGGAAGCTTTCGCAACTGCAGCAACTACCCGCTTCGGCAGCGGCTGGGCTTGGCTGACTGTTAAAGACGGTAAATTAGCGGTAACTAGCACACCTAACCAGGATAACCCGATCAGCGAAGGCGCTACTCCGATTCTCGGACTTGATGTATGGGAGCACGCGTACTACCTGAACTATCAGAACAAACGTCCTGACTATATCAAAGCATTCTGGAATGTAGTGAACTGGGAAGAAGTCGGCAAACGCTACGAAAGCTCTAAATAAGTAGTTATGTCTTCGCCTTACTAACGTACGGCAGCCCATTTATTGTATAAGGATATAAATAACAGAAGGTATCTCTGCAGCCGGAAGGGGCTAAAGAGATACCTTCTGTTTGTGTTATTCATATAAGAAATAGCAATAGCGTAAAACCTATTAATAGGCTGAATAATTACTGTGGTTTACCTTCGAGTTCAGCAAAATATAGATTTAGCAGCTTCAGAAAAACGTTTGGAAAAGCATAATTAGCCATATCCTCACGGTTAATCCAGCGGACAGCACCGCTATCCTCCGGGCTCTCATTCCCGTCCGCAAACAACTCCACCGGTGTGCCGTCGAGGAACACTCCGGATTCGAGGTACAGGGAATCCTCGCCCTGTACCCCTGCTTGCGCCGCTGTATTAGCAGCGCCTGCGAGCAGATACGCAGCCCGTCCTTCTGCAGCCAGCGGCTGCAGAAGGACCTCCACTTCCCTGCAGCGGTACACCTGCAGGGTCCACACGATATGGCTGAATGTATGCTCCGCAGCCATCCAGTGCGCTTCCGGCCGGGCGGAGAGCCCGGCCGTCCGCAAGGACCGGCGCAGCCGGTCGAGCGCCGCGGCCTCTGGCAGCCGCGCGCTCGGCGCGGCGCCGGAGGCAGGCGGCGCCGGCCAGTGCGGCAGCTCCCACATGCGGGCTAACAGCCCGCTTTCTGGCCGCTGCCGGATGAGCACTCGGCCCGCGTGAGCACCGCGGCCCTCGATCAGGGCCGCCAGCCGCTCCTCCGGGCGCGGCGGCTTGGCCTTGGTCTTGACGGGCAGCGAGGTCTCGCAGCCCGCCAGCCGTGCGGCGCAGTGCTCCATCACCGGGCAAGGAAGACAGCGCGGTGATTTCGGTGTGCACACAAGTGCGCCAAGCTCCATCAGCGCCTGATTGAAATGCATGGCCTCCCCCTCCGGGATCAGCTCAGCCGCCAGATGCTCCATCTTCACACGGGTAGGTCCCTTGGCGATATCATCCTCAAGTAGGAAGTAGCGCGAGAGCACCCGCATCACATTGCCATCTACAGCTGGCTCCGGCTGGTTAAAGGCGATACTGAGAATAGCTCCTGCAGTGTAGGGGCCTACTCCCTTGAGGCTGAACACCGCCTCCCTGTCACTGGGAACCTGACCACCATATTGCTCTTTGACCTGCTTAGCTGCATGCTGCAAATTACGGGCTCGGGAATAATAGCCCAGTCCTTCCCAGCATTTAAGCACGTCCTCCTCCGGTGCATCAGCAAGCGCCTCAACAGTCGGAAAACGCTCAATAAACCGATTGAAATAAGGGATCACTGTGTCTACTCGAGTCTGCTGCAGCATAATTTCAGAGATCCAGATATAATATGGATTGCGGTGGCGGCGCCAAGGCAAATCCCGTTTCTGCCCCTGATACCACTCCAATAAATTACGGCTGAAAAATAATTTCACTTGCTGCTGTTCTTGC
Organism: Paenibacillus sp. 19GGS1-52; assembly: GCF_022369515.1. Taxonomy (NCBI): domain Bacteria; kingdom Bacillati; phylum Bacillota; class Bacilli; order Caryophanales; family Paenibacillaceae; genus Paenibacillus; species Paenibacillus sp. 19GGS1-52. The sequence goes on from NZ_CP059724.1 coordinate 6,402,405, forward strand.
TCATCCTGCTCTTGCTGTGTCATCATTATTCTCCTTGCCTCTTTATATTCGTCCCAAATTTCCATTTATGCTATGGAAGTGACCTGCTCCACCACAGCAAAAGCTGAGGCCAAATCGCGGCCATGTGTGATCGTTAGATGTATGGTGTACTCTCGGCCCTCCGGCATATTCAGCCGTTCCCAGGCCTCGCCCAACAGCACAACCTCTGGTTTACCCAGTTTATCCGGCAAGATCTCGATGTCAAGAAAACCGACTGCCCTGCCGATTCCGCAGCCCAGTGCCTTAACAACCGCTTCCTTAGCCGCAAATCGTCCGGCCACGAATTCCGCTTGTTTCCCGCTCCGGCGTTCGGCAAGCTGATGTTCTCGCTCTGTCAGAACACGCCTGATAAATTTAGTACCCTGACCCCTATTTATTAGTATTGATATTCGCTCAATCTCCAGCACATCATGCCCGATTCCGTAAATCAAAACTCCACGCTCCTTATGGCCATGTATCCTTTACTGCCGCAATAATGGTATGATTATACAAAGATTGTTCAAAAATCTGCTATTTATATTCAGAATTATATCCATAAATGAGTAAATTCAGATACAATTAAACCCAAATGATACGGATGCCCGACCTTTATCAAGAGTCAGGTGACTTTATTTATTTAACAGCATTTCATGCTGCTAAATCGCTGAATTCATCCTTAATTCTTCAATTAGCAGCAATTTATGCCGTTATTTTCCTCTGGATTTGGAGAATCAGCTTCCCAGAGCCCAATTAGAGGCAGCAATCTAAGTTAAATAGCTCTAATTAGTGTGTGATTCAAATTAGCAGCAGAAATGCATGTTAATTTTATCCATTTTCATTTTTATTAGAATGATATGGAGTTCATCAGGCTGGAGCAGACGGAGCCCTCCAGAACTATGCTAGCCGTGCATAATGCTTTCTGCTATCTTAAAAGAAAACGCAACGGAAGTCTATTCACGCATCTCTAGAACGGAAGACTCTCCGCCGCTCCGCTTCATTTTCCCAAGATATTTTATGAAAGGGGATTGATCCCTATGAGTCGAAACTTTGAAATACCAGCAGGAGAGGAAGCTGTTCTGCGGTGTTCGCATTTCCCTGCCCAAACTGAGGCTAAGAGTCTCATTGTCATTGCACACGGTTACAAGGGCTTCAAGGATTGGGGAATGTTCCCTTACGCAGCAGAAGCGCTCAGCCGCGAGCATGAGGTCATCACGTTCAACTTCTCGCATGCCGGAATCGGCGAGGATCTGCAGAATTTCACCGAACTCGAGAAATTCGCCCGCAACACATACCAACGTGAACTTAAAGATATGAAGATCCTGCTCTCCTACCTTAGCCAGCATCATAAATTTGGCAGCCTGCCGTTATTCCTACTAGGACATAGTCGGGGCGGTGGAGACTGTCTACTGTACGCACTTGATCATCCTGGCGAGATCACCGGAGTGATCACCTGGAACGGTGTTACCAGTCTTGACTTATTCACTGAAGAACAGAAGCAGGAGATGAAGGAAAAGGGACGGACCTATGTTCTTAACGGCCGCACCGGTCAGCAAATGCCGCTGGATGCTGTTATTATTGAAGACTTGGAACAGCAGCAGGAACGCTATAATATTCTGGAGCGGATGAAGACCTCCGTCTTCCCAGTCGTCTTAATTCAAGGCAGTCAAGACGGCGAGCGGCTACGGCAAGGTTCAGAGCTGTTAACGCTTATCCGGCCTGATATTAACTGGATACAAATTCCGGGTGGCAATCATACCTTCGGCACCATTCATCCTTTTGCCGGGCCTACCCCACAATTGGAGCAAGCTATTCAGGCAACCGAAGAGTTCATCAGCCAGACTCTTGCTAAATAAGTTCAGTACATCCATAGCACAACCAAAAACCGCCGCAATGATCTGCATTTAATCACAGATCATGCGGCGGTTTGTGTTCTGAGCAAACTCTAAATGCCGGGTATTACATTGCGCTTATGCGCCGTTCTCCGGTAAAAGCTCTCCAGCTTCTCTGCTACCTCAGGACTGACTTGCTTGCCCTCCAGATAGTCACTGTTATCATCATAAGTAATGCCAAGCTCGATTTCATCCGTCTGTCCTGGCCATAGTCCCGCTGTTGGAGCCTTGGTGACAATATCTGCAGGCACTCCAAGATAAGCAGCCAACTGGCGGACTTGACGTTTATTCAGCGAGGTCAGAGGTGTGATATCCACAGCACCATCGCCCCACTTGGTGTAGAAGCCCGTAATCGCTTCAGAGGCATGATCCGTCCCTACAACGAGCAGGTTATTCTCAAAAGAGAGCGCGTACTGCATAACCATCCGTGTTCTCGCCTTAATATTCCCTTTGCCTTGATGCGTCATATGACGATGCTGGCCGAGGACCTTCAGTCCTTGCTCGACCTCAAGCGCCATTTCATTGACGGCTTCCTCGATATTGGTCTCTACCTTATGAGTTAGTCCAAAAGCTGTGGCTACAGCATAGCTATGCTCGATATCCTCCTGTACACCATAAGGCTGGAATACGCCAAGCGTAATATACTCTTTACCCTCCTGCGCTGTCAGCTCGTCCGTAGCTCGTTTGCACAGACCCGCTGCTACCGCGCTGTCCACGCCTCCACTAATGGCGATCAAAAGTCCCTTTGCACCTGCCTGCAATACATATGCCTTTAAGAAATCGACTCTCTTTTGTACCTCTGCCTCAACATTAATGGTTGGCTTTACACCAAGGGCAGCAATAATCTCTTCCTGCAAACTCACAAACTACACCCCGTTTCATCAGTCTGATTCATATGAAATATTATATCCTATACCAAGAAAAAAATCTCGCTACAACCGGATTAGCGGCTGCTGCGAGATTATATGAAATACAGTTGTTACTGGCAGATACGATTGAATACATCCTTCAGCTCAGCAGCAATTTCAGCAGCTGAACGATCCTCAACCCCATGACGCTCGATAAAATGCACGAGTTCTCCATCCTTCATCAAAGCGATCGAAGGTGAAGACGGTGGATAAGGTGCAAAGAATTCACGTGCTTTAGCCGTAGCTTCTTTCTCTTGACCTGCAAATACCGTGAACAGATGATCTGGCGTAAGTTCATTCTGCAAGGCCTGGGCAACACCTGGACGACACTGGCCTGCTGCACAACCACAGACGGAATTGACAACAACAAGTGAAATTCCTTTAGCGTTAGGAAGAGCGGCTTCTACCTCTTCTGGAGTCTTAAGCTCCTGAAACCCGATGCTTGTCAGATCATCACGCATTGGCTGAACCGAATCTTTCATATATTGATTAAACGGGATGGACATTTTTCTGCACTCTCCTTTACACTTTTAATAGATAACATTACAGCAGCACTTACTAACTTTATTATACATGCATACTCTGTGAAAGCAAGAGATGCAGCATGGGGCCTTCAATGTGTCTAACCCTGTGCTTCCAACCGGATCACTCCACAACGGAGAACTCGACCCTCTCCTCCTCATAAGGGAAGGAAACGGTGAATGCTGTGCCCACGCCTTCTTCTGATTCCACGATAATCGTACCATTATGCCGCTCAACAATACTTAGGCATAAAGATAATCCAAGGCCTGTCCCTTGATTTTTTGTTGTGAAAAAAGGCACAAACAATTTCTTGCGTTGAACTTCTGATATCCCGCTCCCTGTATCTCTAACAATTAACTCTACTTTATCAAGCGTTCTGCGCGTTTCCAGGGTCAACACACCCTTAGCACCCATCGCCTCCATACCATTTCGCCCCAGATTAAGGATCAACTGCTTTATTTCCCTTACATTCAAATGCAATAACGGCAGTGAAGGGTCCAGGTTTAATTCGACACTTTGACCACGAAGATTAGCATCCGCCCATAGCAGTGGACTGAGCTCTTCTATAATATGATCCAAAAGCACCTTTTCCTTCACCGAAATACGACTCTGCGCCAAAGAGAGGAAATCATTAATGATGCTGTTGGCTCGGTCCAGTTCCTCCATGACGATCTGGTAATACGAGTTCAGCTCGTTCGGGCTCTTCTCCCTCATCAGTTGCAGAAATCCGCGTACAACCGCCATCGGATTACGGATTTCATGGGTGATGCCAGCCGCCATCTGTCCGACCAAGGTCAGGCGTTCCACATTGTCCAGCTCGCTGCGCATTTTCTCCTCTTCCGTTATATCTTGAACAATCACCACAACCCCACCCGGCAGACCGGTGATCCGCTGCGGCAATGGTGCCATAGTAATATGATAGGTTCGTGCTTCATGAGTCATTTTTTCACTACAGCTTTGGTTGTTACTTACGAAATTACCCAGCCGTTCACATACCTGCTCATGAATTCCCTTACTAAGAAATTTCCCAGCCGGCTGGCCTAATAGAGCCTCTCTCGTCACATGTGGGAAATGATTATGGAGCAGTTGCAGCATAAATTCATTAAGTCCGGTTACTATTCCATGTTCATCCAGTGACATCATGCTAAGCGGCATCACATTGGTAATCTGCTGCAGCTTTTCGGACTCCCATTTGAAATTTTCGGAGATGCTTTCCATCTGTTCCTTGATCTGCAGCCTGTCCCAAGCTGTCTCAATAAAATAAATAAATACCCCGCCCAAAGCGATGGTGAGGAACAGATATACAATGAGTAAGAGCTTGTCCCCAGAGTGTGTCTCATAGATATCTTTCCCACCTAGAATGGGCACAAGCGAAATAAAAAGCATGCTTGGGAACAGAACCATCCAGAGCATGCCAATCTTTTCAATAACCGTACCTTTCTTGAAGGGTCCTGCCAATCCAAACAGTAGGGGATACAATAAGATTCCTGTATTCAGTACCATGTTGCTTAACCCTGAAGGCTCAGAGAACATTACATTACAGAACAGAAAAAAAACAGACAAACTAAAGCCTGAACGATAGTTGCCATATAATATACCAATATAAGCTGGCAAGATCGCCAAGTTTAAATAGACAACACCAAATAAAGTCGTCGACAGCATAGAACAAAGCGTAATGCTCAGTGCACAGCCGATCAACAAAAAGGTCTGGTCATCCGGGAACCTGCGGCTTCTACGAGTCATATGACCCTGGTCCAACCACCATTGGAAAACAAATAGAAAGGAGGACGCTGCCGAAATTTGCAATAAAGTATCCTTAACCGCACCAATAATTGCAATCACACCCCAAATTGGACAAATTACCCTTTATTCTTAGATTAAAACATACAAGCGCTTTCTTTACAACGTTAATAATTAATAAGTTAACATAGCTGTTTATGCCGATATAAACGTAGTCATTTTGCTATTATTACGGAATGCTATAGAATATTATTAAAGACAAATTTAGGAGCATGATGAATGATGTATGACGTAATTGTTATTGGTGGTGGCTCTTCAGGATTAATGGCCAGCGTATCCGCGAGTCAATCTGGCGCAAAAGTTCTCTTGATCGATAAAGGTGATACTCTGGGGCGTAAACTTGGAATCTCTGGTGGAGGGCGCTGCAATGTCACCAATGCTAAAGAAATTGAGGAATTAATTAAGCATATACCAGGGAATGGACGCTTTCTGCGCAGTGCTCTGGCCTCTTTTAGCAACAGAGATATTATAGATTTTTTTGAAGGCATGGGTATCAAGCTTAAGGAAGAGGACAACGGCAGAATGTTCCCGATATCCGACAAAGCTAAAACAGTTGTTGACGCCTTAGTTAATAAGATTCGTTCGCAAGGAGTTCATATCAAAGTGAATAGCCCTGTTAAAGAGGTACTCTACCAGGATGGGTCCGCCAAAGGGGTCCGACTAAGATCTGGAGAAATATTTAATAGTAAGTCGGTCATCGTTGCCGTTGGAGGTAAATCTGTACCTCAAACTGGTTCACAGGGAGATGGTTACGCGTGGGCTGAACGTGCTGGACACTCCATAACGGAGCTTTATCCTACTGAAGTGCCGCTTACTTCCAATGAATCTTTTATAAGAAACAAAGAATTCCAGGGACTTTCTCTTAGAAATATAAGCTTATCTGTCTGGAACCCTAAGGGGAAAAAGATCATTGAGCATGAAGGTGATATGCTTTTTACGCATTTTGGAATTTCCGGTCCTACCTCTTTACGTTGCAGTCAGTACGTAGTCAAAGCATTGAAGCAGTTTGATGTTCAGACTGTATTAATAACATTAGATATGTTTCCAGAAAAAACAGTGGATGAGATTTACAGCGACACTTTAATTTTGGCCAAAAATGAGGCAAAGAAAGCGATCAAAAATGTGTTAAAGGGCTTGTTGCCTGAGCGGATTATCCCTATACTGCTGAGTAAATCAGAGTTAAATGAAGATATAACCTTTAGTAATATCCCCAAGCAGGCTTGGCTAAATTTAGCCAAACTAATTAAGGCCTTCCCTATTGAGGTCAACGGCACCTTATCCATCGAACAGGCTTTTGTTACCGGTGGAGGTGTTAATTTAAAAGAAATCGATCCCAAAACTATGGAATCGAAGCTGACGAAAGGCCTCTTTTTCTGTGGTGAGATCCTTGATATACATGGTTACACCGGAGGTTATAACATTACCGCGGCTTTTACTACAGGGTATACGGCGGGAATTAATGCTGCAGCTATTGAATAGCCTTTCTTCTAACCCAAACAGCATGACCCTGCGAAGCATTGCAGGATCATGCTGTTTTATTTTAGCTATTCGTTCATTCGTTAAGTTCAACTCTATCCTTCTATCTTGGCTAACAAAATCATTTTTCCACGCGGCTGATCTCCTTGGCCGTCTGGCTCCAGTGTGATAGCTACCGTATCATAGTCTTGGGGATCAAAGGTGTAATACATTGCGCCTGTACCCTGTGAGGACAGGAATGTGCCTGCGCTTTTCTTGACATCCCCTTTAATGAGCCACACTTGGAAGGCCTCGTTGCCGCTGAGCTCGGGAAGTTTCTCTGCCTGCACTAGCAAGTGTGTTCCTTTAGTATCAATCACAATCGTCGCCAGTCCTCGAGCTACAATATCCTGTGTAGCTGGGTCCAGTTGAACCACTTCGTCAACCTTTAGCTCTTGAGACGGTGCGCCAGCCAAGGCCAACTGCTCCTGCAGTCCAGTCAGATCATTAGCTGATGCTGCCAGCTCCGTCCGCAGCCCACTGATATCCCGCTGAAGTGCTGCCGAATAAATGGTCAGTGCCACAGCCACGACCGCTAAGCCTGCACATACCATGCGCAGCCGATTTCTGCGCTTGGAAGGAAGTCTATGTCGCTTCACTTGAGGAGCAGGGTCAGGAATGTTTGGTGCAGCAGATATCTCATGCTCCTGTACAATTTCCAAGGCGTCTCTGGCACTGTTATCGTCATCTGCTTTGCTTATTTCAGCAGCTCTATCAGTAGCCAGCACACGCCCCAGCACTCGGTTCTTCATACCGTCCGGAGGTGTTACTTCAATTACTGCCAATGGCAGCATATCAATAATCTTCTTCAGTTCCTTCAATTGCAACTTGCAGTCCGCGCAGCCGGACAGATGCTCCTCAAACTGCCGTTGCTCCTCTGCATCGAGACCGCCAAGCGCATAGATCTCTGCCCATTCACAGAATTCATCCTGAGTTTTATCCATGATATCCTTCCCTCCTTCCCTCAACTACTAGGCGCTTCTTCATCTGCTTCAGGGCCAATCGCACACGGCTCTTGACCGTTCCAAGCGGAATATTGTAGCGTACCGAGACCTCCTGCTGCGTCATGCCGCCATAATAGATGGAGTCAATAACCTGCTTTTGATCCCGGCTAAGTTCAGCCAGAATCTCCCGCATATGCTGTCCCTCGCTCTTGACCTCCACCTCCGCTGCTGTATCAGCCAGCTCATCAGCTATGGAATGCAGCGTTGCATCTTCCACAGGAGTACTCCTATCCCTGACCGATTTCCGACGCAGCATATCGATGGCAATATTTCGCGTTAAGGCAAACATCCAGGTGGTAAGCCTACCTTGTGCCTCATCAAAGCGCTCACTATGGGTCCAGACACGCAGGAACAACTCCTGCACAACTTCTTCTGCAGCCATCGCGTCCTGAACAATTCTATAGGCAAAAGAGTACACCGTTTTCTCATAGCGGTCATAAAGCCACTCCAGTGCCGCAGAGTCCTTGTCTCCGATTTGTTTCATTAACTCTCTGTCATCCAGAGCTTCTGCCATAAGGGAACCCCTCTCATTATTCTCCCTCTATATTAACCTTCGCGGGAAACTTTGAAGAGGATTGCTTTTATCAAAAATAATTTATCTCTCTAGACGGATCGTGCTAAATACCTTGGCAACCATGAATCCTATCATACCGCCGAAAGGAATAAAGAGTATTAGACCCCACCAATCGTATATAGAAAAACATACCACTGCGGCACAGATTACCGAGAACGGCATCAACAAGATAGGCACTGCACGGGAACCCGCTTCGGCTTTCTGTTCCTTGTTGAACGGTAAGATACCGATATAATCATCTCCTACAAATGTCCGCCAGAATGAGAACAGCCAATTGGCCATGAGGGATGTCAGAATAAGGAGCAATATCCACTTCAGCCCTGCGGGAACAATAAGAATAGCCATAGCTGACACACTGGTGAAGCTTGCATAAAGCTTCAAATTCGCGGGATTACGGATAAGCGCTTTGATGGCAGCGGCTGAAAGTCTGCTCTCCGGTTCCTTAGAGGACAACAGCGGCTGCGATCTGCGGAATATCCAGGGTTTATAACGTGTTGGACGCGGCTTACCCAGAACACGGCGCAGCATTAAGGCCGCAATTTTCATCCGCTGTTTGTAATCCTCACGTACATCATTCATAAAGGTTCCACGCAGCCGTAAGCGATAACGAACAGCCAGACCCGTAACAACTGCAAACAAAAGAGCAGCTACCCACATAAGAGCCGGGTAGTCATTCCAGAGCAACACCACTTTGAAATAGATGACACAGGGCAGGACTATCGCCGGAATCTGCCACAACCAGCGCTGCCAGCCTTGTCGCTGTACTTTCACGATATGAGCCAGCAGCTTGATGCACCAGCCACAGGTAATAGAGAGGACCAACAACGAGAGAGCCGCCTCTGAACTTAAGCCATACCCCCTAATGATAAAGGGCAGCAGCAATCCAATGACAACAGCTATCTTCAGCGCAGTTACGACAAGGCTATAGATAGTGCCCCGCAGTATAATCGCCCTGATCCAATTCTCTCGCTGCCTGAGAAATAACAGGTCCCCTTCCAGCAGCAGGAGCACCATCCCCCCTGTAGCTAGCAGCAGCACAAGCAATATGGGAATGATCATAAACGGTATAGACGTACTCCAAGCTGGAAGATCATCTACCCAGAAGCCGTAGTAAAAACGTCCGCCTAAGAGCCCACCTGGGATAATAATGTAGAGTAGCACCGTCCAATCTGCCGCCGTACGGACGATGGCACTTTGCTCGCGCCAATGCGAGATCAGCCGACGCAGGAATAGCCGTGGACCTGTTGGAAAAGCAAACGACACACGTTCCCGATCACTCATGTCAATTCGTCGAAGCAATCAAACAACGACGCCTCCGGTAATCCGGCGATGGATCGGATCGTCTCCAGATTGCCCGAAGCGGTCACTTTGCCTCCGGAGATCAATACAAAATCATCGCAAATTTTCTCAGCGGTATCCAGAACATGCGTAGACATCAACACGCCAGCCCCACGCTTGCGCTCTGCCTGCAGCAGCTTCAAGAAATCCTTGGTGGCACGGGGATCCAGCCCTAAAAAAGGCTCGTCCACAATATAAACATCCGGTTGGACCAGAAAACCGAGCATTAGCATCATTTTTTGCTTCATCCCTTTAGAGAACCCAGCAGGGAGGTCATTGCGCACATTTTCCATTCCGAACTGCTTCAGCAGTCTCTCAGCAGTTTCCTCAAATGCTTTGTACTTCAAACCATAGGCTGCTCCCGCCAAATCCAGGTGCTCCCAGAGCGTCAGGTCCTCGTAAAAAACCGGCTGCTCCGGTACGTAAGCGTAAGACTTATTAGCTCCACCCAGCGTTACCTTAGCCTTGGCATGCTTCAGCAGACCGAGCAGCGTCTTGATTGTTGTGCTTTTTCCGGCACCATTCGGCCCGATCAAGCCTAGCAGTTGGCCACGCCGCACCTGAAATGAGATATTAGTAATGCGTGGATCGCCTGCTTCATAGCCCGCTTCATCAATGGTAACATCTAGGACGATATCATCATCTTCATCTTCATCTTCATCTTCCTCATCGTCTTCGTCATACACCACATCTTCTATTTCATCCTCAGCGTTAAGCTCCTGTGGTTCCTCTGTCTCTTTCATACTACTCCATCTCCTACATATATATTGTTTGTCTCAGCCTATGGTGTTTAGTACAAGGTTAGACAGTAATGCGATCATATCATCCTCAGCTATCCAGCGCTATTACATGATAGTACTATACGGTACTATTCGCAAAGATGGGAACTGAATTTTTCACAAAATGCACAGATATTTGTCCAAAATAGCTTCAACCTAAAATAGCAAAGAGCTGTATTCAACATTAGATTGAATATCAGCTCTTTATATAAGACATACTTGCCAATCTGTAGCAACCTCTGCATCAAGGAGTTGTCTGTCCAACCAGCTCGCTTGGGTACAGAATTATTGCCCCCTTCTGGAGTTTGGCAACCGCTTCGTCTTTCCTCTCAATTCCGCCCCGTAGGAACAATAATATCACTCCAATCAGCAGTGTAAGCATTCCTGACAGAATGAAGGCTGGTATAGGTCCTGAAGCTGTCACTAATGCCCCACCAGCTACCGGTCCGAGAACAACAGCCGCACTTGTCAGACTAGCTATGGTTCCAAATACACGGCCCGTGTACGCTTCTGGGGTCCGCTGCTGCAGCATGGATTGAAAGGGAATAAAAGCTAAGCCCGCACCCACTCCGGCAAGTAAAAAAGATCCGAACAAGGCTATATTCAACCAAAGGCCCGCTTCAAAATAAGCAGTTGCTAGAGCTGCACCAGTAAAGACGGCTCCCATAATCACTGCACCTATTCCCATAAAGACAAGTGGACGTTTACCACTACCCATCCGTCCTACCACCAGTGCCGACAGCAGTGTTCCCAACCCACTAGCTCCCACGCACCAGCCCAGTAGATCTCCGTTAATGCCGGGTATGATCCTGAAGAGCGTCACCAATTGTGAATCGGCTATCTGCATGACTAGCAGTACAGAAACCAGCATGACAATTCCGCTCAGCACCGCAGGCATTCCAGCAATTACACGTAAACCAGCGGCCATCTCCTCTCGGAAAGATTCTTTTACGGGCAGCTTCCCTGCACTATTCTCTACGCGCTCTTCCTTGAACATCCCAATGCGCGGGATGCCCAGCAGAATTACCGCCGACAAGAGATAGGTTGCGGAATTAATCACATAACATGCGGAAATACCGAACCCTGCCACCAGTAGACCCCCAAGAGCTGGGCCGACGATTTTGGTGATTTGCTCTATGGAGGAGCTGAGTGCAACTGCACTATCCATTTGCTCTGGGGGAACAAGCTCCTTGAGCTTGCCGCTTTTTGCCGGAGAGAACAGTACATCCATAACACCTTTAGCCAACAGCAACATATATACCTGCCATAGCGAGCCGGCAAACACCAGGCCAGCCACGATTCCAACACGAACGAGATCCGAAACAATCATCAGCGTCTTGCGGTTCACCCGGTCACTTAAGTAGCCAGCGAACGGTCCGCCCAACAGCATTGGCACTGCCATACATAATGTTAAAGCCGTAATTTCCCACGGTGTTGCATTCCATTTCAAACCAACCATCGTCAGCAGTGCTAGCAAATATAGCCAATCTCCCACATTCGACACAAGCTGTGCTGCCATCAGCAGTATAAAAGGCCGGTTAGCCGTTAACTTTCCTGCTGAGACCTCATGACTCTGCTTTTTGTTCATAACACTCACTCCCCTGTTCTGCGTATAACCTCTGACCTTATAGTAAAATATTGGGAGGTTATATTCATCGGGCCGGAGGTGTAAAGGGTACCGGTGCTAGGGGATGATCTCGCCCTCCGTTCAGGGGCGGAATTGGAAAATGGAGCTATATTTATAGCTCTCAAAAAATTGTTTGATTTTTAATAGTTAAAAGTGTGCTCATTGTGACAAATCACATGTCCATCGTTCTTTCTTTGCCGTATTGTAAGGTTATATTAGGATCGCTGCACAGGGACCCTTGCATTTATGGCAATGACATTAGACCGTGCGACGAGTTCACACGATTACGATAAAGGTGGAGAAGCAATGATACAATCATATGAACGTGATACTCAATTAACACTACATTTGTACCGGGTATTCGCCAAGTCTTTCAAGAGCATCAACGAACATGCCGTTACCGGCAGCAAGATCGAAGGCTTCAATCCGACAGCTTTCGCTGTTATGGAAGTTCTGTACTATAAGGGCGCACAGCCTATCCAGCAGATTGGTGCCAAACTACTGCTGCAGAGCGGTAATGTCACTTACGTAATCGACAAGCTTGAGGAGCGCGGCTATCTGCAGCGCAAACCTTGTCCAAGCGACCGCCGTGTGATATTTGCGGAGTTGACTACCGAAGGCGAACGTCTGATGAACGAAATGTATCCGAAGTATTCGGAACGTCTTGACCTTGCCTTCAGCGGACTTAATGATGAAGAGAAGGAACAGATGATTATCCTGCTCAAGAAGATGGGCCTACAAGCTGAGAAGTTGTCCCCACTTCCTCGTAAGTAAATCGGTTATAAGACTTTTATACGAAACTGTAATAAGTTAAACCCCAGCAAGTCTCCGATTGGAGATTTGCTGGGGTTTATTTGGTCTATAAGCTTTCCTCATCGCCACTCTTGGCGCAGCAGCGCATACAGATCCACATCCTGAAAACCAGACGGTGTATGACGGTACTGCTGCAATAGGCCTTCCCTCTGAAACCCAAGTACGCCCACAAGTTTCTGAGCGCGGACATTGTCCGGATGGCAATAAGCTTCGATCCGATTCAGTCCCATCGTTATGAATCCATATTCCAAAACCAGCTCCAGCGCTTCCTTCATATAACCGCGCCCCCAGAAGTCAGGCGATAAATCGCAGCCGATTTCACCCCGATAGGCTCCCGGCAACTGCCAGCTATTGTAGCCACAGCTACCGATGACTTCACCTCTAGGCCCCACTATACTCCAACGGAGGTTCTCCTCTTCCAGCGCCATTTGAGACAAAAGAGCAATCAGCTGTTCCGTCTCCGTTATGGAAGACAAGGGTGGAGCTCCCAGCCACGGAGCAACCTCCGGATGACTCCAAATGCGGAATAGTGCTGCCGCATCCTCACTCTTCATAATGCGCAATTCCATTCTTCGCCCGGTCAGTGTAGGTATTGCCCCATTACATAGGAACAAAGCTTTCGCCCCCTTTCAGCTTATTAATTATACATCAATTGAGAGCAAGCCAAATAGCGCCTGAAGCAGATAGTTAATCATCACCTGCTTCAGTCGCTGTCCTGTTACGACTTCTATTCAAACGGCTAGTTTGATGCCTTAATCGGCTTAATTACCTCTGTACATAACACTTGAAGCTTGGCCTGAATCGCTTTGAACTCTTCAATTCCTGTGCCTGTAAGACTGTACGCCTCACCATGGGCGCTCAGAAAGTTCTCCTGAGTTAAGCGTTCCAGCTCCTGCTTCACTTCGCGTTCCGCTACTCGGTATCCTAAATTCTCTAATTCAGGCTGCATCTCTAACAAGGTCAAATCCCTTTCATGTGCACAATATAGCATATGAATTCCTATGAACATGTTCTGTACATCGGCGCGCATGGCCCACCCCTTTCAGCTCAAAGCCTTAGGTATTTATAAAAAATATTACCCTCTGGGTGAACCCCGGAATCACCACATGAACAAATTAATCATCCAAGCCTAATAAAATATCCAGTCTTGACTTCCCCTGCATAGCTGTACTATGTTGTTATTTATAGATAATTGTTCTAACTGACTCAACGTACAGGAAGGTGATGTAACATGTTTCAAGCTATGCCTTACGATGGAACACGCAGTGAGCAATTTGAAGCTGTTCTAGTCCAACTCGGGGCCCTAATGAAAGATGAGCCCAACGTTATAGCCAATCTGGCGAATGCTTCTGCGCTGCTTAAACACTCTTTACCCGATACCAATTGGGCAGGTTTCTATTTATTTGACGGTAAAGAGCTTGTGCTTGGCCCTTTTCAGGGATTACCCGCGTGTATTCGAATTCCGTTAAACCGCGGAGTTTGTGGAACAGCGGCAACAGAGCGCCGCACACTTGTAGTGGGTGATGTGCATGCTTTTCCAGGACATATCTCCTGTGATGCTGCCTCGAACAGTGAGATTGTTATCCCACTACTTAAGAATGACCAACTGCTCGGGGTAATGGATATTGACAGCCCGCTCAAGCATCGCTTCGATGATGATGAACGTCGGTTTCTTGAACGGTTTGCTGCTATGGTGTCGGAGGTTATCTAATCCGCACTACTCTTGTTCAAAATAAAAGGAACGGCTGCTCTTCTCCCAATTCCGGAGAAGATGCAGCCGTTCCTTTTTGCTATTCAGGTAAATCCATTACATCCGGACAGGACTAATATTCCAAATCTCAGCAGCATATCGACTGATTGTATTATCGCTGGAGAATTTACCCGAATGGCCAATGTTGATAATCGACTTCTTCAGCCATTCCTTCTGATTGCGGTAAGCTCGGTCAATTTCAACATGGGTCTCGACATAGCTAGCAAAATCTTTAAGTACGAAGAACTCATCATTGTTCTCGAGCAACGACTGATAAATCGGTAGGAACTCCTGGGTGTGTGAACCAAATGGCCCTGTAACTAGCTGATCCAGCACTTCCTTTACCCTGCTGTCACTATTATAGATATCACGTGCATGATAACCACCATATTGATAGTAATCAAGCACCTGCTCCGCCCGAAGACCAAACAGGAACATGTTGTTGTCCCCCAGCATTTCATGCATTTCCACGTTGGCACCATCCATCGTACCGATGGTCAAAGCTCCATTCATCATAAACTTCATATTCCCGGTACCGGAGGCTTCCTTGCTTGCAGTAGAAATCTGTTCACTAACATCAGCCGCCGGAATGATCTTCTCTGCGAGAGAAACCGAATAGTTCTCTAAAAAGAAGATGCGGATCTTACCCTTTACATCCGGGTCTTTGTTGACCACATCGGCAACTGTATTAATCAGTTTAATGATCCGCTTCGCCAAGTGATAGCTGGGAGCTGCCTTTGCTCCAAAGATAAACGTACGCGGCACCATATCCATCGAAGGATTATCTTTGATCTGATTATACATATGAATAATATTCAGCACGTTCAGCAGTTGACGTTTATAGGCATGCAGTCTCTTTACTTGCACATCGAAGATAGAGTCTGGATCTACCAGCTCACCATGCTTGCTGCTAATGTAATTAGCAAGTTTCTGCTTGTTGCGGCGTTTAATACCGGCGACCTGCTCCTGAAATGAAGAATCCTCGCAGTATTTGATCAGACCAATCATTTCCTGGGGATGATGAATCCAGCGAGTACCGATTGAATCATTGATCAGTCCAGTTAGCTCCGGGTTGGCATGCTGCAACCAGCGCCGATGGGTAATGCCGTTCGTCTTGTTGTTGAAGCGGTGCGGATACATCTCGTTGAATAGCCGCATTTCGCGTTTCTGCAATATTTCCGTATGCAGTGCCGCTACTCCATTAACGCTATGACTGGCGACAATGGCTAAATGAGCCATGCGAACCTGATCATCATGAATAATCGCCATCTGGGTAATCCGGTCCTGATCGCCTGGATATTTGCTCATTAGCTCTCCGCAGAAACGGGCATTGATCTCTTCAATGATGAGGAAGATACGCGGCAATAGCTCCTTGACCATCTGAATCGGCCATTTCTCAAGCGCCTCACTCAGAATAGTATGATTCGTATAAGATACCATTCGGTTCGTTATTGACCAGGCCTGCTCCCATGCTATTCCATGATCATCCATCAAAATCCGCATCAGTTCAGGGATGACCAGTGTTGGATGCGTATCATTGATATGAAGAGCGACTTTGTCTGGTAAAGATTCATAAGGAAGCCCGAGCTTGCTAAAAGTTCGTAGAATACTTTGCAATCCCGCGCTACAGAGGAAATATTGCTGCTTCAAACGAAGCAGTTTACCTTCGTACTGTGAATCATCCGGATACAGAAACTCAGAAATGGATTCTACAGAACGTTTGTATTCCAAAAATTTATGATAGTCTGTTCCAGCTAAAGAACCAAAGGTTTGAGCGGGCTGAGTGATGGACTCTGCACTCCAGTTACGCAGTGTGTTCACATGCCGTCGGTCTGCACCGATTACGGGCACATCGTAAGGAATAGCACGGACCGCCTCATAATCTTTATGTTCAAACGTCAGATGTCCATCTACTGCATTAGTCTCCACATGTCCCCAGAATCTTACTTCTACCTGCTTGTCTTCACGGCGCACTTCCCATACATTAGGATTCTGCAGCCAGTAATCGGGCAGTTCCACCTGATACCCGTCAACGATCTTCTGCTCGAATAGGCCGTATTTATAACGTATACCGCAACCATGCCCCGGATATTGCAAGGAAGCCAGTGAATCAAGGAAGCAGGCGGCCAACCGGCCAAGACCTCCATTGCCAAGTCCCGCGTCAGCTTCCTCCTCCTCAATATCAAGCAGACAAAAGCCAAGCTCAGACAAGCCCTCACGTACAACTTCCAGCACACCCATATTCAGCAGGTTATTGCCCAGAAGTCTACCGATCAGAAACTCCATTGAAAAATAGTATACCTGCTTGTCCTTATCGGCCTTGTACTTCTGATTGGTATTCGCCCAATTTTTGCCGGCATTCTCGCGGATCATGTTGCCCAAAATGTTGTAGATATCGGCGTTCGAAGCTTCTTCGAGCGGCTTGCCCAATTTTCCGATGAGTGTTTCGCGGAACACTTGTTTAAAAGTTTCTTTATCGTTAAACAACAGCTGGTTCCTCCTGACAAACTCTGTATTTAGAAACGCAATGGACTTATCATTTGGAGTTCAGGTGAACTACAGAATGACTTTAGTTCACCTGAACTAAAATTAGCTGTTATATCTTGCTGCTCTTAGCGATGACGAATGGACGTTTGCTATCCCCGACCAGTATGCGATCCTTACTCAAATGCACATCTTTATCCATAATGACATTCTCAATGATGGCATTCTCTTCAATTATGCATTTCTGCATAATAATAGAGTTAGTAATCCTGGCTCCCTTTCGCACCTGCACTCCTCGAAAGAGCACACTGTTCTCCACTGTTCCGGCAATAATACAGCCGTTAGCGAGCAGCGAGTTGCTGACATTGGCGCTTTCGAGGTAGCGGGTAGGGGCCTCATATTTTATCTTAGTCTGCACTGGATTCTCTTTAAACAGACCGAAGTAATTATCCTGCTGGAGCAATTCCAGACTATTCTTATAATAGCTTTCCAATGAGTTAATAACTGAGTGATAGCCCTTATACTCATATCCGGAAATTTTGAATTTATGTCTGTTCTTCTGGATAATATCCCGGAAAAAGTAGCTCTCACCATGAGCGATGCAATACTCCACCTGCTCCAGAAACAGCTTCTTCTCCATAATAAAAATATCCAAATACAGATTGTGGTGGTCTTTCTCATGATGAATATTTGTTACTTTATTCTCTTCATCCACTTCAACCCGCAGGCACACATCATGCTCCGGCTGAAGCTGATCGATTTTCTTATACACTAGCGTAACATCTGCCCCCTGCTCCATATGGAACTGGTACAAATCCTGAAAATCAATGCTGTTGATGTGCTGGGTACCGGAGAAGACAATATATTTAGCCGCAGCCCGCTTAAAGAAATCCAAATTGTTATGATAATGCTGCAGATCTCCAAGCGATGTATCCGTTGGATCGTTCCAGTCTGGCGGCAGGATGAAGAGTCCTCCATGCTTACGGTTCATATCCCAGGACTTACCGTCACCCAGATGATCCATCAGTGAACGATATTTACGACGGACGAACAGCCCAACGCTCTCCAAATCTGCCCGCATCATGTTAGAAAGTACAAAGTCAATCAATCGGTAGCGGCTGGCAAAGGGTACGGCTGCGCCGCAGCGAAAATAGGTTAACTCATTTAATTTATCCAATTCATGGTCAAGATTGATTACCCCCATGAGTTGCTTCATCAGAATCCACCGTCCTCTACTGGTTATATGGTTTTGGCTGCAACAGATTTCCGCTTTTGACTACGATTATCGACCAGTAGAATTTCGTTTTCATTCTCCCGTTCGACGCCGATTTCCATATAATCCTCGATTACCGTATTCTCACTAATAATCGCTTTATGAATCTTCACATTCTTCCCAATCTTGACCATTGGCATAATAACCGAATCCGTAACCACACTACCTTCACCCACTTCTACGCCGTAAAAGAGAACCGAGTGTTTCACATCGCCATATACCCTGCAGCCTTCATTAATGATACAGCTGGTTACATTGGCTCCCGGTGCAACATATTGTGCTGGTTGATTCGGATTGCGGGTGAATATACGCCAGTTAGGATCATTGAGGTTAAGCGGAGGATTATCGCTAAGCAGATCCATGTTCGCTTCCCATAAGCTGTCTACCGTACCTACATCCCTCCAATATCCTTCAAAAGGATAAGCATACAGAGACATGCCGTCTTCCAGCATCAAAGGAATAATATCCTTGCCAAAATCATGTGAGGAGCCCGCATTCTCGCCATCTTCCAATAAATGCTTGCGGAGAACATCCCATTTAAAAATATAAACTCCCATGGAGGCCAGTGTACTCTTAGGCTTCACTGGTTTCTCATCAAATTCGTAGATTTTCAGATCTTCATCTGTATTTAATATTCCAAAGCGGCTTGCTTCTTCTAATGGAACATCAATCACAGAAATTGTGCAGTCAGCATTTCTTTCTTTGTGGTACTGCAGCATAGCATTATAGTCCATTTTATAAATGTGGTCACCCGAAAGAATCAGGACATGCTCGGGATCAAATTGATCTACAAATTTAAGGTTTCGGTAAATCGCATCGGCCGTTCCCCGATACCAGCTGCTTCCGTTCTCCCGTTCATGTGGCGGCAATACAAATACGCCGCCATTCTTACGGTTCAAATCCCAATCGCTGCCTATTCCAATATATGAATGCAGCACAAGCGGCTCATACTGAGTCAGCACGCCTACTGTATCAATACCTGAATTGGTACAGTTACTTAAGGGGAAATCGATAATTCGATAAGTCCCCCCAAAATAAACAGCGGGCTTGGCAATGGATTTGGTTAATCCCTTCAACCTTTTCCCTTGGCCTCCCGCCAATAGCATAGCTACCATTTCTTTTTTCTTCATGGAAGAGCCTCCCTTGAACTTATGGGTAGTGAAGCAAAACATAACTGGTTGAATGAATGATACAGTGTAATACGGACTCCAAAGTAGATATTTAAAAATGAAGTAAACAGAAAGAAATAATAATGGGTAGGAACCTTAATCAGGTTAACAAACGGGGGAACATACAGATTCGGGACATGTTACCGAATAGGGAGACAGCTCTCCAAAATCGGGATATTATCCTTATTGTAAAGTGTTCTAGAGCTGCCGTCAAAACCCTTTATCACTGGATCATAAAACTCCTGTTTTTTTGTTATGGTTCCTTATTAATCAGATAAATCCTTCTTATTATTAGATTAACCAAAATGATGAGAAATGAAAGATTTTTATTCCCTGAATGTTAAAAACAATGCTCTAGTCTTCAGCAAACGTTCAACCGTGTGTGTCATAATGTAACTATCTATTACTGAAAATGGAGGAGTCCGAATGAAAGCTTCCCAAGGTGTACGACTGCTGCTCGTAGATGACGAGCCTCATATCCTCCAGTTCCTGGAACTGGGTCTGATAAATGAAGGATTTGAAGTAAGAACTGCCCCTGACGGATTAACAGCGATAGCTGTCGCTGCAGATTTCAAGCCGCATGTCGCAATTCTGGATGTGATGATGCCAGGCATGGACGGCTTCGAGCTGTGCCGCTACCTCCGCTCGGAAGAGGCTGAACTTGCCGTCATCATGCTTACCGCAAAAGACGAGATAGATGATCGCGTAAAGGGATTGTCTATTGGTGCTGACGATTATATGGTCAAACCCTTCAGCTTCGACGAGCTGCTGGCCCGTATTCAAGCAAGGCTGCGCAATCAGTTTCCCGGCCTGCTCGGGGAGGTTCGTTGTGGCCCCTTCCGAATAGATGGTCGAAGAAAAGAAATCCGCCATAAGGAAGAGGTGCTTGAGCTCTCTCCTACGGAGTACGAACTGCTGCAATATCTGGTTATTAATCATGGCCTTGTACTCAGCAAGCCCATGATCCTCGACAAGGTATGGGGCTATGACTTTGGCGGCGAAGAAAATATTGTTGAGGTCTATATCCGCTCACTCCGTGAAAAGCTCGGGGATAAGGAACACCGGATCATACGCACCCTCCGTGGGGCTGGCTACAGGGTGGATTTTGTATGATTGCCCGTACAACGGGTTTCTTCCGACGGCTGCCTGCGCCACGTTCCTTACGCAAGCAGTTGCTGGCTATCTCCCTCCTTATTCTTTCAGGACTGCTCCTGCTAATCGGAGTACTGCAATATATTCTGATGCGGGATTTCATATACAGCAACAGAGCCGAGTCCATGGAAACACAAATGCGGTCGGTTCCACGCGAATTATACTACACCATTCTTAATTTCTCAGAGGATGACACAATAAATGGAAGCAGCGCTGTGGATAGTACCAACAATAACAACAGCGCTGCGGAATTCAGTCCTCCAAGTGGGGGAAGTACAACCGGGAACGGCTTTAATCCCAAGAGCGACAGCACCACCAACAGTGGAGGCGCACCGGGCAGAGGCGGGGATAAACGTCCACTCCTCCTCGATGCCCATACAACGATTGCTATCTATAGTTCAGATGGCACCTTCCGCGATTTCCAGCAAGAAACGCTGTCAGATACCGCTGCCCCAAGAATGACCAATGAAGAATATAACAAGCTGCTGCAGAACCACACAACAGATAGAGCAACCGGAGATTATAAGCTTATAACGGCAGAAGACGGCAGTGAACACTTAGCCGTATTCATGAATCTAGGCAGACCCGGGAATTCCAAGCTATTGCTGCAAATGAGTGTGAACACAGGACCCTTGACCGATGTGATTATGCAGCAGTTGCTTATTTTCGCAGCATTATCCGTAGTTGCTCTACTGGCGGGTCTCTTCATGTACCTGCCCGCACTGCGAAAGACACTGATTCCTTTATCCAATATGGGTGAAGCTGCTCAGATCATCGATGCTGGAAATTTAGATGTGCGCTTTCCTGTTGAACAAGGGCAAACCGAGATCGATAAGCTGTCCCAGTCTTTTAACGGTATGCTGGAACGGCTTGAAATATCCTTCCACAATGAACGAGAAGCCAAGGAGCAAATGCGCCGGTTCGCAGCAGATGCATCGCATGAGCTGCGAACTCCGCTTACTTCCATTCACGGTTTCCTGGAAGTACTGCTGCGGGGAGCCGCTGACAACCAAGAACAACTGTACAGCGCCCTGCGCAGCATGCATGGTGAATCGAAGCGAATCAACAAGCTGGTAGAGGATCTGCTATTGCTAGCTCGGATGGATGGTGCTCCACAGCTGCGGGTTGCGAATCTGCTGATTGGGGAAGTCATCGCTGAAATGAAGCCAAACCTGCTGTTGCTTGCCGGAAACCGCAAGGTCACCTTCGATATCTCCTATGGCATACGTGGTATGTACGACCCTGATAAAATCAAGCAGGTTATACTCAATCTATTTCATAATGCAGTACAGCATACGGATGCAGAACAGGGTGTTATCCATCTCTCCTTGCATGCTCGGGATACCCATGCAGAACTGATCGTCCGTGATAATGGCTTTGGTATCACCGCCGAGCATATCCCACATGTCTTTGACAGATTCTACCGCAGCGACTCTTCACGCACTCGCAAATACGGAGGCTCGGGACTGGGTCTATCCATTACAAAGTCCATCGTAGAGGCCCATAGCGGAGAGATTAGTGTGAGCAGCACGCCCGGTGAAGGCACCGTCTTCCTGGTTTCCCTTCCTTGTCTGAAAGGATTAGCTAAAGAGCTGTAACCAACGTTATAATAGTAAGTACAACTTCATAAAACAAGGCTTATGCTTACGAAGTGGTTTTATTGCGAAGTGATGTCAAAGAAGCAGATGCTCCATAAAACAAGGCTATGCTTACGAAGTGGTTTTATTGCGAAGTGATGTCAAAGAAGCAGATGCTCCATAAAACTTAGGAGGTTAAATGTATGTATGAGATCGCTATTATTGGTGCTGGCCCTGCTGGCGCCAGCGCAGCTTTATTCGCCGCCAAAGCAGGCAAAAAGACGCTCTTGATCGACAATGACAAAGGCATGACTCGTAGAGGATGGTATGAGAATTATTACGGAATCTCCGAAATAGGGGGACCCGATCTGGTTGAGACCGGACATAAACAAGCGGTGAAGTTTGGTGCGGAGCTAGTATCGGAACAGGCCGTTAAGCTCTCTCCAAGCGGCGAAGGTTTTGTTATTGAAAGTGAGAGCGGCACAAGCTATGAAGCCAAACATGTGATTCTTGCCACCGGCGTCCTGAGTGATCTGGCAGCCCTGGCTGGCGTAGAAACAAAAGATGGCACAGAACCAAGAATCAAAACAGTGATCGCTGTAAATGCAGAAGGCAAAACTAACATCGAAGGCATTTGGGCCGCCGGCACCGTAGCCGGAGTAAGTGTACATGCCATCATTACTGCAGGTGACGGTGCCAAGGTTGCCATTAATATTATCAGCGAGCTGAACGGTGCACGATTTGTCGATCACGATGTTCTGAAAGCATAATGACTTGATACCTCCGGAAGCGGACTCCCTAGAGTCTGCCTTCCGGATTTTTTTTGCCTTTAACTAAAAAGTAATAAAGCAAAAGGCTGTTTCAAATTAGCAGGGTCTGTAGACCCTAACAATTTGGAACAGCCTTATAGATTTGCGAAGCTATGAGCCCGCCTGTAGGAAGATTTAGCCGATACGATTACTTCAACTGGAATGAGTAGTCCAGACCTGGCGATTCTTCTTCAGAGTCCTCTTCCAATTCGGCGACCAGCTTCTGTAAATAGGGCAACAGCAGTGGACGCAGCTCCTCCCGCTGCAAGCCGATTTCCAGCGTAGCTTGAATGTAACCAAATTTGTCACCGATATCATAACGTTTGCCAATCAGATCAAGAGCCATCAGCCCTTCGCTGCGACATACTTCATGCAAGGCATCCGTCAACTGATATTCACCGCCAGCCCCACGTTCCAGCTTAGCGAGTACCGAGAATATCGAAGGCTGCAGGATATAACGCCCCATAATCGCATTCTCCGACGGCGCTGCCTGGGGGGTTGGCTTTTCAACTAGTCCGCTCACCTCATGTACACCATTCAGGGAACCCTTGGAAGCGATAATTCCATATTTATTGACCTCTTGTCTAGGAACCTTCTGGACACCCACAATCGTCTTTTCTGTCTGCTCATACAGTTTCATCATTTGCGAAATCGCCGGTGTTTCCGAGACCATAATGTCATCGCCGAGCAGAACTGCGAACGGTTCATCGCCGATAAACTGTTCGGCACAGAGGATGGCATGTCCTAGGCCTAGTGGTTCTTTTTGCCGGATATAATGTATGGTTGCCAGTTCACTGATCGCCCGCACTTTGCGCAGCAGATCTAGCTTCCCTTTTTCCAGCAGAACTTGCTCCAGCTCTACCGACTTATCAAAATGGTCCTCTATCGACTTCTTGTTGCGTCCTGTCACAATAATAATACTCTCAATTCCAGACCGGACCGCTTCCTCCACAATGTATTGAATGGCCGGCTTGTCGACAATTGGCAGCATTTCCTTCGGTTGAGCTTTGGTTGCCGGCAGGAACCGAGTGCCTAGTCCAGCAGCAGGGATAACAGCCTTTTTGATCTTCACGATGGATCACTCTCCTGCACTTTATTTATTGAGATGGGCTACACGGCGCTCCTGTACATCCTGCTGCTTCTTTCCTCCATAGAACTCCTGAACGATATAGAGTGGACGACCCTTGGACTCATCATATATCCGTCCGACATATTCGCCCAGTATTCCCAGCATGACCAGCACAAAACCGTTGAAGGTGAGTGTAATGCCGATCATCGACGCCCAGCCCTTAACGGCCTCGTCCGTAAAGATCGCCAAGTAGAACACATACATAAGGTACAGAAACCCGGATGCGGACAGCAGAGCTCCTAGATATCCGGCCAGCTTCAGCGGTTTATAAGAGAAAGAAGTAATGCCATCGAGCGACAGCTTGATCATACGCTTCAGCGGATATTTGGTTTCTCCGGCCAGACGTTCGTCACGTTCGTATTCAAGCGCCTTCTGACGGAAGCCAACCCAACTAACCAGGCCGCGTACAAAGCGATTTTTTTCCGGCAGCCGCTTAAGCTCATTCACTACTTTACGGTCCATGAGACGGAAATCGCCTGTATCCACCGGGATGGAGATATCCGTTGAATAACGCAGCACTCTGTAAAAGAGGCTAGCCGTCCACTTTTTAAATAAGGATTCACCATTACGTTTAATGCGTTTGGCATAGACAACCTGATAGCCATTTTTCCATTCCTCGATCATTTTGAGAATCAGCTCTGGAGGGTCCTGCAGATCCGCGTCAATAATGACTACTGCCTCCCCCAGTGAATAATCCATTCCTGCTGTGATCGCTACCTGATGCCCAAAATTACGAGACAGATCAATCAGCTTTACACTCTCATCCCAGTAGCTGTACTCCTCTATCATTTGCGCACAATTGTCAGTACTGCCGTCATTGACGAAAATAAGCTCATAGACCTCACCGGTCGTTCCCATCACTTTCTTGATCCGCCGATACGTTTCCTGAATAACTGCCTCTTCGTTAAACATCGGTATAATAATGGAATAGCGCACTGTAATACTCATGAGCAGCTCCTCCTCTAATTTGTAATCATGAAGCGCGCTACAGCTAGGCTTGAAAACGCGCTCCCGGATAATTAAACACTGTCTTAGTTCAAAGTAATTTCGTATAATGTACCGCTGCTAGCACCCGATCCCTGCCAATCCGCTGCGGGAACCTCCGTTCCATTCTCCGTAATCCAGGTTGTCAGTTCAGAGTTGCCGCCACGTCCGCCACCCATACCGCCACTCGATACCAGGAAGTATTTCACTTTCCCACTCTCAACCAATGCCTTCAGCGTATCTGTGGTATATACCGTATCCGAAGCATTAAAGCCGTTCAGAATGACCACTGCTGCGCCTTCATCGATGATATAAGGGCCTGCTGTACTATAATCCATAGCTGCGAACAGGTATTTCTCGCCAGTATTATGTTCCTGCAGATAGGTCAGCAAATTCTCATTGACCCCTGCAGAGCTATTTGGGCCCATGGCGCCCTGGCCGCTAGGTGCTTGGTTAGTGGCAGCTTGACCGGTAGCAGCTTGACCTGTTGTGCCTTGACCGAACCCGCCTCGAGCGGCTCCACCTTGACCTCCGCCCCCCATACCACTACTGCTGCTATCAGGTCCTGCTGCCGGAGTCATACTGTTCAGTCCATAAGTTATTGGAGTGATTGCCCAGTAGAGTGGTCCAATTAACAAGACCAATAATCCGGCAACACCTAATGCATGCATGAATGGCTTTTCTTTTCCTTTCAGGACAATCAGCAGCAGGGCAACAACGATTCCTGCAGCCAGAACACCTATGGACCAACCGCTGCCGATGGTATCGTCATAAGGATGAAGGATGTACCACTGGAAGACTGCAGTGATCAGCGTTGCCGCTGGCAGGAGCCAGGATAACCAGCCTGTTCGTTCCCGGTATAAGCTCCATAGCTGTGACCAGCCTGCACCAACCAGGGCGGCAATCGGCGGAGCCATCATCACCAGATAATATTGGTGGAAGAAACCTGCGATACTGAAGAAGCCCATAATTGGCACTAGCCATGCTAGCCAGAATAATGCTTCTTTATGCTTTTGCGTAAAGTTCTTTCTGCGCAAACTGGCGAATAGTCCGATACAACCGAACAATAAGAAGGGTAATAACCAGCTGGCCTGACCCGACAGTTCTTTCTGGAACAGTCGTAATGGACCCGCAGTTCCTGTATTAAACATTCCGGAACCACCACCGCCATTCATGCCGCCACGGGTTCCTAGGCCTCCATCTCCGCCATCAAATTGTCGTCCTCCAGCATCCGTTCCATTACTAGGCATCTGCCCTTGCATTCCGCCGTCTTCGGTGCCAGTTGCTGTGCCGCTCACCTGACCTGCAGTCCCTCCGCCACCATCGGTTCTGGTGCCATCGGTAGCCGCTTGCCCACCTGTTCCGTTCATGGCTGGCATTTCGCCATTCATTGAAGGGAAGTTGCCTGTCATGCCACCACCACTAGCGCCTGTACCACGATCGCCGGTCAATCGGGAAACCCCATTGTAACCGAAGGCAAGATTCAGTACAGAGTTAGTACCACTGCTGCCCATAAAAGGACGTTCACTTGCAGGAATTGAATCCACGGTCACTGCCCAAGAAAGAGTGACCACTACTAATAAAATCGTGCTTGCTGCCAGTACAGCTATTTTCCGTTTCCAATTCACTTTAGCTGCCAGGATATAAAATAGATAAAAGGCCGGTAGTACCATATAGGCCTGCAGCATCTTCTCATTAAATCCGACGCCGATCAGTGCGAATGCGGCAAGCAGACTGCTTATTTTGTTGGATTTTGTTCCTTTGAATAAAAACCATGCAGCCAGTAAAAGGGTGAATACGAGCATGGCATCAATGTTGTTCGTGCGGCTGACAGCCGCTGCCACTGGGGTAGCTGCCATAGCTAATGCGGCTAAACGTGCAGCGGTTAGACCGAAGGTAGGCTTCACCAGCAGGTATACAAGCAATACCGAACCAACCCCGCCTAACGCCTGCGGTAGAATTACGCTCCAGCCATGCAGTCCAAAGATCAAAGCGAAAATAGTCTGAATCCAGAACGTTACCGGCGGCTTATCCACCGTTACCGAACCTGCAGAATCGAGTGAAGCGAAGAAAAAGTTATGAAAGCTTTGCATCATGCTTCCTACTGCAGTCGTATAATACGTATTTGCATATTGATCATTCCAAATTCCATAACCGTACAGAAAGGCTGCAAGCAGCAAGATGACCAACAGAACCACATCTGAACCCATTTTCTTGAATAATCTCATATCTCTCCACTCCTATCCATCTATAAATCTATAATTCCGGCAGTTATGCATCCCCGGTTCAATCTTTCCATAATTGTATTATTGCACCCGTACCTTAACTCACAATGAATGCGGGCTGAATGTTTGCTGAAACAAATGCCCTGGCAGGACAACCTCCATATCAACGCAAAAAAAGGCTCCATGGCATGGAGCCTTAGCTATAAACACAAGAAAAACTGCGTACTCCTGGGAGTAACGCAATGTATGTACTCCTGCAGCACTATTTCCTTCTACTCTCTCCTTAACTGGCAGGTAGGGACTGCAGACGTTTACGAATTTCTTTAACAAGCTGTTCCTTCTCTTGAAGTGGAAGCCATTCCACCAACCTGGCAGCAGCTACCGGCAGAATCCACCGATCAATCTCTACGTTAGAATGTCCCGACAAGCGGATATATTCCCGGATATATCCTTTAGTTAATCTTTTTCTAACAATACCTATCATTAGTTTAGTCATGAGTGACGCTCTTGGCGGCATCGCTCCCATACTAAACATAACAACCGATCGCGCGGCATCTCCGGCTGGCTCTCCCGCCATTCCTGTCATCCAGTCGATAATCCATGTCTGTCCATCCATTAGCACATTGTCAGGATGGAAGTCCCCGTGACATAAGTGTTGTCCTTGTGGCAGCTTCTCCAGATGGGTTAGAATAGTGGATTTCTCAGCTCCGGTTAACATAGGCGCCTTTATGATACAGCTCCTTAACATTTCCTTCTGCTGTCCGATGTCTTGCGCTGCCTCAAGCTTATGCAGGCTGTAGTGCAACTCCGCCAGCTTCTGGGCGTACTCGCGGGTTCTCCAAGGCTTCTCGCTCATCACCTTCAATAGAGTAGGACCATGAATTTGTTGAAATACAATGCCTTTACGCTCTTCAATGGTTACGATTTCTAAGGGCTGTGGCGTACTTATGCCCTGTGCATGCACGAATTGACTGGTAGCATACTCGCGAAGGATATGCTCCTCCAGTACATCCTCCCGGTACAGCTTCACAATGGTCTGATCTTTATGTTCCCAAATTTCAGCGGTCCGGCCTTCTCCTATAAGCTTCCCATTCATGTTATTCCTCCAATTCGCTTAGACCAACGCAGTGCGGAAAAATTCATGGTATATATTAATAATCACAATAAGTATAGCCAGTGACTCATTTACAGAATCAACCTCCAAAGAGTGATTGGCGTCATCGATGCGATAGACTTTAATATTGGATAAACCGCTAATCTCTCCGGAATGCTGTTCAGTGAACAGGGGATCACTGCTCCCATAAATAAGGCTGCCCCGACTCTGTCGAATCAGAGGCAAGGTCTCAGGCAGAGGAGTCAAATATAAATGCTCTGTCTGCTTCTGGATATCCAATGCTTCCGCTATCTTCCCTGCCACAACCGTTCCTATACTTTTGCTGATGAATAAAAAATGCTCATACTCTGGTAAAGAGGTTATAGCTCCCATACATTCTTCGACAACGATGCTCATTTCCTCACGCTTAAACTCTGCTCTGGCAATCTGATAACCGTATTCCAGCAGCAGAATATCACAGTTATACTCCCCGGCAGTTTTGGCCGCATACTCCAGCAATGGACGCTCTGCCGAATAATTTTTACCTGGAAAAATAACCACAAGCACCTTAGAACCCTGTGAAATATGCTTATGTCTAACCTCTCTGCCCCAATAGGAAGGCATCACGATGTAGTTGACACTCAAGTGAATCTCTCCCCTCAGCACAATACTTGCTGCAAACTTTTCTATTATTATAGCTATTCAATCTAGACTTTGGAAGCCGTTATTCGCCAAGTCTACTGCTGTGGTGTTGGCTGCTTCTGCTTGCCTTTTCTGATAGTAGTCTCGGCGCAAATCCATAGCAACACCGGAATAAATATCTGAAAGGGCAACGCATATATCTTATATATATGATAAGCAAAATATTGCATTTCCATAATATCTTTGTATATAAACCTGGACAAGTATACCATGATTAATCCTATCTGCAGCACCACAGAGCGATAGCTCTTCAGATTGAAGACTTTAGCGACTCCGTTACACGTTACATATAAACATAAGCTGACTTTGACAAAGGAAGCGGTCACAAAGATAATGGCTGCTGATCCCTCAATCCTGGTTAAGAAGTCACCTATATTAATTCTGCTAACCGCAACGTACGAAGGGAAATATAAGCTTGATAAGATATCGGGACCAAGCACCAATAAATTACGTACGGATACTGCAAGAATAATCCAACCGGCAATGAGCATTCCGCTTAATAGTACCCGCTTGGCCGATCCTTTATGCGGAAGAACCGTGAAGGCGCCCAGAAATATTACAATTTCAGCAAATGGAAACGTAAAGGAGCCCATCATATCGCTAAAAATCACTGGCCAACCGTTATCAAGTAACGGTTTCAGGTGATTATATTCGTACCTGGGTATAGATAGAATCTGGATGATGATAATCACGATAATGGAGAATAGCAGCAGAAATTTTGAGCTTCTCCCCAGAACTTCAAGCCCCGCCTTAACCACCCAGATGCAGAGCAGTCCGATACATAAAATAGGTGCAATCATTGGCGTTTCAGTTAGGGCTACAGTGGCACTGAATTCCCCATAATTTCTAAGCACAAGCGCACCCAGGTGCAGAGAATACCATATGTACAAACAAGAGAGAATTCTCCCGAACAGGCCCCCAAACACGAGGATCAGCATATCATAGAGATCCTTGCCCGGAAAAAGAACATGGAATCTGGCGTACATGAGCATAAGAGGAACCGCCAACGCTATAGCAAGCAGCAGGGCAATCCAACTGCTATTGCCTGATTGTCCTGCCACTCCCATGAACAGTGAGCTGCCGATAATAAACATGATAACAATACTAATGGACTGTCCCGCCGGTATAATCTCTTTTCTCATGCGCTACCTCCCTTCTGGAGTGTCTTCTATAATAATTTTTTGACCCAGCTTACAATTATAGGTGAAGGACTAGGAATCGGCCACTTCATGGCCATTGCAAAAGCAATGAAGAAAGAAATAAGGCACAAGGCCGAGCATATATAGAAATCCCGCTTCAGCCCCTGCTTCAGCAACCCGTAAGGATCGGTTAGGACGATGAAAATATATACAACTATCACCAAAAAGACCATTTTAATCTCCCCGCTTGATAGATCTTGAAGTTTTGGCACTGCTATCGATGATTATTTTGCAGGTAACATCTATATCCATATCCACAAATGTCTCTTCCCAATCCTTCTTAAGCTTCTTCCAGGCCCTCGGCATATTCTGATGAATAATTTCTCCATATCCAAAGATATCCGCATGATATTCATGCTGCAGCTTATGGATTACAGAGACTATATTTTTTTGTAATTCATCCTGGGCTCGCTTCTGAATAGCTTTCTTGTTCTCCAGAGTGGAGAAGCCCTCCGCTGTCATAACCTCATCCAGGTTGGTATGTGATACTATATGAATCTTCATTTGCAGCCGGCCATTTACCCATCGGGGCTTTAGTTCTGTTCTACTGGTTAAAACCTCCAGCGAATAGGTTGGAACACCCGCCTCGTTATCAACGGCCAGCACGCCTCCGGTAACTTTATTAGTAGCGAACAACAGATATCTACTCTCTTCACCACTAAGTTTGCCTACCATTTTGTCCTTGACGAAGATAGCGGTGCCGTACACTCGTTCATTTTTTTGTCCTGCTTTTTCATATATATAGATAAGCGGTGCTATTGCATATTTTCCCGAGGTCTCCAGCTTGTCAATGAAATCCCAGATCTCTACCACTGGAGCCGTGCTGACATGGTGTTCATCACGCATCATTTGGGCGAGCTCAAAGGACATGATCGATTCTGATACGCTGTTCAGATTAAAGAGGGATCGAGCATTCTTCTCTGTAGATACAAATACATAAACATCCGATCTTGTTTCCGTATCTCTGCTATACCAATCAATAACCTTGATAATACCTTCCCTGGCAATCTCTTCACTGAGGATTATCGCCTTAGCATGGCTCCAGAACAACTTCTTCCCAGTCAAAGAGATCATATTCCGGACAATTTCAAACATCGTCCCCCCTGAAAGACTGACTATCTTGAAGCTCGCCTGATTCTGCTGCATTTGCCCTTTGGTATCGAACAGCTCTGCAGTCAGTAATAACTTGCCATCCTGTTCGTTCTTGTCAATGGCTACGCCCGCAACAATCGACTTCTCTTCAACCTCAGAATAATTCCAACAGCCTGAAAGACTAGGCAGCATGAACAATGACATCATGAACAACAACCATCTTCTCCCTGTGGTCATGGTCGTCTTCCCTTGTTCTTCGATGCCATTCTCTTCATATTGCGCGCCCCAATCATCGCCGGACGTTGATGCATATACCACCATGGCGCCCTGATCACTGTATCTTTAATATCCTGTGGCCGGATGGTACCAACTCCAAGCATATAGGGAACTCCGAAGGAACGCAGGCTCATTAAATGGATCACCAAACCAAGTAAGGCGAAGAAGTATCCATATATACCCATAAAAAAAGAAGCAAGCAGCAGCAATATCCGTACTATGATCAGAGGGCCTGTCAACCGTGGATTTAATAACGTCGTTATTCCTGTCAAACCCACTACGATAACCATGGGGGCACTGACAATCCGCGCATCCACTGCTGCCTGACCCAACACCAAAGCGCCTACAATACTAACAGCCTGGCCAATGGAGGTGGGAATCCGTGCCCCAGCTTCACGCAGAATCTCAAATATGGTTAACATCAGTACTGCCTCTACAACGGTAGGAAAGGGCACCGCCAGTCTGGCGGTGGCAATACTGAGCAGCAGCATGGTAGGGAGCATTTCCTGGCTGAAAGTGACCAGAGCTACATAGAGAGCCGGGATACTTATTGACATAAATGCCCCTATTACCCTTAAGAATCGATTAAACGAGGCATAATAATAATTGATATAATAATCCTCACTCGATTGGAAATTCTCTACAAATACAAAGGGCAGTGTCAATGCAAAGGGACTACCTTCTATCAGTACGGTAATTCTACCCTCCATCATTTTACTCACCACAGAATCCGGCCGTTCAGTACTTCCAATCATCTCGAATGGCGAATATGGCTCATCTCGAATTAATTCAGATAAATATCCAGTATCTAGAATATGATCGATCTCAATCCGTTCGAGCCTACCTTGCAGTTCTTTAAGAATATCCGGTGAAGCCAGACCTTCCATATAACAAATACAGATTTGTGTCTTAGAGCGTGTTCCAATATCGCTAAAGATAAATTTCAAATCGGAATTCTGCAATCTGCGGCGGATGAGTGTCAGGTTGACAAGCAGCGACTCCGTAAAGCCATCACGCGGGCCTCGTACAGCTTTATCAGTCATAGGCTCAGTGATAGCCCGTGTTTCCCAACCCTGTGCATTAAGATTCAGCGCACCAGCGTAGCCATCCAACAGTAATAAAGTCTTTCCTGCTACAACAGCGCTAATTAACTCCTCCAGATTTGTAGAAACTATCACATCGCTAATATTGACGACTTGGGTGCGGATTCTCTCCATCAGTTCAGCTGGTTTGCTAATATCGACTTTGGTAAAATCAAAGCTCGTTACCGGTCTGATAATCCCCTCTTGAACCAGCTCTCTGTCAATCATCCCGTCAATATAAATTAAGCTACAGCGGATCTTGTCGCAGTGCATATTGTTTATCACTCTTATTTTGAGAGTTCCATCGTTGTTGAATATTCGCCGAAACAGGCCCAAAGTTTCATCCAGTGACGTACTCAGAGTCTGCGCAGTTTCAGTCTTACTCAGCGTACTGGTGCTATTCGCTCCAGTGGGATGATTATCCACAGTAGTCACTCCTGTCACAGTAGCTTTCCTTGAGATTATCCCCCGTACCTCTCACTCCTATTCTCCAAAAGAAGAAACAACTTCGCCGTACTTTATACGTGTGAACCATATATAAAAAAAGAAGTCGCCATAGGCGACTTCCCTTATAATGATTCTTAATGTATAAAAGTGTTATGTACTCTCTTAGAACGTATGAAATAAGGGATCCAGATTGCACAGGAGACGGCAAGTCTTCCAATATCCTGTGTAGAGTTCCCTTCGTCTAACGTCTGCAAAACTTCGATATTTGCCATCAGCACATAATCGACAATGAGTACAAGCAGATTAGTAACATAATAAAAGATAGCCCAGCGAGGAAAAGTAGATTTCTTCTGATACAGCAAGACCAGCAGAAAAATGGAAAACAGTACGAATACAACATTAGCTACAGATTCAAAGATAAGCGACGGCTTCCACATCGAATCATAGGCAGGAGAATCCGGTGAAGTAAG
The DNA here is from genome assembly GCF_022369515.1 of Paenibacillus sp. 19GGS1-52. Classification (NCBI taxonomy): domain Bacteria; kingdom Bacillati; phylum Bacillota; class Bacilli; order Caryophanales; family Paenibacillaceae; genus Paenibacillus; species Paenibacillus sp. 19GGS1-52. The sequence continues at coordinate 6,436,105 of NZ_CP059724.1, forward strand.
CGCGTCCCATATTTCCGGTTTAAAGGACGGAATCACATAATTGAAGATCAAAGCTATAATGCGAAATATCGATACATAAAGGCCGATCTGCACCAGAATCATCCAGCCTCCCAAACCGCTAGGTTTGTTCGGAACAATTTCCATTCTCTCGTTGCCCGGTATCATCGTCCCCATCTTACGCACATCCTCTGTTATATTTTTGATGAAAGGAGCTCCACTATGAAACCATTTACAGAAAAGGTTATCCACATCATACAGTCTATTCCTGAAGGGAAAGTTATGACTTACGGAGGGATCGCCCGTACCGCAGGAAGCCCAAGAGGAGCTCGACAGGTCGTTCGCATTCTTCATTCTATGAGCCGGCTGCATAAGCTGCCATGGCATAGGGTCGTTAATGTAAAAGGCATGATTTCCATCATGGACGAGGAATCCAGTTCACTGCAGAAGCTATATCTGCTGGGAGAAGGTATACTTTTTGATGAAAAAGGCGCTATAGACCTAATACAATATGAGTATCACCCTGTACCCACCGATTAAGCTCTGCGCTTCTTAGGATGTGGCCCTCTTTCTCTGGTGCTCAGACCGTTCAGCAGAAAATACATCGTAGCGTAAATAACAAGCAGCACGAAGGCTATAAACAGGCTGAAAAATACCGACTGCCGGTTTAGGCTATCCAGAACTAGCTGATACAGTTGGTGTCGGTCCGTCAAGACGTCCCAACTGTTAAGTCGGTACACCCGGCCGAGCAATACGCCATAACCACCCAGTGCACAAGCAACCAGTACAAATACCCATGAGAGCAGTAGACTGCTTTTGCGGTAAATAACACTTTGGAACTGGTATAGGGAAAAGAATCCAGTTAACCAGCCGCTCCAAGTGAACAGCAGCAGAGTGACCAGATCATACCAATAACGGCTTTGAATAGTACCTCCTACAATGTACTTACCCTTTCCTCCCGATAAATGCACCAAATCCGTCATAATATATGGAGAATTCGGAAAAAACAGTAACCAAGCTATTCCTAATGGAATTAGCAGTAGTCCCCAAATCCTCTTTTTGTCCAGTTCATAAGCCGCCATGGAGAATAAAAAAGGAATCCAGGCCAGAAATAAATTCCAGATAAGAAAGGAAAAATAAGTGTCGGTTCGCAGCGAAACCACATAATATACCGCCAGCGTAGCTAAGGACAACCCCACCAAGAACAGGAATACCTTCGGATAATTCAGTTCCTTCATTAGCAATATTCTCCTTATCATTAGAATACCGTTGCATTAGTCCATTCTAATCTAAAAACCCGAACGCAGGAAGCGCCCGGGTTGATCATGGCTATACAGTTTCTGAAGAAAGGGATATAGGATTTGCTCAAATGCCACCGCTTAGCTCACGCACTACTACAGGCTTCGAAATTACCTTTAATCCGCGCAGACTTCCAGCCTCATCCAGACCAGAAAGTGCTTTACACTCCCTGAAGGCAGAATGGGTACACCCGATACACTTGTTATATTCAAGTGCACTAAGCGCTACATTAATGGCTTCTCCAGTATGGTCATAAAATTGCGCCGCGCCTATGGTTTCATATAATCCGGTTTTTTTGAGCAGATCTAGCGGCTGAGACTGAATATCGGAAATCATTAATTTCCCTCCAGTTTTCTGCAACTGCTTCATCAGTCCTGCCAAATTGGCTTCTCCGGTCGTATCCATGAACGGAACCTTTCCCATACGCAGCAGAATAATATTAGGTTGATCGGGACCATAACCTGGCATCGTATTGTCAAATCTGTAGGCTGCCCCAAAGAATAATGGCCCCTCCACATTATAAATTCCAATCTGCGGGCAATCATGGCTCTCCGAAACCATATGTGCACCCACCTTAACCGAAGTTGGATCGGGCAGCACTTTGGAGACCAGATGAACCTCACCCATCCGTTTCACAAAGAGAATTACGGCAAGAATAAGTCCTACTTCGACCGCCATAGCCAAATCTGCAAACACTGTTAATAGAAAAGTGATTAACAGTACCAGGGAATCTCCAGTCTTGATCTTAAGGAGTTGAACAAATTGTTTGCGTTCACTCATATTCCAGGCGACCACCATCAATATTGGAGCCATGGCAGCCAACGGAATATTTGAGGCATAAGGAGCAAACAGCAGAAGAATAAGAAATACAACTAAACCATGTACAATCCCGGATACAGGAGATACAGCACCACTTTTGATATTCGTAGCTGTTCTGGCGATGGCCCCTGTTGCGGGAATCCCCCCGAACATCGGTGCGACGATATTAGCAACACCCTGACCAATCAACTCACGGTTACTGTTATGTCGAGTGCCTGTCATTCCGTCTGCAACAACGGCAGACAACAACGATTCAATTGAACCAAGCATGGCGATCACAAAAGCTGGCCGAATTAGAGTAACGATACGATCCCAAGTGATTACTGGAAAGTGGAAGCTTGGCAGTGTATTGGGAATGGCTCCATAAGCTGAACCAATAGTCGTCACCTTACCGCTGAAGAACAACGCCGCCAGCACTGTAGCACATAAGAGGCCAATCAGCGATCCGGGAATTCTTGGTGCGAACCGAATCGTCAGTATTACAACAATTAGACATATCGCAGCCGTTAGAATACTGTAAATATTAATAGTCGATATATGAATACCAATCTCTTTCATATTGTCGATAAAGCGCTCATGCCGTTCCATGTTCTTCAGCCCCAGAAAGTTGGCAACCTGTCCACTGAAGATGATCACGGCAATCCCAGCAGTGAAGCCAATGGTTACCGGTTTGGGGATAAACTTGATCAACACTCCGAGCTTTAGAACCCCCATCAAGACTAGGAAAACACCCGCCATCATCCCAGCAATCAGCAGATTCTCATAACCATATTGCATCGCAATTGCGAAGAGTATTGGAATAAAAGCACCTGTAGGTCCACCGATTTGAAACTTGGACCCGCCAAGCAGTGAAATTAGAATACCAGCCACAATAGTTGTGTAAATTCCATACTCCGGCTTCACACCGGAAGCAATAGCAAATGCCATCCCTAGTGGAATGGCAATAACGCCGACGATTGTCCCTGAAATAATATCCTTGCGCAGAGAAGCAATGTTGTAGCCTTTATAACGGCCCCACCCTGTCATGATCTAACCTTCTTTTCTTTAAATATCTGATTATTTGAATATAAGGTAAATATTACTCCTGCTTGTCGCTCTTGTCAACGTCAAAATGACATTCATGATTTCCAAATTCACTCACTACGAATGCTTTCAAGCATAGAAATAGCACTTACGAGGTGATTATCAAATATTTGCTTGGCTACAGCCAGAAGGTCTTCAATCAGGGGGTCGCGGAGGGAATAAATAACAGTAGTGCCTTCCTTAACTGTGGCTACAACATTCTTGGCGCGTAATACAGCTAGCTGCTGGGATACTGCTGATCCTTCAGAACCGAGTATTGCCTGCAGTTCATTTACGTTCTTATCTCCTTCACTCAGTAGCTCAAGGATGCGAATTCGCATGGGATGAGCCAGTGCCTTAAAAAATTCCGTCTTAAACTGCTGAATTTCGCTATTCATGGACTCTGCTCCTTATTGCTTTACTTCTGATTCTATTAGCTATCATAGCATAGCCGCAGCGGTGGATAAACCTCACCTCCAGGGAAGACAGTCGGGGGAATATCCTATTTTAGCTCAATGGACTAGCGGATATATCTTGACTGCCTTGGTTTTCAACTCTACAAAAACTCCCAACCGCATGGGCTCGCCCAAGCTCTCAAACATCAATAGACTATCGCCAACCCGCAAATATCCCGTACCGTCTTCTTCAAGATTATCCAGGATACCGATGAAACTAACCGTATCTCTTTCCAGGTGAATATGATACTGATCGCTGTCTGACGGCACAATATCTACCCAGCGCATGAACAGCTCTGCAAGCTCAAATTCCACCTCACACTCTGCACCAGGCTCCACATGAGGCCCATACCAGCTGCCCTTGCCCTCACCGTATTCCGTGACAAAGAAGACCTCATTTTTGCTCAAGCCGATTTTAGAAATAATTATTTTCATGTCATAAGCTCCATCTATAAAGTTATACCGATCATTATACATGAAGTTGGACTTCTGCGATCAAGTGTAGGTTTGGGTCGCCTTATTCAGGTATGTACTGGGATGAAGCCAGGGATGCTTGAAGAATTCCTTCTTATCCGTGATTTTTCTGGAGACACCAAGGTCATAATCGATCATCGATTTCACTTTGTTTGCAAAGGCTTCGCCTTTGACTAGCAGGCCCAATTCAAAATCGTGGCAAGCGCTTCTTTCATTGATATTATAAGAACCATGGAACACTGCCCGCGATCTGTGGTCATAGGAGATTTTCCAATGGGAGAAACGGCCTGTTAAGCTATAATCGTAGAAAGATACACCATTGCAAAAAGGCGTGTACATATTACTACGCACTGCCGCACGGTTCGTAGGGTGATCATTAACCAGCAGCGGGTTGCAGATCGATAAGTGACCCGAACAGTCTGGACCCAGCTCACCCAGCCGATCCCAAAAAGCCTGATCGATCAGATAAGGATTCACAATGACCGTCTCCTCGGCTGCATAAGTGATTAAATCCAGATAATACTGCTGCATCAGATTGACCGAATTGCCCGGAAAGCTCACAAAGAGCGTACATTCTTCCTCTCCGCAATCATAATTCACATCTGGGTGGTAAAAGACCTCATTCGCCTCAAAATGATCGCCTCCAAGCAGTATCCATCTCGATTGAAATATGACATTCAGCGGCAACGCCGCAGCTCCGCGAACCCGAAAGCAACCGTCATGCCACTCCTCCACTTTACCGGGGATTCCAACTATTTTTCCGTCTATACTTGCTATAGATGATTCCTTCAGAGGCGTTCCATATGTATATTGGTCACCGATATTCAAACTGCCGATAATTGAGGTTATGCCATCGATGATCATAAACTTTCGGTGGTCAATAACATTCAGCCCGGAGATTTCCACATCCTTCTCTACTGTATCCTGCAGAAACAAGATATTTTCGGGGACACCCTGCTGCTTCAAAGCCTCCCGCTTCATACTCCATCCCACAGTAGTGTAACAGGAATTGGACGTATTCAGCAGTTTAGCTCCTGCCGCTTCCAGTCGAGCAGAAATTTTGGAGAATTCCCCAAATTCCAGATTGTTCCCATAGCCTAAAGCTGTGATAGTGTAATTCACCATAATCCGGACCTGCACACCACGTCCAAGCGCACGAAGCAGTTCTTCGGCAATAAGATTTCCGGAAATATCGTTAAAGAACAGCATCACGGACAGATGAATATACCGCTCTGCTTTTGCGATTTCACTCAAGAGCATCTCTAGACACTGTGGACCATTCGTATACGGATCTACACAGTTATTCTGGGTCGTCTGCGGAGCAAGCGCTCTGAGCTTACCGGAATCGAGTCTGCTCACGGCAAAAGCAAGCTGTTCGAGCATAACCTGACTGAAGCCGGGCAATTGCTGCAACTGCTCAGCTTCAGTAATTACGCCGCCAAGTTCCTGCCGATATGCGCGAGCAGCCTCCCGATCCATCATCTCTGTAATTTTCTCTGCTGCTTCGCCGGCTTCCGGCTCAATACTGCGTAGTGAACCACCGGATAAATAATAGTTCACGTAATCAATCATATTCTTCTGTGAGCGGTCATCCCACTCCGAAATCGGCAACTTGTTCTCCATATGTAAGGACCTCCGTTTATTCTTATTAACATCGTTAAGCACTAACCCAATTAGGGCTAAACTTAGATACCCAAGATGTGCTTCTTATAAACGGGTCACCACATTTTCGCACAAAAACAGGGTGTTCCAAATGGTTCTTGGAACACCCTGTATCAGCGACAATTGTTATTCCTAAGCAAAGAGTTTAAGCCTGCCGATTCGCTCCACGGCTTCTGTCAGCCGTGATTCATCGCTCACCAGACCTACCCGTACATAACCTTCACCGTATGTACCAAAGCCGTTGCCTGGTGCCACAACAACATGCGCCTGCTCCAGCAGCAGATCCGCAAAGCTCTGCGAGGTGTATCCTTCGGGAACTGGCAGCCAGGCGAAGAATGAGCCGCCAGGCGCCACAGCATTCCAGCCAATGTTCCGCATTCCGTCGATTAAGATATTCCGCCGGTTCTCGTAGCGAGCCACCAAATCTTCGACACATTGCTGCGAACCGAGCAGCGCTTCCGCCGCTGCGGCCTGCACTGCACCAAACAGGCTGACATACATGTGATCCTGCAGCAGATTCAGGCTCTCGATTACGCTGGAATTCCCTACGGCAAACGCCACGCGCCAGCCGGCCATATTGTACGTCTTAGATAGCGTGTATATCTCGATGCCGTTCTCCTTAGCTCCTGGCGTCTGGAGATAGCTGATCGGCTTATGACCTTCATAGCCAATAGCAGCATAGGCGAAATCATGCACCACACAAATATTATGCTGCGCAGCAAAATGAACAGTCTCCTGAAAAAAATCCTCCGTTGCTACCGCTCCGGTTGGATTGTTCGGATAATTCAGGAACATCAGCTTCGCCTTGGCAGCAATATCAGGGCTTATATCCGTGTATGACGGCAGATAAGCATGCTCCGCTGTCAGCGGCATCATCTCCATGATGGCCCGCGCAAGCTCAATCCCTGACCAGTAATCAGGATAACCGGGGTCCGGCACAAGCGCCGTATCACCGGGATTCAGGAGACACTGCACGACCTCGACCAGTCCGGTTTTGCCGCCAAACAGGATTGCTACCTCACTGTCAGGCTTTAAGTCCACCCCATATTCCCGCTTGTAAAAAGCCGCCACTGCTTCCTTAAGATAACTGTGACCGCGAAACGGTGGATACTTATGATTCAGAGGGTCAGCCGCTGCCAACTGCAGTGCTTCAACAATATGATCCGGTGTAGGCATATCAGGATTACCCTGTCCAAGGTTAATAACATCATGCCCTTGTGCTGCTACTGCAGCAGCCTTGCCGACCAGTGCAGCGAAAAACTGCTTGGGCAGGTTATTTAACAGTTCAGACGGCTCGAAAATATTCACTAGCGCTGGCACCCTCTTTTGGAAAAAGTTACTTGTTGATCTGTTCGCCGTTATATACCTTAACGTCGAGCGGTGCAGTCAAGAATTCGCCTGCTTTGGCTGCGAAGGCTGTAAAATGACTGCTTGTATTGTGGCTGGAAACCGCTTCAGAGTCAAGCCAAGTCTCTACCATGATATATACATTCTCTTGTTCTGCATGATTGTAAAGGTCATAAGAGAGATTGCCCTCTTCTGCATGAGTAGCTGCAATCAGCGGCTTAACCTCTTCTAGAAACTGCACTTTGAGATCGGGATTAACATGAAATACAGCATGAATAATAATCATTGTCTGTGTATCCTCCTTTATTTTTTACTTCCACTGAGCAATTTTATCAATAGGTAAACGAACGGATTCATGGCCCTCTTCAGCAGCTTTACCAAGCGAAATCAGCATAACTGGAATGTAACGATCTTTATCCATACCAAAGGCTTCTGCGATTTTATCCTTTTCGAAACCGCCGATAGGATTTGTGTCGTAGCCATGCGCACGGGCAGCCAACATCAATTGCATGGAAGCCAGAGCGGAGTCAATCAGCACGGTGTCTTTGTTAGCTGCTGCTGGCAAGGTGGAGAAATGGCCGGCTAGTCTAGCCAATTGATTCTCTTTGACATCGGCAGGCATAAACCCGCGCTCAACAGCAGCACCGTATATTTCTTCAGCGTAATCGAAGTTGTTCAAATCTCCAAACACGGCAATCACTGCCGCTGAGGTCTCTACCTGCGTCTGATTAAAGCGGGCGAGCGGTGCGAGTGTTGCCTTTCCTTCTGCACTATCAATCACGAGGAAGCGCCAAGGCTGCATGTTCACTGAAGAAGGAGCAAGTGTGGCTTCCGTAAGAATCTGGGTCATTTCCTCTTTGCTGACCTTGACTGTTGGATCATATTTACGAATGGAGCGGCGACCTGTAATTATTCCTGTGAAATCACTGATTTGTGTAGTACTCATGTGTTATTCTCCTTTATTATATAATTATAGGGTGCGGCTACAGCAGATTAATATTATGCTGCAGACGGTTAAGCATATCTATAAGCACTGTCTGTTCCTGATCATCGAAGCCTGTGAGCAGACTACTGATAAAACGTTTCTTCTCTTCTCTGTATGAGGTTACTTTACCCCGCCCCTGCTCTGTAAGGGAGACGAGCGTGACTCTGTTATCGGCTGGATTATTACGACGCGTTATCGCCCCATATTCTTCCAGACCCTTCAGGTGCCGAGTAATGGCGGCAGCGTCAATATCGATTTCCTTCTGCAGAGCGATTTGGCTGATCTCATCAACCTGAAATAACTCGTGGAGAAGACGAAGGCGAGTAGGACTGATGCCCGCACATCGTTCAAATTTAGGAGCGATCCCTTTGTTCAACGCCTGCAGCAATTCAAAGATGCGCTCTTCCTCAGGCTGATATTCGCTCAAAATCAACCTCCTCATTCGTAATGTATTGTGCAAAATTATATTTATAAAAATTATACTATACCTAATTACTTGACCCGTCAACCAATATTAAAATATTAAAGAGAGATTGTCAAAAACACAGGAGGATTATTTATGAGAATATCCCTTATCCAGCTTGATATCGCGTTTGGCAATCCCGAGATTAATTATGCTGCTGCGGAACGTAAAATTCATCAGGCTGCCGCTGAGCAACCCGATTGCTTGATCCTTCCTGAGCTGTGGACTACCGGCTATGATTTGCCCCGCCTTGGAGAGATAGGTGATCCTGAAGGCAGGATTACCAAAGGCTTCATCTCCACCTTGGCGAAACAATATAATATCAACATTGTGGCAGGCTCCGTGGCGAGCAAAGGGGCCACAGGGATAACCAACAGCATGTTCATCTTCAGTCGCCAGGGAGAACTGGTCGGTGAATACAGCAAGCTGCATCTTTTTCGGCTGATGGATGAAGATCAGTACTTGCAGCCAGGCGAGGCCAAAGGATTATTTACGCTCGACGGCACGTTATGCGCAGGTCTGATCTGTTATGACATCCGCTTTCCGGAATGGGTTCGCGCGCATACGGCGCAAGGTGCCGAAGTGTTATTCATCAGTGCGGAATGGCCGCTGCCAAGATTGTCTCACTGGCGAGCTTTGCTCATTAGCCGCGCTATCGAGAATCAGTGTTATGTCGTAGCCTGCAACCGTGCAGGCAGCGACCCTGCCAACACTTTTGCCGGCCATTCCATGATTATTGATCCTTGGGGAGACATCATCTGCGAAGCTTCCGAAGGTGAAGAAATCCTTAGCGGCACCCTTGATTTGCCGAGAGTACGGGAGATTCGGGAGCAAATCCCCATTTTCTCCGATAGAAGACCTCATTTATACTTTTAATTGTGTACCGTTCTTCACTGCTACAGGGAATAACGCTCCCGCAGCATCCCTGCGGCTTCCACAACCCGCAGGTCCGTATACTCTAGAGCATAACCTGTATCCTGCCGTAAGGCGGCTGAGGACATGAGCTCTACACCACGGCGGGCTAACGCTTGCCTGATCCCTGTGGCAAACATCCCGACTGTGTCTGGTCCGCCGAGTTCTTGGAGTCCAGCAATGGTCTCCGGACTTACCCGCGGATAAGATAACGCTTGCTCTCCGCCAGCGGCATCCTCATAGAAGCTGTGGATAAGTTCTCCACGCGCTTGTCCGGAGCCAGCGACTACAACAAAAGCATGGACAAAATAGGCGTTACTTTGCCGCCGTTGGGCAATACCGCAAAATTTCCGGCCGCCAATCGCCAGATCGAATTCGCCAGGACAATAGGAGCCTTGGACCTCACCTGCTACGATTTGTGCTGCAGCCTGCGGGTGGCTTACAGCTACTGCTTCGGTAATCAGAGAAGAGAGCAGCCGGAAATCATCGTGAAAGTCCAGCTTCCCGCGGCTCTTCGGGAGAATCAGGGAAACATTGACGACCCCTGCATCGAGTGGTACTGCTGCGCCGCCTGAGTGCCTGACCGCTGTGCGCAGCCCGCTTCGCTCAAGCTTAGCCATCGCCAGAGCGGCGAAGGGCAGCTTGCTGTCCCGCAAACCTAAGGCCACGCCCCCAGGATGACTCCATAGATGCAGCGATGGCGGGGCAAGCCCTGTGCCGATATCCCTGCAGAGCGTCTCTTCGAAAGCAAAAGGGATCAGCAGATCTCCACCTGCTCCGACCACTTCTTCTATATTCTTATCAATTAAATGCTCAAAGAGTGCCATAACCTCTGGAAGCTCTCTCCTGAGCGGCTCCCCATTAAATGATCCACTAATCATCAACAATACCTCCAAGTACCGATCAAATTCGTCTTCCCTTACCCTAGTTACATTGTACCCGATCTGCCACTCGTCCATTAAGCATTTGATATACCGCTATGATAACGCTATCCTTAGAGTATATTACGAATTCCCAAGCGAAAGCTTAAGCGCTAGAGGTTCATGCTATACACAACTTTTAGGAGTGATGCTGCATGACAATGGAACAGCTATCCAAGGACCGGAGCAAGACCAGACAATGGGAGCAAGCGCTCAATCTGCTCTACGTTAACTTTAGGGATTACAGCAAAGAAACACTCCGAACATTCGACAGCGAAGACATTCATCAGGCTAGAGTGAATAGTCGGAAGTTGTTGACGCTACTATCCATTCTTGATCCGCAGCATACTTCGGGACTCTACCCCGTATTCAAGCAAGCCCAGAAAAGACTGGGTAAGGTGAGAGATACGGATGTGCTGATTGACTCCTTCAAGAGCAGACGCAAGCTAGCCAAGGAAGACGGAGACACAAGAACCGCAGAACTATTGGAAGCTGTAATTAAACACCAAAAGGACAAGCGTAAAGACTACCGCAAGAAGCTGGCGGAAGAGCTGCCGAAACTGACGGGCAAGGATCTGGATGGACTGTGGAATGACTTCTTGAGCGGACAGCTTGAAGATCTGGTAGCAAAAAGAGATGCCAATGTTGTTATGCGCGAGCTTGAGGTAGCCTATGAACAGAAGAAAAAAGCCTGCAAAACTATATTCCAACAGGATGCCGAATCTCCAGAGGCTTTCGACTCCCTGCACCAGCTACGGATCGCTGCCAAGGAGCTTCGCTACACCGCCAGCGCAGCTGCCTTTGCACTGAATCAGAAATTTCATGCTCATGAAGAGATATACAAGAATATTCAGGAACAGCTTGGGCTCATTAATGACAAACGGGTATGGTTGGATACGCTAAACTCGATCGGACGCGATGAACTAGATATTGGCAAAAAAACATGGAGCACCTTCACAAGTACCTTGAGATCTGAAGTGCTCGATGCTCTGCATCAGAACGATGTCGTCCATATTGCTAATAGAACAAAAAAATAACTAGGAATTATCCGTTTATCCTCAGAACTAATAAAGGCAGGAAGTCGCATAGAGTTTATGCTTCTTCCTGCCTTTCACTGCTTATTAAAGAATGCTTGGTGCTTGAGCATATTTATTTAATACCCCTTGGTAGACTGATTTCGGACGTAATCCGACCAATTTTTCCATAGGTTGTCCTTCTTTAAATACAATAACCGTAGGCATGCTCATAACACCAGCCTCTGCTGCCAGCTCTGGCAGATCATCACAATTCACCTTTAGAATAGATACAGTATTCCCATATTCCTGATGAAGCTCCTCCAGCAGAGGCAACAGCACCTTACAAGGGGGGCACCATGGTGCCCCGTAATCTACCAGTACCGTTCCGCCACCTTGCAATTCCGCCCGCAGCATATCGGCGGTGTCCACATTTATAATAGCCATGTAACATTCCTCCCTACATCATCTTAAGGGCAGGCACACTTCGGTGATAACCTGGTATCAACCTCCTGCCCGCTATCACTTTGCTCCTGTTCGTGCAGTATGGCTGCCATGCGCTGCTCTAAATTCAGCTTAATCTGATTCAGCTGCAGGAGCTGCTTTTCAATATCGGCAAGCTTAGTCTGGTATAACGGCATCACTTCCGCACAGAAGGCCTCCTTGTTCTTCAGGACACAGTGCAGGAAGCCAGCAATCTGCTCCGTGGACAGACCCAGATTTAAATATAGCTTGATCGTTTCCACCGTTTCGACTGCAAGCGGTGAGTACGTTCGGTAGCCATTGGCTTGACGAATCGGTGTAATCAATCCCTGACTCTCATAATATCGCAATGAACGGACGCTCACGCCCGTTTGCACTGCAAGCTCACCTATTTTCATGGCATTCTCCCCGGGGTTCATGAGAAATGGTTTACAGCCAGTATAAACCCTGACACCAGTGAGAGGGTCAACACTTTTCTTCCAGAGTATCCACCTTTATTCAGCTGCTGTACCCGAGGCCCCATACTCTTCAATATTCAGTATCACCTCGTAGGTAACCGGAAGCGTGCTGAAAGTTTGATCCCAATCTTCCTTGACCTTTTGCCATACAGCAGGATGCTGGATATGCAGGCTGGTCCCAAATCCACCGACGTCTGCATGCAGCTCATGCTGCATTTTTTCCACAGTAGCTTTAACAATTTGTATCAGCTGTTTTTGCAGCGCTATTTCATCCTTCTTCACATAAGCTTCGTCCAATTTCACCTGACTTGCGGAGAAGGTCTCCGCAAATCTCCCTCTAGACTCTATTTTAACGTGAAAAGAGATCTGCTCTCCCTCCACCTTAGCTTTGATTGTACTGCTTGCAGATTTGACCTCATACGTAATTAGTCTGCCATTATCGGGATCGTAGGTCTTGAGCACACCGCCTTTCCCTTTGCCTGTCAGCCAGACTGCACCTTCCAGTTCCGACTCATCCAGAAAACCGCTTAGCTTTCCAGTCTTGCCATCAATAATCCCTGCTCCCGCAAATTTCGGTTCCTTACCGGCAGCAACTACATTTTGCACCATAAAGCTTGTCTTTCCGTGCAATGGACCCGCTGCTTTAGCAATAGATACCGGCTCCCATATTCTCATATTCCGGTCACGGTTATTAAAGATACCTTTAATGACAAATGATGGGACTTGGCCTGGCAATGCATCCTTGAGAACATCTCTGGCTTCCCCCTTGCTGACCAGCAGCATAACACTGGGACGAATATCATTATCGCGACTGAAAAAGTCTATTAACTCCGTAAGCTTCGTTGAACGCGCCAGCTTCTCTCCAATCACAATGATCTTTAGGTGATTCCCACTCGGCGGACGGTTGGTTCGCAGCGAAAGCTCACGCATGGCCTCAAAGATGGAGTCTCCTGTTTCAGTCATATTATTGAAATTTTTGGATTGTAAGCTGCTCGTTTTGGCACTTGAGGCGGGTTGAGGAATAACAAACTGGTATGTGCAAGATATTTTATTGCTCTTCGGATAACTACCACCCTCACGTTCAAATTCAGCTTCAGTTCCGGTCTCATCCGCACTGTCTAGAGCAACGCCTACCTCCATATTCAAATCCTCAATCGGCGAACTGCTCCAGCAGCCACAGAGTAGCAAACACTGGGCAAGCATCACTATAACTACGCTCCCACGCTTCATGAATGGACTCTCCTAAAATGCGCGATGATCAGCAGCAGCAGTGGCAGAAGCCCGAATAAACCTAGCGCCCAATTCCCTAGCCCCGTCCCAAAGGCGAATAACCCATTAAGGTTAGGTGGAACCTCGGCAACGACATAGACTAGCGGCAGCAGGACAAATAGGCAATAATGAAACTTCTTGTTCAGGATTTGGGATAACCCTAGGGCCGCACCATAAAAAACAATACAAAACGTACAAAAAATCTGCATAATCCAAATCGCCAGCAGCAGCGATTCAAACCGTTCGAAGATGAGATATTCCACCTCAAAGCTGCGTATAAGATCAATGAATGGCCACGTTCTTGTAACCACTCCGTCCACCGAAAAGGCCCCAATGGTCATGACAACGGCAACCAAATAGAAGAACATAGAGATCAGCATTCCAACTACAAGTACCCTCATAGCCTTGTTCGGTTTAGCCAGAAAAGCAGTGAGAAACAACATGGCTTCCCCCGCATTATAAGTCAGCGCCGTGGGCTTAACAGCTTTCAACACGGGACCTAGTCCTTCTCCTAATACAGGTCGCAAATTGTTTATATCGAAAATCCCCAGACTGAGCAGACAGGCTCCTAAGAAAATCCCCCACGTAATCGGGACTATCAGCCTGCACATCCGAGATATCGCATTGATTCCTCCGCGGCATAAATAAATAGCCACCCACATGAATATGGCAGCAATTGCCCATAAAGGGGTTCCCTCCAGCAGAAAGAAACTGGTTACCTCCTGTACCGTACGCATTTCGAAGCTGGCAATACATAGAAAATATGCAGCAACAGCTACGCTTAACAATATACCCAATGGCTTGCCAATAATCTTCCGGCTGTATTGATAGAAAGTCTGACCTGGAAAGCGCTGGCTGAGCTTTACTATAACAGCACCTAACAAAGTGGAGATCAAGCCACCCAATATTACAGATATCCAGACATCGGGAACTCCACCCGCCTGAACAATTGTCCGGGGAAGTGTCAGCACGCCTGCTGCGAGCACATAATTCACCATAATGATCGTAGCATGAATGGTTGTTATTCGATCCTTTGCTTGGGTGTTCATTCCCATAACCTCCGTTGCCCGATTTTCTTATCCTTTTCTTATAGGACCCTTCGGTTTCAGCAGAGCCGGCCGACGCTTCATGAATTGCAGCGGCACACGGACTACAAAATCTTTCCAGTCGCGCATCCGGTACGGTACCGTAAGGCTGATGTACGGTACCCCAAAGCTCTTCAGCTTGATTAAATGGCTGCTCAACAGCAGAAAGAATAATACAACACCATACAGTCCGAATAGCGCTGCGAAGAACATCGCAGCGAAACGTAGATACCGCAGTGTAATACCGGCACTATACATAGGCATCGCGAAGGAGGAAATCGCCGTGACTGCTACAACAATGACCAGAATCGGACTAACAATTCCTGCTTCTACGGCGGCTTGACCAATAATCAAGCCGCCGACAATCCCCATGGCCGGACCAATCGGCTTCGGCAGACGCAAACCGGCCTCTCGCAATATTTCGATAGATATTTCCATAATCAGAGCCTCAATCAGTGTAGGAAAGGGCACACCCTGCCGGGAACCAATAATTGAAATAACCAGTTTGGTCGGAATCATTCCAGGATTGAAGGATAGAAAGGAGATATACAGGGCTGGAGCAAACAACGAAACTACGGCTGCAAAAAAACGTAGGATGCGGAGTAGCGAACCTGCAAACCAGCGGTCATAATAATCCTCTGGTGATTGCAGAAGCATCCCAAAGGTAACCGGCATAATCAAAGCAAATGGTGTACCATCCAGTAAAATAGCAGCCCTTCCCTCTAGCAGTGCTGCCATAACACGGTCAGGTCTTTCTGTATTCTGAAGCTGCTGAAAGGGACTGAGATAGTTGTCTTCAATTAACTGTTCTACATAGCCCGATTCTAGGACATCATCTATATCGATAGTGTGAATTCTTCGTTTAATTTCCTCTATAAGCTCCTTGTTGGCGATATCTCTGATGTAGGTCAACACCAGTTCCTTCTCAATTCTTTTGCCGACGGTAAAAGAAATCATAGCCAGTTCGGTATTTTGCCCATGTCGCCGTAACATAGCTGTATTATCACTAAGTGTCTCGTTAAAACCGACTCGTGGGCCGCGAAGGAGTGCTTCGGATATTGGCTCCTCGCCCCCTCTTGTTCGGCCCTTTGGTGTACCCAGCACGATGACCTCTGCTAAACCCTCGACCAGCAATACTGCAGATCCGAACAATACCTTCTGAAGTGACATCCTCAGATTAGTGGTATATTCGATTTCCGAAACCAGCACAATTTGCTGAACAATAATGTCTTTGAGTAATTTAGCTTCAGGAACAGAAGTCATGCCTTCAAAGGGCAACGCTGCATTCATTAAAGGCTTCAGAATATTGCGGTCCATTACATCCTTGTCAGTAAGACCATCTACAAACAGCACCGCTGCCTTGATCTGCAAGGCTCCGATACGCAGTTCTCTCACATTCACATCTTCCATATCAGCACTTATCCCTTTAAACTTGCGCAAATCCTCTTGAAAAACCCCACTATAGGTCGTCGAGTGAACGGTTTGATTCGCTTCAGTTGCACCTTCTGCAGTAGTTGCTTCCTTACTTCCAGAGACAGATCCGCCGGACTCCCCATCACTCGGAACCCCTCCACCTTTACGGCCTTCAGCTCGGACTCCCCGCGTACTTATCTGCCCCTCTTTTACTCGGATCAAGTTCATTAAACGTGTTAGAGCTACTGGGACAGCGAATATCATTAGCCCTTGAAAGAGCACACCCCAGCCGGGAAACAAACCCGTGATCATATTCCACATCTGATATCGCTCCCTCAAATAACCGTTACCCTATTTTGACCGAAGCTGGATAATTCATGCACGATAAACAAAAGCGGATACCATCCTGTTAAGGACAGTATCCGCTTCAGCAGAAACTTATAAGAGCTAATATGAAGGGTGAAGCTAGCGAAGCAAGGCCGCGGCCCAAAGTCCACCTTGCTTGATCATCTGTCGGAAGGGCTCTACCGAGAAAGACGGCAAATGATGCCCAGGCATCAGATAGACTACCCGTCCCAGACCGAACTCGTGGCACCAGGCTGCCGGTCTCAGGGCACCGTCATGCGGATACTCCGCCAGGATGGTCGTCTCAAAGTGGGGCTGCATCTCGAAATAATACGGCTCATCCTGGATCACAAAATCTCCAATCCCCTGCATAATCGGATGTTCCGGCACCGGGATCGACATATGAAGCGAAGTATATTCCGGGTGATGAGTGAAATAACCCCCCAGCATGACGCCAAGCTCCTGATTCCGCTGCAGCGAGATCCCATTGTGTACAACAAGTAGTCCACCCCCGCCAGCCACATAAGAGAGCAATGCGCTGCTGTGCTGCGGGGATATTTTGACATCAGAGAATTCCGTATAGGCAATTACCAGCTTATAATCGGATAACGTATTCTTATTAAGCAGGCCATAATCCTCTGAAGATTGCACCTCTATCTCACCTGCAAAAATCTGTTGAAATTCATGATCCACACCGGCAAAAGGATGGTATTTAGCCTCTGTGTAGCTGCCCAGCGCCAAAGCTTTTATTGTAGACAATTCATCCACGCCCTTCTATTGTCATTTCAAAGTAAATACAGAAACCCTGTTACCACGGCCAATGTTTGCCGTCCAGATCGAGATAAGCAGGCTCTTCGCCAAGGTAATCCTTATGTTGCTGCACGAGATTCATAATCTTATTAGCTGACACCTCAGGTGATATCGGCGCCTCTTCATTCTTATGCCCATTCATATAGGTCTGCAGCCAGCCGGGGTGAAACACCATGACCTGACCGCCCAAGCTTTTCAAATGATTATGCAGCAAGGAGGACTGCATATTAAGCGCCGCCTTGGACATGCAATAGCCGTACATGTTGATTCGCTTATTGCTCGCTATGCTGCCAGCCTCTGAGGAGATGTTGACAATGAGTTTATCCTTGCCTTGCAGCAGCAGACCCATCAGCGCATTGCTGACTCTCAAAGACCCCAGTGTGTTCACATTATAGATTTGTGCCATTGCTTCATCGTCCATATCAACGAGCATGGTGGCACAATCTGCTTTATGAATAATGCCGGCGTTATTGATAATAATATCGACGTGTCCCGTACTGCCTGCAATGGCTCGTGCCGCGTGCTTTACACTGTCACTATTTCCTATATCCAGGGGAATCAGCTTTAAATTATCTGGGTATTGGGATTTAAGCGCATTCAGTCGTTCTGAATCTTCCATATATTGACCTGCAAATACAAAGAACTGATTCTCCAGTAACCAACGTACAATAAATAATCCCAGACCTCGGTCTGCACCGGTAACACAAGCGATCCTTTGCATACTCTTGAACTCCCTTTCCTGTGGCTAAATACAGGTGTACCTATCTTCCATCCCCCTCACCTTAGCATGTGACATCTGTTTTTTCAACGCCATTTCATTACTCATTTCTGCTCGCTTATCCAAGCAGCGAAGAATCTTTTTTTGATTTAATTTTGAACTATGTTACAATTATGATAACAGTTGCTAGCAACACAATTGTTAGCAAACAACTATTCCAGGAAGGTGATAACTTTGTCTATCCAACAACTCCATTCTCTGGAGGATCTGCATCAATATGTTGAGCAACCGGGTAAGAAACTGCTCTTCAAACACAGCACTACCTGCCCTATCAGCGCGAAGGCTAATCAGGAGTTTGAGGCCTTTCTAAAAGATACAGATACTACGGCAGCCATCGTCCTTGTCATTGAGGATCGCCCTGTCTCTACACAAATCGCTGAGGATTTTGGCATTAAGCATGAATCTCCGCAAATCTTCCTCCTTGAGGATGCAGAGGTCCGCTGGAATGCTTCCCACTGGAAAATCACGCAAGATGCTATCAGAGCGGCTGTTAACTCATGAGCGGGCAAGTCATAGTCTACTCCACAGCAGGCTGCAGCGACTGCAATTTGGTCAAACAACTACTCACCGAACAAGGGGTTTCCTTCGAAGTGAGAGATGTCATGACCAGCACCGTTTACCAGGAAGAAGTTGAGCAGCTCGGCTTCATGGGCGTGCCCGTTACTGTCTCCGGAGATCAAGTGGTTAAGGGATTTAACCTCCCTGAGCTCAAGGTTCTTATCGAAACAGTAGGTAAATAATTCAACTGCTGAATCATTCATTACATGAGTTCATTTTGCAAGAAGAAACGGGAGCTGTCCTTAATATGGACAGCTCCCGTTTTGTTGTTGTAATGACATTGTTTTATTAGTATGCTCCAAGTCAACAGCAAAAAACCCCAAAGGACATCCTCTGCGGCATGCTTACGGTCACACTACACTTATTCACTCCATAATCGACTCCGACTCTCACATCAGCTCGGTGGAAACAGATGTAATCATACTCTCCGACAGGATCGCTTGTAAAACACGAAGGATGCCAAAATAATGCTTAAAGAAAACTAATTACAATAAAGGTAACGCTTACTTGAGGTCTAATCTCTTATTTTCGCTCATTTCCTCGTCTTTATATCCATTAGCGATTAATCGTTAGTATTGTGATTTATTTCAACTTAAAGGTTAATCCTGGTAATTTCCCTACTTACGACCTGTAAATTGAGAAATGGCGCATTTTAGAGAAAAATGGCCGATAATTGATGAAATATATATATTGGATCACTTCCGTCACTGCTTCCACCGAAATTTGCGCAATATCGAACTATAAAGAATGCTTTTTTTTTTTACAAAAAAATCCTAAAAGGGTATGATTCGATTTGAAATCATTATTGAATGCACGCTGAATTCCCGCCTCGCGGGAAACGGGGGAACCATCAGGCCGCAGGGTCTACTTGGGGTGAATCCAAAAGAGACGATATTGTTATAGTCTCATTAAGGTAGGGCGACTCTCACCGTCCGAATCCGACAGCTAACCTCGTAAGCGTAAAGAGAGAGATCCTTGATCCGCCACGCTTTTGCGCAGGTTTATTTATGCCTGTTCCCAAAAACCGCAGGCAGAGGTCCTCCTCTGTCTGCGGTTTTTGGGTTGCATAAATTCTTGAATTCAGAAAGGAACGTGCCCCTATGCCAGACCCATTACCTACAGAATTAGCTTACAGCCCCACCTTTACCGAATACGTTCAAAAGTACTCCGGTGCAGTCCTCACCCTAAGCACCTTGTTGTTAGAAGCATCCACGGATGCGGAGCAGATTACGATCAGCACCTTTGCAGAGCTCTACAAATCATACCGACGGGCTGAATTGAACCCTCAATTATTCCCCATTCTGGCGTACCGGAGCTGTATTCGTCAATGCGCAGAGCTAACTGCAGGCCGAGTATCCCTTTCTGCCAAAGACCTGACCTGGGATGAGCAGATTGTAAAATCACTGTGGTATGGTATGAAGCTTACCTTGCCTGAGATAAGCACCATTCTCCAGAAAAGTGTACCACTGGTGAAAGCACAGCTTAGACACGTGCGGGAAGAAATGGCTGCTCAAGGAAACACTTTGCCAAATACCAATCTGTCAGCTGTGTAATTAAATTGATTTCAGCCCAAGCCATGATGATTTGTTCTCACATATAGATTTGAAAGTAATCTATAATCGCATGGCTTATTATTGGGGTAAGGATATTATGATTTCTCGTGTAGAGATATACAAAATAGATATGCATATAGAATAACTGAATCATATACATGCGATTAGTAATTAAATATTCCATAAAGTTCATCTTAACCATACTCATTTGAAACGGAATGTGCATGAAGGCAAATAATATTCCGATCAGTAGGATCGCTGCATATTTATTACTGATTAAGCCAATGACTCGGCTCTGGATGTATCCTCTAAATATTAACTCCTCAGTTAATGCAGTGAACATGAATATAACCAAGAACTCCAGCCACAGGTTTGCACCTTCTAACTGTAAGTTTCTCTTATGCAGGATTAGATCTCCAATAAGCCAATATGTAAACGGTAGACCACCAACAATACCCAGAACGATTGAAGATGTTATGTTTGAGGGGGTTAACCCGATAGTTTGTATCCTCTCCCTCCTTGTCTTCAGTAGGAATAGCAGCGGAGATAGTTCGAGAATACTAATACATATATAGATCACCATTTTAAATATTAGCTCGTTTGAAAAATTTACGCTGAACCGATCTATATAATCCGTCCTGTACTTTAATAAACCAAATAAATAAATTACCATAGCAATGTACATTAGATAGAGTAACGCATAAATCCCTGTCCGTTTATTCCCTTTATCCTGTGGGTAATTCTGAAATTCCACTCTAGTAAAATACTTTACAATGCTCTTCAATGAGAATCATCCTAACTTTAGCGAATATTCAACAAGCTTTGAACTATTCAAAATTCTATCATTTAATTCCATAATAATACATTATTTCACGAATATATCACAAATAAGAGCCGCAGCAACCTGCTACGGCCCCTCAACAATAACTCCCCGATAATCACCAACGCGAAGCCGATGCTGGAGAGCCTCGCGGTAAGCCAGACTGTTGTACTACGCCTTCGCTTCTGCGAAAGAGGGGAAGGCGAGTATCGCCATTCCTTCAATCTGTGGACCCTCAATCACTTCATGCGGCCATACGCAAGTGGTGTAACCGGATGACCTACCAACCCAGCGGGTGCCTTCTGTGAATAGATCTGAAACTCTGCAGGATCACGGGTTAGTTCATCCTAGAAAGCGGATGTTCAGCCGCACAATTTCACCTTTCTCGACCGTAAAGTGATGGTCAAACAGCAGTGGATCAGGCAGTCCTGTTTTGTCAAAAGAACCCTCTATCTTAGCCGTGACAATCGTCTCATCGCTGCGCTCAATATTTTGCACAACCTTAGTGATCTCGTATTTGAGCTCAGCAGCAAAGACATTGACGTTGCTCCACTCTTGTATTTCAGCTATACCCTTATATGCACGTTTATCATCCACAAGAACGGCATGGTCTGAGAAGTTGCTCACAAAAGCAACCTTATCGGGATGATTGGTAGTATCAAAGTAAGTGGCTACTGGCTGTGATAGCTTGGTAAGCATAATATCTCTCCTTTATTTTGGTATGTGGCACGAAATCTTTTTGTTAACTACATATTCATCATAGCTTTCATAACTTGACTACATCACGTCATGTTATGGGCTTCTCTCTATATTTATTTTAGTAATGCACGCAAAAAAAGCCACGGCATTAGCCATGGCTCCACTGTTCGTGATAGGTTGCAATTCAACCTTTTTTCTTGCCCCCATGCATAAACTTCCAAAAGGCCCGGCAACCGCCTAACAATCCGATTCCAAGCAAAAGCGTCTGCAGGACACCCAGCCACGTCGATTTCTCTGAAGGAATCAAAGTGCTGATTATAATTAGCAGCGCTGATGCTACAAACATTACGGGTAACTGATACTTTTTATTCAAGCTAACACTCCTTAAGCCATAATTATCATTCTACCATAAGAAGATGCGGCTCCTCATCTCTATTACCGGCTGTCTTTAACTTGTTTAAGCTGGGCAACAATAATGACGCTAATGATGACCGGAAGGAACCACGAACTGATCTTACTGAACCCTACCAGTTGCCAGACAAGGACGTCAGCCACCAACGAAAATCAGGCATGAAATGGCAGCCAAAATGCAGTAGTTGTACTATTGGCCTCATCTGTATTCTAAAATATCACCAGGCTGACATTCCAAAGCCTTACAAATCGCCTCTAAAGTGGAAAAGCGAATCGCTTTTGCCTTTCCATTTTTCAATATGGACAGATTGGCCATCGTTATTCCAACCCTCTCCGAAAGTTCTGTAACACTCATTTTCCTTTTGGCTAGCATCACATCAATATTGATTATAATCGCCATTGTTATTCACCTCAGACTATTAAGTCATTTTCCGATTTTATATCTATGGCTTCTTGTAAAAGCCTTTGAAGAACGGCCGCGAAGACTGCAATCACTAAGGAGGCAAAAATCAGGAGCATTCCGATGACTATGATGCCTGGGGCATCGTCTTTCTCCGCCATCAGATAGAAGAGCGGCATGCCTACAACATACAAGCAACTGAAGGTGATTGCACTGTATTTTATATTCTTTAAAGCTCGTACAGATAATTCCGAGAAAGCTTTGTTCTTGTCTATATAGCTTAAAAGTTTAAAAGCTTGATACAGAGCAAAGTAAAACGGTAACACCGATGCATACAAATCGAAAAAAACGAGGTATTTCAGATAAGTATAATCTGGATACAATTCCACTGCATAATTAGCTATCCCAGGCACCAAAAATATGCACAGAGCAAGAACCGGAATGCCAATAAGAATAAGAGCTATCTTTAAAAAGAGTGTCGTTCCTAATTTCATTAAAAAGCACCTCACTTGTTTATTGATGAGTTTAGATTAACATATTTTTATCGTTTATCAATATATTTTAATTGAAATACAATGTATATAGATTGTTTTTCACATCCTTATACTCACAAAAAAACCCAGCTGCAGCTAGAAAACTGCGCAACTGGGTTTACAACTAGATAACAAAAACGCTTAGGATCATCAAATTCATCAGTATATCTTGTGAATCAAAATCTCTTCAATTCATTCTTGTATAATTCAAAATTTTCTTCATCAAAACATACAAATACTACCTTCTTAATTCTTGACTCTTTGTTTAATAGGTACTTGGATACTTCTTCTACCGCAATAATACAGGCTGAATCTTTTGGGTATTTATATATTCCTGTACTTATATTTGGAAAAGCAATACTTATGACCTTTTTAGATTCCGCTTGTAATAGTGAGTTCTTATAACAATTTCTTAGCTTCTCTTCCTCATTGTTACTTCCACCATTCCAAACAGGACCAACCGTATGAATGACATATCGACATTTTAGGTTGCCACCAGTTGTTGCTACAGCTTCTCCAACTGCACAACCACCCCGTTGATTGCGGATCTTAATACACGCTTCCAATATTGCTTTACCACCAGCTTTATGGATAGCACCGTCAACACCGCCCCCACCCATTAAACTAGTGTTAGCTGCATTGACTATTGCATCCATTTCGATTTTTGTTATATCTCCTTAAATCAGTTGAATTATTGAGTCTTTCAAGATTAATTCCATGAATATCCTCCATTTCGCCAAGCCCATCCTCAATCTAAGTCTTTATTTCAGTATAATACATTATTTCCCTTTAGAAAGTTACAAACTCCAAAATAATCCATTGACATGTGCACACGGATGCATATAATAGAATCAGGCGGTGAGATTATGAAGCTCAATTATGATCCGAATAAATGCAAGAAATTGATTGAGGACAATATTGATATTGAATTCTTCAGAGCCATTTTCGACCCCGTCCGAAGTGAACTGTTGTTATTCCTTTCAGCTAATGGGGAAATGACTATTGGAGAAATAGCAGAACATTTTCCGCAGAATCGTTCAGTGATTTCTCGTCATCTGGATTTCATGAACCGCTTTAAAATTGTACAGAGAAGAAAAGAAGGCCGGGAAGTTTACTACAAAGCAAATAAAGAATTCATTGTCGATACCTTTGAAGTGACAGCGAATAATATGAAAGCACTCATGAATTTGCTATAGCGGGTGCTTTTCATTTTATCATATACGTGCATTTGTGTGCACAAGAACATGAAGGGGGTTTTTAATATGGAACAATCTATTCGAAAATGGTGGGTTTTAATCACAGTTAGTTTAGTTGTATTTATGGCCATGCTGGACATTACAATTGTGAATGTAGCATTACCGGAGATTCAGAACAATTTCTCATCCGATTTCTCAAATCTGCAATGGGTATTGAATGCTTATACTTTAGTGTATGCTGCGATGTTATTACCTGTCTCGAAATTAGGGGATATCATCGGGCGTAAAAAGGTATTTTTATTGGGATTAGGCATCTTTGTGATAGGTTCCCTGGCAAGTGGTTTAGCAAGCAGTGCTCTTTGGCTGAACATTTTCCGGGGGTTCCAAGGAATTGGTGGAGCCGCAATGATGTCTTTGTCACTAACCATTCTTACATCATCATTTCCTGAGAAGCAAAGAGGACTTGCCTTAGGGATCTGGAGCAGTGCGGTTGGTCTTGCTATTTCAGGGGGGCCGCTTATCGGAGGTATTTTAGTGGATAGTTTGGGTTGGCGATCCATCTTCCTAGTTAATATCCCTTTTGGTATTTTGGCTATCCTATTCGGAATATTTTTCATAAAGGAAAGTAAAAGAAATCGAAAAGAAAAAATTGATTTTTCAGGATTTGCGTTAAGCACTGCATTGATTTTCACTATAATATTCGCCCTCATTCAAAAGGAAATGCATGAAAATTATTTGTGGACGGATTGGCATATTTTAAGTTTATTAGGTTTATCGATCCTTTTATTAATTGCTTTTATTATGACAGAAAAAAATGTTAAACAACCCATGATCGAATTGTCCATTTTTAGAAATCGGTCCTTTAACGGAGCCAATATTGCGGCTTTTGTGTTAGGAGCCGGTTTGTATGGCGGATTCACCTACCTAACCATTCTTATGCAAAATTATATGGGCTACTCTGCCTTTGAAACTGGAGTTAAAATGCTGCTGATTAGCGGGTTTACCATGATATTGGGTCCTTTGGCTGGGATTATTTCCGGAAAAATCGGCAATCGCTGGTTGATTAGTGGTGCACTATTTATTGGAGCGATTGGGATCCTTGTTATTCGTCATACGATCAAAGTCCCTTTTGAATGGAGTTATTTAATGCCCGGGTTTGTCCTTTTAGGGATTAGTAATGCTTTGGTCAATCCGCCAATTTCTAATGCTGTCATGAGTTCTGTTGATAAAAAACAGGTGGGTATGGCTTCCGGTATTTTAAATGTATCTCGACAAGTCGGCATTTCATTTGGTGTGGTCATGCTAGGAATTAAGTTGACGGAAGGTTATAACCATTCATTAGATAAACATATTATGGAGATTCAAACTATCGATTCAGAATTTAAAAATCAAATGCTCGATGTTTTTCATAAAACAGGAGCTTTTGCTGGCTCACGCATTTTTGACAGTAAACAAGCTGAAGCATTCAAACAACTGCCAGCTTTTGAGGACATTAAGAATATTGTTTTTAGTGCTTTCAACGCGGGCATGAAAGATGTGAGCTGGCTTATTGCCATCTTTTTGCTTATTGGATCATTTGCAAGTGCTATTTTGATTAAGAAGAAAAGGAAACCTGAGTTGGAGAACAACTAATCGATAACAATTGAAATGAGATTAGTAGGGTTGCCTGTGAGGGCTTATGGAGCACTTGACCCCATATACAAAAAAACCGTCCTTTATATTTCAAGGACGGTTCTCGTTAGGTCTGTCTGTATCTCCCGATGTGAGTAACCATTATAGTTGAGACTAAAAAGCGCCGAAATCGGCGCTTTTTTTATGTCTATTTGAGAAAAATGACAATTATAGATAAGATTCGTTGTGTTTTTATTATTTATAATCTGGATAATTCGTGGTGGATGTTTAAAACACTTGGCTCAGTTTAGTTTCTAACAATTGAGAATACATAGTCAATGCAAAAGTCTTGAACCAAGTATCCAATCCAAATAGAGTGCTGCGATAACTTTTTGGGTCTGTTCATTTTGTCATAGAATTTTATACCGCGTTACTATATTGTGATAATGGTTTATATAGTGACTTAGAGATTGTATTTTTTGGGTAAATCAATTATTTTAGTCACTTTGAATGTTTAATGACTAAAAGTATTTATGTCAACCTTTGAAGAGGAGCTTTTATTAAACCTTTCTTAGGTCAAATTGCTTCATTTTTGATTAAATCATATGGCATCAAAGGCCACACTTCATTTTACAGAAATTCAATGAAGATATAAGATATGGATAAAAGGAGAAGTAATAATGTCTAACACAAAAATGAACTGGAACAGTCTTCTTAGTGGAATTCGCCTAAGGGACGGAAAAGTTAAGGACAGAATATCATATAATGAATACGATTTAAGAAACGACTTTGACGACGATTACTCCAGACTTGTTAGTAGCTCTGCTGTACGAAGACTACAAGATAAAGCACAAGTCTTCCCATTAGATAATAGTGACTTTGTGCGAACTAGATTAACTCATTCTCATGAGGTATCAACAATAGGTAGATCCTTAGGGATCAGTATAGAAAATCGTTTAATTAGTGACAATTTACTTGATATTGAGCATAAAGGTAAACTAGGTTCATTACTTGCGGTTGCTGGACTCATGCATGATTTAGGAAATCCTCCTTATGGACACTTTGGAGAAGCTGCAATACAAAAATTCTTTTCAAACTGGTTTGAAAAAGAGGGGTTAAAGTTCAGAAAAATATTAGGGGAACAAAAATGTGCTGATTTTACGAATTTCGAAGGTAATGCACAAACTTTTAGATTAATATCCAAATTAAATAATCTTTTTGATGAATACGGCTTCAACCTTTCGGCTGCTTCACTAGCTAGTATACTGAAATACCCAAGATCATCAATTGAGGGCAATAAAGATGATGATACAAGAAAACAGAATAATTATGGAGTCAGCTATAAAAAATTTGGATATTTACAAGCTGAAACTGAAAGATTTGATGCGGTAAAACATTACACCGGTATTAGTATTCATAGACATCCTGTTACATTTTTATTAGAAGCGGCTGATGATATTGCTTATGCAGCTGCAGATATAGAGGATGGATGTAAAAAAAGAGTTCTTGATTATGAGATAATTAAGGAAAAGCTAAGTAAGCATCTTGAAAAAGGAACTGAAGAAGAAAAAGAAATCCTATCTTCTTTTGTTGCTTCCTATAAAAAAAACTGCGAAGAAAAGCGTTCAGATAGACTAGATAATGCGGTACAAAATCTTAGAATTAAAGCTCAAGGATTTATGATTAAATCAGTTGTCAAAGAATTTTTATCGAGACATAATGAGATTTTAGACGGAGATTTTGATCAGGACATAATTATGGCATCCGAGGCGAGAAACGTTCGTAAAGCAATGAAGGATATCTCCTATGTAATTTTTGACAATAAAGAAATTGTATTGAGAGAATATGCTGGAGGAAAAGTTATTCATGGACTACTTGAAATGTTTGTTGCGTGCGTCGTTTCCGAAAAACGAAATGATCCAAAAACTGAAGAAGGAAAACTCTATTTATTGATATCGGGAAATTATAAAGATATAATGAACAAATATTGTTTTGAGAGAGATGGCGATCATCCTAGTGTTTACGATAGACTGTTACTAGTAACAGATTTTGTTTGTGGAATGACTGATTCATATGCCCTAGACTTCTATAGAAGACTGACAGGAATTACTCTTTAGGAGGGGTTTATTATACAATCCGAAGTCATTATTAAAAACTCCTTGAATAGAATCACCCAAATAATGAATGAATCGACAGAAGTTTTAAACTTGTTTAATTGTTTGAATAAAGTAGGGGATATTATTATTGTAGGAGGCGCTTTAAGGGATTTCGCATTCAAAGATTCTCCTCGTGATATTGATATAATTATAGACAACAACAATACAAGGGAATTTGAAAATGTCTTTAAAGAGTTTGATTTTTGTAAAAATAGATTTGGAGGATATAAAATTTCATTAAACAATATAGATTTTGATATTTGGTCAATTTGTGATAATTGGGCCTTTAAAGAAGGGATTCACAATTCAAATTTTTCCAATATCTCAAAAGGAACTTTTTATAATTTTGATGCTATTGCTTTTAATATGACAACTCATGAATTGGACGCTGATATTTTTATTCAATCACTCTCTGAAAACCTGTTAGATATTACGCTTGAAGAGAATTTCATTCCCATGAATCCCACTCCAGAAATTAATGTGCTTCGCGCCTTCAGGATACGTGAAGTTTGGGGGTTGGATTTCTCGGAAAAAGTTTATAACTATATTTCGAATTGGTATACAGTGACACCAAAACCTGAAGAGAAATTAAAAAAAGCAGAATTAAAACATTATGGAGAAATTAATAATAATAGAAAGTATGAATTATTTTAGTTCATTTAAAATAGCAAAATCAAAAGTTATTAAAAATTTCAAATTAAAGGAATAGATTTCCCAAGCACCCCTCCTTTTCTTATTTCATATGCCTCATACATAAACCAAATTTACTTAAATTAATATTTAAAATCCCCTTCTGCTGAAATGGCGCAAGGGGATTTTGCTATGAATCGGTGAAGATTCATTTCTGTTCAATATCGTTCCCTGATAATTTAAAAACAAACAACAAAACATTTCTCTTTTCATTATTTTTTGGAGTGTTTTGACGTTTGCAAATGAATAAAAATTCCAGATCCACTCTAATCATGGTATAATTTTCTTGCATAGTTAAACCTCAAATAGGAGATGTCCTTCTTGAAAAAACTAATTTTCATAGGTGGTATTCATGGTGTGGGAAAAACCACTATTTGCAATGAAATTGTTAGTACATACAGCTTAGATTTTTACTCTGCGAGTGAAATCATATCAAATGCAAAAAAAGAACAATTTTCTTCAAGCAAACTTATCCCTGATATTGAGGATAACCAATTTTATCTCATTGAGGGTATTAAAAACGCTAAATCTGTTCACCAATATTCACTTCTTGATGGTCACTTTTGTTTAATAAATGACAAAAGAGAAGTATCAAAGATCCCCGAGTTTGTATTTGATGAAATACATCCGGTTGCTCTTATCATTGTAATAGATGAGATCAGCACAATCATAAAACGATTAGAAAAACGTGATAGCAACACGTACGACGCCTTATTTCTAGAGAAATTTCAATATGAAGAAATAGAATATTCAAAGCTTTTAGCAAATAGGCTGAATATCCCTTTACAAATTTATAATCAGGCTATTGATTCGAGAAATCTACTTCATGAATTTATCACTAATTTGGGAGTGGGAAAATGAGAGTTCTTCTTGATACGAACATTGTCATTCATCGTGAAACAAGTAACGTTCTAAAAAGTGATATAGGAATACTTTTTAGATGGCTTGATAAGCTAAAGTATACAAAATGTATTCATCCTTTAACAGTGGAAGAAATCAGTCGTTATAAAGATGATAAAGTTGTAAATTCTATGATGATTAAATTAGATAGCTACCATGTACTGAAAACAGAGGCTCCTTGGAATGCACAAATTGAGGAAACATCAAAAAAATACGACAAGAATTCTAACGATAAAAACGATACAAAGCTACTGAATGAATTATTAACCGGTCGTGTCGACTTCATTATAACGGAAGATAGAAAAATCGCTTTAAAATCGATTGATCTTGGCCTTTCTGACAAAGTTTTTACGATCGACTCCTTTTTAGAAAAAGTAACTAATGAAAACCCTGACCTAATTAATTATAAAATTCTTTCAGTAACCAAAGAATTTATAGGAAACATCAACATTAATGATAGTTTTTTTGATAGTTTAAAAGAAGATTATCCGGGATTTGAGAAATGGTTTAACAAAAAATCTGATGAGATGGCTTACGTTTGTTTAATGGATGGAAAAATCACCGCCTTCTTATACTTAAAATTAGAAGGGGAAGAAGAAAACTATACCAGCATTTCCCCTCCTTTCTCTAAAAAGAAAAGATTGAAAATTGGAACATTTAAAGTTATCCTTAATGGCTACAGACTCGGAGAAAGGTTTCTTAAAATAATTTTTGATAATGCAATGAGGTTTCGAGTAGATGAGATATATGTCACTATTTTTGATAAAAGAATGGAACAGATAAGACTTATAAATTTGCTTGAAGATTTCGGCTTCAATAGTCATGGAACAAACAATGGGACAGAGTTGGTTTATAACCGTGATTTCCAAAAAGCATTTGATGATCTTAATCCTAAATTTACATTTCCGTATGTAAATGCAAACAAAGAGGTTTTCATCACTCCTGTATATCCTGAATATCACACAAATTTATTCCCTGATTCTATTCTAAGAACCGAATCACCTGCTGATTATATTGAGAATGAGCCCTATCGAAATGCAATAAGCAAAACATTTATATCTAGATCAATAGAAAAAAAACTAAACCCTGGTGATATCATTGTTTTTTATCGGACTGGTGGCTATTATACAAGTGTTGTAACAACAATAGGTATTGTTGAAAGTGTTATAACTGGCATTACAGATCCGTACCAGTTCATATCCTTATGTAAAAAGAGAAGTGTTTTTAGCGACAAGGAACTTTGGGAGTTTTGGAACTACAAAAAGAGTAAGCCTTTCATTGTGAATTTCTTATATGCTTACTCCTTTCCGAAAAGAATTAACATGAAAAGACTAATAGAACTAGGGGTCATACAAAACGTTCATTCTGCACCTAGGGGATTCATTAGAATATCCTATCAGAACTTTAAAGACATCATTAGGGAGGCACAAATCGATGAACGTATTATTATCAATTAGACCGGAGTTTATTAAAATGATTTCATCTGGAGAGAAAAAATATGAATTTAGGAAAACAATCTTTAGACGGAATGATATCAGGAAAGTAATAGTTTATGCTACAGCCCCCGTCAGTCGTGTGGTTGGTGAATTTGAAATTGAATCTATTCTATTCGATGAAGTACATTCTTTATGGGAGGAAACAAAATTGCACGCCGGAATAGATAAGAAGTACTTCTTTGAATATTTCACTGAAAAGGAGAAAGGATACGCTATTAAAATAAAAAATTACGAAGAATATTCTAAGTCGAGGAAATTGGATGATGTTTATCATTCAGTACCACCACAATCATTTGCTTACATTGACGAAACCAAAACAGAAAGCAAGTTGGGAATCCAACAGATCTCAGCTTTATTGTAATTATCAGTTGCCTCATTTACTTTTTCCAGTAGGTGGGGCCTTAATTTATTTATTTCTCTACTAAAAACCCATTATATACATACTCTATGGAATCTTGCTTATAATAGTCCTTTAATACCTGTGTTTCTATAAAGTTATAGTTAATGATATGGTTATCAAACATTTTCTTTCTATAATGAGATATAGTAATTATTGGTTTTCTTGTTTTCAAAAATTCAAAGCACTTTTCAAATAGTTCTGAGCCGATTCCTTGATTACGAAAATCCTCATGGATTCTAAATGTACAAATTTTTTTCTCATATTTTGTTTTTTTAAGAATCGCCAATCCAGATAACAAAGCTTGGGAATGGCCCTCAATCTCAGATAAGACTATAATTATCTCTCTCTTCCCATCTTTCAACTCTACTTCTGGAATCACAACATTATAAAACCAATTTTCAAAATCAGGATAACTTTCTGTCAAGTCTCTTAGATAATTGTATAATTTATCTTTAGCCCTCTCACCAACTTCATTTATCATAAAGTGTCTTAATACTTCAGGCTCGATTTCTGATACTTTATAAAAAGTATGCTTTATGATTTTCATATAAACACCTCTTTCCCCACTACCTATAAACCAATTATTGAGCTTAACCAGTTACCTAAAACCCCTCCCATAGCCCCTAAGACAATAACACCTAACGTATATATTAACAAGATTTTTCTCGTCCCTTTTTGATATTGAAATCTAGTCAAATCTGTAAAATCTTCAACATACTCTGACACCTTGAACTTGTTTATTTCTGTATCAAAAATCCTTTTCGCTTTGCTTTTTATATGATAGGCGATAATATTCTGATTCGTCCCTTCAATATAACTTTTCCAAAGGTCACTTTCCAGCATTCTGCTATTTATTTCTTTTCCATGATGAATAATCATGTCATTTGCATTTCTTAAAATCAAATAATGAACGGCCAATATTTGAAATTTACTTCCTTCATTAAACTTTTCTCTCAATTCTTCGCTGCAACTTCGAATGTCATTCAATCTAAAATCTATTACTTCAGTATTTGTAAATTGATTACTAAAGAAGCTAACACCTTTAATTTCATCATTAATTAAATGTACTAGTTCTTTGTTGACTTCTAATCGTATTCTAAAATAATATCTTGATATTTTAGTTGGAGTGATAGTATTAACCTTTAGCTCTATTATAGTCCCGGGCGTTATCTTACTTCTTTTAAATTCACTCACTTCAACCTGATTGTTTATTTCCAAAGAATAAATGAAGAATTCGGGCTTTCCTTCTATCCCATTAACTAATAATTTTTTCGGCTCTCCATCAGTCGTAGTAAAGTTCTCATTAAAAATTGCGCTAGCTAATCTGTTATTTGATATTACACTTCCTAAGTCCTTTACCTGTTCTTTTTTTAAAGGAAATGGCGCATATAAATAAACGCTTTCTATATCTACAATATCCTCGATAAGCAAACCAAAATCAAAATAATACTTTTTTTTATTTTCACCTTTTTCCCAAAGATTCACATGAACAGTTGCCTCTTTGTTTAAGCTCTCATTTTTTGTCGAGTACCACAAAGCGAAGCTTCTCATTTATTTTCTATCCCCTTTTATTAAGAAAGATGGTTTGGGATGAGTATCTATTGAATCTATGTAATATTCTTCTAAACTCATATTATTATACTCGTATAGCAAAGTAAATCGAATGTCACATTCTGTAGCTCTTTAAAATAAAAAAACTCACAGAAACCTATTTACGCATCAATGTGACCAGAGTACGGTCTAGTCCACTCCTACAGTCAACATGATGTAAATAAAGGCTCTTGCAAGTTTCTCTTCAAACAATTTACCCCTACTTAAAATACAATTCCCGCATTACTTCTAACGACGCAGTTGTTTTTAAAGCCTCTGGTTGGTATCCTGTCGCTTAAGGAATTTATGGGTTTAACTCGTTTATTTATACATTCCTCATTGAAACTGATGCTTTGCATTTTTCCTTATGAGCATCAACAAACCATGCCGGCAGTTCACCTTACTACGTTCATAATCCGTTCTTTATATCCCACACAAAACGAAAGCAATTTTTTTAGTTTATCCACTTCAAATTCAACTAATCTCTGTCCTGCAACTCCGTATATATTCATTTATTTCTGGAGCCACCGCACAGAGATATGATTGTTTAACTTTAAGCTGTTTATATATGTCCTTAGAAAAAACTTTATTACAAATGCTCTGTGCGAATAAATCATCAATCATTTTGTACCATTTGTCTTTTCTTTTCTCCAATCGAAGGGTCTTCTGCTTTTCCTTCATTTCTTTAATATAGGCAGTAAACCCCCATTTGGAAACTGTTGCTGACGTTATTCCAATTTGCGAAGCTATACTCTCTATTGTAATCGTCACATCTGCTGATATATATTCGTCACAACACTGAACAAGCCTTTCCCAGCATTCAAGTTTGGGCAATCGCTCTTTAGCTGGTCTCTTTAGTTGTATTAATTGTCTCATGATATCGGGA
Source organism: Paenibacillus sp. 19GGS1-52 (assembly GCF_022369515.1). NCBI lineage: Bacteria > Bacillati > Bacillota > Bacilli > Caryophanales > Paenibacillaceae > Paenibacillus > Paenibacillus sp. 19GGS1-52. The sequence goes on from NZ_CP059724.1 coordinate 6,470,053, forward strand.
TGAAGACGATGAATCAAATAATGATATTTATCTTTCCAGCAAGTCCATTTTTGAATATCGGTTAAACACATATTTTTGATCACAGCTTTAGCAAAAGATGCCAGCAGATCTTCTTCTACTGTCACTGACCTAAAATCAAATAAATCACGAACTTGAAAGTAAGCAACAATCCTCCCACAAGCATTCAGTGGGAGCCCTGATATTCTTTGAAACTCCGCTAGGCTAGATGGCTTAAACTCCTGTAAGAAACGATATCCTTTTGCAAAGTAACTCTTTTCCTTGACTTCCCCATCTCTATTGAGGCCATATTCACAGCCGCAATCCAAACATGCCACATGGCGCTTTAGGTAACTCCCATCATCATAAACTTTCGATAATGTCCCGGTTCTCACAATTGATTTATCTGTTCCATAAGATATACACCATGGGGATAAACACACAATTTCTAATTTCTTTGCGTTACCTTTTATAATACTTTTTTTGAAAGAATCAGGAATATTGATATTAAAAAACTCAGAAATACTTAGGTTATGATCAAATAGTATTTTTAGTATTATGTTCAGATGAAGTTTTCTACGTTGTTTTAATGTTCCGCGAATATACTGCAGAGCGGAATCCAAACGAAGATTATATGATTCTAAAACCTTTTTAAGATTAGCCCGATTATACACCGGTTCTTTATCATTAACGATGTAAAGTAACTTTAATCCAATTTCCCTCTCTTCAGTTGGTGGCAGAGAACAGTCATAGATTAAGTCTGCCCAGGCTAAAAATAGCCATTCTTGTATGATCAGTACATCATTGTTAACATTACGATCATTAATATCTTCACTTAAATTCCCAGAGCAGTGTGGGCATACAGTCGGGCTAAGTAATTGATTAACATCTATCGTGTGCCCACATTGCTGGCAACATTCGCGCAGATAACGGGAATGTTTTATACAGCAATTAATCCCATGAATTCTCCACAATGATCGTATATAAGCTTTCTCACTTAAACAATTAGGACAGAAATGAATTTCGCTCCGGATAATTCCTTTAAAAAAACGAGATTTTTCTGCTATCCCGTCACAATTAAATACATGGTGAAGGTTATTAAATGTGCCCTTATATAGTTCGTTAGCCGAAACATTGCAAAGAAGTGCTAATCGTTCAATATCAAATACTGAGTTTGGAAGTGTATCTATTAAATGCATATCACCCCTTTGAGGGCTAGGCATACCCGGCTTCCTACATTTATTCCAAAGGTTTAATATGGATATTCCGTTATCCAAAGAAAGACGTACTAAATAACTAGTTAGTGATTCATCAGATTCCGGACAGAATTGAATTGAAAACATTCTCGCATCACCACTACTGTTTTTATTAACAGTATTTCCATTTTAGCTAGAAAGAATGCTTTATACTTCAGTATTCTTCTGGAAAATCTCAATCTCCTCTATGATCATATCTTTCAATCTTTTGTATCCTACTACATGAATATATTGAACTCCCAATCTTCGAGCAACAAGTGACACGTTGAGCTTTGAATATATAGTAAATGTGTCTCTAACAACACTTCTTATTTGGAGCCTTTTGTTAGTCTCTTGCACTTGTGCAAGAAATTCATCATAGTCTTTAATAATTCGAATAATATAGTTAAATAAGCCTGGGAAGCGATATGCAATATACTCTCGACCATGCTTTAGTACCTTATACACATCTTTAAAATGAAACAATGCTTCCATTTCTCTTCGCTTTACAAGCTCATGATCGAATAGTTCTCTCAATCTTCTCTCTTGCTTGTTTAAGTGAGCGGAAAGCTGTAGTTCTATCTGCTGCCTTATCACTTGAACTTGTCCATGCCTTCTCAATGTAGCTTCAGAAACATTAAGCGTAGCAGCCACTTGTTCTATAGATATATTAATTTCAGAATCCACTAGATTAACCAACCCCATCTCAACTACTTCGTTAATTTTAGTATATTTTTTAAGCGGTTTTCTGAGATTAGATGGCTTGTTGATTAGGTACTTTTGTACTTCTGTATCTGCATAATAGTAACTATAAGTTGCAAGTGACCACCCATATTTTTCTTTCAGATTTTTATATCTAAATTCAGGGTATCTGCGCCAATCAATATCAACTGTTTTAAAATAATCGATAACGTCTCCATTTATAACCTCTAGTTCACTTTTAAATAATTGACTAATTCGTTCTGGTAACAGCTTCCGATAAGCTAAATACCCGAATACCTCACTGACATAGAATAGGTTCTTTCTTAATTTTGAAGCTACTTGGCTTCTTGTTCTCCCCTCCGAAGCCATCTGCGAAATCTTTAAGATCATATTTATTTGTCCATGAATTTCATCCCATTGATTCGTAATGGGATGATAACCGTACTTCATAAAACAGTTGAGACAAGTATAGTAATAAGGGTACCTCACCTTTTCTTCCCGATTTCTGCTTTCTATTCGCTCCTTACTAAGGTGCATTTTTATATTTTTCTTCTTATGATTGTGGCACCATGGTGCAAGACACTCTGAAGATAAAAAAACCTTCTGCTGTTTAATAATTGAATTAAGATATTTTGAAGGAACTTCTATACATGCGAACTCTTCGACAGATAACCCAACTGCTCTCAAGACATGTAATACCTCCTGTACTCTTACACGCTTAACTACTCGATTACTTTTTATCAATAAAATTAGTGTTTTAATTATATTCATACTAAGATGACTCACTTTTTTTCGACAGTATATTTGTTGTTGACCTTGTGCAATATACAATAGCTTTATAGCTAAATTTTGCTCCATAGACAATCCGTTTTGTTCGCATGCAAGCACTTTATTGTCAAAAAGTAAGAAACGCCACTCGTCAAAGTATTGCTTTTGTTTTCTGTATACATCATCGTCAACCGGGACTTTTTCGTAATCATCAAGGAGAGAGTTGTTGCAGCATTGATTCGAACAGAAGGGATCAACTAGAATATTGTCCGAATGGTTGATCTTTTTTCTGCAGTGACTACATTCCGATTTAAGCTTCACTTCATGTATAGGACAAATATCAACCTCTTTAATTTGCCATATCAACTCAAAGACGTTTTTCTCCTTAACACATAAAGGACATATCCTTCGTACGTTGGTTTGAAGAACATCACGAAGCATAGTCGCGGCTGTATCGAAGTCTTGATAAGGATCACTAAAGAATTTAGAGTAAAGCTTCATACTGGTCATATCGTCCAGTTCTGCTATGGCTACACCGAGCAGCAAAGCCATCTTCTCTCGGTCAAATATATGCAAATCATAATCAAATCTCGAAAACTTAATATGGCTCCTAGCTTCTTCATTACTACAACCTATTTTTTTCCACACATCTTGTGCTTCACAGCCATTTAGATACGTCATCTTGAGAATAAAAGAAGTCAGGGATTCACCTGACTTTGGCTGAATACATATTTTAAAATCCCTATTCATCATATTCAATGAATACACCTCATATTTCTGAAGGGGGCGTTAAATGGTCTGAGTCACGGTATAAATTGTAACTGGCTTTAGCGAGTATACTAACGGTTAAGTTTGCTTGTGAAAGCTCCTTGAATTCTGGCTCGAATACGCCTAACAACCTGTAAGCCTCAATTATGATGGAGTGTAAATAACCAATTCTCCCCTGACAACATTCATGAAGAAAAGCCGAAGTCTCTTCGCTATCCAGAAACAATGGCGATGGGGGTTGAATGGCTTCCTCAATTTTTCGCAAAAGTAACCGGAAATTATCATCTAACGTTTCGAATCGGCTAACTGTGTCTCTTCCAAATCTTCTTATATATTCATCTTCCATAGTCCTCAACACTTCAATCTGAGGTGTCCCCATGCACACTAGACATACTTGTCCCTCATTTGTTAAATCTTTAAACATTTCCATAGCTTCTTGATTATCAAAACGCTTCGTACGTAAAATAAAATTCATTTCGTCAAATATAATCATTTCTGTCCTTTGTGCACGCAAAAGCGTCAAAGCTTGTTCCTTTAAAAAGTTAACACGTGCATCAGACCTAATGATCGGAGCCTTCAAACTATTAAGTATTCTCTTATAAAAATCTACCTGAGTAAACGGGTAGGGCAATTTAACATGTAAAACCGGCATAGCTGTGATTTTCTTGTCATCTACTTTAAATTCGTAAGATGGATTTCTTCTCACATACCTTTTACCGATTTGAGTTTTCCCAACCCCGGATAAGCCTGTCAATAATAGATGTCTTGGGTCTTCATTCTGTTTCCCTGCCTTTAGATGAACTCTCATTGAATCAAAACGATCCCAAATCCGATTGACCTCCTCGTGACGTATAAACAAATCTGCTATACGCTCAACCAACTCCGATACTTCTTTTTTACTCATGATATTTCTCCTTTCTCTTTTCCTCTGCTACCATTGCAACTTTAAGAAGTTCTTCACGCCGTGATATCTGTTCAACCTGTTTGTTCTGTTGTTGATCAGCATACCGTTTAGTTATACTAATTTGAAAGGCACCTTCCATTTTTCGCAATTTTTTCAGTGTTTTCTTATGCTTTTGACCTGCTTCAATTTCTTCTTGTATTTTCTCAAAAGCCCTACGGACCTGTTTCCTACCTGGAATAGTCTTCATATTATCCTTTTGTGTTTTTCTGTGTTCTTCCATCATTCTTTTATAAGTGAATCGGTTTACACCTATCAACTCTTCATATGGAGGAGAGACGCATTTGAGCTCCAGAAATTCTTCTTTTTTGGGGTGCAGCAAGTATATTTTTGAGATATCGTCGATATCATATTTCACCACATACTTCACTGTTCTCTTTGCAATAAGATCCTTTTCATCCTTATTTTTATAAATTTTATTTTCCCATCGAACACCATCCCGAGTGTAGGGTTTTTTTGAAGTCAACAAGAAATCGATTTTGTACTTATCTTCATCTTGCCGTTCTATCCAATCTGGGTATCCATCCTCTTGTATGCCAGCCCGGTATTTAAGGAGCGGCGTAGGAGTTAGGGAAAGTGATAACCCTTTGTGTTGTTCGATAGGATAAATATCAGTAAGAAATATGTTCATAATTCTTCGAATTTGATTAAGTGTAAGGCATGCATCTGCTTCTGAATTTATATCTCCTCGCATAATCGGATTACTTTTGGTAGTTCCCAAAAGCTGATGAATTAATTTCGTATTAATTGTCCGGAAGAGTCTTTCAATAACAGCTCCAAAATGTGGAACCTTTACTGGTCTATGCATAATTTCTGATTGTAATGTTTCGTTAACAAGTCGTTTGATGTCAGTTCCTTTAAAATCCAAACCGTTATCAACATAGATAATATTAGGAATTCCAAATGCTTCCCAATCATTTTCCGTACCATATGCAACTTTATTATCTTTAACAAAAACACCGTGTTGTATGGCCTTACGAACAATATCCATAGAGGGGGGTTCAAATGAAATGTATACACACCAAGGCATGCGGCTGAAAACATCGATGCCTAATGTAATCCAAGGCCTTTCTACTACGCCAGTAACCTCATCTATTACCATAAGATCAAGCCGTGTATGATCAATTTGAATAATATCCAAAGGGCCCAGAGCATCGCGATTTGCGTATCCTCTTGCAACCTCATCATATATTTTTTTTGCATTTCTCAGATCTCGATAGGTTTCTTTCGCCTTATCATCAATCCGATTTATAATATTTCTTATAGTTGAATAACTTATTTCCTCTTCACCATCTTGGTCACACTTTCTATTTATCCTCTCCTCAATATTTGAAATGGATATACGCTGCTTGGTAAGATAATGATTTTCAATGACATCTTTCAAAATTTTTATTTGTCCTTTTGTTTTCCTCACATATAAAATATCTAGTATGGTTTCAGTATGTTTTGGATCACATATAATAAGTTCCATGTTATCCTTCCGCCCTGTATAACCCTTTCCCTTTTGAGATACTAGGCCCTCTAGTCCACCATTCTCTGTATTGTTTTCTGCATTTATGTAATCTTGTTTATATCTCAACAGTGTTGATCTCACAACGCCTTGTTTGTTGATAATTCGCTCCAGCAATGCTTCTTGTGACATGTTATTAATAATTTCACCTGGAACCGAAAGGTAGTCAAATTTATCATGAAATTTGTTTAGTGCTCGAATATTCCCCTCCTTTATTTGGTCTAGTAATATAAGTGGTAAAATCATTTCAAACCTAGCACTAACTTCCTCTCGCTTCTTTTCTGATATAGTAGCTAAAGCTTTAATGTTAAGCTTAACCGTCTTTTGCTTACGCAAGCTTTCACCCGGAACATAGGTTGGATGATTAATTAAACTTATAACACTCATTTTTTGATCCTCGCCGTCAGTTCGACGAAACCAAACGTGTGGTGGATCTATAGCAACAACCTTATGAGATTTTCCATACAATGAGAACTCCGAATACACCCTTAGATTAGCGCTAGGCAATATAAGTTCCTCCTTAGAAACTGATTGGCGAAATATAATTTCCTTGATTAAACATCACTACCGAATTTGAGTTAATAACTTCGCTGAAGTCAACGTTAAAAACTCCAATTGCAATCAGGTGATTAATTAAAGGAATCAATGCTAACGGATCTATATTATCCTTGAACATTTCTGCCAACCTCCTAATTTGACAGCTCTCCAAATAAATCAACCTTTGTGCTATTCTCTCTTCCCACTCTAAGTAATACTTCCGTTGACGTAAAAACCTTTTTAGATGTCTCAGATTCCGAGTATAAACATCTGGTAATTTTTTTGGGTAAATGACCTCATACAACCAGCCTTGCAATTGGGCGTATTCCTCACAATAACGATTGATTAATTGCAATTTAGCATCCTTGTTAGCCTCTTCTTCACTTTCTTTTATTTGACAGAGTACTGGGACAGATCCATGCTTAAAGAATAATACATCAGGAACATGAGACCACTTTTTCCCATCTTCATTTTCCACAGTAACTTTTACTGGCTGCTCATAATACCGGATTACCTCTCTATCTAATTCTAAGTAGTAATAAAATAACCGTTCACCTAGGGATTCGTAATTGACAGACCGCTCCAATTTGGGGCTATAAAAACTACCAATAATATGTGGATGGTTATGACTGTTACGATTATTCACCTTCCTCTTGGGCTCATACAACCCATCTTCCACTTTCCAATTTGCTTGATAACGCCACTCCAACTTAATTCCCCCTATAATAAACAATAATATCCGTTTTCCGATTATTTATTATTATATTATAGATAAAAATCACAATAATAATCAATCCTGAATTGAAAATTATTTTTTTCTGCTGATTTTTAAATATTTCTTTATTTCATCTATTCCAAAACGTGAAATTTCATGTTTTAACCTCATATTGAAGTTATAATAAGAAGTATAGTATCGAGGGAGGGTCAAAGACGTGAGGATTGGGGTAAGGATAAAGCAACTTAGAAAATCTCACTCAATGAGCCAAGCTACCTTTGCTTCCCATATAGACATATCACAAGGTACGTTGAGTGAAATAGAACGAGATAAGTTCTACCCTTCAGTGGAAACTGTGGTTTCGATTAGTAAAGTATTTGGAGTTAAAACCGATTGGTTATTACGCGGAGATAATGTTTCTGGAGATTTAGGGATGCTAGAACCCTACGGAGAACAATTCACTCAAAAAATATACAATTTAATTAGAGACGCTATACTTAAAATTTCAGAAGAGATAAAAGAAGATGTTAACACTGCAGGCCTATCTTCTACATTGATTAGTGATATCTGGTCCTCAATGTACAACACTTCGTTAACACTTGAAGAAATTGATTTACTAAATGAGTATCGTTTGTTATTACCAAAAGACAAGAAAGAAATCCAAGCAATTATAGCCCTTAAGCATACTATGCACGAATATACGTAGACATATTATCAAATTAATATATTGATTAGATAATATATTAATTAATTAATTAATTAATATATTAGTCCTCTGATATTCTTCAGTTAAATAATCTTCGGAACAAATCCTGCGAATTCATAGCCTGAGTGAGAAAATTAATTCAGCTTTCGTTATTTTTCCCAGATCAGGTCGGTCAACACATACGATGAATCGTGACTCCCTCTCAGGGAATCTGTGCTTAAAAAAGTTTACACAGTATTATTGACAGATCCTCCTAAACTCCTAATAATTGCCGTAGCTCAATTATCTACCTTATCCAGCAGTGAAAATATGCTTACTTTATAAGTTATTTAACTTTTCTAAGAAACTAAGTGCTTCTTCAATATTCTCGATTGGTACCAGTTGAAGATTCAATTGATGATTCTTCAAAATTTTCTTTGCGTCTTTATAATTTTTAAAAGGCACTAAACAGTATTGAAAGCCTTTTTCGTCTGCCATAATAAGTTTCATTTTCAGTCCTCCGATTTCTCCTACATCCCCTTCAGCTGTAATTGTACCTGTTCCACAGATTTTATTATTACCAACGAGATCTTGAGCACCAAACTGTTGAAGCAACTCTAATGTCATCATAAGACCTGCTGAGTTTCCGCTATAACCTTCTAAACTCTTGAGTACATCAATAGGCAGTTTTTTATTAAGTACTTTACCCGCCACTTTCACAGCTATATTTTGAGATTCTAACATCATTTTTTTTCTCAAAATAAGGCCTTCCTCATTGATCTCTTGGTTCTTCTTGGTTGCGAGGGAATAGAAATTCATATACGCATAAGAAGTATCAAATTCCAAAGATGGAGTGCTGCCATCCTCAAATGTAAAGGTTTTTTCAAAAATCTTTTTAAGAGCGTTTTTTTCTTCAAAACTTCTGTAAAGTCCCTTCTCTAAACCAAGGCTACTTGAACTATTGTTAGTATAAAGTGAGTGAAAATGATTGTTCCTATTATTTGAGTATTTTGAATTAATAAAAATCGAATCTGAAAATGCACCACCAGATAGTACAATTTCTCGGTACGAATAAGCTTGTATATAAAAAACAAATACAAGGATAACAGTACTGAAAAAGAGGCAAAGGGGAATGAAAAATCTTTTAAGATCAGAGAGCTTTTTTATGAGAACAATTGCTTTTGATGTTGTGATTAAAAACAAGATTAAAGAGAAGGTTGCTAATACGAGAAAAATAATTGATAGATAATCATGAATAAAATCAAACATAAAGTTCCTACTTTCTAATTTTATTGTTATAGGCTCCGGCGGTTATGTATAAGTGTCTATCCAGGATAAGAACTACATTTACTTTGAGAATCGGGAAGGCACAACTGTAATCTGCTAGAAACATCCATCTTACTCATAGAAGTATGCAAGCAACAGGTGCTCTTTCTGCGAATTACAGTGGTGTCTCAGACAGTAAGTAGTCTGAAATATGCCGATAGCAAAACAGCTACTGTTATTGCCGAAGTTCCTGTACTTAAACTGTCAGAAAACTGATTTCTTCACTACTGTAAAATCACCCAATGAACCCGCCGCGTTTGTCTCTCTCCGAGAAGTTACATCAGGTGCTGCAACAACGTCTTAACGTAGCTCTCTCTTAAAGAGCTGATGCACTAATGAACTTCAGACATTTACAAAGAGGGCTCCTAATTAAGTTTCCACTACATTATTCAACTCACTATCCTCATCCACCAACCTTCCTGTTTTCCAGCTCAGGATTGATTCCACACTTGTTGTCTTCCTCTCCATAAATAACTGGAATCTATTTGATCAAAAGGAAGTTGATAAACGAAGTGTTTATAGAGATATCCAAGAAGAGTCGGCGAAGTGCACAGTTGAATAGTCTGTTTGCCCTTAAGCCTAGTCCTTTAATTTTAAGTGCTATTAATCCGTTTCTTGATTCGAATCATTATAAACAGGGAATTTATTAGCATATGTTTTCTTATACCAACTCATAGCCTTTTCTTCTTTTTTTACAATCCAAATGTTTTCTATGCGATAGCCAATTAGTAAATGATTTAGGCCCGTAGCAAAAAGCCAAATCACAAAGATTAAGATAGTGTAGACATAGATGTACACTTGATATGGAATGAGTATTCCTGGATCATCTACTAAAAAGATTTTTTTTGAAACTACTTCACATAAAGTAAATAAGCTTATGCCTCCGGCTACCATTGTGAATCCTGTTATGGTTACAAAAAATACTCGGAAGCACTCGCATAGTAATTGTAGTACAGGATTTAACCGGTCTATTCTATATTTCCAGTCATAATGTTTATACAAAAGGGCTCTGTATTCTTTAATTTTAGATGAAAAAGATTCTTGCAAAGCTAAAAATGAGCTCCATAAAAAATCATGGGTTTCTTTAGAAGGTTGGTTTTTGTATTCCGTATATGCACCTTTCAAGGCACTAGATTGAGCAATAATTTGTTTGTTAGATTCTAGAAAAAGAGGTGAAGTTGCACCCTCAAGCTTTTTAATAAACCTAGCAAGTCCCCTCATCTGGGATTCATGATGCTTTTCTTCAAAAATAACTTCCATTTCGGAAAACATTGGTCCACAAACATCTTTCAAGTTCATTTCTGTTTTGGTAAGGAAAATGTCGTGTAGTTTCTGAGAGCGATTTAAGAAATATGTTATAAACCACCCCAATACAACCACGATTGCAGATACTAACGGAATTAAATCTTTCATTGTGTAGCCCTCAGCTAATTCAGTCACACTTATCTCTCCCCGACGTGTATATTAATCATTTAAATGATATTTGGAACTTTTTTGGTGAAGTTTAAACAGAAGGTCTGCCAACAATAGAATTTTTATGTGAAGTCTCTTTTAAGAGCCAAATTAAGCTATAATGATCTTTAAATCAATTGATTTGGAGTGGAAACAATGAATCTGGTAAAGGCATTCTTTCATTTTATTTTCAAGATATTTAAAACTAAGTCTGTTGAAATTAAGCATGTCCAGCGTCTGTCAGCGTTTGATACTGTGCTGATTAAGCCATCTATAGAAGCTTCTAACGATCTTTTGAAATATGGCACTATACTAATTGTTAAAGATGGTTCTATCCAGAAATGGGCTCGTTTTATATGTCCCTGCGGGTGTGGGCAAAAACAAGTGATTTCACTACAAATTAGCCATTCTCCTCACTGGTCATTAAATACGATTGGAGAAACTGTCACTTTGCATCCATCTGTACATGTGAATGGTGCAGATGGATGCGGAGCTCACTTCTTTATTCGAAAAAATCAGATTGAGTGGGTATAGAATTCAGGGCCAAACCAAATCAAGAAACATGGGCATATCACCACTACCTAGAACATCGACTTGCCCACATTTGCACGTTTTCTTTCTGGATGTAGAAGAAAGATGGACTTGATGATTTCCGAAATCATAGATTAACCCTGTTCGATCTGATTCGCGAGAAAGACCAGTTAGTTTATTTATAAGCTCAGCGGTTGCTAAAGAAGCAATAGCAGTGGTATATGCAATTACTGCTGGGTCGGCTTCTGCCAGTTCCGCCGCATATCCTTCACGAACAAGATTATCTCGTTCTTCCTTGGTTTTTGACTCCATCATCATTTGGTGGGGATTTACAATTCCTAAACAGAATAAACATGCACTCCCTGGTTGAACGATTGTTAATCGCCCCAATATATCATTCAACACTTCATTTTGAGAATCAATACGAACTCCCATGTCAAAGAGAGGGATATAGTATCTGAGTGAGATATCAGAGAGAATTGATCTTCCCAACTGGTCATCTGTGCATCCAAAAATAATATCGCAGTCACGCAACGTTTTTGCAATTTCTATGTCTGTAATTCGAGCGTTATAATGTAGTACGTTGGTTCTTAGACCAATTCCCTCTATCATATTCCCCATAATGTCAACCTTAAATTGACCGATTTGATTACGCGCAGCTCCGTGTATTCTCGTCAGATTTGTTTCTGATAAGGTGTCATCATCATAAATACTGATCGTTCCTATACCCAGTCGGGATAATTGTTCTATCATTGGCGATCCAGTTCCACTTGCACCTACGACTCCAACGTGTAAACTTTTCAGCAAATGTTGCATATCTTTCCCGAAGGCTCTGACATTTCGATCAAATGCGGATAAATCAAGATCTGAACGACCAGTAGGAAAGAAAAATTTGTACTGGGGGCCAATGATTCTGATCATATCCAAGGGCAATGAATAAACGTCTCTTACCTCATTTTGCAACCATACACGGCCTGTAATGCCGTCAGGAGAATTCAAAAGGAGACTGCCATGGACTTGCCCTGGAACCCTTATATTAGCTGGTCTAAAAAGCTCAGGTTCCTCCCTATCGTCTTCTTCTGAATATTCAAGATATCCTCCAGGGTGCGAATGTACCCAGAAAAAACAATATTCCTCTTTAGCAGCCTTTTGAAAGGCATGTGAATAAACTAGTACAGGTACTCGGATATTTAGTGGTGATTGCTCTAATACTTCATTAGATTGTATTGGCCGAATTTCCTTTACTAAGAGTCGTGTTTCAGCTACAGTTATTGATTTTTTGCAAAAAACAATAGCTGCTTGTTCAACAGAATCGTCAGTAAACAGATGTCTGCATAATTGTGTGTATTCTCTTTCTGAAAAAGTCAGAGTATATCTCATGTTTCCCCCCCCTTTGATGGATAGAGAGGCCCTAAAAGAGCCTCTCACAAACTTGAATTATTCACCTTTTCGTAAAGCTTCAGCAATAAAGGTGAAGTGTGCGCGCAGTCCTCCTACGACTGGGTTCCATGTACCTGGGTCACGATGGCGGGAAAACCGTTGCCAGTTGCATCCTAAGTATGGCTCATTACTCACAGTTGCAGGAGCTTGCCCGTTCTTTTTATGGACAGCAGGATGAACCCAAAACATATCCATTTCAGCAGTTGGGAATCCCGCGGGGATTTTCAATAATAACTTAACGCTTTGAGGTGTGTAATTCTCTCCCAAATCAAAGTTAGGAAGTACCAAGTAGGTTTCGTTTGGATTCATCGGGTTACGATGAAGTTCGTACTGATAACCTTGCGCCGTCAGATAGCTAATTTCGCGCTGTGGTAATATGGCTGTAGCGTCTAGAAGAATATTACCGTTGTTAATATTGCTTTTCATGGATACAAACTGAGCATCTGTGATTAAATAAACGACTTGATCATCTGCTATCTGAATATCAGCTCTAGCGGTAGGGATCATAAACAAAGCATATTCCATTGGAATGTTAGCAAGTTGTTTGATTTCACGCCCCGTCATAACATGCTTTGGTGCGGTATAAGTTACAGCATCAATAATAATAATGACATCGGGATTGAATCGATGTTTAAGGAAGAAGGTCATATCATCGATTAAAAGTATTTCTCTTTCGTCGGGGATGAGTTCACTTTCGTCGGGACCCTCAACTTCTAGATGCAGGTCGTAATCATCCGTATCAGCTACAGCAAGCTGCTTAATTGCAGTCCCGGTCATACTGAGTTGATACAATTTATAGTCTATAGACCCGATTGTGATATGAATAGCATATTTACTTACATTATTTGTTGTCATTATGAAGCCCCCTTGGGTTTATATGATTCTATTTAATTCAAGCAAGTAACAGTTACAAGAGTCGAGAGATTTTGAATGTTGGCGAATACGGCTAATTTTGCTAAAGAGTTAAATACCTTAGGAATCATTGTAAAGTTCACTTATTGGTTTAAAGATATTTTGACTTTTTTTCATTATCGTTTCCCCTTTGTAAATTCATAATTATCACACCAGTTAATCTCCTTCACAAAACCAGATGAATCAGATGGCAAAAAAATATATTTTAATCCTCATTCTTTAAAAGGAACTCACCATCCAATTAGCTCTTCTTTTAAAATGGATGGTGAGATTTCTTAAAGAATTGAATAATAAATGAATTGTTTTCCTCCACTAGGAGCAGGTACTTCCTTCCTGCTCACCATTCCTAAATCCACTAAGGTTTTTAGTCGATTGTTACAGCTAGTTATAGCAATAGAAAGCGAATCAGCAATTTTATTCGTATCAGAGATTTCAAACTCAATTACCTTGCTCAAAGTATCTTTTAAAGAATCACTGCATTTACCGATTAAGTACCATTCTGTTTCATTAGTAACGAGACAACATTTATCTACCTTACTTAAGGCAGCATCAATATTTTCTCTAACCAAATCACTTAGACCGGTTAATATGATATGTCTACCTCGAAGCTCTGCAGATAAGCGGATTATTAAAATAGATACGATTTCACTTGCACAAGAGAAATCGATTCGTGAAACTTCAGTAAAGTCGAGTATTAAAACAGAATGAGTTTGTGCCAGGAATGAATTCAAAATGGATTCTCTGATTTCTCTTCCTGCTTCTCTACCCCATAATTGATCAGTATATTGTGAGCCGATATTAACTTGAAATCTTTCCATAAGCAATTCTCCTTCACGAATCTAAGTGAACCAGGTCACAAATAAAATATACATCACCTTTATAGGCTTGTCAACTATCCGATGATAAAACTTACTGTGGTTCCAGTAATTGGTGATTCGTCCCAGACCATCTTTCTCATACTACTATTATCAGTATTCCATCCGTATATACCTCTGTTGGAATGTATGAATAATGTTGCTCTTCTATCTTGTGCACCTTTTAACAAATTCGGGAATCCATTTCCACGAGTGATATCATCTTGGATACTTGAGCGTCCTTTTAATACTTCTTGAATAGCATCAGAATCAGTCATAGTTACAATGCCTGGAACATCTGCATCTAATAAACTCTGATGTATCCCTACTCCAGCATCACCAATAGCCCACGCTAAAAAATGTGTTCCATCCCTTCTTTTGTAGGCCTGTCTACAAAGCACTCCACGTTGCGGGGTCCTGCTATGTTGACACACATTTTGGACCATTTCAGATATAAACGTGGACATGTTGCTTTGTTCTGCTTCGTCGTATTCATGTTCTTCCATCCATCTTCCAACTTCTTCAGTAATCATTCTAATATCACGTTCACTGTCAAAAAAAGTTAAATGCCCACCTGAACTCCTATTATTTTTATAGCCATCCAAAATATTTGTTGGCTTTTGGATTTCAATAAAAGGCTCCTGACTCTCGATTAAATTGAATCCAGCGTAATACATATACTCGCCGGCTTCTCTACTAGGGAGAACAACTCTTGAGCAAATCCTAAAGTGATTATATAAATATCGACATGCCCCAATAATGCTGATCATTCCAAATGGATCAATGAATGTAACCTCTAATAAATTAAATTCTATTAACGAGTGACGCTGAATTTCAAGTAAGGATGATTTTATCCTATTACAAAGATCTGGAAAGTAAATATATGTATATTTGTTTTCTAACTTTATTGTATACATTTTTGTCCTGTTACTCCCTTTCTAACCATCATTGGAAAAAGCATATGTATCATTATAGCAAAATTTACAAGGATATACTTCAATCTTTTTACCGATTATACTCCTGTTCTTTTGATTTTTCTATGAAAGGAATATACCTCTTTTGATGCTCTATTAGCTTGCACATGATGATATTCCTATTTCCTCTACAACGCTTTTTGGACAAAAAGTCTCACGTTAATGGCCTTATAATTCCCTGAAATAATTGAAAATCTTAAAAGGTTAAGGTTATTGTCGAAAGCCATGGTCTGGATCTACTGGGCATTACCAAAGCCCCGTTGTTCAGTCTCTGGAGGAGAATCACTATCTATACATTGTCTTTAATCCGCTGATCTCAAATCGGCTTAGGAAGTCCAACCTTCGCAAAGTAAATCCGGATGCTGCTGACGTTTACTTTTCAGCAGAACTTTACTATAAAGAAGAATTCGAGCCTTTCAAGAAGAGAGGTATCCAGCTGCTTTATCTGTGCTATCTAACGAGACAATACGAGTCTCTTCCAAAGATGTGTGTGTATAGACAAAGCTATAATTTCAAGCAGTGTTAGATCAAGTTCCCCTGCTTATAAGGTGTATTTGGGGCTATGTATTCTAATATTTCACTTCAGTTTTTAAATGAGTTTCCAACCTCAAATTCAGTTTTGTAATCTGATGAAAATATACTCAAAGCTAAAATGAAAGAGTTGCTTTCATCAAAATGTAGGCGGTCCCAGGACTGGATACCAACGCTTTCAACGGGTTACTGAATGCGGCTAAAATAAATCCATTTCAGCGAACTATGTATGCAAGTCACTTGGTCAATCTGAATGTTCTTATTTGCCTTATTCTCCAGTACCAAGAGCACCTTGCTGGATTGGAACAGAATATAGATGCCTTGGCTGGAGAAATAGAAGAGTATGATTAAATTCAGTCAATCCTAGTATTGACCATGAAATTGTGGCAACAATTTTATCGGAAATCGGAGAAGTCGACCGATTTGATCATCCTAAAAAGCTAGGCGCCATTGCAGGTATTACCTGAGTGTTTTTGCTTCGGGTAAGTTTACAGCAACTCGAAATCGGATCACAAAACGTGGTTCCAGACAGCTTCGATATGCGCTGGTTTTGGCTGTCCAGTGTGGTCTAATTCACTCTCGTAACACACGAATCGAGGAGTTTTACGGTCGAAAGAGAAGCGAAGGAAAGCCGATTAAAGTAGCTCTTGTTGCATGTGCCAATAAGCTAGTTCATTGGCTGTATGCCATCTGAATAAACAAGAAGACGTTCCGTCCAGCCTAATAAAAATATTGGTGCAACCTTCCAATACACATATTAAATTGGATGGTTATTTTGACATACTTATTTTTAATATACCATATCTTTTATAATCACTTTACTGGGAACCTTAACAATCTATTAGCTGGTATAGCTTAATGTTGTTCTCGATCTAATACTATATTGTTTCTCAGTCAGCAATTTCCCCCTCCAGTATAATATTTATTTTCAGTCTAATGGTTTATCTCTTTAAACAATACAAACAGCCCAGATGCAGGAAATCGATTCATCAGGACCGCTTTAGAAGCAATTTGATTTTTCCACTGATGCTAAAAATATATCTTATTGATTACGGCCAAATATTCATTACCAAATTCATGTAATACACAATTATATTTGTAAGATTCACAAATATAATGTCACCTGACACTCGCTTCAACCGCAGCTAAACCTATTATCAACTGTATTAAACCCTGCCACAGAATCCCTTCTTATTGGCTACGCTTATTATTTCTGCCAAAGGTTACGATGGTCAGTACCATACCAACAATGCTCATACCCGTTAGAATCCCTTGCGCGAAATCCATCAGAGTGCTCCCGTTAGAATGAATAATTCGACTCGCTGTTAGCGTAAGCAAAGAGGCCAAGAACAGCATTGCTACATTTTGTTGATGTTTTTTATTCATTATTTCCACTCCTTCATAAGGGTTTTCGAGATGCAAACTCTGAATGGTTACTCACAAGCAAGACCTTCAACTTTAAATCCATAGAATACACTTCACAACATTATTGTCCTAGGATACTAACAAAGCAATGATTTATCCGATTTATAATTGAATATTTTTTAGTATCATTATCAATCCAACTACGTACTGACATAGTCACCATTCATTCGATCCTTATTGGGAACGAACCCTTGATACATCAACACTTTTGGTGTACCAAGGGCTCAAAGTTGTCTCAACAATATGTTGTAAACCTGTCTCAGTTATCACATAAAACAGTCTCAACTATAAAGGTTACTCACACCCGACTACTTCAAGCCTTAAATCTTATAAGCCTTCATCGCTTTTCTAATCTCTTTAATAGTTGGACGCTTGCCGTACATCAGTACGCCGGTACGGTAGATCTTGGCGGCCAGCCAGCCGAAGATGAACGTGGTGACTAGAAGGATAAGCAGCGACACTATGATTTCCCAGATAGCTACATCACCTATACCTATGCGCAACAGCATACTGAGCGGGGAGGTGAACGGAATATAGCTCGCTACCTTGATGAGCGTCGTATCCGCGTTGGAAATACTAAACAGCGGAAGATAGAAGTTGACGAAGCCCAGCATCAGAACTGGCATAATAGCTTGCCCCAAGTCTTCGGTACGGCTGACAATCGAACCTACAGCTGCATACATCAAGGCATACAGGAAGTAGCCTAAGATATAGAGAACCAAGCCATACAGTAGAATGCTGATATCTAACTGACCTAGATCCAGATTAAAGTCTGTCAAGATGGTAGCGTTATGCGGAAGCAGCAGATTGGCAGCTACAGCTGCGGCAATAACAGCAATTTGCAGCAATCCGACCAGGAAAATACCGATCACCTTGCCGAACATCTGTGTTAAAGGCGAGGCGCTCGTAATGAGAATTTCCATGATCCGCGAGCTTTTTTCCGAAGTAATCTCCGCGGAGATCATATTTCCGGTCATCGTGATAGACATAAAGAACAGAATCAAGAGAACATATACAATTACATAGTTAATAACGGGTGGTGCTTCTTTTGTTGCTTCCCCACCATTGGCTCCAGCGCTAAGCTGCTCTGTGCCGATTTGTACTGGCGCAAACATGGCAGCTACCTGCTCCTGAGTCAGCTTGTCACCCACGATAAGCTGTGTATTAGCCTGCTGCAAAGCGCTCTGCAGATAGACCTGCACATCCCCCTTTAGCTCCCCACTTTTACTATGGTAAGTGACTGGCGGAACCCCATCTCCTGTTGGTGCAGCAAAAGTAAGATAACCTTCTACTTTCCCATCATCCAGTGCCTTCTTCAAGTCTGCATTATCAACAGAAGCATACTGATTCACCGTAACCTTGGCCAGACCTTCAGGTGGAATGAAAGCTTTCAGCAATTCAGCCGTTCGATTTCCTTCTTCGGCAATAACACCAATCTGAGTAATTTTTGTTGCCGCGTCATCACCCTGAAATAATTTGATCATATAAGGAACGTTCATCCCAATGCTAAGCAGCAATACGAGAATTAAGGTTGTAATCATAAAAGACTTTGTTTTCACTTTATTCTTAAAGGTAAAGCTGATAATGGTCCCCATTTTATTCATGAGATTCACCCACCGCTCTGATAAAGATTTGGTTTAACGTTGGTTCTTTGATTTCAAAATGCTCCACTTCGCTCTGCCCAATCGCCAGCTGCAAGATGCGCTGTGCTGCGGCAATGTCGCTAATGCTTAGCAGATAGCCCTGTTCCTGCCGCTCAACAGCGCTCACGCCCGTGATATCCTCCAGACCGGATACTTCCCCAGCTGTACGAAGCAGTACCTCTTCACGAGGGTAACTATTCTTAATCTCACGGATATCCCCCTGCACAACAGTATTTGCCCGATCCAGAATGGTAATCTGGCGGCATAACTCTTCAACATGCTCCATCCGATGAGTAGAGAAGAGAATACTTGTACCTTGGTCCCGCAATTCCCTAACCGTATCCTTAAGCAGCTCCACATTAACCGGGTCCAGACCACTGAAGGCTTCGTCAAGGATCAGAATTTGCGGCTTATGAACAACCGCGGCGATAAAGCCCATTTTTTGCTGATTCCCTTTGGAGAGTTCTTCAATCTTCTTATTGTAATATTCCGGTACGTCAAAACGGTCCAGCCAATAGCGCAGGCTCTTATCTGCCTCGCTGGTAGACATCCCGCGCAATCGGGCCAGATACACGATCTGATCACTGACCTTCACCTTCGGGTATAAACCCCGTTCTTCCGGAAGATAACCCATAATCTGCTGAAGCCCACTGTTAAACGGTTTGCCGTTATACAGGATTGTCCCTTCATCCGGGTAGATCAGACCAAGCACCATGCGCATGGTTGTCGTTTTCCCCGCTCCGTTAGCCCCAAGCAAGCCGTAAATCTCTCCTTGGCCCACACTGAGGTTAATGCCGTTTACAGCGGTCTTGTCACCGTACTGCTTCACTACACTTTCAAGCTTCAAAGCTTCCATCTTCATACCCCTCTCATCTGATCAATCAGAATCGGACGATGTCCCTGTGTCCATAAGCTCAATATTTCATCCAATTCCAGACTGCGACTCTTAATAACCTTTACGCCTAAAGAATGAATGCGTTCCTCGATTTGGTGAAATTGTTGTGTAATAAATGAAGCTACCCCAGGTGTTTCCATAGCAAAGTTCAGTGTGCCCGGCAATTCTGCCGCCAGGTCGGCTAGTTCCTCTTCATCATTAGCGTGAATCCATACCTCACTCCATAAACCGAAGAGACTATCCTTCTCCGCCATACCGAGCAATTGCCCCTGATGCATGAGCACAATATAATCAGCAAGCCGACGAACCTCCTCCACAATATGGGTGGATATAATGATCGTTGCGTTGCTCTCATCCATATACCTAGACAGCGCCTCAATCATAATCTTCCAGGCAAAAGGGTCCAGCCCCGAGGAGGGCTCATCCAGCAACAGCAGACTTGGACGTGCCGCAAGTGCGGCGGCTATTTCGAACTTTCGGCGTTCACCCTTGGACATTTTGCCAAGCGTTATATTACGAGGCACTTCAAACTTAGCAAGCAGAACTTCAAGATAAGCAGTATCCCACAGCGGGTACCAATAGCTCCGAAACTTGGCCGCATCCTCAGCAGTCCAGTGATTCTCCTCTGTGAGCGAGATTTCCGGCACATACGCAATGGTTTGGCGAAGCTCCAGCGGCAGGCCACTCTCATGTTTGTTTTCGAACCAGTGTATCTCGCCTTCTTCGGGATTCGACAACTGCATCAGCATATGCAGCAGTGTGCTTTTGCCAGAACCATTCTGTCCTACCAGTGCAGTAATATAGCCTTGTGGCAGATTTAACGTTAATGGACCTATCGTCTTGTTACGCCGCTCTTTACGTACATTCCGCAGTTCTATTGCCATCTGAACCATTTCGTGCGCCCACCTTTCATTCCAGTCCTTTGTACTTGCGCTCTACAATTTCCTGAAAGATCTGTTGTAGCTCCTCTTCACTGCACTGAACCGACCGCGCAACTTCTACTGCACTCTCAAGTGCCTTACGAACCGCATCCTGTTTGTAACCTTCCATCGCACCATCCCCTACATGAGAGACAAAGGTACCTGTTCCTTGCCTTGTTCGCAGCAGGCCTTCATTCTCCAGATCCTGATACACTCGGCGGACTGTAATGACACTGCATTTCAGATCTGCGGAAAATTCACGGATAGAGGGAAGCAGTGTTCCTTCTGTAATTACTCCACTTATAATTAGCGATCTGAGCTGCGTCTCAATCTGATGGTAGAGCGGCTCAGCACTATTTTCATTGATTTGTATCGGTATCCACATGATTTACATCCCGCCTTCCACTCTGCCATGTCGGATGACCATTCTGCCAGTTGGATTCATCATATAAGGTCCCGGCTCTTTAGCCGATGTATAGTCCATTTGGAGAACAAATGAACGGATATCATCCCCAGCAGCAGCATTCCCCACATGAGCGGGGACAACAATCCCCATTCCTGCGAATAGGAGATACTATAGAGGAACAAGTTGCCTCCAGCCAGCCAGATCAAGAGTGTACTTCCCATAGAGAGCAGCACAATCAGTAAGGTAAGCCAGAAGTACGCTCTGCCACTAACCAGTAATTCCATACTGATGTATATCCCAGTCAGCACTAACCCAAAGCCAACCCAGCTCAAGACAAAGGACAGGTATGAAGACAAAGACAGCTCTATCCTCAATTGACTGCTAATAACATACATTAAGCTAAAGAACAGCCCCCCATTCAGAACGAAAGCGAGAACAGCCTGAAATTTTCTTTTACATAAAATAACGGCGGATGGGATAGGCATACTTCGAAAATACGCTAGCGTCTTTGTGTATGGGTCCTCGCTCCAATATTTCATCGTACGACGGGAGAAGGTAAAACCCAACATCGGGATTAACGAAACCAGTAAGAAATCAACAAATAACAATGACCCGGTCGTCTCATTACTGTCCAATACGTCATCCACAACCATTCCTGTCAATAAAGCCAAGTACCCCATAAAGAGGATCGAAAACAGAAAGGTCCACAGCAGTCTCAGTTTGTCACCCCGGAAATCCCCTTGAACCATGAACCAGGCATCCTTTAATGTCCTCATGAATCAACCTCGCTTTACAATTTCTCGTGTAGTAAACAGCGATACATTTAAGAATCCGTTCTCTGTGCTTACTGTATATATCTATATACACAGTATATGTCCTTTATTTTCCATCGTCAATCCCCAACACTCTAAAAAGAACAGAAAAACCGGACACTAATGTGCCCGGCTCGTAAGTTCCGTATGAATTATGTATGGATAGCTTCAGTATCATTCGCGAAAAAATGGTAACAACTAAGAGAACTCCAGTAATGATTGAGGGTGCTGAAATACGGGTATTAATCTGAAATTCGACAATAACGTGTCGAAAAATATCATTAATGTCGTACAATATCACTTATACGACATTTATAACGACGAAAATGAGTATATTTCGCATTTATGCATAAATTTTACCCTCCTAGTATTATAGGACATTTGTATAATACTGTATAGTTATAAAATGAGAAAATAGTGATATTCTGTCTGATTGTGTCTTATTCAATAAAAGCACGCAGGCTATCTTCTACAAAATCTGGAGCCGCCTTTTGGATTTGTTGAACGGTGTGCAAGTAACGCTGAGTTGTATTGATATGAGAATGTCCAAGATTCTCCTGTACCTGTTGAAGAGAAGCACCTTGCAGTAAGGCAAGCGTCGCATTGGTATGCCGCAGCCAGTGGGGAGTCAGTTTTTTATCGATGAAGCTGAACTCGCCGGCATTTTTAATAATTCGCTCCACCTGTCTTGAAGATAACGGGAACATCAGAAGCTCGCGATCCGGATCACCGTTTTCCGCAAGTGAGTTTGATAATTGGGAGTATAGTTCCCAAAGAATAGCAGGCACTTTGATTTCTCTCCGTTTACCGCCCTTAGCATTCGCAATAGTCAACCAAATCGAGGTTTCAAGTGGATCTGTATGAAAATCCCCCATTTCATTGCAGTTAGCTCGGATACTCGCAACCCTAACATGACAAGAGTTAGCCCAATCAGATAGTTCCGCAAGCTTTGTTTATGCAATTCGCGGAGTAAATCACCCACTTCTCTTTTGGTTAAGAAGTTCCGTCTGCTGGTAATTGTAATCGTGGGTATTCGGACGCTAGCTGTAGGGTTTTTAGTGAAAAAGGCAATATGCTGATCACTTCCCCATTTATAAAATGATTTTAAGGGTGCGAGAAATGCGGCGATGCTCGCCGGAGCAAATTGCTTCGGATAGCTGTTCCCCCTTGAATTAGAAATATTTTATAGGCTTCAATTTCCTTCCAGGTTACATCCTTTAAGGCCGTATTCGAGATGAACTTACGAAAGGCGATGATCGCCCGCTCATAATTTCGTCGTGTATTTACGTTTCTGCAACAGGTCGCCAAAAACATTTGGACGATTTGTTCATCACTGTTCGATGTCTCATCATGGTCTACTAAAGCTAGTTGAAAACAATTAGAAGTCGTCCGCTCTGTGCTCATTCCATTACCCCTTCGTCGTTATAAATGTCGTATAAGTGATATTGTACGACATTATTTTAGCGCTTTTGTTCCTTTTTTTTATCATAATGTTATTTTATGTAATGAAATTTGTAAGAATACGCGAGAAATAGTAAGGAGGGAGAAGCTTGGGGGAGTTAGCAGCACTGGTAAAAAAGGTACAAATTGCTCTATCGGAAGAAGCACATGTGAGCGTATGGATGAATTTCCTGCGAAATAAGCATCCAGAGACCCATCGCCATTCCGTTAGAGTTGCCATTCTGGGGGAAGAATTGGCCATTTCGATTAAGCTTAGTGAGAAAGACAAGAATAACCTTGTGCGAGGGTGCTTTTTGCACGATATCGGGAAATCATTCATTCCTGTACATATACTGGATCAACAAGAACCTCTTTCTGAAGAGCAATGGAACATTTTGAAGCTGCATCCTTTGCTTGGTGCGGAAATGGCTAAAGATTTTCCAGGTATTAATAACAGTATTACTGATGTTATCCGCCACCATCATGAGAGGTGGAATGGAGCAGGTTATCCAAACGGGTTACAAGGAAATGACATTCCCTTCCTCGCACGGATATGCTCTGTTGTTGATGCTTATGATGCCATGCAATCCTTTCGCAGCTACCGTGAGCGAAGCTCAATAGAGCAAGCAAAGAATGAATTAAGAAGTGCCGCTGGAACACAGTTCGACCCTAACATCGTGGATCAGTTTCTTATGCTAACCGATCAACAGCTAACTTTATAAACTTGAGCTGTCTTGCAGAGGGGCAGCTTTTTTTGCATCTTCCAAACCTCAAAGTAGCCTGTGACCCGTTGCTCCACTTCGGAACAAAAGATACACAGGCTGAATCCTCTAGCTTAAGCGCCCAATATGACTTCCCAAACCGGCTTCGTATGTCCACCTGGATACATCATATAGAGCAGCACATACACCATAACACCCGTAATGGCAGTTACAAACCAGATCATCGATGTGATTCTGCCCCATTTGCGGTGTTTGGCATATTTCGCTTTAAATCCAAGCGTTAGTGTGGTCAGGCCGAAGACAGCTGCCACCGTTGCCAATACAATATGGAAGATTAGAAACACCTGATAAATCGTCTTTAGACTATCCGGCCCCCCCCATTCCGTATTGCCCACGAACAGTGTTCTTGAGACGTAGACAATGAAGAATAGCATAGCCGCGATCGCCGCAGCAATCATCGTCTTCTTGTGTGCTTCACGCTTGCCCTTAATAATGAGTCTCCAGCCTATCGCCACCAACACCGCACTGAGTACGATGAAAAATGTACTGATCGTTGGAAACAGTGTGAAAATATCCATGATTATCCTCCTCGACAGTCACCAGCTAAACCCGAGTCAAACTGCCTCCCTCCATTTCGGAGGATGGCATGGATGCTTCCGCATCCTCTTGCCCGTTCTCTTTTTTATACCAATGATAGAACACATAAGCAAGCATAGAGGCAAAAATAAATTCCTGAATGAATTTCATCGCAATGCCTCCGACCTGCTGATCCACCTTTGGGGACATTAATCCGAAGAATGTCGGGCCTCCAAAAGCTTGAAGCAAGGCTGCAGGATTGCCTGCTACACAATAGCCCATTGCCCGCGCCCATGTGTCCGGATCACTATACGTGGCATACAGTGGATGATCCGCAAAGATGATCAACCCGCAGGCAGGCGTCAGCAGCACCATATTCAAGAAAATAAAACCAATCTTGCCCAATCCATCAACCATCCGGTGCTCCGGCAACGGATTAATCAATGTCCACCACATCAAGGCAGATGTCAGAAACAATACAGCATAGTAGCTGCGGTGAACTGCAAAATGCAGCATCACATAGTCATGAACAACCGGAATATGGTACAGAGAGAATAAGCCATTGAACAGGAGTGCAGCCACAATAGGGCGAGCGAGAAAGGATAAACGCTGCAGTGGATTAACTCTTAGCGCAGCCCGCCATATAAAGTCCGGAATGCCCAGCATGATCAACGGTACGGCTACCAGATAGGACAAGGCCATACTGACCATATGGAACGAAAACATCAAATGCCCCAGCAGGCTAAGTGGACCTCCTTGAGCCAGATAGAGGAATATCATGCCACATACGAACAGCCCTCGTCGCCAGAGAGGCACAGAGGTTGATCCAGGAAACCACCCGGCTAGCGGACCGATCAGCACAAAATAACCAGCAACCAGAAGCAGCATCACTGCCAGAAAGAGCGGACTCCACAGATCAATAAAGCTAAAATATTCTAATCCCAGCATGGCCTAAGCCTCCTCGCGGGCGTTCTCTTGGTAGGGATTGCACTCAGCCTTCCAAAATCAAAAAAAAGGGGGCATCGCAGCCCACCTCTATCTTCTAGCTTAATCCCACCAAACCCAATACAGCGACATTACAATACAGGTGCCAGCGATAAAAAATCCACCCAGCATGAAAATAATTGGCAGCAAATGTCCCTTGTCCTTCAGATGCATCCAGAAGCCCATCTGCAGAATCACCTGCAGCACTGCCATTACCAGCAGGATAATAACAGCAAAGGTAGCATTGACACCGCCAGCCGCCACAGCGGCAAAAGCAATTAGTGTCAGGACGACGGAGAATATAAAGACCGCCATATGCCGCTGCGGCCCTTCATGACGGTGGCGATGCTTAATTCCACCCTCTGGCGAATGCTGATCTGTCGTCATGGCCTTAGCCCACCTTTCCGAGAAGGTATACGACTGTGAAGATGAAGACCCACACCACATCGATAAAATGCCAGTATATAGCCGACACATACACTTTAGGTGCAGTCACCACCGTCAGCCCCTTGCGGGACATCTGTAGGATCAGGACGGAGATCCAAAGTATCCCAAAAGCTACGTGAGCACCGTGAAAGCCGACCAGTGTATAGAATGCGGAGCTGAACGCACTTGTCGTCATTCCGAATTCCTCATGCCTAATATATTGACTAAACTCATAGATTTCAAGAATAAGGAAGCCTAACCCGAGCGCCACGGTAACCAGCAGCCAGTTGCGCAATAATGCTGGGCGGTTTCTATGCATGGCTTGAATCGCAAACACACTAGTCAGACTGCTCACCAGCAAAATAAAGGTTGCTGCCGCAACCAGTGGCAGATGGAACAGCTCATTAGCAGTAGGTCCGTCATTTGTCTGATTGCGCAAGGCCAGGAAGGTGGCGAACAAGGTGCCGAAGAGCACGGCCTCGCCGCCTAGAAAGAGCCAGAAGCCCAGCACCTTGTTCCGGCCCTCCAGGGTCGCCTTTTCCGGTTCGTAGGGAAGAGCATTATTAGCAGCTTCTGCGTGTGGCGTTGTCATATCTGCTCACCTTCCAGCTCTTCGGGTTCAATATGCCAGCCCTGATCGTCAAACAATGATCTCATCAGCATGGACCCGAATGTAATAAGAAGACCGATTGCCGTCACCAGATAATGATTGAACATGAAGCCGACAAAGTCGCTTTTGAATTCATCCCGACTGAACATAAAGCCAAGTCCGGCGATAAAGATTCCGACTGACATCAAGAACGGCAGTATAGTTGCTGATGGCATATGAATCGAACCCACGGGTTCTGCCGGAGTCATCCCCGTGTGACCCGCTGTTTTTTCTTTCCAAAAAGCATCAATACCGCGCACGAGCGGCGTCTGCTTAAAGTTATATTCTGGCGGCGGAGAGGGAATAGACCATTCCAGTGTCCGTCCATCCTCCCACGGATCAGCAGCAGCATCAGCTGGCTTTCTGAAGGTGAGGACGATATTGGTCAGGAAGATAATCATGCCAACACCCATCAGAAATGCACCGATCGTACTGACCAGGTTAAGGACATCAAAGTGCTGATTCGGCAAATATGTGAATACACGGCGCTGCATGCCCATCAGACCTAGAAAATGCTGTACAAAGAAGGTCAAATGGAACCCCAGGATGAAGGTCCAAAATGTCCACTTGCCTAACTTCTCACTAAGCATACGCCCGAACATTTTCGGCCACCAATAGTGCAGCCCCGCAAAGAGTCCAAGCACCAAGCCACCCACTATAACGTAGTGAAAATGCGCTACAACGAAATAAGTATCATGAAACTGGAAATCTGCAGGCGCGGAGGCCAGCATGACACCCGTTACTCCACCCATCGTAAACGTGGGGATAAAGCCAACAGCGAACAAGTTCGGTGTGGTAAAGCGTACTTGCCCGCCCCACATGGTAAGCAGCCAGTTAAAAATCTTGATCCCTGTCGGAACAGCGATCAGCATCGTCGATACGGAGAACAAGGCATTCGCTACAGGTCCCAATCCCGTCGTGAACATATGATGCGCCCAGACCATGAAGCCAAGAAAGGCAATCAGAATGGTCGCGAACACCATCGAGCTATACCCGAATAAGCGCTTACGAGCGAAAGTGGGAATCACCTCAGAAATAATTCCGAAAGCAGGAAGAATAAGAATATATACTTCAGGATGACCGAATATCCAGAAAATATGCTGCCAGAGGATCGGGTTGCCCCCCGCGCCAACCTCGAAGAAATTGGCTCCGATAATCCGGTCGAAGGTAAGCAGTACCAGCCCCACTGTAATTGCGGGAAAAGCAAACAATATAATCGCGGAGGTTATAAATGTAGTCCAGGCAAACATCGGCATGCGCATAAAGGACATTCCCGGTGCGCGCATCGTAATGATCGTTGCCAGAAAGTTAATGCCCCCGATCAGGGTTCCGAGACCGGCAATCTGTAGCCCAATCGTGTAAAAGTCCACCCCATGTGTAGTGCTGTAAGTACTCGTAGACAGGGGTGTATAAGCAGTCCAGCCTGCATCGGGAGCGCCACCCATAACCCAGCTGAGATTAAGCAGAATGCCGCCGAACAGAAAGGTCCAGAAACCGAGCGCATTCAGAAAAGGAAAGGCTACATCACGCGCGCCGATTTGCAGCGGGATAACCGCATTCATAAGTGCGAAGATAACCGGCATGACACCAAGGAAAATCATCGTTGTGCCATGCATCGTAATCAGCTCGTTGAACGTCTGGGCATCCAGAAAGGTATTCATCGGCTTAATCAGCTGGATGCGGATCAGGATGGCCTCAAATCCTCCGATTCCAAAGAACAATCCCCCAGCGAGAAGGTACAGAATCGCTATCTTTTTATGATCGACGGTGGTGATCCAATCCATCAGCCCGGTATGTCGCTTGACGCTGTGGCCATGCCCTAAAGGCTTGGAAGGATTTAAGGTATGCGCTGCTTGAGCCAAGGTTCGTCCCCCCCTTATTAAAAATACTACTATTCTCTAATTGGCTAAGTTGTCAGTCCAGTTTATAGTTCGCCAGATAGGCAGCGATGCCGTCGATCTCCGCATCACTCAGGCCCAGGTCTTTGGGGTTAGGCATCAGGTTGCCAGGCTTCACACTCTGTGGATCATGCAGCCAAGTCTTGAGGTTCTCTTCTATGGGAGCCCCATCAACACCCGTATCATCATTGAGCAGAATACCGGCAATGGCTTCACGTGAACCGATCCCGGTCAGGTTCGGACCAACAGCTAGGCCCTGATCCCCTACCGCATGACATTTCAGGCATTGGTTCTTAAACGTCTTGGCAAGCTCCGGATCTTCCGGCAGAACAGCCACCGGTGACTTCATGGATGCTATCCACTGGTTGAAGGCGTCTTCACTGACCGATTTCACTTTGAATTCCATAAGTCCATGGGAAGGACCGCACAGCTCGGCACATTTGCCACGGTAAACGCCTTCATTAGGCGCACTAAAGCTGAAACGATTAATGGTTCCGGCAGGGTTGGTATCTATTTTACCGGAGAGGGAGGGTACCCAGAAAGAATGCAACACATCGGCCGTTGTCAATTCAAAAGCAATATCCTTCCCTTTCGGAATAACTAGATCCTGCGCGGTCTTCACCCCGTAATCGGTATATTCGAACTCCCACCAGAATTGGTGGCCGGTTACTTTTACCTTAATTGCATTTTTATCATTGGCATGATCATTTCCGGCAGCAAATACCGCCTTTACTGTTGGAATAGCCAGCACCACTACCAAGATGAGTGGAATAACCGTCCAGAGGACTTCCAACTTAAAGTTTCCTTCAACCTGCTTAGGGATCTCCTGTTGCCCCGGCTTTCTGCGGAAACGGATGATTACATAAGCTGCAATCGAAAAGACGATCAACAGTACAACGACCATGATAGTGATCGACAGCTTCATAAGTCCCAGTGAGGTTTCCGCTGCAGGTCCTTGTGGTCTAAGTACTGACAAGTCCTCTCGTCCGCAGCCAGCAAGAATAAGTCCAAAAATAGCGGTCATGGGGAGGAGTCGCTTTACAGCCTGCCACGTTTTCATCATTAATCTACCCCGCTTTTCCGAATTCGTAGATTCCTGTATTTTTTCTGTCAATTATAATAATCACTCTTAATATAAGTTTATAGGGGTGTTTTGTCAATCGTTCACAACTAGTTCACAAAGACTTTGTAGAATTGTAAAAAGCTTGTCAAATATGAATTTAAGAACGCTTTCAGAAAGTACAGAGTTCTGGTATAATCATATAAAGCGCTTACAATTGTAATTGTGTCTATAAATTCATTTGACTAATCAGCTAGTGCTACTACGCTTATTTAAGGTTGCGCACAAAAAAAACCGATTCCAATGACAGCACGCTGTCCGGGCACGGTTTATGAGAATCCTCATGGATGTTAGCTCAGAAATGATGAGTAAGAAAAGCAAGGGGCAAGTCTATCTGTATTTAGGAGACGGATGAGTTCATCCTTACCAACTCATGCTCTACGACCATGGTCAGTTCTTCTTCATAACCTCCCGTAATCCGATACTTCCGGACATACTCCTTTACGAACTTCTTCGGGTCTTTGGGCCGGAAAATACGTGTCATTTCCCGTAGACTTTCCTTGACTTCGTTATGACCTTTACTTGCCATGATCAGTTCCCTCCCAAAACATTAAAAATGAATGCTCCGTTGCAGAGAATGCATGATGAAAAGTGCGCCGTAACTTCGAAATGCAAGTAAGTATCCTTTACACATACGTGGCTTGCATTATCCGCCAAAATAATAGATCCATGAACTGAAGATTTGGAAACATCATCTTGCCGGTGAAGCAGGTTCGTCGTGATTTGGGCTGTGCGTTGTAAGATGACTATTGAGTAGATCACCTTGACAATATAGTTACCCGAAGAGCCTCTTACTGAATCACTCCTTTCGGGCCTTATCGTTATATTGTATCATATTCCGGCCTAACTTCCACCTTTCCTGATAAAATGTATTATTGGATTTTTTTTATTTTAGCAAGCAAACACGCAGGCACAAGACTGTTATATATATATCGGAAGATATTTAGGAAGACTGTAGTCTTCCAACTATTAGCCTATATATGGTTATTTAAATCTACATACTTTGTCCGGGCTAATCATAGGCTTCTAAGGAAGAAGGAAAGCCCGGTTGCCCAGCTACAACACCTGACTTAAGTCATCCCCTTCTTCTCCATGCCACAAGGAGAGTGAGCTACTTGTCCCCTTTCAGATCATCTACTGGATTACCCGATAATATTGCGGGTGCACTCTGTTATTTCTTCCCTTTTATTGGCGGTGTCATCTTTCTTGCCCTTGAGAAACGCAGCCGCTTCGTGTTGTTCCATGCGCTGCAATCGCTAATTGCCTTCGGCGTATTGATGGTCTGTCATGTCTTGACGGCAGTCATTCCCTTACTAGGCCCGCTGCTTGAGGTAATCCTCTCCCTAGTTGGCTTGACCGTGTGGCTGCTGATGATTTACCATGCTCTAAGTGGTAGATGGTATAAACTGCCTTGGGCCGGAGAGTTTGCTGAAAGCCAGCTGCGCCATCTGTAAAGGCAAAGCTTCTCCCTCTTAAAAAGGATTCCCTTTTGTCCCTTCACTCCTTACAATGGAGACAGGACATCCATTGTACATTCAGAGGTTGGAGGAACAACCATGTATTTATTTATCATAAATCCCCGCTCCGGCGGCGGAGCAGGGCAACGCACCTGGCTGAGCGTTGAGAAGCTGCTTAAAGAGCGTAAGGTTTCCTATGAGAGCTTATTTACTCATAGCGCAGACGAAGCAGAGCAGTTGGTAGCCGAGCGACTGTCACGTCAGGAGGATTGGACTACAGCTGTCGTCATCGGTGGTGACGGTACCATCCACAGCGTGCTGGGGGCCTTGCGGCACAAGCGCGTACCACTGGCAGTAATTCCCGCTGGCTCCGGCAACGATACGGCCCGCGGCTTCGGCATCCCCCTTACGCTTGAGGCAGCGCTGGAAGTTGCGCTCAGTGATTGTTATCTCGAGTCTGATCTTCTCTCCGGCGCGGACGGATTGACCCTGACCGCCGTGGCCAGCGGCTTCGACGCCCAGGTGTCAGAGAATGTGAATACCAGTTGGTACAAACGCCTGTGCAACGCCATTGGTGCCGGACAGCTGGCCTTTATCATCGGCATCTTGCATACGCTGATGACCTTCAAGCCCTGCCGCGTGAGCGTGGCCTGCGATGGAATAGAGCATGTCTATGAGACGGCATGGCTCGTCTCTATCTGCAACCTGCCTAACTACGGCGGTGGGCTCTTGATCTGCCCGCAGGCGAAGGTCGATGACGGCCACCTCGACGTCTGCGTAGTCCACGGGTGCAGCCGCTGGCAGTTGCTGCGGCTGTTCCCGACGGTACTGAAGGGCAGGCATGTGACGCTGCCCTTCGTGTCCATGCTGCGCGGACGCAGCGTAGCCGTCACCTTCGCGCAGGCGCGGCACGCCATCGGCGACGGCGAGAGCCTCGGCACCGAGCCGCTAGCGGTGCGCTGCGAGCCAGGGGCGCTGCGCGTGCTCTCTCCGCAGGCCGTGAGCAGCGTTCTGGCTGCGGGCGGCTCTGCAGCATCCTGCCAAGCGAGCGGCTAGGCAGGGGAACCCGAAACTGAAGCAGCGGCCGCTGGACTTGTTGCTTCAGTTTGCGGAGCGTTGGTTTGTCCACTAACGTTATTTGGCGTTAGTGTTAAGTTACTGTAAAATAATCGTGACCCTGAACAGCAAAAAAGCAAGCTTCCAGAAATTAGGAAGCTTGCTTTTTTGCTGTTACATCCTTGCTTCCGTTAAGAGATTACTCCTCTTCTACGAATGAGATTACTCCATCCTCCAGCGAGGCGATCCGTACGAGCGACTCCACGCGGTACCCAGCTTCCTTCAGCAGCCGATTCCCCGGCTGAAAAGCTTTTTCAATCACAATTCCGATTCCGACAACCGTGCCTCCTGCCTGCTCCACAATACGGGCAAGACCGAAGGCTGCCTCACCGTTCGCCAGAAAATCGTCGACGATCAGCACCCGTTCGCCAGAGGCAATAAACTTTTTGGAAACCGTAATTTCGTTACTTTCTTTTTTCGTAAAAGAATAAACTTTCTCCACAAAAATATCTTCCGTCAGAGTCAGCGATTTCTGCTTACGGGCAAAAATTAGTGGAACCTCAAGCTCCAGTGCTGTCATAATCCCCGGGGCAATCCCCGAAGACTCAATGGTCAGCACCTTTGTAATCTCTTCACCGGCAAAACGGCGGGTAAACTCGCGGCCGACCTCACGCATCAGAAACGGGTCCATCTGGTGATTCAGAAAAGAATCCACCTTGAGCACTCCTTGACCGAGTACAATACCTTCGTTAAGTACCTTTTGCCTCAATAACTTCATATGTGCTCACTCCTTCGCCCCCGCAAATGGACCCATTCTTCCTATGCTACAACCCTGTTGGCTTCTGCGGCAACAAATTACCAACGATTGTTTTGAGATTATGATCCTCTTTATAATCGTCTTTGCCATTATCGTAACTAGTGATGCGGATCTCCGAGAACGGATCTCCAGGATTCAACGGCTTAAATATCAGTTTCTCCCGATCCTCCAACCTCACATTAAACTTCATTTCCTTAAACATATCGATTAGCTGAGTTTCGCCCGGCGTTTCTCCATCATCAAGAAAAAGTAGGCCGCGTAAAGGCTTGGGACCATCTGTGTGCTGCACTTCAAAATGAACGATACATTCCATGCTTGTCACCTCCCTAAATTAGTTTACTTCATTCTTCCTCTTCATCCTGCATAATATATTTACCATATATATTGTTGTAACGCTCGCCATAACGCTTCTCCAGCTCGGCTCCCATATCCTGCTCCAGCTCAAACAGCACCATTTCCTGTGTAAAGTGGTTGAGCAGCAGCTCGATCAACACGGAATGCTCCGTTACCACCGCTTGTGCTGTTCCGTCCTCATAACGCATGCCCAGCATACACCAGCTGCGGTCAATCACGAAAGAGAACTTTCGTCCGTCGCTCCGCCGCTGCTTGTCTCCTAAAGGGGGCCAGGTTGGATAGGCAGCAGGAACAGCATTCCCACCGTCGAAGGCCCAGAGCAGCTTAACCCCCCGCAACTCAGCCTGTTCAAGCTCACTGCGCAGAAGCGAGGCTTCCTCCCGCCACACATCCACTACAATTTCCTGCTCGGCCAGATTTAGCTGACGAACCAAAGCACCAAGCACATTGCGATCGCCTTCCACATTATAAAAAGAAGGACTGACTGGTCCACCACGTGGCATTTCACTTTCCATATAGGCAAGTGAGGCTTGAACTCGGCCGGAGATCATGGTAGCCAGCTCATCCGGATTCAGCACACTATAGCGCGCAGGCTCTCCTTCTCCACATCTTACATATCCTTGTTGAGTCAAGCGTTGAAGCGCCGCATACACATTAGACCTTGACACTCCAAGCTGTTTGGCTACTTCGTAACCCGAAGCCTGACCTTTAGTTGCCAGCTCCACCATGATTTTGGACTCCATCTCTGTGAAGCCCAGATTACGCAGATGCAGCAGCAGCTGTTCCATTCTTGTTGTCCCCCTAGCTGACTGTATAACTTTACCCTAGATTTGCTCTGAGCCGCAGCGAGAGCACCACAACGAGCCTTTAGGCAGATCCGCCCGGCAAATTTGGCATTTCACCAACTCCCGAACTCCGCCACTTTCGCTGTCCGCAGCTTCTTCAACATGTTCAGTTGCCTGCCAGTCCCGAATACGCCGGTCAAGCTCAAGCTGTCTCTCCCGCTCACGTTCCAGCTCATCAGCTTGGCGTCGCCCACGTTCGGAATCTTGGCCGTTTCCTGTATAATCCTCAATAGGCAGCTCATCATCCGATTCTAGAACGTCAGCATAACCAGCTGGCTGTTCCGGTCGCATGGCCAGTTCCTTCTCCTCATCCGTTAATTCGTCCGCACCGTAGTATTGGTCTTCGTCCTCATCTGCAGGCATTACATGTACGGTAACTGGTGTAGGCGGAACCTTTCTTGAAGTGACCGGCTCCTCCAGCTTCCGCCCGCAGTTCGGACAAAAGTTGGCATTCAGAGCAACAACATACCCGCATGCACAGAGGCGCTCATTCTTCAGCTCGGCAATTCGTGAGCGCAGGGCTTCGATCTTCTCCTGCAGCTTATTGCAGGTACGTGACAGCTCTACCATTTTTCCTTCGGCCACAGACATATCTCTTGAACGGTATCCCTCGTAGAAAAGCTTTCCCATTTTTACAAATTCAATTTCCATCTCACGCTCGATATCGGAAATATGGCCATTCAGCTTACCGACCTCTACGGAATTTTGCGCTTTTTCGGAAACTCGATTGGCACCATCTTTGATACGTTGGATTAAATTCATTGTAGTTCCTCCTTCTCCACAGTAAGAACAGGGTCAAGTAACAGCCCCAAATCCTAATTAAGGTAACTCACTATACGCTCCGTCTGTAGCGGAAACGTGTTACTATCATACCAAATGTATCACACAGATTCATTATTTGTCGTTCCGTGTCATAATGTAACAATGATTATGGCGAATCTTACCGGTAGATGGAGGCTTCCCCACCAACAAATAATGACATAGCCTGTTCTTAGCTTTATGTGCAGTTATACGTCTTTCCTATAAGAATGTTTCCATGAACTTTGTGCTGCGCTTTCTGCCGCCAACAATCTCCAGCTCGAACACTTCTTACGTTTGAGTCTTATTTTGCTTCTGGAGCTCCATATCGGTTAAACTGGTGTAGTCACCAATAACGAAATTCGGGAGAGTACCAGTGGAAGAACATGACAGCACACAACCTGCACTTAATCAGCTACAGATTCACGTTAAAGATCTGCAGCAGTGGCAGGGCAATGAGGATTTTGCCAATCAGGCTGAGGAATTCAAGGCACTACCGGCGCTCTATCGCCACGCTCTAAATGACCTGCAGAATAAGATCGATGTTATCAAGACCGAATGGCAAATCCGCGATGGCTTCAGTCCGATTGAGCATATCAAATCCCGGATCAAGGAGCCCAAGAGCATCCTGCAAAAGATGCAGCGCAAAGGTTACGAATTCAGCCTTGAGAATATGGAACTACACATACACGATATTGCCGGCATGCGGATTGTATGTGCATTCGTCAAAGATATATACCGTCTAGTAGATCACCTAAGTGTACGCGAGGATATTCGTGTACTGGAGATTAAAGACTATATCGCTTTTCCCAAGCCTAACGGATATCAAAGCCTGCATGTTATTGTGGCGATTCCGCTCGTCCTGATGGAGGGAACCCGCTGGGTGAAAGCCGAGATCCAACTGCGCACTCTGGCTATGGACTTCTGGGCAAGCATGGAGCATATTCTGTATTATAAATTTGATAAGCAGCTCCCTCCTCATGTGGCGGAAGAGCTGAAGGAAGCCGCAAGGGCTGCCGATGAACTGGATCAGAAAATGCTGCGCCTGCGCCGTGAAATTCTCGAACTCACCGAGGGAGATAGTTTTGGCAACGGACATAAGCAATAGTTAAATTGTCTGCTGTTTCTCATACAAAATAAAAAGGCAGCCCTGCAACAGCTCAAGCTGGAACGGGACTGCCTTTTTGGATTGCCTTCTTCTGAAGAGTTGAGCTGGATCACCGCTTGTGCGAATGGCCCGCTCTTCCCGCAGCAGCGTGAGCCACACGCTGCATAATCAGATTCAAACCCTCCTGAGCTCTTGTGGTCTTAGGCAGCAAGGCTCCCCAATCCTCTGTTGCAACCGCTACAACGGACAGAGAAGGGAAAGGGCGCGCCTCTATCTCATGGAATAGGGGGCCAGGCTGGTGAAGTGAGCCTTCAGCAGCAGCTTCCGCCAGCCATTCACCTGAAGAGACTGCCGGACCTTTGCGTTCCAGTCGAGCCAGCTCTGCCGCCAACCCACTAGTCTGCGGTGACCCCACCTCATCAGCAGCCTCATTTTCTTCTTCGGCCCATAGACTAAATATACCGTCCAGAAGCTCTGCTTTGGTTAACCCTCTAAGCGCGAGGGCCAGCAGGGGTTCCTCTGCCAGTCTTTTCTTGACCTGCTTCAGCGCTTCCTCCTTGTCGCCACCTCCAGCTTGATCAAAGGATGCGTGCGCAAGCTCGGTATCGGTAGGCAGGAGCTCCAGTTCGTTAAATCCGCTCAAGTGTCCCTGAAGCAGCGCGTACATTTCATTAGGGCTGAGCGCCAGATGCCGCAGCACTTCCTGTCTTCTTGTAGCCGGCCAGACCGGAACCTTCAAAGAGAGAGGTTGGCCTGCCTTTGTTCCCTGCATAATAACAGGAGCATCACTGCTGTTTAATATAGTCTGTGGGACCACCGCTTTCCCGGATAGCGGTATCCATGACGCTTTTAACACACCGGGGATGACTTCCAGCCGTAGCTCCAACTGTCCACTCATTTGTAAATCCCTCCTGTAACTCATATCTTCCCTTTACATCCAGTCCTGGCCCTGCAGCTCAATAAGCTCCTTGAGTTCATGATTGGACATTTCGGTCAACCAAGTTTCACCGGAGCCCACAACCTGCTCGGAGAGACTCTTTTTACGTTCAATCAGCTCGTCAATCCGTTCCTCCAGCGTTCCTTGGCAGATCAGCTTGTGAACATGCACATTCTTATTCTGGCCAATCCGGAAAGCCCGGTCTGTTGCCTGATTCTCAACTGCCGGATTCCACCAGCGGTCATAATGGATCACATGGTTCGCCCGCGTCAGGTTCAACCCTACTCCCCCAGCCTTAAGAGAAAGCACGAAGAATGCGGGGCCTTCCCCCTCCTGAAAAGCATGGACCATCTCA
The DNA here is from genome assembly GCF_022369515.1 of Paenibacillus sp. 19GGS1-52. NCBI lineage: Bacteria > Bacillati > Bacillota > Bacilli > Caryophanales > Paenibacillaceae > Paenibacillus > Paenibacillus sp. 19GGS1-52. The sequence goes on from NZ_CP059724.1 coordinate 6,507,594, forward strand.
TCGCGTTCCCGCTTCGGAATTCCGCCATGCAAGAATAGTGGAGCTGAGCCGTATCGCTTGGTCAGTCGGCTGACCAGCAGTTCGCCCATCGCCACATATTGTGTGAAGATCAAGGCAGACTCCCCAAGCTCAGCAATGTTGTCAAGTACCTCGAACATGACTTCCATTTTGCCGGATTGTTCGTTGCGCTGACCGCGTCCTTCCTCTTTCCGAAAGAGCTGAGGGTGATTACAAATCTGTTTCAGCTTCGTCAGAGAAGATAGAACAAGTCCGCGGCGGGCCATTCCTGAGCGCTCACCGATCACACCGAGCATTTCATCTACGACTCCCTGATACAACGCAGCCTGCGTTTCCGTCAAAGGACAATAAGACTTCAGCTCCAGCTTCTCCGGCAGATCCTTGGAGATATCCGGATCGCTTTTGAGGCGGCGTAGCAAGAATGGTGATACCAGACGATGCAGCTCCCGCAGCCGTTCTCCGCCTTCCCCAGAAACATACCGCTGGCGGAAGGAATGATAAGTGCCCAAATAGCCTGGGTTTAGAAAATGAAAAATGGACCAAAGCTCACCCAGCCGATTCTCAACTGGGGTGCCTGTCATGGCAATACGATGCGGTGCCGACAGCTTCATAACGCTCTGCGCCTGCTTGGTGCGATGATTCTTGATGTACTGTGCCTCATCCAGCACTACTGTGGACCAGTGGATACCCGCTAAATCCTCACTATCTCGGCCCGCCAAATGATAGGTGGTTAACACAATATCATGGCTGGCTGCCAGATCCATAAAGCTTTCTCCGCGCATACGGCGCCCACCATGGTGAATATGCACTCTAAGTGAAGGGGCGAAACGCTGCAGCTCTCGCTGCCAGTTGCCCAGCAGTGAGGTCGGGCACAGAATCAACACCGGGCTCTGCGCTTCCTCGGGAGGAGCAGTCAACGCACGGTCGAGCAGGCAGGTAATAACCTGAATCGTCTTGCCCAAGCCCATATCATCAGCTAGACACACCCCAAAACCCAGTCCGCTCAGGGCAGTCAGCCACTGATAACCCCGCTCCTGATAAGGTCTTAGGGTACCGTGCAGGCTATCTGGTACAGTGCGTGCCGGAAGATTGCGCAATACATCGCCGCGCATCAGCGAGGCCAGCAAGCCGGACGTTTCCATGCCGGTAACAGACATACCCTTCCAGAGTCGGTCATCCCCATCCTCGGCTTCCAGCCGCATCCAGTCTGCTGCGGACATTTCTCCGCTTTCATGACGCTTCATATATTTAAGAACCTGACGAATTTCCTTCGGATCTACCTCAATCCATTCCCCACGGAAACGTACAAAAGGCACGCCCGCCTCAACTAAGGCATTCAGTTCCTCCTCAGTGATTGAGGATTCTCCAAGTGACGCCTCAATACGGAATGAAATCAGAGCTTCCATACCCAGAGCCACTGGTGCAGGACCCTCTGTTCCAATCTCCAGCGGCTGCATCTGCATCTTCATGCCAATCCGGCGGCGTCCCTCGCGGCTCCAGCGGGAAGGCATCTGCACCGTTATTCCCCGGCTGGTTAATTCCTGCACGCTTTCCTTCAGAAAGTAATACAGGCGCTGAGGTTCCAGATCAACACCATCCGGAGCCGGCACAGACAGCGCACGCTGAATATCCGGCGATACTTTCGCAGCTCGTCCTAGTACTGTAAGAAGCTGCTGCTGAATGTTACGGTAGCGTTTCCCCCACAACGTGAATTCCCGTTCCTTACTGCTCCAGACCGATTTTGCCGGAAGCCAGAATTCGCCTTCTTCTCTGCTCTCTGCCCAAAAGGTTAAACGCCAAACCTCGCTTTCGTCTCCTGGCGGCTCGAGACGTAAGCCAAGTCCCAACACTCCGCTCCGTGCTTCCTCTGTCTGGGAATGGGGCATTTCATTGCCCGCCGTCTCATTGACGGTGGTGAGCAGCTCTGTTACCTCTGCCGGAGTCCCCTGTACAGGAATATCACGGCTGCCCGTGAGCAGACTATTCCACCATAGCTCCGTCAAAGGAGAGCGACCACGGCGATAATTAACCTTATACGGTGTCAACTCACCTTCGATGCCTGCGATAACCCGCTTTATCTCCGCACTCATCACAGCCTGTAAAAAGGAATACAGCACATATCCGCCAGCCTCTTCACGCGAAGACAGATCGCCAGCTTCTGCAGTATGGGTACCTAAGGCAAGTACCGGCATGGATGCTGCCAGCTGTAGAAAAATTTCCTTATCCTCGGGGTTGCGAAAAGCAGGAGACCAGCAAGCCGTAGCTGCCTGTTCCCCCCCACGGCGGCGCGATCCCACGGGACGCGGTGGTAAAGCTCCCGGTGTGATTCCTCCTTTGCCCATTAATTCCAGAGCAAAGCGGGCTACAGCAGCCCAGTAACGCAATTCACCGCCTGGCTCCACTCCCTGACTCAAACATAACGATTCATCCCAGGACAACAGCAGTTCAAAAGCATCCTGAGGCACCAATGCCAATCCTTCAAGCGTTCGCCCAGGCAGCACACGCCGCACCGGTTTTCCTTCTACAGGAGGAACCGGATATTTCACTTCCGCCAAACGCAGCGCAGCACCCGTAAAAGGACGCAAGCCTCCCCGTAGCTCCAGCCTCTTGACCACACGGGTCCAGGCATCTACCTTCGGCTCTGAAGTTTCGCCGGAGAAGCAGAATAATACGTCCCCTAACCATATTGCATACAGATGCTTTGTCATCGGTGATCTCCTGTCTTTTAAGCAAGTAAGAAGAAATGGCTTTGCCGTCCTTTCATGGACGGCATTCGTTTCTTCGAGAAATATAAGGATAAATTATCATGTGAAGCATATAACTTCTTATCTTTTAAGAAGAAATGACCTTGCCGTCCCTAATGGACGGCATTCGTCAAATACATTTTGAAGCTATCTATAAATGAAACGGACGTCCTAGAAACCAATGCAGCACTTGGACGCTCCTATATTTCCAAATGGATTTATCTTCATCTCTTCATCTTATACGAAAAAGCCCTGATTTAAAAACGTTTCTGCACATTTTCTGTAGATTTTAGAAGAAAAAAAAGCGATTCCCTAGAGTTAGGCCTCAATCCTATGCTATAATTGAGAAAATTTTACAGGTGGTGTGATTAATGAAGCAAGAAACGCCCATCATTAAAAGCAAACATTCCTTAGTTATCGCACTGACGCTTCTTACCGTAATGATTGTATTTAGCATCCGATACCCGGAGCCTGATACTCTGCTCGATGCTCTGTTGCGTTCCTTAGGCATCCCATTATATTCACGACCGGCTTCTGAAACCGGATTTCACATCTCAGGTATCTTCCTGACTGTTCTATTTATCTTTGCCCTTTTCTATTTAAATAAAGCAATCTCTAGACATCGGCTTGTACTCTTTTTTGCTGCTTTTATATGTTTAAGCAGTGCTCCAGGCTGGCTAGTTATCGGTTATCAGCATTATTTTGCATCCGGCATCTATGCGGTGGAGCTTGACCCACATCAGGTTAGTTGTAACTATGTATGGATTGAGCAGCAGTTTAGCGGCAACTGTCAGTTATCCATCAAGAACCACAGCAAGGATACAATAACAGTTCAGGCTGTATTGGAACTCCCGCTTGCCTCCTATCACCCCGTAGCTCAAGAGTCCATCCTACTATCTGACCTTGTACTGCAGCCTCGTACAGACAATTCATTTCATAAGGAGTTCAAGCTTGCCTTAACAAGCAAAGAAACATTTAGTGGGCAGATGAAGGGAACATTTAAGATCACCCTCAGTGACGGACAGCATGTCAGGGCTTGGAAATAATCCTAAAGTAAGCGCGAGAAGAAGAAACGGCTTTGCCGTCCTTATATGGACGGCACCCGTTTCTTCGAGAAATAGAAGGATACATTCTTGCGTGAAACTTATAAATTCTTATATTTGAAAGAAAAGAGCGGCCCTTTTGCAGGACAGCCCTTTCCCCCAGCATATTGAATTAGTCCTTCACCGCACTAATCATGAACTCTCCACCCTCGGGAGCGTCGCCTACCTGCACAATAATTCCACCCTTGTTCCCCTTTCGTACCCATCCTTCGCGGCCAGCCTCCAGTTGCTCCATGCTTAGCTGTGTAAGTCCGCTTACAGCAGCTATTGTAAAGAACGGATAACAGAGAGCAAACCGCAACACCTCTCTATGCGGCTCATAATCACGAAGCGGATAGGACCAGCTCAGACTCAGACTTTCTTCCTCACCCATTGCTTTCACAGCCAGCTCAGAGTAACGACCTCTCCTATAGCCAAAGCTGTGCCCGTCATCCTCATACAAGGTAAAGGTAGCGTTGAAACCTACCTCAGCCTTCGCTCCATAAAGATGGATAATGACCAGCTCACCCGTCTCTTCCAGCGCATATTGCTTCAGCATACCTTCCGCTATAAAGCTGCCAGCCTTAATGTACATAGGCATAATATGTAGCGGTGCTGCAGCCAGGATGTGACGTCCTCCTTCATTAACTGCTCCATCCCAGTAATCAATCCATTGTCCCTCTGGCAAATAGACGGAACGGTGATCGGTGTCCGGGCGGTATACGGGTGCAATCAACACAGATTCACCCAGTAAGAACTGGTCACACAGATTACTCACATGCGGGTCGCGTGGATACTCCAGCACGAGCGGACGGATCACTGGCATTCCAGTCTGCTCCGCCTCATGAAACAGGTTGTACAAATGTGGCATCCAGCGGTAACGAAGACCGATGAATTCACGCAGGATTCCTTCGACCTCTTCTCCAAAGGACCAAGGCTCCTGACGCATCGTACCGATTGAGGAGTGATTGCGGCAATACGGGAAAAAGACACCCATTTGTGTCCAGCGTACCAACAATTGTGCTGAGGTATGGTGGGCAAAGCCGCCGATATCCGGCCCTGAAAAAGCTAATCCCGACAACCCCATATTGAGCACCATCGGGATGGCCATCGCCATATGCTCCCAGAAGCTGCGGTTATCTCCTGTCCATACAGCTGCATAACGTTGAATCCCCGCATATCCGGCTCTTGTCAGTACAAAAGGACGTTCACCCTGCAAATGCTCTGCCAAGCCCTCATAGGTGGCCTTGGACATCATCATGCCATAAAGATTATGATATTCTTCGTGTGTTACCGGACGGCCATTGTTAAAGTGCATCACATCCAGATCCATTGTTTTAGTATCGTTAAATACAGCTGGCTCATTCATATCATTCCAGATTCCCTGAATCCCAAGGTCCGTATAATATTTATGGAGATCGCCCCACCATTCAGAGGTTCGGCTATCACTGAAGTCAGGAAAAGCGCTAATTCCCGGCCATACCTCGCCAAAGAATATATCCCCCTCCAGCCTGCGGCAAAAATGCTTATCCAGCACACCTTCCTTGTACACCTCGTAATTGGGATCTTTTTTCACTCCCGGGTCCACAATCGGCACAATTCGCACCCCAAGCTCCAGCAGCTCAGCCATCATCTTCGCCGGCTCTGGAAAGTTAACAGGATCAAACGTAAATACCCGGTATTCGTCCATATAGTGTATGTCGAGATAAATAACATCGCAGGGAATTCGCTTCTCGCGGAAGGTTCGCGCCAGCTGCAAGACTTCTTGCTGGTTCATATAACTGTAACGTGACTGATGATAACCTATGGCCCATTTTGGCGGAAGAGCGATCCGTCCGGTTAGTGAGGTATATCGTTTCACAACATCCTTCATTTCGGGTCCATTGATAAAATAAATATCCAAAGCCCCGGTAGCGCAGCCAATCGTAAAGGCCACCCCATGGGAACGCATATCAAACTCACTGCGGCCCGAGTTATCCAGAAACAGTCCGTAGGCGAGCTCGTCATGCATATGAATGAGCAGCGGAATCGACTCATAGAGGGCTTCAATTTCCGGTAGATGCGGTGCGAATACATCGGTATTCCAGTTCGTATAGTGTTCCCCGCGCTTATCGAGAAAGCTCGATTTCTCACCCAATCCATAAAAATGCGAATCTGGCTGCATATCGTATTCAGCATGATTAGCACCACGCGGATTCCAGCTAGCCAGGTTCTGCTGCATAATAACCCGCCCCTGGATATTCTCCACCCGGATAATGAATGATTTCTTCTCCAGAAACAGAGTGATCGCACTGGTCGTGAAGATCAGTTGCTCCTCCGTCTCCTCCACCGGGAATAAATGCGGAACACAGCTCTCAGCCAGCACTGCTGCTGTCGTTGTTAAATCAGGCACCTGATCACGAAATACCTTCATTCGGAACATGTCATCACTCAAAAAAATAAATACAATGCCGCCGCACTCCCCCCGGCAGATATAGATATTCTCTGAACGTTCCCAAGAAACTATACTGCCAGGGGTATTCCAAGTTTCCTTTATTACCATCGGACCCATTTTCTCGGGACGAATCGCTTCGCTGCTCTCCATTAACCTTCCCCCCTTTGGCTTTAACCGTTGCTAATATTACATATTACCCTGCAGCGTAGGTAACCTATCCCTAAGGTTTATGACCTGTAAGTCATTTATTTGCAAAAATAGTCTTAAGTCACACCAAAGCGGGTATATTCTATATATGACTACGCTTAAGGAGTGAATGATGTGAGCCGCACTAATCCTTTTAAATGGTGGAATCTGCTGTTCTTTCTCGCCATGATTGTTGTAAATGTACTCTCAGTAACCCTACCTTTGGGTGGGAATAACACCGCTGAAATTTCGGACATGTATTATACTTATTTAACACCTGCCGGATACGCTTTTTCGATCTGGTCACTGATCTATCTACTCTTGGCCGGGTTTGTCATTTATCAATTCCGTCCAGCAACCGGTTCCAGGAATTCAGTAGAGTCGATCGGCATCTGGTTTATCCTCAGCTGTATCTTTAATATGAGCTGGCTCTTCCTTTGGCAGTATTTGTACATCGAGCTGTCGTTGATTGCCATGATATTAATGCTGTTAACACTTATTATGATCTATCAGATTTCACGACATATCCTAAATCCTACCCGAGGTGAGAAATGGCTAATTCGCTTACCCTTCAGCATCTATTTAGGCTGGATTTCTGTAGCCACTATCGTTAACGTCAGTGTGGTTTTGGAGAAAAATAATTGGGACGGCTTCGGCCTTAGTGATCCCACCTGGGCTGTTATAATGCTCTGTGTAGGCACCTTGCTTGCAGTGGCAGTCAGCTACCCTCATCGGGATAGCGTCTATCCACTGGTATTCGTGTGGGCTTACATTGCCATTGCACTGGAACACAAAGATGCCAGCAATGTCTATATAACCGGTCTAGTAGCCGCAGGACTCCTGCTTCTCTATAGCCTCTGGCTGCTCCTGACTCCACGCCGCAATAGGTACTGAATTTGTCTGACAAAGACACGCAAATAGGGAGCCGCAGCTTTATTGCTGGGGTCCCTATTTGCATCCTTCATCTGCTGCTCTGCTTACTTGACTGCTTCAACAGTCAGGTGTTAAAAAGAAATATCCCCCGTTGCTCAACTTGCATGTTGAACCAACGGGGGAAGTTATGAAGCCTATGTCTAACATCTAATATCTTATTTCTTGCGGGCTACCGCTTCAATTTCCACAAGTCCGTCTTTAGGCAGACGCGCAACCTCAATGGCACTGCGGGCAGGATAAGGTTCTGTAAAAAAAGTGCTGTAAACTTCGTTAACGGCAGCAAAATCATTCATATCCTTAAGGAATACCGTTGTCTTCACGACATGATCCAATGAAGCTCCAGCCTCTTCGAGGATAGCCTGAATATTGCTGAGGGCCTGACGGGTTTGCTCCTGCACGCCTTCTGTCAATGCGCCTGTCTCCGGGTCCAGTCCTAGTTGACCTGAAGTGTATATCCAATTACCAGTAGCCACTGCCTGACTATACGGGCCGATGGCACCAGGTGCTTTTGTTGTAGCGATCTGCTTTTTACTCATATTTCTGATCCTCCCCAAATTGTGTACATTTCTTCACTACCGACATTGTACGACTAGCGCTCCGCCAAAAGCAACTTCCTAACGTTCACCAATCACGTATATAACATCATTCGTATACATATGTACACCATGGGTATCTGCAAGCGCGATATTCACCATTGCCCTGGCCACTATTGCTGCTGGTATCCCCCGGTATTGGGCTGCCTTGCCAACCATCATGAAATCTAGTGCTTTCATCACCCTAGTAGCGATCCGCTCGCCCAATCTGAACTCCTCGCGTTTACCCAGCAGCAGGGAAGGCCGAAACAAATGCAAGCCTTGAAAACCTACAGCAATTAATCCATCCTCAGTCCGTCCCTTGGTTCGGGGGTAGAAGCTGCGCGATTTCGCATTGGCTCCCATCGAGGACACGGCCAGAAACTGCTTCACTCCATGATCTTTGGCAAGCACAGCAGCCTCCAGCGGATACTGAAGATCCACGCGCTCGAATTCACTTTGCGAGCCAGCCTTTTTAATAGTGGTACCCAAACAACAAAAGACAGCATCCACACCCTGGAACTGCTCCTTATGTTGTGAAAGCTGCTCCCAATCCACCACGGTTTGCTTTAACTTGGGATGTTCCAGCGCCAGTGGACGCCTCACGAGCACACGGACCTCAGCCCAGCCCGCACGACTTAGCAATTCCTCCGTAAGCGCACTACCCACCAAACCGGTGGCTCCTAGTACCATTGCTACCCTTGACATGGAAAAACTCCCTTTCACTTCTATTCATCTCTGAGAATACGACGACCCTGCAGCAGCACCAATGCAATCATCAGGATTCCAACGACCAACTGCATACCGTAGACTTGAGTCCAATGCGGCCAGTGCTTGATCACTTCGTAAACCCTGCCTCCAATAAGAGGACCAAAAAAGGACGATAAACCCGTGAGCGCCGCATACATGGCCATATACATCGGACGCTCCTTCTTGGGTGTGTCTCCGATAAGAAAATTGAAAGCCAATTGGTTGAAACCGCCTACTCCGACACCAAAGACAATATGCGCTGCAAAGAGCACAAGCAGCATTGGAAGAACGGACAACAGTCCCCAAAGTAATGAAGAAAGCGCAATAATTGGCAATGTCCAGAACAGCAGCCGCTTATTGCTGTATTTGGCATTTAGATTGCCCCAGACATAGAAGCTCGCCATCATAAAGAGCGTCTGGGCCACATTGAGCAGTGATAGCGTTTCATAATTAATATGCAGCAGTTGCAACATGACATAGGAATATAAAGGAACAGTCACGTTCTGCAGCAGCAGCCAAGCGGCGAGGAACAAGGTCGACTTCATAAACAACTTATCATGGAGCGGCTTCTTAAACATGGGCAGAAACTTTATCTCTTCGGATTTCTCAAAAGGAACATCTGGATAGAAGAAAAATACAACCACGTTCATCATCGAGAAAATCCACACAACAATATAAAGGATAAGAAAACCATGGCCCCCAGGATAACGGTCCAGAATAACTCCGCCACCATACAAGACCAAACTTCCCAGAGCGTTCAGAAGGGTATTCCGAATCCCAAAATAACGCCCCCGAACACGCGAGGGAACAAGATCGCTAATCACCGAACTCCACAGCACACCACTGACCGTGTTGACAATAAAAGCCGTAGTGTACAAGCCTATAAAGGCAATAACCCAATATTGATGCGGAAATATAAATGGAACAAGTCCTGTAGAACCCCAGAGCACCCTCTGCAGGCCGATAAAGGTGACCATGGCCCATTTGCGGCTTGGCAGTTTTTGAATTAGAAAGGCTACACCTATCTGCGCAATATTAACAAGGGTCGTCAGTGCCAGAACAAAACCAATCTGACTTGACGTAGCTCCTAAATATAACAAGAATCCTGTCAGGAACTGCCCTTGAAGCAGTACCTGAAAGATCGTTGCCGGGATTCCCTCAAATGTAGCTATCCGCAAATTCTTACGATGTATTGAGGCTTTACGACTAAGCTTCGGACGGCTAGTCGACGGCCTCCTTCTCATGATGTTCATACGGACTATAACACTCCTTCGATGCGGCTTTGGCTTCATTCTACTCAGCATCACTCTTCTGTCAATACGCCAAAACCACAAAAAATGTTGGAGTCTTTATCCACTTACTTTGATGTGACTTCAAGGGGTAAATAAAGAGAGAATAAGCTCCCCTTTCCTTCCACGCTCTTCAAAGTAATAAATCCACCGAGAAGTTTGGCCAAATCATTGCTGATTGACAGCCCTAGCCCAGTCCCGCCATACATTCGGCTAATTGTACTATCCGCCTGTTGAAAGGCCTCAAAAATAATCGTGTGCTTCTCTGAGGCAATCCCGATCCCACTGTCCTGCACGTCAAATACGACCCAGCGCTTGTCTACAACTCCTACTCTTTTCTCCTCTACACGAATAACCAGCGAGATGTGGCCAACCTTCGTGAATTTAAAAGCATTAGAGAGCAGATTGCGAAGAATCTGCTGTACTCGTTGCGGATCTGAAGTTAACGTTAACGGTACATCTTCATTTAGAGCAATATTAAATTCCAGCCCCTTCTGTCGGGCAATGACACTAAACTGCAATGCAAGGAGCTCCGGTACTTCACTAACATTCAATTCCTCATTTAAAATATCCAACTGCCCAGCCTCTACCTTGGATAGATCCAGGATATCATTAATAAGCATCAGTAGATCCTCACCCGAACGATGGATAATCATTCCGTATTCAACCATCTCATCCTCACTGAGGGAGGAATCCTTTTCTTCAATTAACTGCGATAAATTAATGATACTGTTAAGTGGTGTTCTAAGCTCATGCGACATGTTCGTCAGAAACTCGGATTTATATTGAGAAGCCTTCATTAATTGCTTCGCTCTTTCTTCCAGCACAATTTTATTCTTGTGCAGCTCCTCGGTCTGAGCAGACAACAATTTGTTTGCCCGCTGGATCTGTTCGTTGCGCATCATTTCCAGCTGGAAGTCGCGGATAATAAGTGCAAACAGCATACTAAGAATTAAACCGGCCGGGAAAGTAACCGGCATTATTTCCGTTATGTACTTTTCATCAGGTATAACGCCGAAAGCAATAATATTAAGTGCATTGACTAGATTTACGACGAGTATTATAGTGAGCCCTTTTTTCACTATAGTTAAAGAAGAACGACGTACCCAGAAGCTGAGCGCTGCGCAGACAAACCCCAGAATGGATAAATTAAGAGTTCCTACTACCGCAGCTTCGTTAACCCCGAAGGTTAATCGAGCTAGCCCGGTGCCAACACCTATTATTATAAGAATAAAGGGTTGTGGAAAGGCCAAAGTAGAGATGATCAGCGGCACAAACCGCAAATCAAAAATCACATGCTCATCCAGTCTATAGCCAAAAAACATACTGCTCCATCCCGCGAATATCGTCAAAAGCACCCAGCAAATCTTCTTCATCTGCTCAGGTGCATTAGTGATCGTAAATTTATATATCAAATTTGCCAAATAGGCTAGGGTAACTAGTACGGCTGTATTCACGAAAAATATTTTTAGATATTCCATAGATTCGCTCCTGTTACACATAGTAAATTGCAATTCTTATCCACCATATTACCATAATAATAATAATTCAAATCTACAAAACTCTCGTTACAGAAAAAAAGCGCAAATCAGATACGATTTGCGCTTTTTTTCTGTAATGAGAACCAGGGTCTTATGGGATTCCAACTCCGTTTAGGTATGGCTCCCATAATGTCCCCTTGCCTCAGTGCTGCAGTATCCTCTTCAGGGCCAAAATCGGCTTCTGTCCACGTCTCAACAGCCGGAAGCATATAGTACCGGGGATGGTAGGTGCAGAACATGTCTCCTTGCTGTGTAAGCACCCGATCAGCGTTGATTTCAATAATCTTGCCTGCCACCACATGAGATTTGTACATAGACATCGCCTCTCCTTAGAAATGTCATTACCCTGCCTTGAGGCTTTATGTTCAGCAATTATTAGGAGCTAAGCTCTTTATATTCTTTCTTTTATATTACCCAGCTCTATTTTGAGTGAATCTATTTCCCACATGCTTACTTTCAAGTATTAAGTCACTTTTTGTCACATAATAGTCTATAAAATTAGCTATCAATATATTTTCAAATTTGATATGATCCATATGTAAAATAATTTATCATCTTTTTAAGTGATTATTTTCACATGTCTTTCCTCCCTCCTTGTGCTAAAATGCCATCGAAGAAGAACTGAGATAATTAAATTTTTTCTTATTGTATGCCGATATATGTCATATGGTTGCTACAAAGTGGGGCTTTACACCCAAAGCAAAGTGACAAATGTCATTTATAAAGTGATTTTTATCACTTCCATTTACTATTAAAATGTTTTACATTTTAATATATATATTTTAAACTATTTTTGGAGGTCATATCAAAATGAAAAAAGCTTCTGTAATCTTGTCGAGTGCCCTATTACTTGGTGTACTCGCTGGTTGTGGCAACAACACAAACAATGCCCCAGCCGCAACTAATGCTCCAGCTGAAACAACTGCTCCAGCTGCTAATTCCGGCAATGCTGCAACAGAAACAGCAAAATACCAAGATGGTACTTACTACGGAACTGCTGCAGCTGATGCAAAAACTGGCTGGGAAACTTTTGTTCTGTTGACTGTAGAGGGCGGTAAAATCACCAAGGCTGACTGGAACGCGTTCAGCGTAACTAATGCCGGCGATTTGAAGAAAAAAGTTTCTGAAGATGGCAAATACGGTCTGGTATCTCAAGGTGGCGGTCAAGCTGAATGGCATGAACAAGCCGCTAAAGCTGAAGCATTCCTGATTGAGAAACAAGATCCAGCAGCAATCACTGTTAACGCTGAAGGTAAAACTGATGCAATCTCCGGAGTTTCAGTTGGTGTAAATGATTTTGTAACAACTGCTCAAGCTGCTCTTGCTGCTGGTCCAGTACAAGCTGGTCCTTTGAAAGATGGCGGTTACCATGCAGAAGGTGCAGAATTTGACGCCAACAACGGATTCAAATCTACTGTCGACGTATCTGTCGTTAATGGTAACGTTGTAGCTGCTAAATTCAGTGGTGTGAATGCTGCAGGCGACGATAAGAAACAATATTCAGCAGATGGTAAATACGGTATGAAAGCTGGCGGCGGATCTGCTGAATGGCATGAAGAGATCGCTAAAGCTGAACAATACTTTATTGAAAACAACGGCGCAGCTCCTACAGTTGATGCTGAAGGCAAAACCGATGCAATCTCTGGCGTAAGCATCAATGTTGGCGAATACTTTACACTGGCAGAAAAAGCACTCGAAGGCGCGAAATAATTATTCGCAATCCTCTTGCAGCTAATCAGATGAATGAGGTGAGTTTCTTTTGAAAAAAATAGTCATTTTGGGTGGCGGCTACGGCGGCGTACTCACGGCTAAGAAACTAGCAAAGAAATTTAAGAACAACAAAGAAATTGAAATCAAGCTTATTGACCGAAATCCTTACCACACTCTATTGACTGAGCTGCATGAGGTTGCTGCTAACCGCGCTCCAGAGGATTCGATCAAGATTGATCTCAAGAAAATATTTGCTGGTCTTAAAGTCGATGTTGTACTGGATGAAGTCACTAACATTGATTTCAAAACTAAAAAACTTACTTCCGAAAAAGCGACCTATGCTTATGATTACCTTGTAATCGGTACAGGCAGCAAGCCAACATTTTTTGGCATTCCCGGAGCAGAAGAAAACACTCTTTCCTTCTGGTCATACGATGATGCTGTTGCGCTGAAACGTCAAATCCGTGATATGTACACGTTGGCAGCTAAGGAAAAAAATGCAGCGGTTCGCCGCTCCATGTTGACGTTTGTTGTTGTAGGCGCTGGATTTACCGGTGTGGAATTAATTGGCGAAATGGCCGAAAACCGCGATGAGCTCTGCAATGAATTCTTCATCGATCCTTCCGAGGTTCGTCTGATCGTGGCTGATATGGCTCCTAAGGTTCTACCAATCCTGCCTGATAAGCTCATTCAGAAAGCTGAAGCTCGTCTTCGCAAGCTGAATATAGAGATCGTTACAAGCGCAAAAATCACTGAAGTAGGCAAAGGCAGTGTTGCTCTCGGCGAGAAAAACATTGTGGACGCACACACGGTAGTTTGGACAGCCGGTGTTGAAGGTTCTGAACTTGTAGGCACTTTGGGTGATAATGTTCAACAACAAGGTCGCAAACGTATTGTTACGAATGAGAACCTGGAAAGTGTGGATCATAAGAACGTTTACGTTGTTGGGGATAATATTTTCTTTATTCCTGAAGGCGAAACCCGTCCTGTCCCACAAATGGTTGAGAATGCTGAACAAGCCGCTCCGGTAATTGCTACCAACATTGCAGCAGACATCAATGGAACTGCTAAAAAAGCGTACAAACCAGGCTTCCACGGCACCATGGTTTCTATCGGCAGCCGTTACGGTGTAGCGAACGTTGGCCTACCAGGCAAGTTCTTTATGCTTACTGGCTTTATGGCGATGTTGTCCAAGCATTTTATTAATATGTTCTATCTTTCCCAAGTTGTTGGATTCAACAAAGTATGGACGTATATGATGCATGAGTTCTTCCATGTCGAGAACCGCAAGAGCTTCTTGGGCGGTTATTTCTCCAAGCGTTCACCTAACTTCTGGATTGTTCCACTTCGCATGCTGCTCGGTGGCATGTGGCTCTATGAAGGTATCGATAAGTTGAAGAAGATTTGGGAAGATCCGGATAAGATTTTCCTAATTCCAGCCGCACCTTATGCTACGGACGCCGCTTCGGCAGCCAGTGTAGCTGTCGATGCAGTTAAAACTACGGTAGATGCTTCTTCCGCAGCATCAGCAGTTAGTACTGCCAAAGAAGCTGTAGTAGCATTGCCCGTACCAGGATTTGTATACAATACTACTAACTGGTTCATGGATCTAATGTTCTACAATAACGATGGAAGCTATACCTTCTTAGCAAAATGGTTCCAAATTGGAATGGTCTGTGCAGAAATCGTATTTGGTGTAATGCTTATCGTTGGTTTGTTCACAGCAATTTCTTCTATAGCAACCATTGGTATGGCTGTTATGATCTGGTCTACAAAAATGGCTTCAACTGAAATGTTATGGTACACTGCTGCAGCAATCGCTACAATTGGTGGATCAGGAAGCGTGTTTGGCTTAGATTACTACGTCCTCCCTTGGCTCAAAAAGCAGTGGAAGAAAATTCCGCTCGTAAGGCGCTGGTACTTGTACACCGACTGACATTAATCCCTTTGTCACATTATTCATGACTTGATTAGTTAATCATATAATTAATTAGTGTAGAAACAATGTTGTTACAGCCGAATATTGATGTACTTAAGAGTAATGTGTCCCTAGGACACATTACTCTCCTTATTTAAGAAGATGAAAGCATACACTTTATGTCATGCTTTGTTATTATAAACTGGCGTCAGCTATAATAGAGCGCTACTATTTTTCTTAACAAATGGTTTTGTAGGGATAATCAGGGGTATGGTTTCTTCCGGCAAAACCGACAAGAAGGAGAGAATCTTGTGAACAGACAACTCATTGAAGATACCTTCCGGTTGTTGCAAGCTGAAATGTCTCCGATTGCCGGAATTCAGCTTCAGCTCTCTCCGGCGGGATTTGAGCAACTGCTCTCGGTACTGGAACGCCATGATCTGGAATATAACCGCAAAGTTCATTTGCTGGGTATTCACACCATTCTTACCTTGGCTGCAGAACGCCATATGGAATGTGCTCCACATCATCCTGACCTTACCCGGAACATTTTGGATGGAGACTATCTATACAGCTTTTACCTGCAGTTTGCAGTAAAGTACCGGGAGCTTGACCTGGTTGCTTATTTGGCTCCTTCGATCAAAAAAATGCAGATCCGACGGTCAAATGGAGACTTTGCGGAAGAAAATCCGGCTGCTGGAATGGAACAATTCCTGAACCAAGAGCGCAGGCAACAGAACCGCACAAGCAAAGCTATTTGACAGGTGGGAACTATACATGAAGTTGCACGAGGCCTTGAATATAGATCTGAATGAAATCAATCGTGAAATCGAAAACCTTGTAGCACGGGATAAAGACGTACCTAAGAAATCTCAGCTGGCACAAAGTGTTCTCGAACTCGTCGCATCTGGCGGCAAGCGTCTTAGACCGCTTATGGTTATCGTTGGTAGCCGTTTTGGACGCAAGCCTACGGGACGCAGAGCGCTTCAATTATCCGCTGCTGCAGAATTTATTCATGCCGCCTCCCTTATTCATGATGATATCATTGATGATGCGGAGCTGCGGCGGGGTGGACCTGCCCTGCATACCAAGACTGGCATTTTATCTGCGGTTCATATTGGCAACTACATGTCCGCCCGGGTCATTGAATTATTAAGCAAGCATACCGGAGACAAAAACCGTTATGTACATGACTTATCCTCTGTTGCCACTGCCCAGCTGTGCTTGGGTGAGTATCAACAAATGGAACATGCCTTTGATTACGATATTACAATGGACCAGTATTTGGAGAAATCACGCAACAAAACAGCTCTACTCATGGCTACCTGCTTGCGTGTAGGCGCACTGTCCTCCGAAAGCACTGAGGAGGTTGCCAATCTGCTATATGCCTTTGGAGAAGCCTTGGGAATGTCTTTTCAAATCCAGGATGATCTGCTCGACTTCACACAATCCACTGAAGTGCTCGGCAAACCCGCTGGCAGCGATCTTCGCCACGGCCAGGTAACCTTGCCTGTACTTTATGCACTTCAGGATTCTGAGCTAGCCTCTGACATCCGTAAGATTGGTCCTGATTCTTCTGATGCTGAGGTCATGCATGTGCTGAATCTGATCAACCGCAGCGATGCTTTGGCCCGGGCTGAAGAGATCAGCCAAGACTATCTGGAGCAGGCCGCTGGTATTGTTGAGCAACTCTCTGCCTATCCGGCACATGCCGATCTGGAGACGCTGCTGCAGTATTTTGCAGGGCGTGATCGTTAAACTTGTGCTTGCAGCCCTACACTCAAGTTGTAAATAACAAAAAAGCGGATACCCCATATCATGGGTCGTATCCGCTTTTTTTGTATGCTTTATGTTTTATGCTTTACGCTTTATCTTTATACGCTTTGAAGGAAAGCAGCATAGCGTACTTTCCCTTGCTCTTCCCTGTCCACCCCCGTTGGGTAGGCTGGGTTGTCTTTTGTGGTTAGCCCTTGCATATCAGGTTAGGACGGAACGGAGAGGAATTTTGGAACTGGAGAAGCGTCAGCGTTCGCCCGAAAGCTTTCCGTAGGAAAGCTCGCTTCGAAAGCATATGCTATCCTCGGAATCCTACCGCGAAGGCGGTTTAATTCAGGGATTCCGAGGATAACAGCGAAGGCGGTTTAATTCAGGGATTCCGAGGATAACAGCGATCGTAAGTCCAACATTCCGCGCAGTGCAGCCTCTCCTAACCTCCCCCCTCAACTAGCTAACATAAAAATAATCAACCAGCGTACACAACAATATCACCATACTGATCACCTGATTCAGATTATAAGAAGCCACCTTCATCATCTTGCGATTCGAGGGTTTAATAATCTTATGCTCCGTCATTAGGAGCAGCGTTGCGATACCGATCCCCACCAGATACATCCAGCCAAGGTCTCGCCATAAGTAGAGGAACAGCAGCAGCATAACCATTATGAAATGCAGGCCCTTCGAGATTAGTAGAGCATTCTCCAAACCGAAGAAGCTCGGGATGGACCAGAGGCCATGCCGCCGGTCAAAATCAATATCCTGGGTGCCGTAAATGATATCAAAGCCAGCGATCCAGAGCATCACGACTGTACCAATAACAAACGGTGTAAAAGCGATGTTGCCGGTCACGGCGAACCAAGCGCCAATCGGTGCTGAGGCAATAACAAAACCTAAGTAAAGATGGCTGAGAAAGGTAAAGCGTTTCGTGTAGGAATAACTAGATATCAGTACGATCGCCACTGGCGACAACAGCAGGCAGAGCAAGTTCAGCATGCCCGAGGCTACAATAAACAAAGCATAGTTGATGATGACAAATAGGACGACTTCTTTCTCAGCAAGCAGCCGCTGCGGCAGATGCCGATGCGCCGTACGTGGATTCTGTCCGTCAAAGGTCCGATCGACCAAGCGGTTAAAGGCATTGGCACCATTACGTGCTCCGATTAGGGCTATGAGTCCCCACAGCATTAGATGGCCTGATGGCCAGCCTCCTGCCGCCCATACCATCGATATGATCGCAAATGGCAGCGAGAACAGGGTGTGGGAGAACATGACCAGTTCGCTGAACATTTTTAGTTTAAGCGCCGTGTGTTTAAAAGCATTGAATATAGCCATAGCAATCTTCCTTTTTGTTCATTTCCTGATATCTGCGGATGCTTGAAGCAGTACTTCATTCAGTACAGTAATCATACCATCAATATCTGCGTCTGTAATGATCAGTGGCGGCTGAAAGGCCAGTACATTGCGGTTTATCCCGTTTTTGCCGATCAGGTATCCACGGTCCTTCATCTCTTCCAGCACATAATCGGTAAGCACTGCTGCATCAGAAGCACCTATACCTATTAATTCCATACCCAGCATAAGGCCGGTTCCCCGTACATCGGCAATCAGTGCTGGATAACGTTCCTGAAGAGACTTCAGGCCTGCCTTCAGTCGATCCCCCAGCTGTGCTGCACGCTCTGGAAGCTGCTCATCCCGAATATAATCAAGCACAGCGAGTGCGGTAGCCGCAGAAACAGGATTCCCACCAAAAGTAGAGGCTGAAGGCCGGTTTAGTGAAAGTGCAATTTCGTCCGTAGTTGCGAAAGCCGCAACCGGAACTCCATTGCCCAGAGCTTTTGCCATACTTATAATATCTGGAACTACATCGAAATGCTCCATGGCGAACATAACGCCTGTACGGCCGAAGCCCGTTTGAATTTCATCCGCAATCAGCAGTACGCCATATTGGTTCAGCAGCGCCTGTACCTCACGGAAATACCAGGATACTGGCATGATCATGCCTCCATTACCTTGAATCGGCTCCACGATCATTGCTGCTATCGAATCCCCTTTTTCTTTCAGGACACGTTCCAAGCTCTGCAAAGACCGCGTCGCAGCCTCCTCTAGGGTAAGCTCAGGGTGATATGGCCGCTCGATAAAAGCAACATCCTCATCCAGATACTTATCTGTTCTCCACATCGGCAGTCCGGTGACACTCATCGTTAGATTCGTACGTCCGTGCAATCCACTTTCCAGCGCGATAAAACCTTTGCGTCCTGTATGCATTCTCGCCAGCAGCAGAGCACCTTCATTGGCTTCGGAACCGCTATTCACGAAAAAAGTCCGGCGCAAATCTCCAGGCAGCAATTCTTCAAGCCGCTCGGCCAGATCCACACTAGGCTGGGTTAGATACACAGTCGTCGTATGCTGCAGCTGCTGCAGCTGTGCGATTGTCCGCGAGGTAATGGCCGGATTACAATGACCACAAGCCACTACGGATACTCCGGCAAAAAAATCGGTATACTCCTTACCCAGCTCATCATAGACAAACTGCATACTTCCACGTACCAGCTGTGGCGAGTTTTTGTAAAAGTGCACGGTACACGGATAGAAATATTGCTTGCGCTTGGCAGCGACTGCTTCTCTTCCAATAAACTCTTGTTGTTCCAAAACGGTTCCCTCGCTTTCTGGCATAAAAAATATTAATCTGTCCAATACTTTGTGAAAATAATAACTTATTAGTGCGATAATTACTGCTTTACTCAATTATATACTGCTTATTTTAAATTTAAAGCATTAATTGAATTGCAGTGCGCCTAAGGTATAACCAGCATAGACAGGCTTCAATCCGCCCAGCATATCCTCTTTATCATTAGAGCCATTGATTGCATGCTGATAAGAAACAATAATATTACGCAGTTGCTCAGTACTATAAGTTGCTCCTTCAATACGGAAGCTGGAAATGCCCAACCCACTCATCTCAGCCAGCATAGGCAAATAACAAAGCTCCTTGGCGAACAACAGATGGTTGCGGCCGTACTGGTCACGATAGACTGGATTCTCACCCTTATCTGTTTTTAATACCAATACCTCATTGCTTACAAAAAGGTTATCTTCCTCACCTATGGGCTCCATCACCTCGGTATTCTCATACAAGTCATGCTCCATATACATCAGCGCCGGTGTGCCGTGCACGATGACTTCCAGCGGTAGATCGGTCAGCGAGGTAAAAGCAGCAAAGTGCTCCATCGTCATCTCTGGGGATACTGTAATTTTGCTCAACCCTAGACTCGTATATAGGGTGGCAGACAGATGATTATATACGTTCAGATTGGCATCCCCGATCATAGGGTACCCTGCGGTTTTGTAACGACGAATCGCACCCAGATTGGTAACCAGCAGCCCGTCAATAGGCAATCGTTCTCCACTCAGCAACTGATCATATTGATCGAAGTGCAGCTCTGTCATCATCCGCGGCATCCCGAGATAGAGCTTGGTATTCCCTTTTAGGTTTCCTAGTATTTTGATATCCCGTTTCGTAAAAGGTTGGTCTGGCTCAAATACATCACCCGGCAGGTATAAATGTTCTACTCCGAGCTCCAGCACCAATCTGGCCTGCTCCATGTTATTCACACGTACCGCAAGCTCCGGCTTCACTCTCTCCGCACGCTTCTCTTTCCCCAATCGTTCCCGCAGCTGCTGCACACGTCCCTCAGACAACTCGCGTTCTTCCGTTGGTGTACTGAATACTTTTCCCGTACTATAGAACTTGCCTGTACCCTCGTAACGACGGTTAATGTTGGTTAGTCCCGGCTTGCCAAAAGCATAGGCTGTGGAGAAGTCACGCTTGCGGTTATTAAAGAGCTCCTTAGAACCAACAGTGCGGTCAAAGCCCAGCGGATCTTCAATGTAACGGTCAATCGCCTCACTATAGCTGTTAGCCAGCGAAACCATAAATTCCTTGTCGCGCATCCGGCCTTCAATCTTGAAGGAAGTAATGCCTGATTCGATCAGCTCAGGAAGATACTCGTACATGTTCATATCCTTTACTGCCAGCGGATATTCCGCCGGGAACACATAGCCTTCTCGCTTAATCCGGTAATCCCACCGACATGGCTTCATACATTTGCCCCGGTTGCTGCTCATGCCGAATACCTGAGAGCTAAAATAACAATTCGCGCCGTGCACAGAACACATATCACCATGAATGAAGTATTCCAGCTCCATACCGCTCTGCTGCCCCAGCATCTTCGCTGTCTTCAGATCCATTTCGCGTGAGGTTACCACCCGGCTTACTCCCAGATCTCGCAGTGCATGCATCATCTCCAGGTTGTGCACATTCATCATTACCGAGGCATGAATAGGAACGGAAAGCTCCATCTCGCGAATCAGTTCAAGCACTGCCATATCCTGCACAATCAGCGCATCCGGACGAGCACCATCGAGAAAACGCAAATACTCGCGGGCCTCTTCCACATCGTCCTCACTGAACAGATTGTTGACGGTAACATATACTTTTTTATCAAGGCGATGGGCGATATCAAGGGCCTCTACAATTTCCTCGTGAGACAGGTTATATCCCTTGCGCATCATTCTCATATTGAGTACTGGACCGCCAAAATAAACGGCATCACAGCCCGACTGTACAACTTCCTTAAAAATATCAAAGGTGCCCGCCGGAGCAAGCAGTTCGATCTCTTTGCCATTAAAATAACGTGCCATTCTTGTTGCCTCCTAAAAGTTTTGTAAAGCATACGCTTCACTGTCTTCACTTCGTACAAAACTACTTCTACACTAACGCAACTGCAACTCCCATAACGACAAACATCATCACAAAAACAGTATCAACAGCGTCCCACCTCAACCGATGATACTGACTGCGCGGTGCATCCATACGGAAGCCACGGGCCTCCATGGAATAGACCAGATCCTGTGCGCGCCGGAACGCGCTGGTAATAATGGGCACCAGCAGCGAGACGAGCATTCGCCCCTTTTCCTTCAAGGGCAGCTCATTCAGATCGGCACCGCGAGACGCCTGTGCTTTCATAATGATCTGCGCCTCATCGAGAATCGTAGGAATGAAACGTAGCGCAATGCTGAGCATCATCGTAATACGGTCCGGCGACAGCCCAAGCTTTTTGAACGGGGACAGTATGCCCTCCAGACCCTGATTGAGCTTCCCAGGCGTTGTAGTGAAGGTAAGCAGCGCCGTGAAGGTAATGAGGAACAGCATGCGAATGACCGCAAATGACCCCAGCCGCAAACCCCCATCATAGAGTGAGAGTGAACCAATGGACAGCCAGACTGAACCTTCCTTAACAGATAGCAACTGCACGATAAAAATAAATAACATCAAGTAACGCAAGGGCTTGGCCGCTTTGAGAAAATATTTAAGTGGAATCCGTGTGGACAGCATCACGGCAATTGAAAATAGAGCCAGCAGCGCCATCGCCATCCATGAACGGGACAGCAGTATAACGGCTACGTATAATAACATTCCGGTGATTTTAGCCCGGGCATCCAGCTTGTGCACCCATGACCCAGTCTCGATACTGCGGCCCAGCAGCAGTTTATCATTCATGCGCAGCCCTCTTTCCTGCGGGTAGTGAGGCTATAAGCTCAGCCAAACTTTCAGGGGTTAGGCGGGGGTTCTCGCCGTCCAGGCCGAAGCGATCAGCGACAGCTCTCCAGTAGCGAAGAGACTGCGGCACGGTTAGCCCGCACCGCTCCAGAATAGAAGGATCAGCAGCAAGCTCTTTGGCACTTCCCTGAAAGGCAGTGCTGCCTTCATTGAGTACAATCCAGCTGTCTGCGTAAGGCAGCAGCTCATCCATCCGATGCGTCACGATAATGATCGTCCGGCCTTGCTCCCGGCATAACCGCACCAGCAGCGCAATTAGCTCTGCGCGGCTAATCGGATCAAGCGTTGCGGTGGGCTCGTCCAACACAACAACATCCGGTTCCATCGCAAGCACTGAGGCTATGGCCGCCTTACGCATTTGACCGCCGCTTAACCGAAAGGGGTTGCGGTCCAGCAGTTTTAAATCGAGGCCCATATCATTCATGGCCTTGCGAGCCCGTTCTTTGGCCTCATCCAGACTCATCCCGAAATTAAGCGGTCCGAAGCAGAGGTCCTTCTCTACCGTCTCTTCGAACATTTGCTGCTCGGGGAATTGGAAGACCAAGCCCACCCGGCGGCGCAGCGGCAACAGCTTGGGTGACTTCTCACCAGCCTGGATAGTAACATCGAGTACTCTAACCGTACCTTGTGTCGGCTTGAGAATTCCGTTAAATAGCTGCAGAAGCGTCGATTTGCCAGAGCCCGTTGCACCAGCAATGCCCACGATGGAACCCTGCTTAATACTGAGATCAATGCCATGCAGCGCGGTCTGCTTCCATAGACTCCGCTCAGCGTAGGTATAGCTTACTTGCTGTAGTTGTATGGCCATAACGTGTCTATTAGCTCCTTTTCACTGGCGGGAACATCAATCTGTATACCCCGTTTCTGCAATTCACGGGCAAGACCCCAAGCATAAGGCTCCTGTAGGTGACAACGCTCTAGAAGCTCCGCATTCAAGAACAGCTCTGCCGGCGTAACATCTGCAACCAAACCGCCTCCTTGCAACGCAAGCACCCGATCCGTTGCCAAAATCTCATCCGCATCATGGGTAATCATCAGGATCGTATACTTCCCTTCCGCACGCATATCGTGCAGGATACCCATCAGTTCATCACGGCTCCCCTCATCCAACATGGAAGAGGCCTCGTCAAAGATGACGATGCCTGGCTCCATGGCTAGAATAGACGCGATTGCTACACGCTGTTTCTGGCCCCCCGACAGTTCTCCCGGGTGTTTGGCCAGCAGATGATCTACTCCCAACCGCAATGTGTAAGAATGCAGACGACTCTCCATCTCCGCATGCGACAAACACAGCCCTTCCAGACCAAATAATATATCTTCCTCAACGGTCGCCCCGATAAACTGATTATCAGGATTCTGGAATACCATCCCAATGCTTTGCCGGATATAACCAATCGTTTCCTCTTCCAGCTTTTGACCACAGACTACGATCTCTCCCGCGCTTTTAGGCAGCAAGGCGTTAAGCAGCTTAACAAGCGTAGACTTGCCGCAGCCGTTCGGGCCCACAAGACTTACCCACTGTCCCTGCGGTATGGATAATGTAATATTCTGGAGAATGGGATGTTCTGGATCATACCCAAAGGATACCCCCTCCAGAGAAATTACCGTTTGGCCCTCTTCCGAATCTTGACCCTTGGACGTTTCATTCATGCTAGTCATCCTCCCGCTGCTGTGACCGGTCAGTCCAGAAATTCTTCAAATATCGATATTTTGGACAGCGATGCTACCAAGTAACGAACGGCAAAGCCGACAGCAATCCCTGTTACCACCCCGGTGATGAGCAGAATTGGCAAATAGTATAAAATACTCAGTGAATTAAACACTAGGGATGCCGCCAAAAGCTGGCCGGTATTGTGCGCCAATCCACCGGCAATACTGATACCGATGACGCTGAACTTCTCGCGGCCCCACCGTACCAGCAGAAACATTACGACAAAGCTGAGTAACGAACCGGATAAGCTGAAGAGCAGACTGGAGAAAGTACCAAGCAAAAATGCGGTAAGCAAAGTCTTCAGAATAACCAGCAGAAATGCGTCACGTCCGCGCAAGAAGAAAATACAGGTCAGAATCATAATGTTGGCAAATCCCAGCTTTGCGCCAGGCATCAGCCCCATCCCCACTAACGGTATCTGTGCTTCCACAATGCTCAGTACTACAGCCACTGCAGCAAAAATGGCAATGATTACTGTTCTTTTTAAGACTGTTGCTGATTCACTACTGGACATAGGCATCTACATCATCCTCCCCCGATACACTAGCGATCTCCACTAATACTCGGTGCGGCAAACAGACAATGGTCTGTTTGGGCAGGGTAATAAAACCAAAACCAAGGCATATCTTATCGGGGCAATCGGCATCATACATTTCAATCCCGTAATCATGCACCTTCAAAATGTTATAGCCACGTTCTGTGCGGATCTCAACTGTTTGTTCTTCTTCTGTAAGCTTTACTGTTCGAAATAGCTTGCCGTCTACCATCACATTGGCTACACGATTCTTGCCAGCCCCACCTTTGTCTTCATTGTCCGAAAACCACTTCGGTAAGAGAAAAGCGAGCGCAGCAACCAAGACGATGGAAATCAGCAGCACATCTGCGCGTTTCATAGAAATCTCCCTTATTTTTTAATTAAAATCCAGACTTATTAATTATAACGGTCTCCATTCAATCCTTCAATGAATGTAGTCGTTAATTGTCGTTTTTAAAGACCAGTTCACAAAATAGGCACGCAAACCTATAACACCTTACATTTCATCCAGCTTGTCCCGGATACTCCGTCTTGTTTGATTTATAACTTTTCCCGAAATAGCCTAAGAATAATCCAGCAAATTCAGGATCCCATTGACTTCCTCTTCCCTGCTCCAAAATGACCAGTGCACGATCGTGAGGCATTCCTTTACGATACGGACGATCTGAGGTCATCGCATCATAAGCATCAGCAACCGCGATAATTCTACCGTGAAGAGGAATCTCCATTCCAGCCAGACCATCGGGATATCCTTGCCCATCGTAACGTTCATGATGCGACCTTACTCCTGCGAGATAGGGTGTCATTTTCTCCACAGGCTCAATCTGACGCAGAATATTCTCACCCAGCACAGGATGACTCTTAATCTGATCGAACTCTTCATCTGTAAGCTTGCCTTCTTTGAACAGAACGCTATCCCGCACGCCTATTTTACCGATATCATGCAGCAAAGCTGACTTCCGCAGGTTATCCAGCTTTTGACCGTTCATTCCTGCCAACTGCCCAATAATAACTGAATATTCCGCTACGCGCAGCGAATGTCCCGCCGTATAGGGGTCCCGGGCATCCAGGGCAACGGCCAATGTTGTAAAATAGCTGTCGAGCAACTGTCTATTCTGCTGCTCTCTGGCCTGCAGACCGCGCACCATCATGTTAAATCCGGCAACCAGCTTCGAGAACTCATCCGAATACTCATCCTGTACCTGTATTAGTCGGCCGTCTTTTACGTTATTCATGGCTTTGTACAGCTCATTAATAGGATGCTGCACACTCTTGGTCAGAAGCCAGGCGGCGATAGAAGAGAAGAACACGCCAAGCAGAAGCACCATACCCGCCCAAGCCCAGTAGCTGTGCAACCCGCCTACCCTTCCAGTGCTGATATTGTCTAGACGAATGTTTGTGGCCATGATAAATAGAAAAAGTGGGAAGGTCCCAATCAGCATACAGCTGACCAGAAATTTGGGGCGTATCGGCACAAATACATGTCCTTCAAGCGAGAAGTCTACATTATACATCTTCACAGCCCGATTTCTGAATTCCTTTATTAACGGAACAATGGCAGAGCAAGTCAGAAAAAACTCAATCAGAGCATGCATGCAGGCTATCAACACAGCTCCCGCCAATGCCAGTAACAGATAGGAATAGGGAAAGTTGATCCAGCCGGTGTAAATCATCCAGGATGTCATCCCCACAGCAGGCAAAGACAGACCTAGTAGATGGGGACCTAGAATCCGGTATACCGCACTCCTCGGTAGCCGGTGGGTATGCAGATAGGCCTGCTCCAGCATAACAAGTGAGGGCTCCCGTTCCTTAAGCGCGCTCCGGATAGGTTTCATTTGTTTAATAAATACATTGATTTCCATTACAGCCATGATCAGAAACGAGATAAGCAACACTATAATCAAACGATAATATTCCAATGCAGATATATCCAGTGAGGAGAGAAGCAATACACTTCCTACCGCGATTACAGCGACAATGGAGCCGAACAAATAATTGCGAATTTGCTTCTTCAAAAATGCTGCGTATAAATTCATCTGTTCCTCCGTTTCCAGCCTCATACCAGTTCATATAGGATTTGTATTTTGAATATAGTTGTGTTATAATTAATCAGTATTTGATTTTCCGTATATTTATCCCCATCAAGAAGATGTCAAGCCGATTGTTACCTTAAATACTTTTATCGGCATTTTGGACACAGAATCTTACGTTTTCTTGCAGTACTCTTCCTTTTTATGAGATTAAATTCAAACATAGCATTCCGATTCACACTGGCGCGGTCAATGGAGCCGCAAGGGCAAAAGAGAGGTAGGGCTTTTGTCGTATTGGAAGGATTATTCTCGCCACACGGCTGCTGGAAATAAACTAGGAATTATTACACCCGTTATCACGAACGGCGGGGGATTAAATATATCAAGAAAACATGGTTGAGCTGTCCTTTATTAAAGGATGCTAACCATGTGTGGAAAAATATAAGAGCCCGATAACCGCTTCTAGCGGATATCGGGCTCTGTCTACGTTTCAGGGCTATACTACATAACGGACAACAAAACTACTCACTCTGCTTACATAACCAGCCTTATCCGTATCATACGCCAGACCGTGCCCTGCCTGTGGGACTATGAACTTCTCCTTGGGACTGGGGCATGCCTCGAACAACTTATCCAGCATCGTATACGGCACGAAGGTATCCGTATCCCCGTGAATAAACAGAATGGGCACCTTAGCCTTCCGTACCTGCTTCAGTGCAGACGCTTCACCGAAGAAATAACCAGCCTTCAGTCGGGTGACCAGACTAGCGCTGTGTACGAAAGGAAAACTAGGCAGCCGGTACATACGTCGCAGTTGGTAAGACAGCTGTTCTTTAACTGAGGTATAGGCACAATCGGAAACTATGGCTTTTACTTGTGGCGGCAAGGCTTCACCGGAGGTCATCAGCACCGTAGCTCCACCCATAGACACCCCATGCAGCACAATTTGTGCTTCCTGCCCTGTTTCTTCTATAACATATTGGATCCATTGTAAATAATCACGACGCTCCGGCCAACCAAATCCAATATAGTTCCCTGCACTTTCCCCATGCCCTCTGGCATCGGGAATCAGCACATTATAGCCCAGATTCTCGTAATATAATTTTGCACAAGCACCCATATCTTTGCCTTTACCGGAATATCCATGGGCAATAATAGCGGTACGACCTGCTGCACGCTCAGAAGTTAGTAAATAACCTCGCAGCTTGAGGCCTTCATGTGAAAGGATATCTATATTCTTGAAACTCTGGCGAGTGACCCACTCTTGCCCTTCTCCCCAAGAAGCACCGGCAACTGGAGTCTCTACCTTTAAATCCGGAGTTTGACTCAGAAATTTCTTGGGCGCTCGTTTAATTGCAACGCCGTAGAAAAAAAATCCAGCGTATGTGACTGCCCCGGCAATAATGAGAATAACCGCAATAATATCCACGAGCCACATCTATACTATCACCTGTCCTTCCTTCTAACATTCTAGTCCCCTTTTATTTCAGCATAGTATAACACGGCATTGGCGCGAAACAAAAATAGTATAAACGTTTGTGCTCCCTCCAACAACTAAATGCTAAAAAAGCGCCAAAAGGCGCTTTCCGTAAGGCTTTTATTTTATTCTATAACATCTGTATCCAGCCAAGCATGGACACCCATAATGGAATACTTAAGAACAAACCAAAGATCAGACCACGTTTAAGACTTCCCTCATAATTCATTACAATTCTCCCCTTCATTAGGTCAATAGAATCATTTTTATTATTGCAAATTTAATATAAATTAATTCTTTTCCATACGTTGTGAATAATGTCACAGTTAATCCTTTGTTTATAAATTCCATTGATTAATTTTCGAACATTAGGTTACAATACGAATATACGTTCCTATTTAGGTGGTGATATTCGTGCACAGAGCGGAAAGCAGAGACAGCATGCTGGTCAAATCTTATGTATTGCTTCCACTGATTTTGTCAGCTTTTGAGCGTGATGCGACCATTATTTCCACAAATTTACGGACACCCGCTCCCTATCTGGAAGTCCTGGATTTAGCGGCAGCTGTAGCTACTGTTGACTTAAGAGATGTGCGTACTGAAATGAGAACACGCGGAATCAAAGTGTATGATCAACAAAGACTTGACGTAGGCATTGAAGCCAAATTCATATGCCGGGGCTACCATGAACGAATGCTGCTGTTGAACGACATTATAGCCGCTCAAGCGGCCATTCATATGCGCAGATACCTAGGGCTCGATATTTCAGCTTTCAAGAGCTACGAAGAACAGTATCGGCTGAAGTCGGACCCCTCCGAGGCATCAATCACGCCCCCTACCAGTTAACAGTACAAACAGGCCTTGCCATGGGAGTTAGCAAGACCTGAAGGCTATACCACAAAACACCGGGGGGTGTTTGATTTATTTAATATATCCCGCTAACCTGAAATTCAGCTGATTATTAAATTAAAATCACATAAAAATAAGAAATCATACTACTTTGCCTCGACCCGTTAAACAAATGGAATATATATGTAATTTATGGTAAATTCATTATAATGAACAAAACAACAAGGAGGGCCATTATGCGCAAGTTCCTAGGGTTGCTTAGTACCGTTATTCTTTCGTTCGCGTTAATTACGGGCTGCAGTCAAGCTGCGTCAGATACTGCAGAAGTTGACGATGCTGTTAAAGCCGCAGAGAACTACAAAAATGTGGAGTATGACATTAACGCTTCTGAGAATATACTGTCCGAAACATCCATTCAACAACGAAATGAAGAGATTCAACCTTTTTTAACGGAATCCTTTTATGAAAAGGCAGTCAATACCGGTTACACAACTTTACCTCTGAAAGTCTCCTATAAACAGAAGCTTTCTGTAAAACCGGAAAACCTGCAATTCAAGCTGGAAGAGCAAAAGAAAGATATTGTCGAGTTGAACTATACCGTGGACCTTGTATTGTTGGATCAAGGAGGCAAAGAAAGTCAACGTGTCCCTATGGAGGGTATATTGACTCTGTTTGAGGTGAATGGGCAGTGGCTTGTACAGGGAGATCGATTTGATAATCCTGCATTTAGGAAACTCATTGAAACAGTGGACAAATGAACCGCAAGGTTTGTTTGTCGTAGCTTGCAAAAGCTCGAATTCCGGCGATGTTTGCCCTTCCACTGCTGCCGTTCATTTTCCCTAATCTGTAGCAATGAAATTGCCCCTTGGAGCGCTTATGACTTGCATATTCTTGTTCTCTTCCCTATTGGTCTACAAGAAACTAAGAAACTATAAAACGAACATTATATCCCACTAAAGAATTTGCCGGTTTCTTTATACTGTCACAAAAACATACGCTATCTCGTTTTATGTGCAGACCAAGATAAAGGGAGTGGCGATTCATGAAAGAGTTTACTTGCATTGTTATTGGAGGAGGCTATGCCGGAATCCATGCAGTGAAAGAAATAAAGAAAAACTGGAAGAATGAAGAAACTCATCACGCTTTGCGGCTTATTCTTATCGACAAGAACCCGTTCCATCTTCGCAAAGTTTTATTGTTTAAACCCGCTGCTGGAACCGAAGATATCCGTGTACCTTTCGAAAGGCTGCTCCCCGAAGGGGGAGAGTTCATACAAGGAAGTGTGACCAAGATCGACCCGGGACAGAAGCGAGTAATATATCATGATGCCGAAGGAAAGGAACAGTCACTGGACTACGAGTTGCTTGTTCTAACAGCGGGCAGTGTAGTACGTCGGCCTGAGCCCGATCAAGGTGGAATAGCGCTTACGGATCTGGAGGCCGCGCAGAAAATAAGGGAAATATGGCGTGGGAATTTACAGAAGGCTGTAGCTGAAACTAATGATAAAGAACGCCGTCGATTGATGACGATTGCCATTGCCGGAGCAGGCATCAGTGGCATTGAAACTTCTGCCGAGTTGGCCTATGGGGTTCATGAGGATGCAAAGCAGTTGGGCTTAGACCCTGCTGATGTGCAGGTCATTTTGGTTAATGCCAACAAGCGGCTTTTTCCAAATGGGCCAGCCAAGGTCGGACAGAAGCTGCAGACCTCGCTGGAATCCTTCGGGGTATCCGTTGTTCATGAGAGCAAAGTATTAAAGGAACAGGAAGGCATACTGGCTTTATCCAACGGTGACAAGATTCCCGTCGGGCTTTGTATCTGGACACTGGGGCTTATACCCAATCCCCTGCTGCCAAGCATCGGGGTAGCAGTTAATTCAATGGGATATGTCAGCGTAGACGCGAGCTACCGGGTGCAGGGTGTCAAAGGAGTATACAGCATCGGTGATTGCGCACGTATTGAGGACCCTGTAAGCGGAAAAACGGATGGAAAGACATGTAAGGAGGCCATTGCACAGGCGGTGAGACTTGGGAAAATCATCTCGTCGGATCTTGCCGGACGTCCGGCTCCCTCTCATAAAACCTATATGGATTTCTTCTGCTTTGGTTTGGGTCCAGAGCAGGGGATGGTCTGGACACGCCAATGGGGTATAGATCTGCTTATTACCGGTAAGCTAGGCTATAGATTAAGAAAATATACGTGGGATATGGCCAGTATGGTAAATAGATAACACCTGAAATTAGCTGAGCAATGCATAAGGATGGAAACCTGAAATGGAAAAAATATATATGCAATATAAAAATCTACTATTTACCCTTGCTTATCAACTAACAGGCTCTGCAACCGATGCGGAAGATGTGGTACAGGACGTATTCTTGAAAGTGAAAGCTCTTGATCTAAATTTGGAATGCCTGGCTGAACCGAAAGCCTATCTCTGCAGAATGACTGTAAATCGCTGTCGGGATATGCACAAATCAGCTCGCAAACGGCGAGAACAATATTTTGGAGAATGGCTTCCTGAGCCGATTTCGACCGCTGGTGATGAGCTCTTTGAATCGGTGGCCCGTGAAGAACTGCTCTCTTATGCCATGTTGGTACTGCTTGAACGACTGTCGTCTGCAGAACGTACGGTCTTTGTTCTACGGGAAGCGCTCGGCTTTAATTATCCAGCTATAGCTGAGCTCATCGATAAAAGTGAGTCCAATTGCCGCAAGCTTATCAGCCGCGCCCGGAGCAAGATGGGGATCATAGACGATGAGACTTTCTTAAAACTCGAAGCGGAAAGCGAAGAATGGGTTCACCGATTTCTAAGTGTTCTGGAACAGGGCAACATAGACGGAGTGATAGCTATGCTCCACAATGATGTGGTATTGATCTCCGATGGAGGTGGCAAAGCAAATGCCGCGGTCCACCCTATCGTTTCCCGTGATTACGTAGCCAGATTTCTTATTGGCCTAAGTGGCAAGAAACCTCTTTACGAGCAAGGAATACAAGTGGAATTGAAAATAATCAATGGGCAAACCGGACTGACCATCCATTCAAATGATGGCCTCACAACGGTTGTGCTAATGCATGTTGAGCGTAATCTGATTCAAAACATTTATTTCATCAGGAATCCCGATAAGCTTTTGCATATATAAGAACAGCCAAAATCAGAGTAACACAAGCTCGCTGGGCACTAAAAAAGAGGACACTGCATTCCATCCCATAAGCTTTTCTTCTATTTAATAACGTGATCCTGCCAAGCATGCACACCCATAATGGAATACTTAAGAACAAACCAAATATTGTACCATGTTTGAGACTTTCCTGGTCATTCTTACAATGCCCCCCTTTATTAGGTAAATAGAATTATTTATATTATTACTAAAATAGGCCTTGCCATGGGAGTTGGCAAGGCCTGAAAGCTACTATTACAAAATACTGGGGATATTTGGTCTATTCAATATATATCTCTAACCTGAAAATCAGCTGATTATTACAAGAAAGGTTCATTAAAAAATGCGGAAAAGACTACATGGAATTTCTTATCCCTCTAACCGTCGCTGTCTTTGGTCGGATACAGATAATAATCGTCACCGTCACGAAGTATAACCGGATCTGCCCAATAGCCTGGAAATATATGATTACAAATATTCCCCTTAGATACTCTCCTTATTCTTTAACCGAACCTAGCGTAATACCGGATACAAAATATTTCTGCAGGAACGGATAAATCACCAGAATAGGCAGCATGGTCACTACAATTTTGGCAGCATTGAAGGTGCGCTGGGAGAAATTAATCAAATCTTCCGAGCGGGTTGTCGCTGAAATGACCGGTTGGACCACGAGCTGCTGAATATAGGTCTGCAATGGAATATTGCTCTGCTTGTTCATCAGAATCATACCGTCAAAGAAGGCGTTCCAATGATTTACGACACTGAACAAGGTCACTGTAGCAATTGCCGGCAGCGCCAGCGGAACGGAAATCCTAAGCAGCATCCGCCAAGGTCCTGCACCATCTACAGTCGCAGCTTCACTAATCTCTTTGGGTAAATTCCTAAAGAAGTTCATAAGCAAGATTACATTAAAGATTGGAACGGCAGTTGGCAATGTCAACGCCCAAATCGTGTCGATCAAATGCAGATTCTTGATCACCATATACCACGGAATCAGTCCACCATTGAACATCATCGTAAATACAATAATCCATATATAGAAATTTCTGCTCTTGAACTCCGAACGCTCCTTAGCCAGCGGGAACGCCATCAGAATGGTCAATGCAAAGTTTATCGCTCCACCAATTAATACCCGCTTCACCGAGACCGCAAAAGAGTCAAAAAAGCGATGATCACTTAACATGTACTTATAAGAGTAAAACGTGAAATCTACCGGAAACAAGGTAACCCGACCGGCCGCAGCTGCCGATTTCCCGCTTAAGGAGAGCGAGACAATATACACCAGCGGCAGTAGACATAGTAATGTAATGAATGACATCAGCAGTAGCAATAGAATATCGGGTGCTTTAATACGCTGTTTGGCTGAAGGCAGCATGGAGATACCTCCTTTCCCTGCAAATAGTGCGACTAAAAGATACGATAATTAGCATACTTGGCGGCCAGCCGGTAGGAGATGAATATCAGCACAAAGCCTACCAATGATTTCATGCTGCCGACAGCCGTAGCCAGACCGAATTGATACTGTACCAATCCAATCCGGTAGACGTACGTATCAATAATGTCTCCCGATTGATAGACCAGCGGATTGTAAAGGTTGTATATCTGATCGAAGCCAGCATTCAGTACCTGACCGATATTGAGTGTAGTGATCAGCACAATTGTAGGCAGAATGCCAGGCAAGGTGACACTCCATATTTTGCGAAGCCGCCCGGCTCCGTCTATTTCTGCCGCTTCATACAACGATGGATTAATGGCTGTCAGCGCTGCCAGAAAAATGATGGCATTGAAGCCGAATTCCTTCCACACATCGCTTAGCACCACCACAATCGGAAACCAGAAGTTGCTTCCCAGAAAAAAGACCGTGTCCCCAAATAGGCCCTTTACTATCTTGTTCACGATCCCTTGAGCAGATAGCATATCTGTTAAAATCCCCGCCAGGATGACCCATGACAAGAAATGAGGCAAATAAATAATCGTCTGGAACCAGCGCTTACTTCGGTTGAAGACCAGCTCATGCAGCAGCAGCGCGGTTCCTACGGGTACAAGAACCTGCATGATCATTTTTAAGATAGAGATGTATAGTGTATTGAACAAGATCCGCTTGCTATCGTCTAACTGGAACATGTAGATGAAATTATCGAATCCTACCCACTTTGAGCCTGTTATCCCTTTGACGGGAATAAAATCCTGAAACGCAATGGCAATACCGAATAAGGGGATGATGCCAAAGATGATGATAAACACCATACCCGGAGCAAGCATAAGATGATATTGGAGCGCGTTGCTTTTCTTCCCCATGTCTCCCCTCCATTCATAAATATTATTGTGCAGCATTTACTTATTGATCTGCGCCTCAACCTCTTCTGTAATCTGGTCACCGCCCTGTGACTTCCACTTCTCTACAAAGCTGTCGAAATAGTCTACAGACTCGGAGCCCATAATAATCTTCAGCATGGTTTCGTCTTCCAGCTTCTGAAGATTGGCCCATTTCCCCCGCATCGTATCTGTCTGATCATAGAAGACACCCTGCTTCTGGCTAACGCCATCTCCGGCCAGGATTAAGGCGCCTGTAAGGAACGCATTGCGCTGCGACCAGGCAGCCATATCTTTCTTCGGTGTTTCTTTATCCTTTAAATAGGACTCATATACCTGCTTAGCTTCACCCTGAAGCGTATCGACTGCCGCACTGCCGTCAATAACGGATTGAACAGCCAGTGCCTTTTTCTCTTTGTCATCATAGTTGCTGAGCAGCAGTGTAAAAGGCATATTCATCCATTGATAAGGGTCCATCTCCACGATCCCTTCTCCCTGCAGTTGGTCGATATCAAACTGCATATTCAAGGTTTTCAGCACCGCTTCAGGATGCTCATAGCCCTTACGGACAACAAGGTAGCTGGCACTTGCCGCAGCCAGATGTGTATTCATCTTGCCTTCTTTGCCTTCTGGTGCCAGATACGCAGCCCATTCCGCCTTAGAATCCTGACTCACCGCATCGTTGAGTGGAGAATACGGCAGCCACCAAGGACCGAAAAAGATACCGGCTTTACCGCTGACAATAAGCTCAGTAGCCTGTTCCGGCTTTTTCACGGCAAATTCCTTATCGATTAATCCCTCTTTAACCATATCCTGCAGCTTGGCGAGCGCTTCCTTCATCTGAGGCTGGATTGAGCCGTATACTACCTTTCCTTGCTCATCCTTCACCCAGAGCTCCGGATAGGCGTCGAAAGCACTGAAGATCGTATCAAAGCCATATTGACTGTTGCCGATATTGACAATCTGCTGGGTGCCGAGAATACCTGACGCTCCCTTCTTTTTCTGGAACGCTTTGGTCACCGCAATGATATCATCCAGCGTCTTCGGCGCTGGCAAATTCAGTTCATCGAGCCAATCCTGCCGCACCCATAGCAGATTTTCTGCATCAGCTCCGGGACTGACATTTGGGAAGGCTCTTAGCTTGCCGTCGAAGGTAGCTGAGTTCAGGCTGTAACCGTTCGTTGAGTCATAAGCTGCCTTTAAGCTTGGGGAAACATAATTCTCATAGACCCCGGTCAAGTCCTCCAGCATATCCGCATTGACCAACTGAACCAGCTGTTGCTTATCAACTACTATGACATCGGGGAGGTCCCCACCCGTGAGACTAAGGCTTACTTTCTGTCTGTACGCATCGCCTGAGCTTGTCGCCTGCCAGTCATCGACGTATTTGATATTCAGTTTTTCCGAAAAATAACGGGTCAGCTCATTATCCTCCACAGTCGATCCACTGGGCAACTTGGGATCCACGGCCGCCTCTTTGCCTATACTGATCGTCACCTGCTCCGCCATTGGAGCATACGGGTCCTGCTTCCCTACCGCTGTCTCTGCATTGTTTTTCCCGGCATCGGCGTTATTTCCGGCATTGTTAGCGGTATTGTCAGCAGCATTGGAGCAAGCCGATAGTACCAATATAGAGCCCAATAAAAGCGTGGTCAGCTTTCGTCTTTTCATTGTTGTCTCCCCCTGTAGCTTATTGAGTTTACAGCTAAAGTATAAAGTCAAACGCTCCGAATCCGGGTTAGAAACACGTCCCTGGTTTGAGGGTTATTGTATCCGCTTTCAAAAAAGGGTTGCAGCTATCTGACCATTTTCGGACGGTCACGCACGAAATTCCTACTTCAACATGTTCTAGAGGAAAGAAACCGCTTTGCCTTACCCTCTCCCCTCTGAATTCTCCCAGAGGTTCTGTTGCAATGGATTCTGAGCCCGATATGCGGACGGAAGCAGCCCGTACTGCTTCTGGAACATTTTACTGAAGTATTTCTCATCCTTGAAGCCGACCTGCTGGGCGATACTATAGATGGGTTTGCTGCTCTGCAGTAGCAGTTGGCGTGCCTTGTAAAGGCGCAGCTCTTTTACATAATCCTGAAAGGCCTTACCGGTAACCCCCTTAAAGCTTTGACTGAAATAGGTCCGGCTCATATTGGCTACATCTGCTACTTCATTTTGGCTGAAATCAAGTTCTTCTTTGGCGTGCATATATTGAACCGCTTGAAGAATACCATTAACCACTTCCGTGGTATGCTTCTCGCGGAACAGCAGGTTACCCAGATAATCACGTTCCTCCTGCATTACCAGACGCCAGTCCTTCCAACAACGACTCTGTTCCAAGCGCGAAATCCAGTGCAGTGAACGCTCTAGGGACAGCAACAGATAACCTGTCTTTAACAGCACGGGATAGACGATATTCTTCAGCAACGGCAGCGATAGCCGGAATAGTGTGGTCTGTTGCATCAATTGCTCATACTGCTTATTATCATAAATCCATTTCAGATCTTGCCATAATAATTGACAGGCTTCTGCGGAAGACTCCTCCATGATATCCCTCTGTGGAAGTTCCACAGTCAAGGAGCCTGAAGGCT
The DNA here is from genome assembly GCF_022369515.1 of Paenibacillus sp. 19GGS1-52. NCBI lineage: Bacteria > Bacillati > Bacillota > Bacilli > Caryophanales > Paenibacillaceae > Paenibacillus > Paenibacillus sp. 19GGS1-52. The sequence continues at coordinate 6,544,822 of NZ_CP059724.1, forward strand.
CGCCGATAAGATCAAAGAGGGCATCATAAAACGACTTGGATTGCAGTGAAGTTTGTTTTGTCTCTACACGACTGCTGGCTTTGTTCTGGACACTCATCGCAATTCGTTCCAGAACCTCGTCCATGACATCCGTCTCCAGATCATTTTTAACTACATAATCTATTGCTCCCATCCGGATCGCCTGCTGGGCAAAGGCAAATTCCTCATGACAGGACAGCACAACAACCAAAGTCGCAGGATAGTGATTCTTCAGTTCCTCCATCAGCTCGAAGCCAGACATTTCCGGCATCATCAAATCGGTAAAAACAATATCCGCCGGTTCAACAGCCATACATTCCAGCGCCTTGGACCCATTCATCGCTTCCGATATGACTTTCATCCCGTATTTCTCCCAGGGCATCATTGAAATCAAGCCCCGGCGTACCAGCTTCTCATCATCAACAACCAGTACCTTCATAATGCCCCATCCTTTCTAGTATCCGGTATAGTGATTGAGACCGTGGTCCCGCCCTGCTCCGTGCTGACCATTTCCAGTTTACTGCGCCCCTCAGTGAAGCTGTTCAGACTGCGGATCACATAATTAAGCCCTATGCCCATGCCCGATGAATTACGTATTTCCTTCTCTCCATGCAGCATATCTTCAATCTGCGCGTCGGTCATCCCTTTACCGTTATCCCTAACCTCGATCTGTATGCTGTCCAGCCTCATCTGTGCACTCACCACAATGACCCCCCCCGTCTCAGGGAGCCCATGGTAAAGAGCATTCTCAACAATAGGCTGCAATATAAACCGCGGCATAGACACATCCATTATTTCCTGCGGAATCTCGTAACGCACATCAAATTCGTAATCATATCTAATTTTCTGCAATTCCACGTAGTCTTTTAAAGTCTGTATTTCATCATGAAGCGCCACAATCTTTCCCGATTTAGCCAAATTATATTTCAGAACCTTCGTAAATAGCGACAGGAAACGGTCTATTTCGTGCTGTCCATTCATACGGGCCAGCCACTGTGCTGTGTTTACCGTATTATACAGAAAATGAGGGTTAATCTGCGCCATCAGCTTCTCCATCTCAATTTCCTGCTGCTCCTTGACCTTGTTCTCTACCTCAACAATCAGTTCCCCGATCTGATGATGCATTCCGTTAAAACGGTCTATGAGATAATCGAATTCCTTAAGCCCGGTCATGGGCAGGCCCACATGCGCCCGTCGATTCGTCAAATCGCGAATCCCCCGGTGTATTCGCTGCAGCGGGCCAAGCACCACCTTCCAGATCCGCAGTGCCAGCAGCAAGGAAATCACCAGCGCTAGGCCAGCCACCAGCGAGAAGCCCACTAGCCAGGTCCTGCTCTCACGGTGATAGTCCCGCTTGCTTATAAAGACTACCAGATTCCAGCCTTGCTTCGCCGTCTCCTCGAATGCATAATATTCCTTTTGCTGCTGGTTATGGTATACACTCCCTTCCGGGAACCAATCCGGCTTGTCGCTATATAAAACTACACCATTCTTGTCAGTCAGCAAATGGAACGCATTCATTCCATACTGCTCCATATTCAACACCTGCTGCAGCACCTTCGAATTCGTCTCCACGTATGCATAAAGGGGGTGTTCCGGATCACCCATCTTGCGGACAATGGAGAATACCGGGGTATCGTTATATTTATATAGAGTTAAATGCGGACTATTATAGGTGATGTCCCCCCGGGCAGCCATCACGGGAAGCGCTGTCAATAAAGGCTGTTTGTCTCTTGTAAGGAGTGTTTCGTACATCATGCGCTCCTTCTTGCTGTCATAATAAAACATTAGGCCCGTATTCAAATTGGAAGCATTCAACAGATTGATATTTCGCTGAATATCAGTATTGAGCTGGGCAGCCTCAAAGGAATCTGCCGTCTCCAGTAGCTGTTCCATGTCCTGTCCGACGAATCCTTCAAAAGACATCTGCTGCGATACGTCATACAGATTATTCAGGGTAGATTCCAGCGTCTGCAGCACTCGCTGCAGATTACCCTCAATTCCTTTTTCAATTTTATTATCCAGAATAGAGGAAATGGAATATAAGGCTAGGGTTCCTGTCATAATCAGCGGAATCATAGCGCTGGTCAGCAGCGTCCAGTACATTTGGCCTCTCAGCGTATCCCCGCCGAAGGACCTGCGAAGGCTTCCCGTCTTTCTGTTCATGTCTTCATCCGCTTTCTTGTGGAGGTATGGTATCCAGCCTGTAGTATATATAACATTATATTGGTAAAGCAACAAAAAACGCGGTCTCCGAAAATTGGAAAATCCGCGCTAGATATTGTGTTTGTTCAATCAACGGTTAAATACACGCTGAAAAAATGGTTTATAAATGTAATATATATAAGATACTCGAAGAGATTTTTGTACTTGGTTTGTTTAACTTGGCGGTCATCATAGTCATAAACGAATAGATTTTTTCCACTCACTACCGGCAGTAACAGAATATATAACTGTAAAAGCAAAATAGCCGCCACCAAAAGCCTCAATAAACTTCTTATAATCTTCTGGTAAGCTAATTTTCAACTGATCTTCTACAGCTTCAAGCTCGGCTGTTGTTCCAACAGGGTCTGCATCAAGTCCGAACCATATTGGTTGGCCGATGTCCTAATAAATCTTGTTTCATTTATGACCATTTCTTATGCGTACAGTAATTCGAGAAATCTTTATACGGGTATTAAGCAGCTTATATGTGTATTGATTAAACCTTGAAAGGCATGAAGCCAGTCAAGGTTTATAATTATTTACATTACATGGATATTATCTATTGCAATGCTGTCTTCTTGAGTATTAACAGTTGCCGATAAAGTTAAGTCACTTTTTTGATTATCAAACCACAATTCATATTCAACTACATATTCGGAAGTGCGTCCAACTTGAATAATGATAGCCGATTTAAAATCCTCTTCAGTAGGAAAGAAGGGCTTTCCTCCATAATCTTCAATTGCAAAGATAATCTCTTCTTTTGTTAATCTGCCATTCTCACCTCTAGAAACTATCAGGTCATACTCACCATTAACTAATAATGTAACTAATTCATGGAGTTTTATCAGAATCATTTCTTCATGAGCCAAACTTATCTCCCCCTTCGATTCCCTTGGCATTCTTGTAACTGTATTAGGTTCCGAGCCAAAATCTTTCATAAAGGTAAGCATATAAATTACTATATTGCTTTTTTCCAACACCAAATTTTTGGTCCCAATAAACGAATAGATTGGGTTCACTCAATCCCTCTTCATTTACATGACCATAGCAACCCCCAGCCCGATTGATTCTTATATTATTCCATTCACTACCGAAAGGAACATTTACTTATAAAACTCTTCTATCGAGATTACTTCAATAGATTTGCAATAAAAATCAATAAATTGAAATCCATCATTTTCACCATATCCGCTGTCATCATGCACATGATAACGCTGGATACTAACCACTCCCTGTTCCTTCATATCATGAATGATTAAACCACCTGATAAAGGGAAAGATGTTGCATTTCTAATCGTTAAATCATCTATATCATAGTATCTAAACCTTATTTTGAATGGCTCCTTTGTTTCCAAAAGGATAACATGAAAGGTGAGATCAAGCGTTCCAAGATAACTGTCCTCATAATCGGTTTCAACATTATATTCAATTTTTACAATTCTCTCGTATACCCACGTACCACGAAGAGTATTTTTTATCATTTCTATATTTTTTATATGCATTATTTAATACCTCCCGCATCAATCTTTAAAAATTATATTTCTTTAATGCTTTTTCCTGCATCTTGATAAATGTATTCGTGTAAATGTGGTGGATTAGGATGATGCTTTGCATTACCATGATCGCTATAATCAATCCTGTACGTTTGCTTACCAGCCTGATCATAAATCACTCGGGAATTTTCGATCTGACCACTTGAACCTAATCGGCATTTTTATTTCCTTTCAACAGAACTGGATTCAGCGGTCCCTTACTTTACCACCATGCATTCTGCATCTAGCGTTTTTCATTGGCATATTACCACAGCAAGTACCTTGTCGTGTCTTTGCTCCGCATATTGCCGTCTGATCTTTCATCATGGTTGTACTCTCCTCGTTACTTGCATGGAGTTCGTCTGTTTTGTATCCTTCGACAGACTGACCGGCGGTTATCAGGACACAATGTCAGACAAGTCATTATTGCCCGTTCCCATCGGGCGGAAATCGTTTCACTAATTCCACCTTCAGAAATTGCGCATAGCTGTCCAGTATCTCCTTCTCCGCAAACTTGTCAGTCGGGAAGCGGAACTCATGTAGCTTTTGCAGTCGGGTGGTAAACGCCTTATACTCGTCACGCTTTACTATCCCTTGCACCCACAGTGTCAACCCTCGTTCGTTGACTTGCTTCCGCACACCGCCGATAAACTCATATGTTTTCTCGCTCATCAGCAGATATGGATGACAATGGAGGTAATTCGGCAAGTTCTTTGATGTGCCGCTCAATCGACTTGGAACTGCATCCGACATCATGGGCAATCGTCTCGATTGTGGGATAACACAGCGCCTTATCGCTCATATAAGCGATTAAATCTATCAGGATTAATTTCTCATACGCACTCAAGCCGATACACCGTAGAATCTTCAGTGGTGCTTTGATGTAGCCGTTGTGGTGGGACGTGAACTGATTAGCCCGGCTCACTTCGTCCATGTACGTATTGGCAGCTTGGCTGCTCTTTTTCAGCCATAAGTCATTCATTTTCATTACCCTCCTCCTTAGTGTCCCGCCGCTCAGCGGCTATGAAGTCAGGAAGGCGGCTAGCCTGAACGTATCCTTTACCTGTGTATGTAAACTGCTCGTCAGCAGAGTTCTTTCTTACGCTGTAACAATCGCTTTAATCGTTAGATGAGTTGCGGACATAATCAAAATTCGATTTAGCCGTCCTTACTATCAATGGTCGTGTCATCTATCTTAGAAGTTGCAATACCTTTTCATCCTCTCTATCGGGGCGGTATACTTTACAGTTGCGATGGATTTTAGAAAAAACCGCAGAAAACGAAGATAACAAAAAACAGGTCAATCATGGTTGTAACTGACCATAATCTACCTGTTCAATGTAACGGAATAGCGTTATTTAGGGTATAAAATTCAAGCATTGATGTACGTACAAACGAAATGGCTAAATCTTCATATAAGTATTACATGGGTTAAGTCTGTTATTGGTTGAATGATGGGTTAATTCGGCACTGGGTAGCCCCACAATAATAATTGCACGAAGACAAAAGCAAGACCTAACCACCATTTGTGTCATTTACTTCTTAACTAAAATATTCATTTACTACCGCAGTTAATTGGTCGTTTCCTAACTCAATGTTAGTCAAATAATAAATGAAATAATCTTCTACTTCACTTTGTTTGAATAGACTCAGATATTGAAATGCAAGTAGTGTAGTATTGTCTATTCCATAATCATCTTCCAATTTTGTTTTTACATATTGAATTACTTGATTAATAAATCTATTGTCTTTTGTCTTAAAAAGAACATTAAGAACGAATGTCATCTCATCCTCGTTCTCTAGTTCAAAAATCTCACGCATCTCATTCTCATCTAATTCTTCTTGCAATAGCTCTTCCTTAACCAAATTAAATATTTTCAAAGCCTCTAATTCATCATTATAATAATCTTCCCAAAAACTTAGATAAGCAAATTGCTTCGGTAATAAAGCTGCACTATTATTGGGCTTGTTCCACAATATCCAATCAGAATTTACTTTCTCGGATACAATGTCAAATAAAGAGACTGAATAAGGCACAACTTGTTTTATATCATTTTCCAATCTATATAGTTCCTCGCCGTTTATGCTTGTTTCCACAGAATAAACCATATATTTTATATTTATTGATAGATTCTCTTTTTTCTCTAAATCCTCTTTAAGACGTACTCTCATTTATCTTACTCCTTTAATATTAAAATCGACATCCTGTTCAATTATCCAGAATAGGTCGTTTTCATTTGCTCTGAGATTCTTAGGTTTGGATACCTTCAATTTTATATCAAACGGGCTAATTCCTCCTGTTTTCTGATTTTGATAAAAATGAACTTCTCCCTTTCCATACGGAGTTTCATACTGTTGCTTTGATGTCATTTTAGCCCAATCTTCTATTTTATTACCGTCACTAGTTAATATCCCTCGAGCCTTATCATCCCATAAATCCTCGCCCTTAATGATGACATCGGAGTTAGATAAAACATCTTCTTTAAGAAGTGATTGCTTATACTGTTGATGTTTATAAATGTCACTAGCTTCACCCGCCCCCTCAGCATCACTCGCAAAATGCTGCAGGTCCAATTTCAGTCTACCCGGTCTAGGGGCGCTTGTCACAATTTCAGGTACGATATCGGCTACCTTACTCGCGGTCGATCCTACTTTAGCAGCATCCGTTGTGACAGTTGCTGCTTCGACTGTTTTTTCGACCTTGGAAGCTGTTGCTACTGCTTTGAGTTCTCCCGCTCCTACAAAGAACGATCCGATCGTCAGCGCGCTCTCCGTGAAGAATTTCGCTCTGCTTCTTGTATCGGCACTGTCTCCCGTTACATTCTTGCTCCATTCTGCACTGATCGCTCCACCGATGGCTTTCCCTGTTTCGATCGGGTGGGCGACTGCCTGGCCCAGTCCTTTTACGGTCTCTATCGGATGCGCTACCGCACTCGCAATTCCCGTCACCGTCGATTTACCGAAACTCCATGCCCCCTCTGCAATCCCTACCGTCTGATTAATGCTTCGGGCGAGTGGCGTGTCTTGCTTACGCGTGATATCCAGGCCTCTCTTGGCTTCGCTCAGGATATTTTTTGCTGAGGCTACAACTGCTTGGCCGCGTTAACCACTGCTTTGGTCGCACTTACAGTAACCGCTTTGGCGGTGCTTACTACGGCTTTCGTCATACTGGACTTATGCTTGTAGATAATGGTGTTACGTCCTCAGAGCCAGGTAGCACTGGCTCTGGTCGCTTATATACGCGACAATATCGACGAGAATCAGCTTCTCATACGGACTTAAGCCGTAATAGCGATGGATTTTATGCGGCAGGATGGTATATTCTTTGTGATGTCCTGTAAAGTTGCTCTCTTTGGCAACTTCGTCAATGTACGCATTAGCGGCTTTGTTATTCTTAGTCAACCAGAAGTCGTTGTACTTCGTTTTCATATGCAATCCCTTCCTTCTTGTGCTGTTATGCCGCCACTGGGTGGCTAGCCTAACACGTATCCTGACCTGTTTATGTAAACTGGTCGTCACCAGATTGTTCTTGCACTGTAGTCATCGCGGCAAGTAACCCATTCGTTGCGGACAATTTGCAGATAAGTCCTGACAATATTAATTGTCGTGCTATCCACCCTAGAAGATGCGATATATTACCTTCTCATCTTCCCTATCGTAGTGGCGAATATTACAGTTGCGATTGATTTCAAAAAACTGTGAGAAAGCGAAGATAACAAAAAAACAGGTCAAACATGGTGTTATCTGACCATAATCCACCTGTTTAGTCTATCGCCTTAGCGTTATTAAGGTTACATATTAAAGCATTAATGTGCGTACAAACGAAATCAGAATTTCTTTATACGGGTATTATATGGGTTAAGTGTGTTATTGGTTGAATGATGGGTTCATTCGGCACTGGGTAGCCCCCACCAAAGAAAAAACCTTGAAAGGCATGAAGCCAATCAAGGTCTCTAACTTTATCTAAAATACTGAGTAACATCATAATTTGAAATTGTTTTGGCTAACTCGATAGGGGACAAATCATGATTATTTTTTTTATGTGCGTCTGCACCAAAAGATAACAGAAGTAGAATCACTTCACCTCTCCCCCTCGAATTAAATACTGCACGAAACAAAGGAGTATTTCCATGAGAATCCTTCACATCAACATTAGCTTTATTATCTAATAATTGCTTGACAACTTCCGGCAAGTAATTTTGGGAAGCATAATGTAAGGGAGTGTATCCTAGATTATCTTGTGCATCTACGTTTGCCCCTCTTTCAATTAGAAATTTTGTAATTTCCGTCAAATTATCAATTACTGCATGAATAAGGGCAGTTCTTCCATCTTCGTCCACGATATTAATATTCTCACCAGATTCAAGTTGTTGTTGTAGTAATTGGATATTTTCAGTTAGTACAGCATCAAAAATTTTCGACATTTTATCTACTCCTTTTTTTGAGTTTATGGCATTTCATGCTTGTGACTCCGATTAGATATTGGGTCTTCAATCTGATACTTATCCGAATTGTTCATTCGGTCATTAAATTCTTTTTGTGTTAATCCTTGCTTCTTAGCTTTTTCAACTTCTCGCCAATGTTCATTTCCCGGCTTGTATCCTAAATCATATTTACCCTCAATTGGCTTACCTGTATTCGGGTCAATAAATTTCCCGTCCTCGGTCTTAGGAGCACGATTTTCCACTTCTTGTCTGACTCCTTTTCTAATATACGGCCTTCTAAGATCTCCCGTCCCCCCAGCATCACTAGCAAAATGCTGCAGGTCCAATTTCAATCTACCCGATCTAGGAGCGCTTGTCACCGATGAGACAACTTCCGGTACGACATCAGCCACCTTACCCTACAAAGAACGATCCGATGGTCAGCGCGCTCACCGTGAAGAACTTTGCTCTGCTTCTTGTATCCGCATTGTCTCCCGTTACATTCTAGCTCCATTCAGCGCTGATCGCTCCGCCGATGGATTTCCTTGTTTCGATCCGCCTTGAGAATAATGAGGAATTGAGAGACGGAAATAGGCACTAAGTTAACCTTATCAAAAAAAGAAAACCTTGAAAGGCACTAGGCCAATCAAGGGTTGAAGGGTTAGAATTCTTCCAATGAAACTGCTTCAATAGAAACACAGTAAAACTCGATAAAGTTGTATCCATCATTCTCACCGTACCCACTGTCATCATGAACATGAAATCGTTGACTCGGATCCCATCCTAACTCATTTTTATCATGTACTATCAAACTTCTTGTCAGATAAAGATTTGTTATTTTTCTTACACTGAGCTCAGAAACATTTGAGTAGCTCATTTTCAATTTGAATCGTTGACCAGTTTCAATAACCAAGACTAGAAAAGAAAGGGTTAATAAGGTCGTGTAATTCTCTTCAACGTCAATATTCACAGCGTAATCAATTGCAATTATTTCCTTATAAGTCCATGAACCAAGAGCGCTTAACTTATCTGTTATAGTCTCATAATTTTTTATAACCATCTAAATCGTTCCTCCCTCATTAATCAACAAACTTTATCTTGTTTGTTCCTTCATCAATTTCGCCTTGTCTCAGTCTACCTGTGGAAGGATCCATAAAATATTTTGTTTCTGTTTTACTTTTCCATGCATCTTGATAATTGTATTCATGCATATGTGGATCTGTGTGATGAGCAGAATTCCCATGGTTAGTATAATCAATTCTATATTTTTGCTTGCCAGCCTGATCATAAATCACTCGGGAATTTTCAATCTGACCACTTGAACCTAATCGGTTAAAATCAATCCGATCTCCTGGTGTTCCCTGAATAGGTGCATAATTATTTTTGTAGTACTCATCAGGTAAAAACGGTTCTTTAGCAAAGTCATCTACTTTACCCAAATCCTCAGCATCACTCGCAAAATGCTGCAGGTCCAATTTCAGTCTACCCGGTCTAGGGGCGCTTGTCACAATTTCAGGTACGATATCGGCTACCTTACTCGCAGTCGTTCCTACTTTGGCAACATCCGTTGCGACAGTTGCTGCTTCGACTGTTTTTTCGACTTTGGAGGCTGTCGCCACTGCTTTGAGTTCTCCTGCCCCTACAAAGAACGATCCGATCGTCAGCGCGCTCTCCGTGAAGAATTTCGCTCTGCTTCTTGTATCGGCACTGTCTCCCGCAACATTCTTGCTCCATTCTGCACTGATCGCTCCGCCGATGGCTTTCCCTGTTTCGATCGGATGGGCGACTGCCTGGCCCAGTCCTTTTACCGTCTCTATCGGATGGGCTACCACACTCGCAATTCCCATCACTGTCGATTTACCGAAACTCCATGCCCCCTCTGCAATCCCTACCGTCTGATTGATGCTCCGGGCGAGTGGCGTGTCTTGCTTACGCTTGATATCCAGGCCTCTCTTGGCTTCGCTCAGGATATTTTTTGCTGAGGCTACAACTAGCTTGGCCGCGCTAACCACTGCTTTGGTCGCACTTACAGTAGCCGCTTTGGCGGTGCTTGCGATTGCTTTCGTCGTACTGGCTACAGCTTTGGCGGTGCTGGTTAATGCTTTTTTTGCCGAGGTTACTGCGGCTTTTGCTGTAGTCACTACTGTGGCTTTCGCCGTGGTTACGGCTGCCTTGGTCGCTTTAGCTGCACTTACCACTGCCGCTTTCGCTGTACTTGTCACTGCCGCCTTGACCGTTCTCACCGTGGCTTTGGTCGCGGTAACAACTGCCGACTTGGCTGTGCTCACTGCGGCTTTGGTCGAATTCACTGCCGCTTTCGCTATAGTCACCACTGCTTTCTTGGCTGTGCTCACTGCGGCTTTGGTTGTGCTTACCGCAGCTTTCGCCGTGGTTACTACTGCCGACTTGACTGTATTTACAATTGCTTTGGTCGTGCTGACCACAGCCTTCGCCGTGGAGACTGCTGCTGACTTGACTGTGCTTGCGACCGCTTTCGTCGAGCTTACTACTGCATTTTCGACACTACTTGCCGCCGCTTTCAATTTACCGAATATACCATGACCCGTCGGATCTACGAATTGAATCGGATCATTCTCAGCATACGTATATAAGTTCAAGCTCAGCCGATTTTTCTGTTCACCCCAATAGCTGTCTTCGGAAATGAATCTTCCGGTATACGGATCGTAGTAACGCGCCCGCAGATAGTACAATCCAGTCTCTCTGTCGAAAAATTCGCCTCCATACCGGATTGGTTCTTCTTTGGTCTCAATAGTCAGCGAAGAATTGCCGAATGCATCATAATCATACTGGTTGACGATTGCGCCATCCTTCGTCACCGTCTGCACAACGTCACCGTGTTCGTTATACAGGTAGTCGGTCACTTGACTCGCCTTATCAAAATGCGCAATGTAGTTAATCCCCCGGATATAACGGTTGAGCATGACGCCGCTCTCGCCCGTCTCCAGAATGACATGCTGACAGTCATACGAGTAGTTCGTTGTCTGGGCCTTATACCCGTCTTTTGAGCTGCTGACTGTCTTCTCCCGCCGCAGTCCATCTCCGTCATATTGATAGGTCAAAGTAACCCGATTTCCTGCTTTTACCTTGACTGAACTTTTCAGCCGGCGGCCCTTCTGGGCATTGGTGACTCCATCTTAGGAACCCGCCACGAAGCGCAGGAAGAAACTGAAACAACTAATTTACTTGAGTAAAGGGTAGAAGAATGGTAGAGGTCTCGCAAAAAAACAAAAAAGCGCAGCCCCGAAAATCCAGAAGCCGCGCCACATATGGTGTTTAAAGATGCTGGTGAAGGGAATTGAACCCCCGACCTACGCATTACGAGTGCGACCCAGCAGTGGTTTATAAGGTTTTGCTGAGGTTTGTAGGGCAGTAAATAACGTGTTTTTCGCGTATAGTTACTTCTAAAGTTTTATTGATATTTGCTTGTCGTTAGAAGATCGGTTAGAAGTTTTGTTAGAAGAAAAACAGCATTGCAATGCTGCCTTCCCACTAGAATATCACAGATGAAGCAGCTGCTTTACTCAACACAACATAAGGAAGTCCGGGTATTCCTCTGGTGGATATTATTGTAACGGTGCCCAGTACATTGCTTCCTCCGAAGGTACCGCTTTATACTTGGAATTTCTTGTAATAACACGTTCATGGTAGAAGTTATCTTTACAGGTCGCACGCACCGTCCCTGTTCTCTCTCTTCCTGAGTAATTCGCTGCTTATGTTCTGGTAACATCATCCTGCTACAATCTCATATACTTTCTAATTTCTTAGTCATGATATCTGCACTCCTTAATAATACTGCCAGTAATCCATATTCCCCTGCGTATTCGTTTGCTGAGGCTGCCGTGTGTCTCCCTGTGACAATTTTCCTGCTGGATCTTCTCTTTCCCAGCCTTCCAAGATTAATGCGCTCTCCGTTGGAGTTCCGGGCTTCCACTCAAGATAATTTTGCTCAAGAAGTTCCTGCATCCCTTCCCTGATCTTGGTTGGCGTTCATCCGCTTTTGGTCTCCAACTCTTGTAGTTTTGGCATATGTCCATGATGGCCCAGATGAATGTGTCATGATCATTAACAACTTTCGGGCAGTATCACTAAGCATGAAGTATCACCCTTAAGGCTCTAGGTGAGCTCTCTTTGCGTTCTATGTATCCCTTCTTCTCCAACCTTTCAATATATCCAAATACCGTCGATTTTGACGCCAGTCCCATTTCGTCAGCAATTTCCTGAACAGTTGGAGAGAATTTCAAATGATCATAAAGTGTGTTTATTGCATTCAGAGCTTCGTTTTCTCTTTTCGTTAATTCAATCATGCTATCGCCTCCTTCTTCACCGGCTGCCAAGCAAGGATACTCGCAGTCAAAAATACACGAGGTAATTGAGTAGCAATCAACTTTCAAAATAATTTCGGAAATAAGTGAAGTTCGTAGTTCTGTTTTCACATAAACTATTTAAAATATTTTTCTTTGATATGATGGCCTTACTTCGTTGCAAAAAAATCTGGGTTATACTATAATAGTCCCAGATTATAAATGGAAGGAGCATCACTTTGTCTGAAAACAATAAGAGGTTCATCATCGAGTCCTCAGACATCCGCAAACAGTTAATAAAAGAACACGTATTGAAATATGGGTCCAATACAACAGAATGGTTCAATACAAAGAGTGAAACCATAATAAATCAATATGTCGCTGAACTTCAAAAAAGATATCTAAACACTCCAGACAACCTATCTGATTTATCATCTGCGAGTGAAGTATTCAAAAAACTTAACAGTATAGATTGGGATTTTCCAGAAAATGATACTTCTTACTTGACCCATGACATACACCCTTACCCTGCAAAATATATCCCTCAAATACCATGCAATATGATTTCGGCCTTGAGTCTCCCAGGAGATATAATTTGGGATCCTTTTGGTGGTTCAGGAACAACAGCATTAGAAGCTTTATTATTAAATCGTCGATCTATAAGTACCGATGCTAATCCATTAGCAAGTATTATAGGACAATGCAAGACGATTACTTTGACGGATGAAGAACAAATTGAACTACAGTTATGTAGACAATGGCTATTTGATATCGTAGAAATAGATAATGATTATTTAGATATGAAAATACAAATACCCGATATCCCAAATATAGAAAAATGGTTTCATCATAATGCTATTCAAGAATTAGCATTAATAAAAGGACTCATAGAAAATCTTTCTCCTAGCTGTAAAGTTATTGCTCAAGTTGCTTTATCGAGGACTGTTTCAAAAGTTTCTAATCAGGAAAGTGAAACAAGGTATGCTAGTAAACCAAAAGAATTAATTAAAAAAGAAACCCTGCGCTATTTTATTGGAGATTTGGATACAGTTTTTTCAAAAGTACACGCATGTAGTAGTCTATTACAAGGTAAAAAGGCAAAATTTAGAACGTATGATTTACGAGAACAACTTAACCAAAATAGTCCTATTTTGGAGAATCAAATTGATCTTATTGTTACTTCGCCACCTTATGCGAACGTAACAGACTATCATCTATATCACAGATTTAGAATGTTTTGGCTGGGTTTTGATCCTGTCAAGTTTGGAAAGGTAGAGATTGGCTCACATTTACGCCATCAAAGAGAGAAAACTGGGTTTGAAGACTATATGTCTGAGATAACTCCCTGTTTAGAAAATTGTTTTAAGGCTCTGAAGCCCGGACGATTTGCAGTATTTGTGGTTGGAGACTCTGTATTTAATAAGATTTTATATAATACTGCAGAAGCATATATAAAAGAAGCTACACGATTAGGATTTGAATACATCGGTTTAATATCTAGAAACTTACCAACAAGCCGCAGATCATTTCAAAGCCATGCTCGAAGAGCAACAAATGAATCAATTGTCATCTTAAGAAAACCTGTTAAAGACATAGAAATACAATTGCACGAAGCACCCTACAAACTTTGGGCCTTCGAGAAAGAACTACTGCAACGTGAAATCCAGAAACTTTCTCCTAGAAATTTAACACAGTCTGGAGAAAAGGTATGGTCTGCTACTGTAAATTGCTTGAATTTAGACAAAGCAAAGAAGCTTACATTTATTCACAAAGTGACCTCTTCTGAAATTCAACCTTTGGCAACATGGCAAAGTATCGTAGAAAACGGCGATACTTTAGAAAATCAATCTTTGCGTAAAGAATCCAAATATGCAACTCATGGTATTCATGAGTATAAAGGAAAGTTTTACCCTCAATTATGTAAAAGTCTATTATCTTTATCTAATTTAAAGGAAGGAAGTACCGTCCTAGATCCATTTATGGGTAGTGGAACTACTATCCTTGAATCCTATCTTTCAGGTTATAGAGCCTATGGATGTGATATAAATCCCTTAGCTCTCAAAATTTCCAAAGCAAAAACAGAAGTCCTAAGGATGAATCCAACAATATTATTAAATACATTAAAAACCTTCTTGAGAACAATAGAACATGAAGATCCATCAACTAATTCTAATTATTTATACGGTCATCTAGACCCTCAGGCACATGCTGAACTTGAAAGCTGGTTTCCTCAAAGTGTTATTAATAAAATAGGTATATTATTCGAGAAAATTCACAAAATACCTGATAATCGTATTACAAATTTTCTTGAAGTTATAGTTAGCAATTTAATAAGAGATATATCGCAGCAAGAACCCAGTGATTTACGAATAAGAAGAAGAAAAGAACCTTTACTTGATGCTCCGGTGATAGATATGTTTAAACAAAATTTAAAAAAACAAATTTCCAAACTTGAAAGCTACTTTAATTCTGTAGATTACTCTCCTTCTTTATTTTCCAAATCCAATATATGGGCAGGTGATTGCAGAAAAATAGACAGTTTTACCTCTCATGGACTTACTGAGGGAACTATTGATGCTGTAATTACTAGTCCTCCCTATGCAACTGCATTGCCCTATATAGATACCAATAGATTAAGTCTGCTTATATTAATGAGTTTGTCCTCTAAACAAAGGGATCCTATCGAAGAGGATTTAATAGGAAGCAGAGAAATAAGAAACAAAATTAAAGGCGAATTAGAATATCGTATTGAAAGAGGAATATTTGATAATATCACCTCTACATATGCTGTTGATATTATTACTGAAATTTACAAATTAAACAAAGAATCTGATGTGGGATTCAGACGTAAAAATATGGCATCTTTACTTTATAGTTATTTCTCATCAATGACCTATTTTCTTGATAATATGCATTTTTTACTCAAGGAAAAAGGGTCAGCATTTATTGTTATAGGTAACAATACTACAAAAGCGGGTGGCAAGGATTTGATAATCGACACTGCAAAAATGTTGATTGAATCTTCAGAACAACTTGGCTTTTCGATTGAAGATAAATTCTCAATTACAGTAACTGGGGATAATAAGAAGAATAGCAGTAAATTAATAAAAGAAAATACTGTTCTTTGGTTAAGAAAATAATAATAGGAGTGATGTTTGTTACTTTTGTTACTAAAACATCACTCCTATTATTCTATATTTTCTCAAATAGCATCGGTAATAATCCCTTTGAATCTCCACTACCTATTATCTTCAAACGACAATCAGAAACTTGTTTAATAGTGAGCAAATCTATATGTGCTGCTTTCCTACGATATTTTCTGTTTATTGATTCTAAAGAAATTCCTAGTTCATCTCCCCAAAAATTTATGTCTTGGGAATAATGACTTATTCCTAAAAGATAATTATATATACCCCCATTTTTTTTATCCGTAGTTTTAAAGAAATGTGCTAACTCTCCAAACATTAATGTTCTCTTGTTTTTTATATACTCATAAGATTTAGTATCTGTCTTACTAGAGGAGGTCAAATAAACATTAAACAGAGAAGATTCTTTGAAAGGAATCATAATCTCATGGTTAAAAAAGTATTCTACCGCTCTACAGTACTCTAATACCACAGGACCCCAATCAACGTCAGGATCTTCTCCACATTTCTCATTTAAATCCTGAAACAGGAGTTCAGCCATACCTAATAATGTTTGACATTCCTTTGAAAAATAACTCCAAGTAGAGGGAAATATATAATTTTTCAAGTTATTTTTACATTTCTTTAATTCTTGAGGCTTTTCTGTTACTAATTGCTCAGCAAGTCTGTGAGCTTCATCACTTCTATTTATAATCGAAATTTCATTAATATCAGTCTCCAGTACATTTTTTAATCCTACTAGAGAATTATCTTCAATTAAGTTCCAAAAATCAATAGAAAAATCATCAAATCCATAACTCATATTATTTGGAGATACAGTACGAAGCGATAAGCTTGCTTTATCATTAGTTATCAGTCTATCATTTAAATATTCAGTGTCATTTCTTAGAAACAACTGTCCAATTGGCTGATGATTTAGAGAATTTCGGAAATTTTCAAAGTATCCCAACATTTTATATTTTTCTGTATTTGCATCTTTTCGTTGGAAATATTTAACGTTTTTCACATCACAAATCACAGTGAAGTTTGAAATACCTTGCACATTTATTAATAAATCAGGAATTCCTCTAAAGTTTGCCCCATCCTCATATTTCCATAAACTTTGAACAAGACTTGAATTCTGATAATAAATATTAATTTCGCAATCATCAGTAACAATTCTTGTCACTGATTCTCGACCTCTTTGATCTAGTGGGAAAACAACTTTTTTTAAGTTATGCTTCTCTAATCCTTTATTAAAAATAGAATTAATCATCATAGATAGGACCCAAATTTCAAAAAGCTTGTCCCATACTTTAGAACTAGAACCAAATAAAAGGACTAAATTATCAATTCCTTCATTTTCTATTGATGTCCAATGAAGAGATTTAAACCATAGGATTATATTCGAAATTTTTTTATAATCCTTGGTTTTGCCCTGCTTATTTCTTGATTGAGTCATGCTAATAAGTTGATTTAAATTTATTTTCATATATTTACTTTTTACAATCACCATCATTACAGGATGATGGAGCATATTGGCACATTCTTGAAGAAATCTTTTTTGTAATACAAACTCCCCTGATTCGTTGGGCAATGGTAATTTTTTCAGTATATTATAAAACCAATAAATAACTTTGTATAGAAATGCATTCTCAGGGGTTTCATAATTTTCAGCTGAAATAAGACAAGGATAATTCTTCAGAGTAGCATTATTCCATTTATTTGATACATATTCTGAAACAATTAAAGACCCTTGAATTTTCCCAACAAACTCTTCTCTGATAGGTTCATAGGTAGAAGAGAATATAGAATCCAAGGTTCCTATAATCGCCTTGAAAGATACCCATTTTGCCAAGAAAAATCTTGTTTTAATATAATCTAATGAATCAATATTAGAAATATTTAATGATCCCAAGAATAACTGAGATTTATGGATTAAAGGATCTGTGTCCCTTCCGAAATAAGTACTGAGTAATAATAGAGATTCTTCAATAATCCTATATCTCTGTTCCTTCGTAAAATCCCCATATTCTTTGGACATCATCTTTTATTCCTTTCAGTTCATTAGGAATAGCATTTATAAATGCCAACTGGGCCTCTTCTGAAATTATTGTAGAGTCTAATTGTGCTAAGAGTTTTGTTGAAATTGCCCATACTATCGTCGGTAAAATTTCAGTATCACTATCCAATACTAATTTCAATAAAAAGGCTTTTTTAATATCAATTATCTGCGCGGTTCCAACCGATAATATAGCAGGACTATTATTTCCATCACCGAAACGCAACAAATGAATTATAGAATCAATTTTATCAAGAGCACTACTCACTCCGACTTCAGCAATTTTTTTATCAAGAATTTGTTTATTAATACTAGTCAAATCCAAAACTTCTTTTATCGCTAGATCCAAAGTAATTGATCTTTCTCTAGCTAGCATTTCCTCAGTTTTAGGAATATCTATAGCGACAAAATGAAATCTTCTTGCAAAAGCTTGAGAAAATGAATTCACGTATGATTTATCAACAGAGTTCATGGTTCCAATAATTCTAAATTTTTTAGGAATATAGAGTTTCTGATTCCCCTTATATTGATGCGATAATGAAATCGATTGATTACTAGTGCTGCCTAAAACAGTGAAAAACTCACCAAATGCTCTATCAATTTTACAACGATTAATTTCATCAATTAATAGCCACTCCGCTTGCGGCTCTAATCGATTTTCTTCATGCCTTGATATTTGATGACAACATTCTATTATACTTTTTGTAATATGACCATTTTCAGGAACTATCTGTTCTTTACCTTCTACTATCTCTAGCGTTTTCCTTCCAACCAGATCATATACTGTCCACTCTATATTAGCCGTGCTTTCAACTAGCCTAACATTAAACAATTGCTCGCTAATTACCTTTGCCAATGTAGTCTTCCCAGTTCCAGGTGGGCCTTCTAATATTACATTTCCCATTATTAATCCGTAGTAAATAGAATAAATACTTTCAGAAGAAATAGCAAAATTTTGTGAAATTTCACGGATTTTTCCCTTCAAATCATCATTTGAAAGCAAGTCTAAACGATCATTTTGAACTGTGAAAGACTTACTATAATCATTTTCGATATCAGTTGTTGAACAAAATCCATCTCTCTCAAGTTGATCAAGAAAAACTTGTTCTGGCATATGTATCACTCCCACTATTAAATTTCTTCTATAGGTCTTCTCAAAATACGAAACTGTTCTAAGAGAATTGTATCACCACTCTGAATAGCCTTGAAAATTAATTTATCTTGATTTCTAAAAATGAAAAGTTCATTGATATGATCATCATTTAATGTAAGTTCCTCTTTAGTTTCATAAATATATACTGGCGTTAAAGGTCTAGAAGGATTATTAATTTCGTTTGCTTTTATTAATTGGTTCGCCTTAATGAACTCAGAAGTAAGATCAACATTATATTCCAATATTAAAACCTCCTAATAGCTTATCTTACCATGAGAACTCCTAAATTCTTCAACTATTTTAAATGCTACTGTCCCATCTTGAAGAAAAGAAGGATAACCATTAATTTTATATATTACATTCTCCTTAAGTCCTGATACAGGATTACTCCAAACTACTAAATCATTGATCTTAAATTGGGCCCCATATATAGAAAAGAGCAACAATGTCCCAGTAGTAGAATCATACTTAGAGTTGGAAGGAAGCTGCCTTATTAAAACTGGTTGCTTTTCAGATGGTAAATAATTATTGTAATTCCCAGGTAACTTAGAGTATGCATAAGCCCATTTCCATCTATCATTCCATGTTATCGGTAGGAACTCTGGAGGATCTAACAATAATTTGTCTACTATACTTTTTCGGTTTGCAGCTAATACTAAGATTCCCTTCCTTTGTCCATTTATCCAGACTTGCTTACAGCTTATAATGACTCCTGTAGAATGAAATAAATTAAAAAAAGCATCGGGATTTTTTCCTGGTGGTAGTGATAAATGGGGTGTTTCCCTAGACTCAATAATTTTTTTCGCAAAATCAAATATGTCAGTATGATCAGGCTTCTGGTATAATAATCCTATTTCCATTTCAGAAATATACGCTTGTTGCTGATCTATTTTTTCTAATTGCTTTAATGTTTGTATTGTTAAAAGTAAAGGAAGAACTTTATTATCTATTCTTTCATCAAATCTCGGTTTTTCCAGAGTAGAATTTAATACTTGGAATCTAATAATATTTATTAACATGAAAGTTTCCATATTAATTCTACCTGATAATAATAAAAGAGCAGGTTCTGTATAGCGATATTCCACATTTGAAGTATTCACCCATGCAGGACTTACTTCCGTTTTTCCAAACCGATATTTATCAACTTCTACTTTATATGCAACTCCAAGATGAGAAATTGGAGTTGCATACGTATTCTTTGCTGATTCTAATGTTACTTTAAATAAACTAGATATCGCCTTAAAAACTTCATCTGAATATCTATAGCTAATAGCTTTTATAAATTTGCCTGCACTTTCTGCATATGTCGTTCTTGACCGGTCAAATATCCACATGTTTAGAACTCCGATCTTTAATGAAAGTTAACTTAGTTAAGTGGAATTATAGCATATTATTCTAATTTAGGGAGAGGAACGTAATCAGTATTATTTTTTGAATGAATTCTAGTGTCCCGATGTATTCTATCCAATTCTCTTTTACGTTGTTGTGCTTCCGTCATCCGGCAGATCTCCTTAATTGAAATATACCTATGACTCATGATTGACTTAGGTTTTCTCGCTCTGACGCACACCTCTAAAATACCTTGAGAAAATATATCACTGGCAGCCAAAGATCATAATCAGCTCCAGCGATATATTTTCTCCAGGCATTTTCCATTGTAACTTGATCTTTAATATAATTTCTTTTTTGCAATATATTTAGGAGAATAGGAGAACGGATTCTTAAACTCTCTGACATCTCTAGAGCTAACTTTCCAAACAATTTAAAGGTTGCAGGCTTACATCCATGTTTCAGTTCCAATATTTTCGCTCTAGAAATCAATATCTTTTATGAGTTTTTAAATAGCATCTTTTCATTGAAATTGTGTTCTTCGATTACATATGTCTTTAAGGCATTACGTCCATAACTATATTTTTATTCAGTGTTTTTTTCTGTTAAGAATCGAATCAAAAGATATTCAAGTTGCGCGCGACTTTTAATAGTGTCCATATTTGGCGACTCCGTCCAATTAAGTTATATTTATATTAGCGTGTTTCCTATTTCATTTGGAGTAATTAACTTTTTTATTATGAGCTTTCTCTTTTTTGTTCCTACTCAACCGATAATTCTATATTAATACACAAATAATAAACTCTAACTTCAAAAAAAATAACCCTGCCAGCCTAAGCTAACAGGGCGCTTTTGCCAATTCTTTCGGACTACACATCGGTGCTTCCGATCAGTGTAGTTTCACATTAACATGATTGTAACAATCTGTAAATCGACAATTCAAAGTCATAATCCGACAACGATCCCTAGCAGCCCCAAAGTTAGAAACGGTGCCAATGGTACAGAATGCTGAACCTCCATAGACAGCAGCTTTCTCCCTCCTAGGTACAGAAATACAAATATGCACATCAAAAATAGTACCACTATCGTTCGTTCCAGACCGACGCCCAATCCAAGCAGCATAACCAATTTCACATCACCGGCTCCCAAGGATCGAGGGCTAATCATGAAGATCAGGAAAAATACTGAGCCTGGGATCAGTCCCCATATATATTCCGGACTACACAGAATCCTGAACACAAGCAAAACTAAAATCGCAAGATACGTCAGCTTATTGGAGATTCGCCTCTCCGTAATATCGGTGTAACTGAACCAGCAGCAAAGGATGAGTAGGCTCGCGGTCAGCAGCATGTTTGTAATGGCCATCCCTTTATACTCCTAGATCCGGGAAGATCAGGTGCAAGCCACAGAGAATTATCGCTTCCATCAGCATACATAAGTTAGATATCATGATTTCCTCCTTCATGAGAGCCCTTACGGTACTCAGAAGTAAAACCCCACCGCGAACGATGGGGTTAGCTACATTATATTTAGTTTGTCCGTCTTACATTCTGCACATCATCATACATACTGCCATAAATCTCTACTTGCTTCGTAATACAAGTTAACAAGCCACTCATTCCTGCAGGATCGGTTGAAATTTTGATTCGGTAATAGCCATCTGAAGCAATCACCGAGGTCATGTATTTGCGGCTCTGATAGGATTTGCCGGAATCGGAGGTGATCTTGGTCAAAGGCAATTCCCAGGTGGCGGTATTGCGGTCACCACTGGTCTTTTCCAGTTTGACTTGGCGCTCAATCTTCCAGTTCGGATCATAGAAGGTAGCGTACACCGCATCAGGACCGTAGTAGGCTCCCCCAATCTGATATGCAGTTCCTTCCAGGCCAGTAGGTATTTTGGTCTCCCAATTTGTGGTGTAGGTTGTATTTACTTTTAGCTCGATGCCATAACCAGCCCGAGTGATTTCATTGGCAGCCTTCCCGCTCTTTTTGGCGTAGGGGATAATCTCCCAAGATCCCCGGCTCTCACGGTCAGACTCTCTGGGGTGATTGAGATCTGTCGCTATGCCTTGCTTGGTGTTCACTTCTGCAGAGATTTTCAGTTTTTCCTGGTAAGTTACAGGAGTGCGGCTCCAGTTAGGGTCACTATAATCCGTATACGAATTTGTGAAATAATGAATTTTTCCATCTGCTGTAGTATAGCTTGAAGTATAATATTTCGTAGGGTAACCAGTGATCACAGGATAGGACACAGACCATTCTCCAGCAGCTTCAGGTTGATTACATTCACTCCCACTTCCAGAAGTCCCTGAGACAACACTACAGCCTGTCGTCACAATATTATTGCTCCGGTTCTGATCAACCTTTTCCTTCTCAGGATCTACAGAGAGAGTAAGATTATGAACACCTGTCGAGTTTCCCGTCCAATTAAAAGGACCCACGGTTAGGGTCTGACCTGCAGCAAAAGATTTTCGCGTCTCATAGATCTTACTGGCGTTATCATAGAAGCGAATGAGCACATCATTCTGACCAACCGTACTGTCATTCTTAACTTTTCCGGTAATGCTGGACTGACCACCCATGGTTATGGAATCCGGCGAAGCCGTGATCGATACGGCAATCAGATCAGCCTTTGGAGCCGCACGTTCAATCATCCATTCACCATGAAGCGTATTGTTATTGTAGGACTCTGCTGGTGACTCTAGCGCCCGATCCTGATGGACCGGATTGTTAATCGTAGTATCCACTTTGACATAGTATTTTCCCGGATCATCACCAATCTCGACTTTGCCAAGCATGTAATTGAATTCACGTCCATTCGTAATCGTCGCTGGAAGAGAGCTGTACATCGAAGCCAACGAAAACTCTGCAGCAAGCACACCGCCGATCTTGACTGCAGCATTCATAGGCATCCCCCGCGTATTCACGTAATCGGAAGCCATAATATCATCACCGTCATACCGGAACTTCACCGAGAGTTGGCCACCGTCTGTGAGCGTCAGTTTCGTAGGCACAAAATCCAACGCCTGTTCATCCGGAAGCGTAATACTCTTAATTGCTGTCCGACCATAACCATCATCCACGATGATATCTACGTCTTTGCCAAGGACTTTTGAGATATCCTTCGCATTCACACTTACATTGCCGTTATAGATTGCTTCATTGGTGTGAATCAATTTCCCATCTGTTAAACTGACTACTTTGGACAAGTCTGGAAATGCCCCCTTAGGGGCTGCGATGACCCGCACGTCCCGCTCAGAGTATCCATAGGAAGAAAAGGCGACCTTTAATGCATCTCCCTGGGATACTGTTAATTTAGGCCAAGGGGAAACATCGTAGAGAGCTCGGTAAGAGTCAGCGTTGATCTTTTGAGTGCTGGTGAACTTGATGCCCATGCGCGGGACAATGCCGGATGTGCGGAGGAATGGAAAATTAGCCCGGACAGTATAGTAATACTCATGGCCTGTTGTAAAAATAGGATCATTGGCCGTTTGAACAAACTGATCATGGAAATACTGACGCTGTTTGGTTTCAATAGATTGACCCGACCAAATGGAGTCAAACAGATCACCAAGTGCTGCCGTACTTTTAAAGACCAAGCCAAATCCATTCTCTTTGCTAAAGTTTTGTTCGGCTGGTGTTTTTTTTACGTTAAACACATCGTAATTAGGGACTATTCTCGTCTGGCCATCGGCGAAAGTGAATAATCCCGCCCATTGATAGAGCTGCCAAGGGTTATCAACCACTCTTTTATCAAGTGCTGGAATATATCCAGCAAACCTAGAGCTATCCTCGGTTCCATACTCCCATTGAACATATTTATAGAGCATTGGCGTTCCCGCTGCTGACACACCTTGCGCAATCATTATCACGCTGATTATTACCACCAGTAAGATATTGCATATCCTGAATATCTTCATTGCAATCTCACCTTCCAAAGAATATTTTAGACCTTTGCATAAAAAAAAGCCTGCCGCTTATAGCGATCAGACCCTTTAACAAAGGTATTACTGTAACTACTTCAAAGCTTTAAATAATTGAATAACTTCCGTCAATGTGGAGCCGCCGTTTCCTCCTCCAAAGACGATCACATCGTTTGTAATGGTTCCAAAAAGTTCAGTCATATCTTCATTGAAATTCGTATCCAGATTTATAGCGTAAGATTCCCAACTGTCCCCGTTAGACTCAGGCTTTGAAATCACTAAATCTCCAGCATTCTTCCCTATTGGAAATGAGTAACTTTTACCTGGCTCAAGTTTAGTTAAGGCTCCCGTGGCTGTCCCCTTACTGCCAGCTGCACCTTTCGGCAAAGTGAAAGTCAACTTTCCATTCACAATCTTCATGTTATCGACAAACAGAGCCTTACCCAGCTCAGTCTCACGAGGCCACTCAAACCCGACTTTAAACATATTATTGCCACCCGCAGCAGGCGTAGCCGAAGGACTTGGACTCGCTGTTGGTGTTGTCGATGCTCCTGTCGTGATCGTCACCAGACGCTTCTCTTGATTCCAACCGACCTCTGCACCGACCGCCTCTGAAACAAACCGCAAGGGTACATAGGTACGGTTCTGCTGCAGACGGGCGGGCACATCCAGTTTCTTAATGACAGAATCAACCGTTACGGTATCGCTGTTAATCTTCATCAGGATTTTCTTTATTCCTAACTCAATGGTTACGGATCGGTCGAGGCCATAGCCCACTTTCGCCCCCAGCGCTTCGCTTACGAACCGGATCGGGATCATCACTCGGTTGTTCTCATAATACGGCTTCGCGTCTGGGAACTTCACCGCTGTTCCATTGACCTGTACCGAAACCGCGACTTGAGCTGCGGAAGCAAAGCTTGCCGTCAATCCCAGTACCATTATCATCGCTAGAAACGTGCTACCTACTCTCATTCTAATCCGATTCATTGGATTCACTCCCCGTTTTAGTCTTCATTTGTTGTATGGTCTGCAGCAACATATTTAACATCCCTTGGAATTCCTCTGAGATATTCGTGATGTTCTTCTCGTTATCCCCTAGTAATTGTCTCCATTCCGGACTCCAGAAATAGCGACTCTCATCTTCATTCAGACGATGTATGGCTTCACGAATAGCCTCTGCTCTATTGGAATTGTGCTTATCACAGTAATCTTGTAGAATCTTCTCCGTGGCGGCATCCAGTCTGATCGGAATCGATTTGCTTTTGGGGTTCGTTGAAGGAGGTCTACCCATTTTCGAACTATTCAGAACAATCACCTCATTTTATGATATACGTATAATTTAATATAACGAATACCATTTGTAAAGAAATATTTCCCATTTATAATACTGAGCCCCCTCCCTCCTCTCCCCCACCGCGCGCTATACGACTAAAAAAAGCCAAAATAAAAAGCCCCTCAACGGCGCTTGGCTCTCAACCTATTCATAAAATTTACTGAGACTAACGATTATCTTAATTCTCCTTTCTTCGGTATTCTACAGTACCAAGCATACTTTATTTATGCATGGTAGACGTATGTAAAAAGTATGATATTTTAAATTTTTGTAGGAGTTCTTTTCTAACCAGACCGCTAATGGATGGATGTCCATTTTTTGGGTTGCCACTTTTATTGCAACGTTAAAGAGTTCCTCTGGATCTGCATCAAGTTCGTATCCATTAATCCCTTAAAATACATAAGTAGCAAGGACTCCAGTCCTTTTATTGGCATCAAAAAAACAATGGGATGAAATTAAACCATCCAGCAAAACAGCAGCCTTCAAAAACAAACCGGGATACTGCTCCTCTCCGAATATAACACTAAAAGGCTTTTCGGAAATGAAGTTAAGATATCCCGGTTCTCTGATTCCAGCCAATCCATTGGATTCGGCCAGCTCTGAATCATGTATTTCGATGATCTGGTGAGGGGTAAGTTGAATACACATCAGTTTTTAGCCAACTTGTCCAAGGTTTTTCTGTATTTCTTCATTCCCTTTTTCGCCAGTTTCAGAACGACAGCATCCGAAGCCACTGGTTTTTTTTCATCATGTTTTTGATCAATCATCTTCCCATCCTCCTTATTCTCATCCATCACAGTTCCCCCCAGATTTGGCTTGGTAAAGTTTTATATATACTTGAAGGTAAAGTGATGACATCACAAGCTTTATATAATTATAGCATTTCAAGCAGAATCGGCAACTGGCCCCCTTCTTCTTTCGCCATCATCGTTCAACAAAAAAACTGACCGTCCAGAAAAGAAGACGATCAGTTCATCTCAAAGTCCTAAATCCCCGAAGCCAGCGTAAACGTGAATTGTGAGCGATACGTACCCACCCGCAGCCCTGTTTTGGCTCCGGCTTGGTACGTACTTCCGTTCCCCGCAGAAACTACTTCTACTTTGTCCGGTACCCGTAGCATATAACTCATCGGGATCTGGTATTGGCCCATCCCATGAAAATCCTCGGCTCGTGCCAACACCACCGGCTCCGCGTTAAATACATAGTTTCCGTTAAGGCTTAAGTTGCCATCTTGTCCAGCGAGTGTTGTGGAATTGGATACATCTACACTTAGCGCTGTTGAAGGCATCTTAACGACTAAATCATTCGTTCCCAGGCTATTGTCTACCACTGGGTTACTTATGAAATCCGTTACCTTTAACGTGTAGTTCCAACCTACCCCGGTCCCCCGGCTATCCTCGATCACAGAATTAGTGACACTGTTAATGACTTGATACTGGTTTGTCGTACTAATGGTTACGGTGTCCAGCAGCAGTCCATTGAATTGAGAAGAGAACCCACCACTTAGAACGGTGAAATTAATATCCTCAGATCCAAGAGGGCTACCCCAGCTCGGGTCCAGTGTTGGTACCGGTGTAGTTGTCGGGGCTACCGTTGGCACCGGCGTAGCCGTTGGAGTTACTGTTGGCACTGGTGTGGCTGTCGGGGCCACTGTTGGCGTCGGTATCGCCGTTGGCGCTATAGTCGGCGTTGGTGCTACAGTCGGCGTCGGGGTAGCCGTTGGTGCAGGCACAACCGTTACCGAATCTATAATCTCAGTAAGCTGCTCATCCGTCGTTTTATTAAGAACGGTAACTGTTACAGAATGTGTGCCCTCAGTGAGGGTGACGGCTCCCTTGTAATCTATGATGGTTCCGTCAATATTGATTTTAACTTTTGTTGTGTCAGAGGGAATAGAACCTGTATCAATCGTAAGTACATTGCCCGTTACAACGATCTTCGGATACCCCACAGGAACTACTATGGGCGTGTTTATAATATTTTCAGACAATATCGGACTGTAGTTTGTTCCATCCCCAGATCGGGCTTGGAACGTTACGGAACCAGATTGTGTGATAAGTACTGGTGCGGTGTATCGATTCCATGTTACTCCTGCGTCCAGCGAGTACTCCTTAATCGTAATTCCTGGATCAGCACCGAAATCTACTACAGCGATAGTGTTATTAAACTTATCTTGCGTTTGTGTCAACATAGGAAGGTTTAACACTACAGACGGTACAAAACCCGTAGGGTATATATTCGATACGCCAGCAACATATGCCGCCGATCTGAACGAATACAACTTACCCGTGGTAGTGATTCCGAAAACTTCCGCTGCTGAAGTACCATTATCAACAGAGAGTAGACCTGCAAACTTATCGGAGTTAGCAGTAGACACGGGTGTAAAGTTCGAAGCCGTACTCCAACGGATGATTGAACCGTCAGCTTTCAAGGCCCACGTTACACCCAGGCCGTTAATGATATCTACTACGTCTGCCACTTGATTAAGATCTCCACGAATTCGTTGAGGCGTCAGCCCTATAGTACCCACCACTCCAGCGGCGTTGCCTATATTACCACCGAATGCATATACGTTACCATCCGATTTCAGGTACCAAATTGTCTTACTGGCATTTGAACCGACAACCTTGACCACTCCAGTTGCCGCGATCGTTGTTGGCGTGGTATTAAACGTTATCGTACTTGCATAAGGGTTAGAATCGGTCATGCTCGCCCCCCAGTAAGACAATGCACCGTTATTTAATAAGGTATATCCCGTGTTCGAGTCCATTGGCGCCTGAGGGGTCTTATTGGCTTGCCAGTAGTAATCATGCTTAAACCACTTCTGAACCTTAGATAAGTCGAAAGCAGAAGCTACAAACGTGGCTGTTGCCCCCGTATTTAGTTCGACTGGTACAAACTCCTCTTTCTTATACGCTGGCCACATGGGATCTTTAGCCGTTAGGCTCGAAAGAGTGTAATACGTCCCGTTAATCTTGAAATATCTCTTTTCCGTAAATTCCGTAATCACAGTTGCTCTGTAACCACTAACCCACTCATTTCCTACATCATCGTAGTTAGAATATGCCCCCTTAAAGAATCCTAGATCGAAGTTAGTGGCACTGGTGAACGCGGGAATGTTCGTGATCTGAGCAGGTCTCGCCAGAGTCTGCGGAGTCAGATTTAATGCATTGTTCCCGACAATGTATGCTTTAGTATCTGTAACGAATAATGCAGTCGGAGCTGCAAGGTTGTACAGTTTTTTCACCCCTGTAATGGGGTCGCCAGAAACAGGGTCTACCACTTCGGCAGGAACGGTCATATCTTGTTTCGTACCTATACCTAGCTCTCCTGATGCGCCTTGGCCCCACGCCCACAAGGTTCCGTTTTCCGCTAGACCAAAATAAGCCCTCTTCGCGTAAACGTACTTACTCTGACTCGATATGGCTACAGCATCCACAAATTTCATGTTGGATAACTTTACTGGAGTGGCAACATTAGTATAAATATAACCATCTGATCCGAGGTAATACGGCGCTGTAGCCGCACTCTGACGCTCGCCGTAAATCATCTTTTTGATGGTGGCTGTGTTTGTCGCCTTCGTCATTACATTGTCTTTCATCGAATAATCTGTTCCGTCTCTCATGTGGATCGTGTAATCCACATAATCATCATCAAGGTAATAAGAACCCATTATCGAATGCCCTATAGTTACGTTAACTATATCATTTACCGTCGCACCTTCTGCTTTTGTTCCCCACGGAACAAATATCCCCGTGGCGAAAAGTAATGCGGCTAGTGATGCATTTAGTATTCTTTTTCGTTTCTTAACCACTAAAAATCCCCCTCCATTAATACTGACTTGTTTAGATTCCTGACGCGGCCATCGTTAAAAACCACTTATTAGCCCCTTATAGTCCTGCTGTTGCGGTATAAGTGAATGTAGAGGTATACGTTCCCTGTAGCAAACCTACATGCTGACCATTACTTCCCGTTAATATTTTTGGAACATTCAAGGTATAGGAAACTCCAAATTGATGGGTTCCAGCCCCTTCGGAAGGAATAACCCCAACGATCCGGGCATCCTCCGAGGATAGCACCTGATTAACCGCCAGCTCTCCTTTGGCTGCCTGGAAATCAATGGGGGTCCCCACAATCGCATTCGTATACTGCGTCGAAAACGATACGGAAGATGCCGGAATGACAAACGTTACTGCCTGTCCACCTACCATTTTAGTCAGTGTAAAATCAGTGGCCCGGAGGACGACTCCCCAACCCGCCGCCGTACCGCGTGCATCCAAAACATACAGATTGCTAGCGGCGGCCGATGTTTGGTTTTGTTTTACATCCAGCGTAATATCGGTAAAGATCGGTTTCGTTTGTGTCATTTGCAGTCCGGCCCCAGTGACTACGACTTCCGATTCATCCACATTGGCCGCATCTGCTGCAAAGGCAGATGAAATTGGGAGCATTAGAACCAGTGCCGTCAAAAAAGTGAATACTATTTTCTTCATGTTATCCTCCTTGTATCGTTCAATTTCATTCACAACCAGAAAGCAGTTCTTTCAATTAAAGAGGCACCAACTCCCTTCAGTTTGAGCGAAGTTCAAATGAAACAAAAAATGCAAACCCCATGTCATTGGAATTTGCATTCACTATAGGTGTTGTTCCTGCGCCTTGTGTTCCATGGCGGGTTGCACGGTAGGTGTCTCTTCGTCTTCATTCTCTTTTTTGCGTTTCCATAACAACAGTAGAAGCCAGAACAGCAAAACAAAGAATAGAATGATGATCACCATGATGATGATCAGTATCCATTCATGTAACAGCAACCAGTCCCAAAAGGTCTGCGTTACCTCGATTTTCCCAGCTGCCGTCAACGACTCCTGGGAGGCTCTGGATTGTTCTGAAGACACGTTAAAGGAGAATGTCCGGCTAATCGTCTTACCTGAGAACGTTGCCTCGTAAGTTACCTCATATTCCTCCGGCAGTAGCAATTTGTCTTCAATGATGTAGACCATATCTGCTGTTGTGCCTGCATAGATGGAATCGGCAATATAATCCTGCTGAAACAGGACTTGCCCTTGGCTGTCCTGCACTCTGATTTTGCCGGTTGGTTTCTCAAGTATCGTGCCGCGATCACTTAATTTAATCGTCAATCGGGAATGACCGGTACTGATATAATCATGCTGAAAAGCATCAATACTCATGTCATGCTTGGCCTGATCTGGCTTATATTCCAGGACCATTTGTACTCCACTTCGATTGACCACATCGATGGCCACCGAAGCCTGCTGCCCCTGCGTATTGGTTTCATGTTCTTCGGCCTTGATCAGTTCTTCGGCGGCGATCACTCCCACGTATTGTCCTGGACGAATATCTTCCGGCGCGGTCAATTGGTAGGTAAAGCTCCGCTCTTCTCTAGGCTCCAGGGTGACTTCCTGAGCCCCTTGCGGATTCACCCACGCTCCCACCAGGGATAACTTCTGTTCCTTCTCAGAAAAACTTCGGCCCCCATTCTGCGCCGGAAGCGCATCTGCTGGATAGAGCTTAATTTGTAACGGCTCGGCCTTTGCGTTCCGAACCAAGAACGTGTACTCTCTTGAATCCCCCGGCTGAACCTGATCTTTGTAGTACCCCCGGCCCTCTTCCACGGCCTTGACCGGGGACAAGACAAAGGAACTGTCAGCACTGGCTACGCTGGACAGCCACAAACAACAAATGAACACCATACTCAACATTGCCAAGCTTTTTCTAACCTTTATCTCCATATGAAAACCTCTATTCTCTTTAGATCCCTGACACAAGGGTAAATGTAAGGTTAGCGCTATATTCACCGGCCATTAGCCCCACCCGTTCTCCGGGCGAGATACGATCCGTGCTAGTAACCTCGGCCACCTCAATGAGCGAGGGCAGATCCACCTGCAGCAGCAGATCGGCGCTGTATATCCCGCGCCCATATCCTTCCGTCGCCTCCAGAACAACTTGGGGAGCACCGGAAGCAAATACCCCCGAACCGGTAGTGATCCCGTCTGAGCGTTGCTCTGAGGTTACCCCAGACACCTGGTATGAAGCGTACCCTGCGGGAATTCTCGCCTGGATATTTCCTTCCTGCACCGTGTGCCGGATCGTGAAGTCGTCCAAAGACACGACATATTGCCATCCAGAGTCGCCCTGATATTCGATCTCTAGTTTCATCGACTGTGTGAACTGAAGCTTTCCGGAAACATCCAGCCTGACCTGCGCCGGATGACCGGCGACACGCAAGCTGCCCAGGGGATCGGCATAAACAGCGTAGGTGGCCGACATGACCGTTTCCGGAGCCTCCACAGTAGGTTTCTCATTCTCAGCATGAGTCACCGGAGCACTCCCGATGAGCATGAACAGCCCTAACCAAAGGTACAATCGCTTCATACGTTTCCTCCTCTACGGAAGAAGTGTGCCTGCAGGCAGCAGGTAGACCTTCCCCGTTTCTTGAAATTCCATCAGCAATCCGGCTTGCTGCGGAGTCACCTCAAGCACTACCACGGCGGGAATCAAGCTGCCGCCGTCTGTCGGATCGGGAACCTTCCCTTCGGCGTTCAGCCGTTTCACAACTTTTAAGCCTGCCAACTCCGGAAGGACCATACGTTTGGACTGCCCAGTCGCCGTATCCGTGACATAGGCAAAGGCATCCACCCGAATACCGGGCTTGACCTCGTCCCCTGAGGACAAAACCAGATCCGTCTTTACCCCGATTTGCCGCATGCCCTCCTTCAAAGAGACCGCAGCCCCCATGCCGGAAGTTGCTGCCGTAGTGACCAACGTCTTGCGAATCGGCGCTCCCTGCATGAAGCCATACTTAGAAGCGTAGGCATCACTGAAATCCAGCTCATCTGCTGTTTCCAGCGCATCCTCTGGTACCTCGCTGATCACGACCTCGCGGAATTTCAATTGATCCTTGGTGATCGGCATGTAGGGATCAATGGTAGTCTTAGCGACAATAACCTGCTTCGTCTGCACTTTCTCGGCAATGTTCTTGTTATTCAGTTGAAACGCAACCAGCGCAAGGATCAGTCCGAACAGGACGATCAATGCGCTGCGGGTGTATTTATTCCATAACTTTTTCAAAGGCTTGATCCTCTCCCTCTTTATTTGTAGATACTCTCATAGGGAATATTGCGGTGAATGGTAACCGGATAGGTCACGCCAGGGATGGCAAAAGAAACATGAGTCCGAAAGACCACATCGATCCAGGGAACATCACTTGAATCATAGGTCAGCTTCAGTTCAAAGCTGCTGTCTTTCATGATTGGATTCTCCAGGGCAGAGCTCAAATGCAAGGACTGGATAAACGCTTCTCTTGTCGCGGCTCGCAGCGTGTTCTGTTCCAATTGAACCAAACCTTGCTGGGCGTCCGTTACGATACCGGACCGGATAATCCCCGCGTCAATGGCATGCTCGATCGCTCGGCCATTGGAGTCATAGACACTGTCCACGACCAGAAAATCCATAATCAGCACCGTCAGGATCAGGCCGAACAGGATCGCTCCGCATACCTTGATCCACATGCTACTCCCCCGTCCTGTAAAATTTGTGCGCTAGGCCGGACACATGAACTTGAATCGGCACCGTATAGTTCACGCCGACCGCTTTCAGCGCAAACACGTTGTACTCCCGGATCGCTGTCACTTCCAGGAGATTGCCGCGCTGGACCGGCTTCGGTGTGGCGGTAAAGGAAACCTTTGCCGGATTCATACCCATACTTTGGAGCAGCCCATCGAAACTTGTCCGAGTCGCTTGGTCTGCTCCGTTCTCCACCTTCATGACCTGGAGTACCTCATTTGCTGCGGTGCGAAGATTGGACCGGATCATCACATACTGAACAATGGTCACGGCAATGAGCGCAATAATGAGCACAATGAGCAGCAGAAAGAAGATGGAAATAATCCCATCTCCGCGCTCACTCCGACAGAACTCTTTCCATCTGCGCTTCATGATGTGATCCTTAATCAAGTGAATTCATCTTGCCAAAAATCTTATCGACGACGAAGGTATTAATCTGTGCCTTGAACAACAGATAGACCGCGATGAACAGCAACAGCGTGATCAGGATACCAATAACCCATTGCATCGCGTCCCCGCGTTCATCCTTGCGAAAATGATCTAATCGGGAGGCAATCGTTCCTGAAGTATTCACCACTACCTGTTTTGTACCTTCAACCATTTTCTTCATCAACTTCTTCATTTGTAATTCATCCTCTCATTTTGGGTTATAGGGAATTAAAGGCTCCGAACATCTGGATCAGCATAAAGAAAAAGAACACTACCACATGGACAATCACCATTCCGTAGAAGAGATTCATCTTCCCTGGATTGCCTCGGGTGCGTTCCTTCAGCGCAAGCTTGCTTAAGCTACGCAGATCATTTTTGACACTATTCAGATCTTCTTCTGCCTCGTGAAACCCCTTCTCGGCCACCACATTGACGACCGACACAAAATCATACACCACCGGTACATTGACCTCTTGAGCAAACACCTGTAAGGCATCCTTCTGCGACATCGTGCCCATATTCGCCACCAAACGCTTTAAGAGCGTGGACAAGGTCGGTCCGCAGCGTGTGCTCACCTCTTGAAAAATCACATTCAGCGGTTTGCCGACTTCAAGAGCCGTAATCATTTTGCTGATAAGAAACGGCAAGTCCGCAATCAACTGATTTTGCCGCTGCAGGTAAGCCGCAGGGATGCGCCGCATCTGTAGCCAATAAAACAAAAACGAGAGCACCGGACCCACGGCAGCAAAAAAAACCTGCTGCACCATCCCTGCCAACACAAGTGCGAAGCCTCCCGGCAATGCTGCTTGTACGAGTGCTTTCGCCAGGTGAAATTCATAACTTTCCGGGTACCCCAGCATCGCGTACATTTCGCGCTGTTTGCTGCTTCTTCGTTCCCCTTGGCCTTTTGTCAAATGATCTGCCACCGAACGAACAATGGCATTCTGCTGCATCCGCAGCCGTTGTCCTTCCGATTGATTAACCAGCGATGCCAGATTCACCAGTTGCTGCTGCCGCTGGAACCCGGGAATCAATAGCCGAAGGATCGGTATACCGACGATCAGCGCTGCCAAGCCATAAAGAATGGATGTAATCATGGTTCACCTCCTTTACAAATCATCCAGATTCAGCCGCAACAGCTTATCCTTCTTCCATAGTCCAATCATCACCGACACGATCATACTCGCCAGCAGCAGCTTGCCGATGCCGGTCTGCAAAGTTGTCGCCGCTTTGAATTCTGCCACCAGCTGGCTCTCCAGATACCCAAACAGGAAAGGGAAGATCAGGCTGATGCCAAAGACCACAAACGGCTCCATGCGCTTCTTTTCATTCTCCAGGTCGATCTCTTGCAACAGTTGCATATCGGAAGCCATATCCGTAATGCTCTCCCGGATGCCTTCTACTGAACGGGCATGAAACCCGTCCTTGTTCCCGGCCATCACCTTCTCACAGAAGTCATCGAACTTCTTGAACTGCACCGCCTGTTTCATTTGATCCAGCGCCGTGGGAACATCCAGACCGATTCGCAGCGACACGAACATCTGCTCAAACAAAGGGACCGTCACGCCACTCATCATGGACAGTGAGGTCTCCAGTGACTTTTGCAGCGACTTGCAGTCTCTGAACTTGGAAGACAGCAGCCGTAAATTGGCCGGCAGATTCATGAGCACTTCTTTTCTACGGTTGAACTTCACCGTCGAAATGATCATCTTGGGGATAATGATGCCCATGGCGACCCCCACACCCACAAACCAAATGTTAGCTGTCCAGTAGGCGACCCCAGCCCCCAAGCCGAAGGAGATCCCGAGAATTTGCACATAATTACGCCATTCCAAACGAATGCCTGCCGCTTTTGCTTCCGCCTGAGTTTTTTCAAATCCAAAAGCGATCCGTAGCCTTTTGGAACGACTGGTGGCTACCGGAAGAAACGAGAAAATGCCAAAGGAGATCAGCAAGCCTGCGATCAACAGCAGAATGGACATCATATCGCCCTCAACTCCTTTACCTCACACCAGCGCCGAAGGTCTTCCTGCGCCGGATCTTTCAAATAGATTTTTTCTAGCAGCGCCTCCGATTGGATCTTGCCGACCCGAACATGACGTTTCAGGCTGTAATCGTATTTGAAAATGGGGTTGAGTATCGGCTCTTCCGTTCCTCGGTAACCCACTAGCTCAGACAATTCCGTGACCACTCGGGCTCCATTACTGAGTTTCTTCTGAAACAGAATGAGGTCAATCGATCCGGAAATTTGACTGGCTGCGGCTGGGGTATTCCCGTTCAGTTGCAAGAACCGTGTGGCTGCTTCCTTGGCACTGTTGGCATGAATGGTTGTCCAGATCGAGTGCCCCGTGTTCATACCAATTAGGCTTTGCTGCGCCGCTGGTTCATCCCGAATTTCTCCGATGCACATGAAGGTTGGCTTCAGTCGCAAGCAGGCTTTGATCAGTTTGGCGATACCGTAGCTCTTCTTCTCATCCTCCACTTCTTTGACCAGAAGCGAAGGCAAATTCGGGTAATTCATATACTGCGTCTTGCTAGCCAGCATCATTTCCTCGGAGTCCTCAATAGAGATAATCCGGGTGATGGGCTCCACGCACATTGGCAGGCGGATCAGCTGCGTGGTTTTTCCGCTATTCGTACCGCCGCCAATCACGATATTGGCTCCCTTAGGAACGATGAAATGCAGAAAATCCGCAATCTCCTGCGAGATGTTCCCATACTGAATACACTGCTCATCCGTATACACATCCGGAGGGAATTTCCGGATACTAATGAGCGGTGCATTGGCGCTAATGCCTTGAAATTCTTTGGTGTCTGCGACTACACATATGCGAAATCCCCGGTAGTTGGCATCCACAATCGGATCAGTGCTGGAGATGGGTTTCCCGATGGGCATGAGCATCTTGTTGATCACTTCATAGAGATGGGCCACGCTCTGAAAACGGATGTCCGGACGATGGACATCGATGCCGTCCTGCTCCACGATCACTTCATCCGGACCATTGATTTCGATGGAACTGATCTTGGGATCATCCAGAATCTCCTGCAGCACACCGAGTTCTGTAATCTCCTTCTGTACCCATTCCACCGCCTCACTCAGCGGAAGGGTTAGGGCATATTCACTTTGCTCCCGGATTAAATCCGAAATATAATAACGGATTTTTTGACGTGAGGGTTCATGCGTCAGGGACTGCACGTATTCATCCAGGTGATCTCCCTGCAGCCGGAAACGCACGAAGTTCAGCAGACTCTCCAGCTTCTTGGCATCCCCTTCCGATAACTCGGTATTCAGAGGCTGGATGGAAATCTGTACATTCAGATACTCCAGGGGTTCAATGATGCCTACCGTTTCATTTTCGCGACTAAGGTATGGCCCTTTCCGTTCCGAGAGTTCTTTCGGCTCCAGCTCCTTCCAGTGCTTGAGTAGATCATTGAATTTAGTATAAATAGGCGCTTCGTCTATGTTCACGTTGGTATCGACAGTGAACAGAAACAGCCGTTCTCGCTCTACCGCGAACACTTCAATCAGGCGGCAGTAATGAGTATAGTTGCCGACGAAATCAATAGCATCCGCGCTGTAAAGTACTGCCGCATCTGAAGTCCGAAGGGCAAAGTGAGTGGTCGGCTGAATAAGTGTGCCTTGTGTCACCAGCAGAATAACATCGTAATCGGCTTCCAGCAGCTGGCGCAGCACCACCGGTGCGGAAATCAAGGTTTGGTTCGAGGACAACTTACGAATCACCGGTGACTCTGGTTGAGCCCGCGGATTCACCAATACATAGTCCACACCATTCCGCTGCACCATGTACTCATGCACAGGCTTCAGTGCTTGCCGGTCCAGATCCAGCAGGAATTGATCCATGGTTCGCTCTTTGTGGAGATCTGCAATTTGCTGATCAAAGGTATAGGCGATACGCGGCAAGCCGACACAAGGCAATTCAGCCACGACAATGCGCTGATCTTTGGGAAAGGTGCGAAGCAGTTTCATTACGCCCTGAATCGCATCCCCTCCTCCTAGATTCGCGAAGGCAATCACCTGTGCCTTGCGGGTCATGATCTGGCCTCCGTCTCGCCCCGGTGACAATTCCCCCGGTACACCCAGCCTTTACCTGTTTTTTCTAAGGTGGCGTAGGTGGCTCTGCCCCCCACGTGGCTGTTGGGCTCACCAATTTGAATGATCTTGTCTGTCCAGCAGGCCGGAGGCAGCACATTCAGAAAGTGATCAGCCATTTCCTCATCGACCACATCACCGATCTGAAGATAATCTTCCAGATCCCCTGTCCAGTTTGCATAGGTTTTCATTTGATGTTCACTCCTTCATTGTGCCTGATACGTATCTACGGTGTTCCATTTCCCATTGGTGTACACTTCCACAGTGACCTGGTTGTTGTAGTGCATGCCATCCCCCACAGTCATTCGCGACAACCAGATCCGTTCATTTCCGGTGTCCTTTTTAAGGTTATCCGTGTGTGATTGTTGCAGCGTGGGTAAGGCCTTCAGCTCAGCAAGGCTGTACTTTTTCCCCAACATTATTCCCTCCCCATCGTGTCCTTTAATGCTCTCCAAGCCGTAAGCAAAGTGCTCACTGCCTGATCTTGGCCGTGCCAATACAGGTTTTCTTTCAGGCTGCTGATTTGGGTGTCAAAGGCCTCCCATTCGCTTCCGTCGATCACGGGCTGTGACTCCTGTTTATATTCTTGCTGCGTGACCACTGATGAAGAAATAGCTTGCCGAAACGCCTCTTCCAGCGTTCCTTTCGGGAGACTGAGTTTGACCTCTCGCAGCACACCCACATCCCGCCAATCTAGTGATCGGCGTTTGCCTTCACGGTTAAAGGTGTAACCTTGCTCCTCCAATAAAACGACCCAGCGCCGCAGTGTGCTGACCGGCGTATTCAACATTTCTCCTGCTTCTTTAAATCCAATCTCCTGCACAACACTCTCCTCCTCCAACGCAAAGGCCGCCCCTTGGATTGCCGGGGCGGCCTCTTTTTGTGTTCTTGCATGATCTAAGATTACCTCATTATTTCAAGGGAAACGTATACTAAAAGTACGTAAAAAGTATGGTTTATTGGATTGATGATCATTAAGTACAAGACATTGGAATGACCGTTATTAAGCTCCCATGAAGGTATAAACCGAAAATCAGACGATTTTCCCAACTGAATTTAGCTGTGAAAAGCGTTTAAAGGTGGTATAAATAAACAAGTGGACAGTGTTCGAATTATGAATCCCACACAACCTCGGGGCATCGATCCTATAACCGGACGAACTTTACCTAATTCTTATGTGTTGTTGGTTGAAAAATGTGTTTATTCGGCACTGGATAGCCCACAAAAAAAGAAACCTTGAAAGGTTCGAAGCCAGTCAAGGTTTAATGTGTTAGTTACCTTGGACAAAAATTCAGAAACTGGAGTTCCAAATTCATTTGAGTTTTTATCTTTTATTTTATTTACGAGTTGAATAACGATACTCTGAATTCTAGTTTCAGAGTTTGAAATGGATTAATTCGGCACAGTAACCACCAAATTCCCAATTTGGATCAGAAAAATCATTGCAACATTTGTACGAAATCTGAAAAGCTTTGAGCTATGTAACTAGTTGTAACAGTATTACCCCTTTCTTTTTCCGCAAATACGACAATGGGAACATCTCCACCACTATAATCAAAACAAAACATATTTCCTTTCTCATCAATAGCGAAAGGAAAATGGTTCTGTGGTAAGGTATATCTTACTGAGTTGTA
Organism: Paenibacillus sp. 19GGS1-52; assembly: GCF_022369515.1. Taxonomy (NCBI): domain Bacteria; kingdom Bacillati; phylum Bacillota; class Bacilli; order Caryophanales; family Paenibacillaceae; genus Paenibacillus; species Paenibacillus sp. 19GGS1-52. The sequence goes on from NZ_CP059724.1 coordinate 6,584,003, forward strand.
TATATCTAAAATATCAAGTTCGTCAAAAGCTAAAAATGTCAATAGAAATCCGAAAATTATTATATTACCATTTACAACTATGGTCTTTGAAGATGGCTCTCCACCCTGAAACTTTATAGCTATATTAAGATAATCAATTGGAAAATGTATACAAAGTTTATTTTCAACCACTCTTATTGTCTCTATTTCAGCAAAGCTATATTCTGTTTTCCATTCTATATTTCCAAGCATCTTCTCACCCTCTAATACTAAGTATTGGTTGTGGATGATAATCATAGGATTACCACCCACTTTAAAACTACTTATTCCAATTTATTGTATCTTGTGACCAATAAGTGATCCAATTAGGATCATCAACTTGGCTTGATTGAATAATTTCACCAGAATCGTTCCTTCTAGATACATATCCTCCCTCTTTATGATAATTCCCTGTGACCGGAGCATTATTTTGTCCTTTTCTTTGGTCTACCCAATCAACAGTTCCTGCAGGTTCGTTTATTGCCTCACCAATCCGCTTGTCATTCCATCCGCGTTCAGTCATTTGGTCAGCAATACTATTACCACCTTTTTTAACAGGCTCTAAACTATAAGAAAAAGGTAGACCATCATAACTATTGATTTTTCCCGTGCCCCCAACCGCACAATTATGCACCCAAACCCCAAGGTCCGATACAAAGTAGGAGTTGAAATCTTTGACTTCAAAATTGTACACCGTCGTTTGCCGCGGCGCTTTCTCGATCTCGGTAATGGCCAGTTTGGAACCTTCACTGGAAACTAGCAAATCTCCAACCTTCAGCTCTTTTACCAGTGTCCATCCCTGACCGTTCAGCCAGAACGGATGCTCTCCCGTTACCTCGATAATCTCTTCCCCGATGTGGATCGTATAGATCTGGTCGGCCTGTTTCTGGAACAGTCCCACGACTTCTTTATAGGCTACTTCTCCGGTTTCATCATCTTTGGAGAGGACCCTGTCTCCGATCTCAATCTCCTTGATCGGTTTTTCACCTTGATCCGTAAGCACTTCCGTTCCTTCAACGAAGCAATTGCATACGCTACTGACGGCCTTCTTCACCGAAGACACCGCGTCGGATACATCATCCACTTTATTTAACGATCGAAGCGGAGCGCTCCCACTAGGAACGAAAGGAATCGCCGCTGCGGCTACATCCAGACCTATATAACCTGCATTTGCCCAACTCGGGTCTTGTACAAACTCATAAGCGTCATAAGCAAGGGATGCCACGTCAAAGATTACATCAAAAATATGTCCGCTTGGATCCACGTAAATCAGTGGGTTGTTCACCACATAGATATACGGGTTCTGGCTATCCGGATGGTTAATCCGTCCTTCCCACGTATCCTCGGTGATGAATCGTCCAATACTTGGATCGTACCACCGCGCTCGCAGGTTCTGCAAGCCCGTATTGGTATCCCAGTATTCGCCGGCGTACCTGAAGGGATTACTATACTGGTCTGCCTCTTCGGTGACCTTAGGATTTCCCCAAAGGTCATAGTCGTAAGTGTTCAAAAGCGTCTGATCCTGCTTGTACAAGTTCACTACGTCACCGTGACCGTTCTCCAGATAATACCCTACCGTACCCCATTGGTTCTTCATGCTGATCAGCTGATAGCCGCGCACATATCTGGCTTTAAAGCTAATGGTGCTGCCAGAAACACTGCCTTCGGCGATCATATTCTCGCCGTCATAATAGAATCGGGTAGTGCTGCCGTTATTCTTCTCCCGCATCAAGCCATCGCCGTCGTATTTATAGGTGGTGACGACTCCGTTGCGAGTGACCGATTTCAACTGGTTGGCCTGATCATAGGTATAATCCATCGTGTCCGTGTGCAGGCTCGAAGCCGTCGACAATTGCACCGTCCGATTGCCCTTCACATCATAGCTATACTGTTCATTGGCTTCGCTGCTGGCGATGATCCGGTCCAACTCGTCGTAGCCAAAAGTTTCGGTTTGGCCGTTGGAGGTCCGCTCTGTAATATTCCCGTTATTATCATAGGTATAGCTGTATTGGTTCAGGATCGTGCTGCCTTTCAGATGTTTCATACCCGTCAGACGACCAAACCCGTCTTCATAGGCATACTGGGTAATTAGGCCATTGCCATAGGTGATGGTATCCAGCACGCTGCCGGTATACGTATATTGGGCTTGCGTTGCTTCAGCGCCGGTGCTGCTTTCTTTCAAAGACACCTTCGTCATGCGGTCATCATTGTCATACTGGTATAGCGTGATCGCTCCAAAAGGGTCAGTCATGCTCTTACGCGTGCCAGATTCGTTATATTCGTAGAGTACCGTTTTGCTGTCCGGATACGTCACTTTCCGCAGCGTGGAATCCCGGTTGTACTGGTACTGTGTCGTGCCCGTCTCATCCGTCATCGACTTGCGTAACCCATTCTTGTAATAGGTGAAGCTAGCCGTCACCGCACTGCCTGCAGAGCCATAGTTCCAAGCGGCTAATTGGTTCCGCTCGTCATACGTATGCAGCGCTGGATTGCCCAGCCGATCGGTACCGTCCGTCAGGTTTCCATTGTCGTCATAACCATAGGTTTCGGTACCCTCGGTAGTGTCGGTTTTGGAGATACGCTGACCCAGCTCATCATAAGCATACGACGTTTGAATCTGTCCGCCGATAGATTTGCTCGTAGTCTGCCGCAATTTGTTGTAGCCGTAAGAAGAAATTTGCTCCTGTCCGTTAATGGTCTGTTTCAGGTCACCCAGCAGGCCTAGACCATTGCCTTGATAGGTCTCCTGATTGCCATTCCCATCTGCAGACGACACCCGGAACGGATCCTGTCCGACCTCATAGGCCGTAGACCGCTGTAAAATGTCACTCTTCGTAGGGTCGCTGTTCAGTTGTTTAGTGCTGGTCATGCGGCCTAATTCATCGCTGGCCGATTCGGTCGTGGCACTGCTAGTCAGTGTGATTGGTGATGTAGTCGTAACCGTTCGCAACATATCATTGAAGGAAGCACCCATCTCAATATTCATGGGCGAGATGCCAGATTTGACGCGCCCGACGTTGTCATAGTCGTAGGTGGTCGCACGATCCAGTGCATCCTTCACAGTAATCACTTCACCTAACCCATTATACAGGTACGACTGCTTCGTCACCGGTGTATGGGTAGCCGTTGTGCTGTCCATCACCGTATTGGCGGCGGGGGCTTTCACCTCACGGATGCGGCCGAGGCCGTCGTAGATACTAAGAGTTTTATTGCCCTCTTCGTCTATCCCCTGGGTGGTATAGGTCTGGTCTGTCGTGTTATAGGTATAAGAAAAGGTCCGTTCCGGCTTGGCCGATTCGCCGGTGATCATCGACGATCTTATGGCAGTCACGCGTCCGACCAGATCGTATTCCGTCTCATATTTACGGCTGGCGACGGCAGTGGTGCCCGCCTTAACCGCGTTGGGATCCAGATAACTCTTCTCCCAGCCTGTACCCGGCGTGTATTCGTATTTCTCTTCAACGGTGCGGGTCGTCCCGTTCTTGGTGACCTCTTGCTTCACACTGACCGGGAACAGACTGTTGCTGTCATAGGTATATGTGGTCAACTGATTTTTGCTATCCTCCAGCAGTAGCTTGGTCGTCAAGACATTTCCGTACGTATCATAGGTATACTCGGTGGTGTCCGTCTGCTCTGTTGTATCCGTGGCTGAATTCTTATATTTCTGCTCGGACTTGGTAACTTCCGGCTTCGCCATGGAGACTGTCTGGATGAACTTTTGGGTTACCGGACTGCCCGTTGTCAACCCATAGGTCGTTTCCTCACTTACCGGAAGGCTGTGGAACGTGCCGTGATACGTATACGTGGACCGATAATTTTTGGGGTCGGTATATGTCAGCACATTGCCATAAGCATCATACGTATACAAATTCTCGGTGTAAGTGGATTCCTCGCTGCCATCGATGCTGTAATAACTCTGGCGAATGGCCGTGGCCAATTCACGCAGCGCGTCATAGGTGTAGCTGGTGGATTCTTTGTACTCCCCCTCTTGTTCTGCCGAAGAAGATGTTAGTAACTGCTTATTATTATAAGTCTTGCTCTCTATCAGCCGGTTCTGCGAAGGGGTTGCCGTGTCGGGATCGGTAAAGGTTCGCATGCTGTTGGTAACCGTGAAGCCGGTTGACAGACTATCCGGATTACTCTCCCCGGTCACGCCGTAGCCGGAGAAGTTTTTACCCGTTTCATACGTGTATTTCGTATATTGCGTCTTTTGCGCGGTTCCTGTTGGACCCTTGAGACTGTCATAACGCTCGGCTATTCGGTAAAATTCCAGATATCCATTCACGCCTAGGAACTTCTTCTGCGCGGCGGTCTCATAGACATAATTGCTGGATGCGCCGGTCGGATAGGTAACTTTGCTCAGCAGTTGATAGGTTAGTGAACCGTTCGGCTTGGTCGTATCTGCGGTTTCATAATCAAATGCTGCAGTCTTGGACGTGTAGCCGTACGAAGTGGTCCGCTTCTGGTTATTGGCACTGTTGGTGCTGTCGATATAGCTAAAAGAATCCACTGAAGCCAACTGCATTTCATTTGTTTGGCCAGCAATGGCTGTTTTGTTGTACACCAGCTTGCCGGTCTTAGTACCGTCGATCGGGTACATCACAGTCACCGTGTTGACATCTGGATACGAGAAGCTAATTACCCGGTTGGCGCTGCTTGTAATCGATTGGATGACTGGGATACTCGTCCCGCCAAATATGGGCTGGGAGATATAGGCTACCGTGACCTCGTTGTTATACGCGTCCCGAGTTCCGATCCACTTGCCAGTACTGTCAAAGTAAGTGATGGTATTTCGCGTATCCGTCAGTTGATACGCTGCACTTAATCCACCGATGGTACTCGTGGTGGTGGCAAAGGCTACATCCTGCAGCGGATAATCCTCAAGGGTGCGGGCCGTCCCGGTTCCGGTAATCCGGTACACGCTGCCGTCCGTAAAATGCAGGAATAATTGCCCCCCATCTCGCGTCTCCACAGAAGGGAAAGCGAACGACCAGCCTGCTCCAAGGTTGTACCGTTTCTCATTATGTGTGTTCTTGTCCGAAGTTGAATCATTTGTATATAAATAGGGACTTCCGGTATTCGTCGTGACGGCCTTCGGATTGGTGAGATTACTGTCCCGCGAGTTATAAATCCGGGTTAGGGATACATCGAGGCCGTTACGGCCTGGAAACACCAGATCGGTCGCCGTTAGGGTCAATGCACCCGTCAGATTAGAGATTTCTTCACCGCCGGAAATCCCATTATTAGGCGTGTTGGCAGAAATGTTATACAGAGACTTCATCGTGTCCAGATTGGATAGGGTTACGGAATTGTTAGCGGTATCTGCATAGACCTTGACTGGCTCCGGGGCAATGACCGGAAACAGCAAGACTGCGGACAATAGAACGACTAACCCTCGCTTGAGCCGTGAATAGGTAAGAGATCGTATTTTCAAAAGTTTTCCCTCGCTTTATGGGTTAGTGGGTGTTTGCAAACGGTGAATAGCTGATCAAGGCTGCGTAACTTTAAGCTTGGCATTATCAATAAACACATTGCCTTGACCGCCTACCCCTGTTCCCTTCAGTCCGATCATGTACTTGATATAGACGGCACCGGCGGGCGCAACGCCATGTAATTCGAGGGGATTGTAATTGCCGGAAGCCGTACCGGTCTGCTCGATCCACCCTAGCGAATTCCCGCTTCCGTCAAAGAACTGTACCGCTAACACGCCTACTGCGCTGGAAAGATTCTCTGCCTTATAGTTCGCGCTAAGCGCATACGTTTCTCCTGCCCCAATGCCTTTCGTTTGGTGGACGAAAGAATAGGCACCTGTGGGCAAAAGACTCGCTGAAAGCTTGATCGCTGAAGCACCTTCATAGGCATCGGATACAGGCAGGAACACCACTGTCGACCCTGGAGCTGTATACGTTCCCCATTCAATGAGTTGTCCGCTCTTCGTGCGTTCAAATCCCGGGTTCCAGAGTAAATTATCATCCGTGTATTCGAGAGTAATGGCATCTGCGAACACGGTTCCCGACGCGTTGGCATTTAGGGCTTTAACCTTGACGTACACCTTGGCATAGACGGTGCCCGCCGGAATCCAGCCTTTCTTTTGCAAAGTCTCATAGGAGGTCTTCACGCCTGTGGATTCTTGTTCATAGCTGCCTAATACCGTCAGATCTCCCGAAAGAAATTCGACAGACAGCACGGCGGAAGCCTGAGACAGCGCCTGCTTGTACACTTTGCCGCTTAAGCGGAAGGGTTGGTTGCCCGTTACCCCCACCGTTTGATACACAAAATCACTTTGAGACTGCGGAAGCTGGCTGACCTCTAGTTTGAGGGCTTTGTTCCCTCTGCTGACTGGCAGATCTACCGGCTCGAAACTCGCCGTGCTGCCTGGAACCGTGTACATATTCCACCCATAATGAGGATCCGTTATTCCCGGCGCTGTTCCCGGTGTATGCTCCGTAACCTCAAAGCTTCCATTGATGACTAAGTTTGTTCCATTGGTATCGGGTTGTTCATCCAGCTGCCTATGGGTCAGATTGCCAGCAGAATCATACGTGAAAGCTATTCCGTCTCCATTCTGCAGCAAAATATAATTCAGTCGGGAAGCCGCGTCATACGAATATTGGGTGAATTCACGCTCAATCGTATCGAGAATCACACTGTGCTCAATATCGTATAAGGTCTCGTCCGCTCCCGATTGTGTGCTGGTCGCCAGTTCGATGGTGTTGTAATTGTCTCCTCTTTTCATCGTGGCGTAAGAACTGCCAAGATGTGGCGTTACCTGCTTCGGAAGCGATAAGCTTTGCGCCGCCCGGCTCCACTTAAAGGTAATAAAGTCGCCGGCCACACCTGACAATCCGGCAAAATACAAATTCCCCTGCGCATCATAGCTGCCCGAACCATACAAGGCCTGTTTGCCTTCGGCTAGTGCGCTGTAAAACATATCAATTTTCTTGCTGGTGGTCTGCATGGTGTAGGCTAATAGACTTTTTTGATTTGCCGTGTTGCGCAAGGCGCCAAAGACCACAGAACGACTGCCATCATAAACGCTGAGAAACCAATCACGATCCGTGGTTGTGTATTGATTCTCATCTACCGCTTGTTCCCCTGCCCATGTCCAGTTTCCTGCACTAAATGTCGCCTGCTTGTAACGAATACCTAACCCTGTGCCAGCATCTCCAGCATTCCAGGCCACGTACAGATTTGGGGCTCCATCCTTCACCGCTTTGCCGTGATCGATGGCCGAAGGCGTATGTTGAAAATCAATGGACGGCCAAGTGGGAACGCCTTTGGTTCCACTGTCTAACAGGACTGCAGCTGCCAAGGTTCCCACCGCACCGGATGCTGAAATATCGATGCGGTTATAGACCGCTCCGTTGGTTGAAGCGGTTGTACTATGTTTGGAGCTCACAATGTGAACGGTCCAGCCTCCACCCGTGAGTGCCCGGTGGGCCACCAGATCTGGAACGTTCATGGTGACATCCGTAGATATCACAACGGGAGTACTCAGTGTCCAACGGTGCGCGGTAGTGTTATAGGTTCCACGGACATATTTGATCCCACCGCTTACGGATGTATAGGCTAAATGAAGATAGTTGTCCTGATCGATATACATTGAACCATTGGCAGCTCCGAGCGCATGGGTGCCTGAATGAAACCACGTATTTTCCTCTGGCTTCATGCCGTCTAGGCGGAAATCCCCACCATCACGGACAAGCATCCACTGATAACCGTCGGATGTATAATCGATTTTCTTTTGATTAAATGATGTTAAGGAATCGGCGCTTGAAGTAACTCCATTCCAGGTTTGATTCGGCATGGTATAGTGAAGCGTCAACGACGGATGCTGTGTTGCAGCACTGGTATTTGCTGACACATATTTCTTCACATTCGGTGCTGTTATATTATCCGCCTGCAGTTCAATACCGTAGTTAGGGTACAGTCCATTAACCCACTCCGATACCAACTCTTTGAGATAAAAGACTTGAGCACCTTCACCTACAACAGCAACGGTACTGTAAGCCAATCCGTCTATATTCGCGGCATAGACAGGCTGGTTATTCCAGTTCACTGTATTCTCCTCCCATGTTCCCGTAACTCGTTGGGCTTTAACTTCCGTGGATGCATTATACTGATACTCCGCTGTCTGATTCAGCGTAAGATAAGCATCCAGCACCGTGTACTCCCCAGCAGGGATCTGACTCAGATCGAACTGCAGCAGGGTACGGAAATGATTGCCGTTGACATCCTTGCCCGTATACAGACGTGGGTCTGTTCCGTAGTTTCGATCCGGTTCATGAGCATTTAGCGTCGTATCCTTCGTTTCATTGTTGGCAGACTTCAGAACGACGGTTGGATCTAATGTTACCGGATAGACCAGCCCACTTAAGTCCGGCAGCAGATCCAGATAGGTCTTGCCTTCGACATTCCGCAGCGTTTGGGGAACATCGCGGTACGTTCCGACCGCGTCGATCAACCATGCCGGTTCGATCTGTAATTCTCCCAACTGCAATTCCTTGCTGAGTCCACTAGATACCTCATAACTGAAGGAGGACGGTGCGGCTTTGGAAGCCAGGAGGATGGATTCCTTCATCCCATTAGCCATTAACTGCAGGGTCACATCAGTTGCCGTCCAAGCCGATGGATAACGAATCAGCGAATTCCCATATACATCCTGCTGAACTACCGCTCGGCTTGAACTGGCGCCTACAGGAACGAAGGATAGACGGTCGCTGCCTTTTCCAATTTCATAGCCTTTACTGAACTGCTTGCTGATCCGCACATCGAAGGGGACTTGAAGGGCACGGAAGGCATCTTTGTTTAGCTTGGATAATTCCGGACTCAAGCGTAGCTTGCCCTTGCTGTCGGTCGTCTCTGGAACAGGTACTTCAGGCAATGCATCACGGGATAAGGGAACATCCAGTTGGTTCGCAATTTCTGCTTCGTCTGTCAATAATAGAGAGATGTCCTGCCAGTCTCCTGTCTTATCCTGATAATGTAGTGCTTCGGTACTAATGATGGTCTCATAGGAGTCATCTTGGAGTTGATAGGTTTTCGTATTGGAAGTTCGTTCGTCTGGTAATTCTAGCGAGGGTGAAGGTTTCGCTGGAAGGGGTTGTTTAACATACACAGCTTGAGTGACAGTAGAGTCTGAGCGATACATTAAAGATTGTGAAGTGTCGGTTGATGCGTTCAATGAACTGGGATCGACATTATCCGTCTTCGTCTCTAGCATCGGCGATGCGTACTCCTCCGTCGGATGAAGGAAATCCACCTTCGCGCTAAGAAGTGTGTCTACTGTCGAAGTGGAATTTGCAGAAATACGATTAGAGCCTTCTTTACCTGCTGCAAACATAGAACCGGATAGAACTTGAAGGGTTAAAAAAAGCGCCAGTGCAATAGAAATCGACTTCTTATGCTGCATGTTACGTATTCCTCCCAAATTTAGTAGTGTCTTTTTCATATCGGTAAACAAATAGAGGTTTACGCTTCTGTCAATAAACACAAAGTATCAATTTTAAAACAATTCTTGAATAATTCGACAAAGTCTCTTATATAATGACAATAACCCACATTTTTCTTGTGAGAATTTCATGTAAAACCACCAAAGAACAAGTCCTCCAATTTTTAGCTTAGCATGCGGAATAAACTGAAGAATCGCAGAGTTCAGGACACCTCACCACCTGTTTAAACAATCTGTCTGGGTTCTCTCAAGCGATTGTATCCTACTACCCTCAAACTGAAATCCAGAAGACTCCTTTTCTGATCAAAAATAGACTGTATTTTCTAGTTCCCATTCTAGTTCCCAGTTGAAGTGGCAATTTATCATCAAGAAAAAAGCCCATAACCACGCGGGTTTTCGACTTTAAAAAGTGGGAACCAGAAACGGGAACTAGAAATCTATTGATCTGACCTTATTCATATTCATTTAATAAAAATCGTTGAATTTGCTCCTCATCCCAAGCCAGCGTATATCCCCCTTTGGTGCTTGTCGGGGAAGTAAAAAATCAAGTTTCACCAGTTGACTCATCAACTGCAGCACCTTCTCTTTACGTATACCAAGTTCTTGCTGCAACTCAGCAGATCTAGCAGAGCCCGTTTGGCAAATCATCCGCTGCATTCGAAACAGCAGTTCATCATCACTCTCCCGGACATCGGCCATCCAAGGCTTCAAACCTGTTTCCGGATCATACTCAGGTGCGACCTTTCCTTCATTGCTTAGTTGTTCAACATAGGTTGCTGCCGTCACATAGTCAATGTTCAGAGCATGCTGCAGCAGCCTACCGGATACACCGTTATGCTCCCGCGCCAAGCGAATCACCTGATCGTACACACTCTCGTTTATAGGTGGCTCTTCTTCCTCCAGATCCGTCCACTCTCCCAAGGGGATCACACTTCCCGGTGTCGGTCCGTCAGATTCAGCTTCCACCTCCAATGGCTCTTTGTCTTCCTCATCGGATATTACACTAAGCAAAGAAGAATCCCCCTCTGCTTCTGCTTCCGGATCTGTTTTTTGCAGCCGCACTTCATTTCGCCAATAGCGCTTTAATGCCTCAATATAATGAGTCGTCTCATCATCATCCGCGCTGATCGCTGCTGATTGGAATCTTTTCTGCCCACCTCCATTCAGCATGCAAATGCCATCTCCTGCACCGAGCAGATGCGGCCCTCCTGTATCCATGACGGTCTTGAAATCGTAAACACTCAGCAAATGAAAGGCTACTCGGGACGGTAGATTGGACTTAATGACACCCGTCACGACATCCACGCTGGGACGCTGGGTACCCAAGATCAGATGAAGCCCCGCAGCTCGTCCCATTTGGGTCAGCCTCTGCACGGTTTCTTCCACATCATTCCGGGCAATGACCATCAGGTCCGCATATTCATCAATCACGGTGACGATGTAGGGTATCTGATCCTGGGGATGATTCCGGTTATACTGCAGCAAGTTCCGTACACCGGCTTCAGCAAAGCACTTATACCGCTTTTCCATTTCCACCACAAGTTTTTTGAGTGTCAGTGCCGCCCGCTTCGGATCAGTGACCGGCGGGGAAATCAAGTGCGGTAAGCCGGTATACATCGTAAACTCGACCATCTTGGGATCGATGAGCAGAAACTGTACTTGCTGCGGAGAACGCGCAGTCGCCAGCGAAGTGAGTAACCCATTGATAAACACGGATTTCCCCGAGCCGGTAGCCCCGGCCACCAGAAGATGCGGCAATTTCGCTAAGTCGACCAGCATCGGATTCCCTTCCATGTCTTTCCCAAAGACCAAGGGCAGCTGTGCCTTTTCTGCAAATTGCAGCAGATCCCTGGACATGTCACTCATATAGACAAACGCTCTTTCCTTATGCGGGATCACAAAGGCCGCTGCACTGGGAAACGTCGAAGAGGCGACGGCAAAACTGCGGTCATGTCCGATATGGTTCGCCAAATCATCCCTCTTCTTGACCAGATCACTGAGCTGCAGACGGGCAGGCAGACGGAACGAAATGGTTTGCAAGGTTGGCCCCGCATCGATGGACAAGATTTCTGGGGGTTCATCCATTTTGAGTCCCGCCAGCTGTACGGTATTGAAGATAAGTTCTGAAGCCTGCTCTGCTGCTAAAAGTGAAGAGGAATGGGGTCGGGGATTCGGCGGGAATAGAGCGTAGGGCCCTCGTTGGGCGCTATGCTTCTCTTCCCGCAAAGTCAGCTTGTGGTCCCATTCGCCATGTTGAGGTGCGGTGGGTATGGACTCCACACCTCCGGCACTCGGCAGTGTAGTTAGCGAAATGTCCGCTGAGTATTTCTCCGGTCTCCATTCCCGGTTTCGAATCATTTGCTGCAGCTGTGCAAGTCTCGGCCACAAGCGATCTCTGTGCTTCCAAGCTATGACCGCGACATGGGGCAGGCCTACAATACATACCCACAAGGTGATCGCATACCGAAGCACCGTATGTGCCAAATGGCTGAGTTCCGGGGCAGGCTCCAGGAACAATACGATCACACTGCCCAGCGCAGCAATGGCGCTCAGACGATTCACGAACTGTCCAAAAGTTTCTTTTCTCGGTGGATCTGGAGTGCTCACAGTGGTCTCAACTTCCTTTCATCATAGTTTGGAGTAAGTCTCTCAGTTGCTGATTAAACCGTGCCGCATTTTCTTTCACCAAGGGCCACCACGCATCCGACTCGTCAAACACAAAATGGTACGCTTCATTCAGATTACGCAGCAGCATAATGATCAAAAATACGCCTAGCGCTTTGACGAACCAGGTCGGTAAACCATTGCTGCCTTTCTTGTAAAATACCCACAGTAATATCGCAATAATGACTACCGTTAAATTCATTTCAACCGCTCCCCGCTACTAACAATTTGAAGTACTTGGATACCCCGATCCACCATCCGTTATCGGCGGCATAGTAACCACGCGGATTATCTTTGGCCGACAGCCACTGAATCGGATCTCTTCCGGCAGGAAGATCCTGTGACAGCTTAGTAATCGTATTCGCAGCAATCTGCGCCGATTCTCCGGTCGAGAGTTGCGCCCCTTTACCTTTGCACCAACATCCATAAACATTCCACGGATTTCGGATAATCTCGGAGGCATGGTTATTGTTTCTCGGCACAAAAGATTGCTCTTGTCCGGTAATGGCAATCAGCAGATAGGGAGATACATTTTTAGTTCGCCCCGCGTCATCGATCATCTGCAGCAGACTGCGATCAGCCAGCGCTGATTTTCGCTTCTCCAGAAACTGCAGCATGCTATCCATATTTAAAGACTGATATCCCAGCTCACTCGGCAAGCTTGGCATTTCCGAACCTGGAGGAAATACATACTCCAATGGATCAACGGGTACCCCGTTCAGCTCCACTTGAAAGTGTAAATGCGGTCCCGTAGAGCGTCCGACGATGCCTTGTCCGATTTTGCCAATGAACTGACCTTTGCTCACCTTGTCACCCACGGACACGTTCATCTGAGCAGATAGATGCCCATATGTGGTCACCAGCCCGTTGCCGTGATCGATCATAATCGCCTGACCATACCCGCTGGCTACTCCAGCCAACGTCACCGTACCTGCTGCCATAGCATAGACGGGCTGCAACTCAGTGTTCGCGGCTCCATTCGCAATATCAATGCCCTTGTGCATTCGGGTTGTCCCAAACAGATCACGCAGCGCAAACGAGGAAGATACCTGACTAAGAGTCGGCACGGGCCACATATATGCAGAACCATCTTCATCCAACTGCACGGGAGCCATCCAGCCATATTCGCCTGCTGTTTGTGGTTTATAGCTATCGGCATCCGAGAAAATCATAACTGGCAAAAATACAAATAACACAATCAGCGCCGCGAGTCCAAGGAAGATCAGCACCAAGCCGATTCCCGGAGAACTTAGCGCTGAAATCAGCCCGATGATTTTCTTGATGTCTTTGGCCTTTTTAACGACTTCCATCTGCATTCCCTCCTATCCTGCGGTTTTCAGGCCCCGCGTTTTGTACAGGACATGCTCTTCCGGAGGGACATGCATAATCAGTTCATCGTAGCGTTTGTGATTCTCCAAAATGTAGCGCTGTGTCCCTTCATTCTGAGTAATGAGTTCCTGTATCTCGTGTGGCAGATCCGCGTGGGAGGACAGTAAACGTACCGCCGATTGCTCCATGTAAAAATACACGCGCACACTGGTGTTTTCCCACATGCCGACTCCAGCTGCGGTATCCAGCATTATGGCTGGGGAATTTCCTGCCAGAATCATCATGCCATTTTGCTTCCGAATCGCCGTGTACCAGGTGAAGACATAACTGCGCAGTTCCGGATTTTGCAATTGCCGTTGACCTTCGTCCACCAACACAGCAGAGAAATCGGCTCCGGCAATTTTAAGCAGATGAATGTTAGCATTGACCTGTTCAAAGGCCATCGACATTTTGATTTGCGCTTGCTTAGCCGATTCATCCTTTTTGGACTCGTCCGCCTCGCCGGAACCGACCCGATAGACCACGAGTGGCGCTTTCTGATGAAAGCTGGAAGCCTCTTCGATTTGAAAAACATCATCATAAATCCCGATAAAATAGATTTTGATCTTGTCATACAAGCTTTTGGCATCGGCATTACTACGAGCAGCCTCTTCAATTTCTCTAAACACCGCATGAATCGTCGGCCTCGGTCCGGTGGGAGCATTCCAGGTTGCTGGAGTTTTCTTCTCAATCCCTGCGGCATGGTAGATTCTGCGGATGGCTTCTCCCACTTCAAAGATTTCCGAACGGGTTAAGTTCTCCCCCAGCAGCGAGAAGGTGCGCACACCGCTTTTTTCAGCCATCTTGTACCGGGAGCGATTATACTGCACACATTCCTCGTCAATTTCGGTGATGGCAGGCATGATCGTCAGCGGTTCAAAATAGCGACCTTCTTCGGTGGTGTGATCAATATATACGCCTCCCACATACTCACAGAGTTCACGCCATTCCCCGTCTAAATCAAACACAAAAACATGCACGCCTTCTTCCAACAGTGACACCACCAGTGCCTTGAGAAAGTAACTTTTCCCCTCCCCCGTCTTGCCGAACACGGTGACGTTCTGCGCCCGGGGATCATCCGGATCACACAGATTGACAAAACAAAAGCCGCCGTCCTCAGTCCGGCGACCAAAATATAGTCCTTCAGCATCGGAGAACGAGCCTCGGGTCATCGGGTAGGTGCGTGCTGCGACAGAGTCTGTCGTGACCCGCCCATAATGGGTTTTGTTAAAAAATTCACTGTGATCCCCGTAAGGATCAGTTGCAGGGGCGGTTTGCCGCATCGCCTCACTCTGCTCACGCTTCAATTCATTCAGCTTCCCGGACATGTTATCGAACCAAAGCTTCAGCCCCGCCTCTGCCGCCTCAATCTGATGCAGCTTCGGTGCGGATAACGTCAAGAAGGTTTGCACCTCCACCAGCTTGTGGTCATTCGACAGGGTGGAGTCCCGCAAGGCCAAAATGGTTTCTTTGGCGGCAATCTCCGCATTCCGCGCCGGATCAGTTTCGCTCTGATCGTTGATGCTGGCCGTTAATCGGTTCAGCTTGTATTTCATCCGGGTGTTGAATTTGATATCGCTTTGCGCATACCGTATCGTCTTGCGCAAGCTAGCCCCAGCATGGGTAACGACTCCATCCAGCTGATCCAGATACCCGGCAATAATCTCTGGTGGATATTCCTGAACCATGAGGACCCGCACGTAATGAGCGGACTTTCCATCCTTTCCATCCAGCATGTTCACCACCACATGCCGGGGCTGTTTCATCCACCGTTTAACTAACCGATTCGTATGTTTGAGCAGGCTCATGGGCTGTCTCCTCTCTATTTAGCAATGAGTTCAGTCCTATACGTTTCTCCGGATCAAGCGCTAAGGGCCTACCTTGGTATAATCCATATGCTGCTGCTGGAAAATACGGATAGACTGCCGCATAGCACTGCTGATATTGCTCCTTGAGCAATGAAGCCATCTTGGAGGCCATTTCCGGGGTACTCTGGTTCAGCCAGAACTCGCCCTCCCAGCATGAGGCCGCGTCTGTAAATCGCAGCCAATGGTGATAATCACAGTCCATGACCGCGACGGAACGATACCGCTGCATCAGTGCCTCCCGTTCAGGATAGTTCCAGGGGATCTCGGCAATGACTAGCCCGTCTACTGCTGCGCGGCTCTGGAGTAGTTGCTCCAACTGCTGTAAAGATGGATAACCTGTTGGCGTAAACAATAGCCAATCCGCTGCCTTGCCGGACCCGATTTCCCATGCGTCTAGCTCCGAAGGTTGTTTTAACGGATTGAGCACCGTCCTGGTTCCCCGATCGGGCGATATATCTACAATGCTCACTCTGCTTCCGGAAAGGCTTGCCGCCACCCCAAGATTCGCAGCCAGAAAAGACTTGCCGCTCGGCACGGGGGAGGTTAGCAGCACAATGCCTTGGAGCCCCTTGGGGCCGGTAATGGACAAAGTTTGCTGCAGCCCCTCCTCTTCAGTTAACCCCTTCTGC